>DAVZHW010000124.1:0-1009 GCA_052273625.1 Candidatus Fimenecus sp. | reverse complement strand
TTCTCAAACTGGATTCGGAGCATATCAAGTTCGTGTTCAGTTGCTTGCAGGAGAACACAACGAAAATCCGCAACATCAAGCAATATTTGCTGACCACGCTGTACAATGCCCCCACTACCATCGGCAATTACTACTCGGCTTTGGTTCAGCACGATTTATACGGCGACTCTCGTGATTAAACACGGGAGTATTTTTATGCCCTGGAAAGGAGCCTCAATCTTGAAAATCTTTATCTACCATCGGGTGAGACCGCCTTAGTGCGTGACCGTCAACCCGTACTGCACCAATTTCTCAAAGAGAGGAGGTATGTCTATTGCAGGAGGAGGTTGAAAGCAGGACAGTTACTTTAGCTGTAAATGCCACGAAAATGACCGCTAATGTTTTGAAACAGGCTATTTCCAAGTATCTTGCCCATTGCAAGGAAAAGAAAGCGGAGAAAGCCCGTGAAGGTCCTGTTAAGCCCTGCGGGAAGCAGAGCGTGAAGCAGCTCGTAGGGCAAAATCAAGGTGTTTCCAACATCGAAATCACCGACAAGAATATCAAGGACTTTGAGCGAATTGCGAGGAAGTATGGCGTTGACTTCGCTCTGAAAAAGGATAAGACGGGAGAAATCCCGAAATACCTTGTTTTCTTCAAGGCTCGTGACGGCGATGCTCTGACAGCAGCGTTCAAGGAGTACACCGCAAAGACCGACCGTAAGAAGGAAAAGCCCTCTGTTATTCAGAAGCTCCGTAAGTTCAAGGAGCAGGCTGCGTCCATCGACACGCCGAAGGTACGCAAGAAGGAGCTGGATGCACGATGAAAAAAGTGAATTACAAAAAGCTCATTCTGCCTAATATCCCATATGTGTTCATAGCTTTAATCGCCACCAAGCTCGGACAGGCGTTTCGCCTTGCACCGGGCACGGACTTTTCCTCAAAGCTGTTGGGCATTATGGACGGCTTTTCAATGGCATTTCAAAACATTATGCCGAGCTTCCACCCGATTGACCTGCTCGTGGGCGTAGCTG
>DAVZHW010000123.1:0-1521 GCA_052273625.1 Candidatus Fimenecus sp. | reverse complement strand
GAGGTGTAGCATTTATAAGGAGGTCGAAATCGCCCTTTAAACGGCTTATAAGGCTTGTACTTACATATGCTTTATAAATTTTTGTTTTAAGCTCACCAGCAAGCGATGCGGCAACAGGAAGGTCATCAGGACGCACTGCAATAACTGTATTACAACCTGCAAGAGCAGCCTCATATGCAAAGGTTCTTGCAACCCCACCGCAGCCAAGAATTACTACGCTTTTCTCTAATGGTATTTTTGCAGCCTTTAAAGCCATAAGAAAACCATCTGGGTCTGTTGTATAGCCTTCAGCAATTTCGCCGTTCTTAACAGTATTTACAGAGCCATAAAGCTGTGCTTTCTTATCAAGCTTATCAATCAACGGAATAATAGCCTGCTTATGCGGAATAGTAATATTATATCCATCTAAAGCTCTAAGTTCAGAATATTTAGAAGCCAATTCTTCAGGTGCTATATCATAGACAGAATAATCTCCACCCATTCCCGATAGTTCAAAAAGTCTTTTATGTATAAATGGTGACATTGTGTGTCCTATCGGATGTCCTATAACTGCAAATTTTCTTTCGCTCATAATAACAGCTCCTTTTTCTTAGTAAAAGCTTACACTAAATCCATAAAATTACACAAAATTTACGGATAATTTTGAAATAATTAAAAAAAAGCAAATTAACTATTGACAAAGTGCAGATTTACCAATAATATTATTTGTGTAAGAAAGATTTTTAAGTCGGTGTTTTTCTTAATTGTTATTATACCACGAAATTCGTGGTTGTCTACAACTAAACGATATAATACCGCAATTTCTTGAAATCATATTTTTATTAGGAGGAGTTCAAATGGTACTCGAAAAAGTAAAGGCTATCCTTGCAGAGCAGTTTGATTATGAGGAGGATAAGATTACACCTGAAACAACAATCGCTGATGATTTAGGTGCAGATTCACTTGATGTCGTTGACCTTCTTATGTCTATCGAAGACGAGTTCGAAATCGAAGTCCCTGATGAAGAAATCGAGAACATTAAGACTGTTGGCGATCTCGTAAAATATATCGAAGCTAATTCTTAATCTGAAAAAGCAAATTTACGACTGCTACGAAAAACTGTGGCAGTCGTTTTTGTTTATTAAAAATCAAATAATCAAACAATCCCAATAATAAACTGATTATTTGAAATAATATGAGTTAGATGATAATTGTTAATTTGTAATTAAGGAGTATCTGAAAATGGATATTATACAAGCAATAGAAGAGCGTCACGCAGTAAGAAGCTATAAAGATAAAGAAATTGAGCCTGAAAAGGTTGAAGAACTTAACCAAGAAATAGAAAAATGCAATAAGCTTGGCAATCTTAATATTCAACTCATTCTGAACGAGCCAAAGGCGTTTACAGGCTTTATGGCACACTATGGTAAATTTAATAATGTAAAGAACTACATAGCCCTTGTAGGCCCTAAAACCGCCAATTTAGAGGAACATATCGGCTATTATGGTGAAAGACTTGTTCTAAAGGCTCAACAAATGGGG
>DAVZHW010000122.1:0-1559 GCA_052273625.1 Candidatus Fimenecus sp. | reverse complement strand
GCAGATATGCGTCAGCATTATCTGTGGGGGTTGCCTTTTCTTGTATCAAAAATATTTTATTTTTTAAGCCTTGCTTCAAGTCTGTACAACGGCAAACCCTGTTCGGCAAATTTCTGTTCATATTCGGTTACGATATTGCCCTCAAAATCGCTGTTGTGCAAATCCCTGATAACGCTTGTTACCTCAAAACCGTTGTTATTGAAACTCTCAATTGAATATTCAAAGAAATCAAGGCTGTCGGTCTTTTGTGTTATCAAAGCGTCGGGAGTCAAAATCTTCTTATAAATGCTCAAAAACTCGGGGCTTGTAAGCCTGTGCTTTTCGTGTCTTGCCTTCGGAAACGGAGTGCTGAAATTTAAGAATATTTCCGAAACGCTGTGTTCCTTGATAAACACAGGGAGGTATTCTGCCCTCATTTCAAGGAAACGCAGGTTGCTAAGATTTTCTTCCTTTGCCTTTTCGCATGCAATTACCAATACACCCGGCACGCACTCAATTCCGACAATGTTTTTATCGGGATTTCTCTTTGCGTATTCGGTTGCAAATTGACCTTTGCCACAGCCTATTTCAAGCACAAGCGGTGCGTCATTTACAAAATGCTCCGAAAAATCAATATATTCGTGAACATTATCAATATTTCTCAAATCAAAATCCGGTATTGAATAGGGGATACGAAGGTCGCTGCAATTATCACGCCTTGTATCAAGATTTTTTAATTTTCTGAATCTCATTTTATCACCGCATAGAATAATATCACATTTTTTTTGAATGTGCAACGTAAATTATCGGCGTTGATTTTTATTGAAATTACCATCTTGAACAAAGAACGTGTTTATGATATTATTTTAATATAAATTTTGCTTTGAGGTGTGAAATATGGCGAGAAGAGATAAAATAAATTATTACCTTGACCTTGCGGAGGCTGTTGCTCACAGAAGCACCTGCCTGCGCCGTCATTACGGAGCTGTTATAGTTTCAAACGATCAGGTTATATCGACAGGCTATTCGGGTGCTCCGAGAGGCAGAAAGAATTGCTGTGATTTGAACAGATGTATCCGTGACGAGCTTAAAATTCCGAGAGGAGAAAGGTACGAGCTTTGCAGAAGCGTGCACGCAGAGGCTAATGCGATTATCAGCGCTTCAAGGAACGAGATGCTCGGCGGCACTCTTTATCTTGTCGGACTTGAAAGCAATGATGTTGACTACGTCGAGAACGCAAACAGCTGTTCAATGTGCAAGAGGATGATTATAAATTCGGGCATTGAACATATTGTTATCAGAGATACCAAAGACGAGTACAGAATAGTTCATGTTAAGAAATGGATTGATGAGGACGATTCGCTCACAGGCGTGTTCGGATATTAAATCAGATATTATCTTGCAAACACAGGCATCCTCGTCAGAGGGTGCCTGATTTTTATCGAATTCGATATTACACCGTAGGGACAGCCCTTGCGGCTGTCCGACAAAGGCTCCCTCTGACGAGGGAGCTGTCGTTTTTCGCAGAAAAATGACTGAGGGAGAGATAACGAAAGTTTGATTTTTATTGCTTTCTCTCC
>DAVZHW010000121.1:0-1787 GCA_052273625.1 Candidatus Fimenecus sp. | reverse complement strand
AACCGGCTACAACAAAGCGGTTATGGAGTTAAAACAGCTTGTAGAACTTATTAGGCATGGCGAAGAGAAAAAGGAACCCGAAGGAAGACTGCTTGGAGCGGTAACACCGCTGTTCGGTAAAGAAGAGTTTTGCGAAATGATTGAACAGGCGAAACATCATATCCGCGAAGGGGATATTTTCCAGATCGTGCTTTCCAACCGTCTGAGTGCCCCCTTTGAAGGGAGCCTGCTCAATACCTATCGTGTACTTCGCACCATCAACCCATCTCCCTATATGTTCTATTTTTCGGGGACAGATGTCGAGGTAGCCGGCGCTTCTCCCGAAACCCTCGTCAGGCTGGAAAACGGAGTGTTACACACCTTTCCGCTTGCCGGGACCAGACCGAGAGGGAGAACCGATGAAGAGGATAAAGCATTGGAAGCAGAGCTGCTTGAGGACGAGAAGGAACTTGCTGAACACAATATGCTGGTGGATTTAGGACGAAACGATCTCGGAAAAATCAGCAAATTCGGCACAGTGCAGGTCGAAAAGTTCCATTCTATCGAACGCTTCTCTCATGTCATGCACATCGGTTCTACGGTACGGGGTGAGATTTGTGAAGGTAAAGATGCTTTGGATGCCATTGAAGCGGTGCTACCCGCAGGAACTCTTTCTGGAGCGCCGAAGATTAGAGCTTGCCAATTGATTGGAGCGCTTGAAAACAACAAACGCGGTATCTATGGCGGCGCTATCGGATACATCGACTTTACGGGCAATATGGACACCTGCATTGCCATCCGCATTGCCTATAAGAAAAACGGCAAGGTGTTTGTAAGAAGCGGTGCCGGGATTGTGGCAGACTCTGTCCCTGAAAAGGAATTTGAGGAATGTCTGAACAAAGCAAAATCTTCACTGAAAGCACTGGAGCTTGCACAGGAGGAAGAATTATGATTCTTTTGATTGATAACTACGACAGTTTTTCCTATAACCTTTATCAACTCATTGGCGAGATCGAGCCGAATATCAAGATCATCCGCAACGATGAAATGACGGTTGACGAAATTAAGGAACTAAACCCCGACCGCATTATTCTTTCCCCGGGTCCTGGTAGGCCGGAAAATGCCGGGATCATCATTGAAGCTGTAAAAACACTGGGCCAAACAATTCCGATTCTCGGTGTTTGTCTCGGTCATCAGGCCATCTGTGCGGCATTCGGTGCGACGGTTACTTATGCAAAGAAACTGATGCACGGTAAACAGTCGAATGTCAGATTTGACGCAGATTGTTTGTTATTCAAAGGTTGTCCTGAAGTTGCACTTGTCGCACGGTATCATTCCCTTGCGGCAGATGCTGACACAATTCCCGAGTATCTGAAAATTACCGCACTTACCACAGAAGGGGAAGTGATGGCTGTACAGCATAAGGATTACCCCATTTATGGCGTACAATTCCATCCTGAATCCATTATGACACCAGATGGAAAGCAGATGCTTAGAAATTTTATAAAGGAGATATGAGCCATGATTAAAGAAGCCATTGTAAAAATCGTGAATAAAGAAGACCTTACCTATGACGAGGCATACACCGTGATGAATGAGATCATGAGCGGTGAGACCACACCCACACAGAATGCCGCCTTTCTTGCCGCACTTTCCACCAAAAGTGCAAGAGCTGAGACGACCGATGAGATTGCAGGCTGTGCAGCTGCTATGAGGGCGCACGCTACCAAAGTCGAAACCGGTATGGAGCTCTTTGAAATCGTCGGTACCGGCGGCGACAATGCATGCAGCTTTAATATCTCCACCAC
>DAVZHW010000120.1:0-1869 GCA_052273625.1 Candidatus Fimenecus sp. | reverse complement strand
CATGAAGAACGGAGAACTTGACTATGTATGGCTTTGGATACTCTGCGGACTTCCGTTTGGCCTCCATCGGATGTGCCTCTGGATCGTGCCGGGTGGCGGCTCCCTGGGTGGAGGAATCGCCCTGTTTGCATTGAACTTTATTATCGGCGGCGTGATCGGTGGTTTCGTTCTGGCATGGCGGTTGATTGTGGCGGTGTGGTATGTGCCGCTGACAGTGTACCGGCTGATTGTCGGGTAGAACGGTGATAATAAACAAAATAACCTGACAAGTCTTTATTTGTCAGGTTATTTTAATTCCAATATGGTATTCTCAATCTAGAAAACAAAGATAAAATTTGATATAATAATAACATCGAAAGACGCTGAAAATTCAATTGTTATGGGGAGGAATTTCAATGGCAATCGATTTTAAGAAAAAGCTGTCAAGCAGAACGATAGCGCCGAAAACCGATCCCGTCGAGTTATACGGAACTTTAGACCGGAAAAGTGTTGCAGGACCACTTCGCCCAGCACAGGAGGCTGTATTATCTGAATGGTATACAAAACGGCGGACAGACAAGGATTTAATCATAAAGTTACATACTGGCGAAGGGAAAACTTTAGTAGGGTTACTACTGCTCCAATCCTTACTCAATTCAAAGGAGGGTCCCTGTCTTTATATTTGCCCGAACAAATATCTAGTCAAACAGGTGTGTGCTGAGGCTGATAAATTTGGTATTCCCTACTGCACCTTTGACGAAAACGATGGAATACCGAATGATTTTCTTTCCGGTACAAAAGTACTCATTACTCATGTTCAGAAGGTATTCAATGGGCGTTCTGTTTTTGGAACAGATAATGGTTATACAAGGACGGGCACTGTTCTTTTGGATGATTCACATGCTTGTATTGATACTATTAAGAGAGCTTTTACCATTTCAATTAGTAGAACCACAAACGCTGATGTATACTCAAAAATTCTCACGCTCTTTGCAGATGATATGGTTGAGCAAGGCGAAGGAAGTTGGCTTGATATTCAATCGGGTGACTACAATACTTTTATGACTGTTCCTTATTGGAGTTGGGATAGTAAGAGAACGGAAGTATTGAGAATTTTGTCTGCCGCGCAAAATGATAGTCAGATATTTTATGCGTGGCCGCTTATTCGCGACCAAATAACAAACTACTGCTGTTACATTTCTGGGACAAAAATTGAAATTTCCCCCTATAATGTTAATATTCGTGCGTTTGGATCATTTTCACATGCTGCACATAGAATCTTAATGTCGGCAACAACCCAAGATGACTCTTTCTTTGTGAAAGGTCTAGATTTTAGCCCGGAGGCCGTAAAGAACCCCTTACGCAATATGAGCCCAAAATGGTCCGGCGAAAAAATGCTGATAATTCCATCTCTCGTTGATGATTCTTGTGACCACGATTTGATCGTTACCGAGTTTTGTAGAATACAGACTTCGAAGTTCGGTATGATAGCATTGGTTCCAAGCACGAAGAGTTGTAAGCAGTATCAAAACCTAGGCGCAATAATTACTACTGCTGGAAGCATCTTCGAGGAGCTTGACAACCTGAAAAAAGGCGATTTTTCAAAAATTGTTGTAATTAATAACAGATATGATGGTATCGATTTGCCTGATGAGAGCTGCCGGGTTCTAATTTTGGACAGCCTCCCATACTTTGACAGCTTGGCGGATCGCTATGAAGAGCAAGCGTGTCCAAATAGCGAACTAATCAACAAACGGATTGCCCAAAAAATTGAGCAAGGCATTGGCCGAGGTGTCAGGGGGGAAAAGGACTATTGTGCTATTTTGGTAATTGGTTCTGAATTGGTTCGTTTTATGCGGAGTATAGCAACTAACAAATTTTTCTCTGCTC
>DAVZHW010000119.1:0-1972 GCA_052273625.1 Candidatus Fimenecus sp. | reverse complement strand
AAGCATAAGGGATTTTTATGCGAGAAACCAATACTTCCTTATGAACACTCAGCCAAGGGAAAACCTGCTTTTGTTTTATGTACGGTGTTTTGAATGAATTGGATATATATCCCACAGTGTATCCTACCGTGGGAACTGACGAAAATAACAATGTTTTCGGGTAATATCAAATTGAATTTAATATCAACCCGTAGGGACAGGGCTCGCCCCTGTCCGCAGAAAATTACATATTAAATCAAATTAACGGACAACCGCAAGGGTTGTCCCTACGGTTGTAGGCGCTATTAGCCGTAAATTATCATATATCAACAACAATCTAACGGCGGCAACCCACCGTCTCACCTGCCGGTTCGGTCGGTGCTTCTGCATTAAATGCAGAGGTCTCCACAAGAGACCCGCACCCTTTACACAAGAGAGGCTGAATGCGTGGCTGTCCGTGAATTTCACATACGCTGTTAAAGAAAAAACTGAAAAACTCAAACATCCTTTGAATTTGCATAAATTGCGTGCATTCGCTCGTCGGTATAATGCTCATCAAGGAAAACCTCGACCTTATTTCTTGCCGGCACATTTTCCTGACGTTTATCCATTCTTGCGGCGGCGGAAGCAGACACTATGCAATCGAAAACGAAGAAAACCGTAAATGCGATACAAATATATTTTGTAACATCCTTAGGAATTGCGTCAATCGTGCGGCTCAAGACCGGGTAAATCCCCTTTATCCACGCAAGACCGAGAACGCCCCAAAACAGCGAATACAACAAGCAAATTCTTCCGTTTATGTTAAACGGTACATTGCTGTAATCCCAAGCCACCGAGCCGAAAAGAAGCTCCTGACCGAGCGATGCTATGTACTCAGCCGCCGAGCAGACTAAAAACGCCGTTAAAAATATCGTGTACCATTTTGAGTCTTTGATTTTATAGAGCGATACCGTCAGCAAAACCGCACCCATACCGTAAAGCACGGACAGCGGACCGTAAATCAAGGAGTGCCTCGACTCGAAATATCCGTGTCTTATAAAGCACCATATTTCCTCAACGGCATAGCCGACAAGGCACGCCACAAGGAATATCATTATCAGCTTTTCAACCGTCAGCTCGTCCTTAACCTCTGTGTTGTTTGTTTCCGATGCTTTTGCTTGTGTCATTACATCCACCTTCCGAGTTTTTCATTTATCTTACAAGATAGATTATAGACTTTTGTGTGGATAATGCAATATTTTCTAATAAAATTAAAAATTATTTAACAAATTCTTATTATTTTCGTATTATTTCGACCGTAAATTATCACAAATAAACAACAATCTCACGGCGGGAGCAAGCCACCCGCCCTACGCTGTAAAATCAAATTTGCGGAAATGTAACTGTTAACGGGTATTATCAAATTAAAAAATACATTGAACCGTAGGGACAACCCTTGCGGTTGTCCGTAATCTGCAAGAGACAGCCAAAGTATGTTGCGAACGATACGGCGCAAACGATGACGTGGTAGGGCGGTGGCTTGCTGCCGCCGTGGAAATCAGCGAAAATAAAATTGCTTTCGGGCGCTATCAAATTGAAATCGATATTATACCGTAGGGACAACCCTTGCGGTTGTCCGTGAATGTGATTATATATCAAATTTGTTGCGGACAGGGGCGAGCCCTGTCCCTACGGTATGATGTTTAATTCAATTTTGATAACACCCGATAGTCACCATATATCCGTTAATTTCCTCGGCGGCAGCAAGCCACCGCCCTACCGTGTGGAATATCAAATTTAATTCGTGTTTCCGCCCCATCTTTGAGGGGGCTGTCATTTTGTCAAAAATGACTGAGGGAGTTTTACAAAATCATATAAAATCAACCTTACAACCCCTCCGCCTCACATTCGTTCGGCACCTCCCTTTACACAAGGGAGGCTGAATGTACGGCTGTTCGACACAGCCTCCCTCTGACGAGGGAGGTGGGTTGCCGTAGGCAACTCGGAGGGA
>DAVZHW010000118.1:0-2041 GCA_052273625.1 Candidatus Fimenecus sp. | reverse complement strand
GCAGGGTGTACTGACCTGGCCATAGCGCCAGGCGTTTTCAATTGGGGTCATGTTGCGCTCCTTTCGCATAACGACAAAGAAAGGCCACCCGGCAATACCGGATGGCTAGTGGGTCGGTTGGGGATCAGGTGGACTGGTTGTCCAGCCTGCGCGCCATGTCACCGAGCTTATCGTTGATGTCAGCGATGCCCTTAGTGACAGCAATGCTGACATTCAGTTAGTGATTGCCGATTGGAATCAGCAAGAAAGGAAGTTCCTGAGCCAAAGCCCAATTGTGAGCATAAGAGTTTTCATAAACAGAAAATCGAATAGGCGAAAGTGTTCGATCCGTGTTTTCGTGTGAGATTATTTCAGCAATGTAGGTAAGAGAGGCAGGTAAAACGATCTCTTCTATTTGCGTTCCGTAAAAAGCGTAGTAATCAAGTATTTCAATATTATCAGGTAAATCAAGATGCTGGATACTGCTGTAAGCAAATGCATTGCTCCCGATATACCGCAAGCTCTCGGGAAGGAGAAGTGTTTCAAGGGACATACATCCTTCAAAAGTCTCATCTCCTATATATATCAGACTGCCTCCCAAATCTAATTTCGACAGAAATTCGCACTGAGCAAAGCAAGCATTGTTCAAATGCGTAACCGAGTCAGGCAAGCGTATCTCTGTAATAGCCGAGCCAGCAAAAGCACGCTCACCTATTGTGGTTACGCCATCAGGGATGTTAACTGTCTCATAATTGTATGGACAAAGCAATAGTTTGGTGCCATCTTTTGACAAAAGCAATCCATCGACCGAAGAGAACAGCGGATTATTGGGGGAAACAACATAACTTCCTGCTTTAGGTAACGCGAGCACATTGATACAGTAGTTCTCATCACAGCCAAACGAAATGCAGGAAGCTGGTATATATAGCTTGTCAAAAATCACATTGGGAAAAGCATCTCGTTCAATTTCGTAAACTCCTTCAGGAATCGCAAATTCCGGCTGTTCCTTTTGGCCTGGATAACGATATAGGGTGCTGCCGCAATATAGTATGTCATCCTGAACATAATATCCGGTAGGAAGAATACCAGCATCTTCACATGGTTGATAGCTTGCAACCATGTGCGGATTATCGCACCACCAATCAAATGTTTGGCTTTCACATAAGGCAACGGAGTCATGCAAAAGAGTAACAAACATAATAACCAGCAACACCCTATACCGCATTTTGTGACCTCCTGTGATGTGTTTACTCAATTATAGGGTAATCAATTCCCTTCAAATAGCCATAGTGCGTAAAACTACTATTTTCAAGCTGAATATAATTTACTCGATTAGCGGTTGAATCTGCATGAACGATTGTGTGCGGGCCCAATTCGGTTGCGCCAATGTAGTAACCTACATGAACCCAACCCTCATTGTCTTCCTCTACTCGATTCGGATCGAATTTGAATACCGCTACACCCAAGGGTAAATCAAGTTCACAACAAGTGCAGAACGGAATATTGTAAACAAGTCCATCGTCAAGACCATAGTTTTTCATATCCAAAACATTGCAGAAGTTCTTCCCCTTTCTTCCGCCAGCAGTAATCATGGTTAATTCATCAAAAGAATCAGGATCAAAATACCACTCCATAATGCGTTTATAGAGCCCAACACAATCAATGCCGTAGTACTTCTTCTTTTCCGAGCGCTTTTTACCAGTTACGATAATAGAACCGCCTTTGTTATATTGCCATTTGCGATCTACACCCTGTCGCAGGTATGTGATAAACATAGCAACAGGCATTCGACCGTCTGACAATGCGTGTGTTCCGTCACTATTTGTTACTTTCCCGTATTCCAAATATTCCATGCCGTCCGGATCGAATGAGATGACCGGCTTGTTGCTGCAATATGCAAACATGTTTGAATGGTTATTGGGGGAAATAAGTGCATCTGCGTTTAAAAAGCGACACCAGTTAAAGCAATAGTACCTATTCCGTAGATAATGCAGCCCCGTCTCTTCATCGTAGACATAGCCACGATACCGGAACGGATTGATCTTACCCAGCGTGCTTGCCA
>DAVZHW010000117.1:0-2113 GCA_052273625.1 Candidatus Fimenecus sp. | reverse complement strand
AGCTCAAATTGATGAGGTCGGGCAGAGTGTCGAAGCCCTCTAATTTCATCGCCTCATAGAATTGATATTCCTCATCCCCGAAGAAGCTGTCCATGCGCTTGGCAAGGTAATTGACCTCATCCAGATTTGCGAATCTGTCTTGCAGAAAGTCGAGTTCTTCGGGGAATACCACCTCGGTCACATACAATTCCAGCGGTCGTACCTGCTCTGCGCCGATCTCGGCAAGCGCCTCTTGCAATACCTTTTCCGTGCAGGGGAAGCGGATGTCGGTCTGAGCGTTGTAATAACGGATTTTTAGCTTAATCATGTCGTTCCTCCCCGATGGCGGCAAGCCCGAAACGGCGGATCGCCATAGCATTGCAGATCGTGCGGAACAGCATGGGCGGTACAAGGTCGGCGTCAGCCAGATCCGAGACGGTGATATGCTTTGTACCGAGGGTCAAGTCCTTGGCTGCACAGTAGAGGGTGTAGGATCTCTCGGAGCAATCATAGAGTTTGATTTTCTCGAAAAAGACGGCATTTCCGGCAATGTGGTGCTTGCAGCAGCTCCACAGTCGTCCGTCTGCCGTCAGCAGATACAGGGCGGAGAGTAACGCAAAGTTATCTTTGCGCACATTCCTTGCGACAAGTGTAAATCTTGTCCGGTGCTTTTCATTTATATATGTCATGGGGTTTTCCTCGCTTTCTATATATTCGTTGAATCTCTTGCGGAAGGGCGGACAGCGTATCTGCCGCATGGTGGTCGTCAGTATCTCCGTGGGTGTGGCGGTCGTTATGATAAGAATTTTCTGCGGCGCGTCAAAACGAAAGCCTGTGCCTCTCGGTGCAAAATTCGGAACGGTCATCATTAACCGTTCCATGCGTCTGTCATATGGGTTATCTGAAAATATGGTCATGTCGGTTCTCCTTGTGAAATAGAAAAAGCCCTCCGGTTTTTGTGTAACCGAAGGGCGATTGATAGTATTACATATTCTGTTGCGGTGCTGATTCCTGTTCAAAGGCCGGCGGCTCAGCTTCGAGGGAGGGATATCCGTCCGTGAGCTTTTCTTGGAGCTTATCCAGCTGCCGTTCCTGCTCATAGGTCAGCGTTTCGCAGTTGCCTTTGGCAAAGTCCACACAGCGGCAGAGGTTTGCGGTTTCCTGCTCGGTGAACAGGCGGCTTTCGGGGATCAGCCCTGAGCGCACGGCGAAGGACTCCTTGGCGTATTCGTAGTTCGGCGAGTAATCTCCCCAAAACACCGAGCCGCCGTCCGCATTCTGCTTCCAAGTGACAAATTCAAAACCGTGGTTTTCGCTGTACTTGGCTGCCAGCACCGTATCACCGAAGGAGGCGAGTTGTCGGTATTCCGAAACCTCAGCCGCCTTCATCTGCGGTGCGTGTTCGTACAGCCCGACATATTCTTTTACGGTGAGCAACTCATTTTGAACTTCAGCGATTTTGCCGAGGTATTCCTCCGAGAGGTAGGGGTTGTCGTTGACGATACAGTTGCCGTTGTACTTCACCCGGCACAGCGGCATCCCATCCGAGGACACCGCCAGCCAACCGTCACCGTCCATTTCGGTTTCAAAGCGGCCGCGCAGCCGCTTGGCTAATTCTTTTTGAAGCATAGTTTTTTTCTCCTTTTTGAGGGTAAAAAAAGGCAGATAGATTTTTGATTTCTATCTGCCTATGCCGTCCATATTCTGTTGTGTGAGAGTTCAAGACCTTCTACAAAGGGAAAATGCCCGATTTACATCTACAAAATCGAACACTGAAATTTTGCCGTATAAAACGGTGAAAACCCCGATTTTATCGGGGTTTTCACGGGCTATATCTTTTTTATAGCCCTTTTATGGCAGGGGCAGAAGGACTTGAACCCTCGGCACGCGGTTTTGGAGCGAAAAGCACGCTTTCAGTTAAGCCGCGTGTTAAAATACATTCTACCTAAAATTCCACATAATAACAGCACTTTCGGGATTTGAAAGTGCTGTTACTTTTTGCCTTTTTAATTTTTAATTAAGATTGATGCTTTTTTGATGCTCTTGAAAATTGAGCGCTATTCTGGTGAATTAAAAAATTAAGTTGACCCCCACCGAAAACAACGGTGGGATGTTGACGTGACATCCTCATAGG
>DAVZHW010000116.1:0-2131 GCA_052273625.1 Candidatus Fimenecus sp. | reverse complement strand
GGCGAATTTGAAATAATTCTAATACATGAAAACTTGGGATATTAATAAACATTCTTTTGAGGAAAACATCAGCCCCGATTATCAGATACCCATTTTATCGCATATTGCAGGGCAAACGATAGTAAAGGAAAAAACGCTGATTGTATTTGACGAAGTGCAGCTTTGCGAAAGAGCCTTGACAAGCCTGAAATACTTTTGTGAGGACGCACCTGATTATCATATCATCGTAGCAGGAAGCCTGCTCGGTGTTGCGGTGAACAGAGCAAAGTTTTCTTTTCCCGTGGGTAAGGTGGATATGAAAACCCTCTATCCTATGGATATGGAGGAATTTATGGTAGCCTGCGGCGAAAGCACCCTTGTAGAACATATTAAGAAGTGTTTTGCGGAGGATAAACCTTTGCCCTCTGCTTTGCACGATGCAGCAATGCAGCTTTACCGTCAATATCTTATTGTGGGCGGTATGCCTGAATGTGTGATGCAGTTTGTGGAAACAAAGGATTATATCCTTGTACGCCACACGCAGGATACGATTTTGGCGAGCTATCTCAATGATATGAGCAAGTATAACAATCTGAATGAAATCAAAAAAACAAGGCTTGCTTATGATAACATCACCGTGCAGCTTTCCAAGAAAAACACCCGTTTCCAATATAAACTGATTAAAAAAGGCGGCAGAGCTTCCGAGTTTGAAAACGCAATCGAATGGCTTTGTCTGTCAGGTATCGTTTCACAGGTTTACAAAGTGGAGCAGGTAAAAAAGCCCCTTGAGAACTATCGTAATATTGACGCTTTCAAAATCTATGTATCTGATTTGGGTTTGCTTTGCGCTAAAAAAGATTTGGCTGCGAATGATGTTCTCTATATGGTTGAGGAAATCAATGATTTTAAGGGCGGTATGGCAGAAAACTATGTCAATGTGCAGCTTACCGCAAACGGGTATAAGACCTACTATTGGGAGTCTGAGCGTGGGGCTGAGATTGATTTTGTCATTCAGCGTGACGGTCAGCTTATTCCTATCGAGGTCAAGTCTGCCGATAACACACGGGCAAAGAGCTTAAAGGTCTATATGGAAACCTACAAGCCTGCCTATGCGATTAAGCTCTCTGCAAAAAACTTCGGTTTTGAGGATGACAAAAAGATTGTTCCTCTTTACGCCGCATTCTGTATCTAAATCCAAACAAATACGGCAATCGTAACGCTCGCTTTTTACAAAGCGGGCGTTATTCTTTGCAAAAAAAGAAAGGATATGTTTATGAAAAAATATAAAACGCAAATTTGTCTGATTGCCGCCGTGTGCCTGTTAGGTACGGCGGCTTTTTGCAGCTATCACATTTACGACCATTATGCCGACGAAGCTGAACAGACCGAAGCCTTTGAGAATATTGCCGAAATCGTAGAGCAGGCACAATCAGAGGACGGCAACGCCCCAGAAGTTCCCTTGACGGAGGAAGAAAATACCCTCACAGAATACGGCGAACTGTATTTGAAAAACACAGATATGGTCGACTGGCTTTCCATAGCCGGCACGACCCTCAATTATCCCGTAATGCAGACACCGAATGAGCCTAACTACTATTTGAAACGCAATTTTGAAAAGGAATACAGCGACTTGGGTACACCGTATATTCAGGAAAACTGCGACCTTACGAGCAGCGATAACCTTGTTATTTACGGTCATCACATTAAGGGCGGCAAAATGTTCGGGGCTTTGGAGGATTACAAGTCCCAGAGCTTCTATGAGGAACACAAGACCATTCAGTTTGATACCCTTACGCAGCGTGGCGAATATGAAATTATCGCTGTTTTTAAGACCGTGGCGTACAGCTCTCAGGGCTTCCGCTACTATGATTTTGTCAATGCGGAAAGCGAGGACGAGTTTAACGCCTATATTCAAAAATGCAAAGAGCTTGCATTGTACGAAACAGGCGTAACCGCAGAATACGGCGACAGGCTCATTACCCTCTCTACCTGCGAATACTCAGCGCAGAACGGCAGGCTTGTGGTGGTCGCAAAAAAGACAGCTTGATTTTGACCACAAATCTTCTGGGAAAGGAGGTTAAGGTTGAAACATTATAATTTAAGTACCATTCCGAAAAAGGGTACACAAAATCAAGCCCCCTAGTCTGATAAA
>DAVZHW010000115.1:0-2247 GCA_052273625.1 Candidatus Fimenecus sp. | reverse complement strand
GCTTCCCGATTAACCGTGTGGAGAAGCTGCCCCGTGTCCGTGAATGGCTTAAAGCACAGGAGCAGGCAGAGTCACTTCCCGAAAAAGAAAAAGCTCCTGCCGTTACCTCTGACCGCAGCAACTACCGTATTACCGAGGATACTTTAGGTATTGGCGGAGCAAAGGAAAAGTTTAAGGCAAATATGGCGGCAGTCAATCTCTTACACGACCTTGAAATCGAAAACCGTCTTGCCACACCCGAAGAACAAAAAATACTTGCAGGATATGTGGGTTGGGGCGGTCTGTCTATGGCGTTTGATGAGAACAATGCGGCGTGGGCAAATGAATTTAAGGAGCTGTATGCAACCCTCTCCCCAGAGGAATACCGTGCCGCAAAGGAATCCACGCTGACCGCCTTTTATACGCCGCCTGTTGTTATCAAGGCAATGTTTGAAGCACTTGACCGTCTGGGCTTTACCGAGGGCAACATCTTGGAGCCGTCCTGCGGCACAGGCAATTTCTTCGGTCTGCTTCCCGACAGTATGGCAAAATCAAAGCTCCACGGTGTAGAAATCGACTCATTGACAGGCAGGATTGCAAAGCAGCTCTACCAGAAAGCGAATATCGCCATTGAGGGCTTTGAAAAAACAAAGCTCCCAGATGACCACTTCGATGTGGTGCTTGGCAATGTGCCGTTTGGCGATTTTAAGGTAAACGACAGCCGATACAACGCCCAAAAATTCCTCATACACGATTTCTTTTTTGCAAAGGCATTGGATAAAGTCCGTGCCGGCGGCGTGGTGATGTTCATTACCTCTAAGGGTACGATGGATAAAGCAAGCCCAGAGGTGCGGAAATATATCGCCCAGAGAGCAGAGCTGTTAGGAGCAATCCGTCTGCCCGACAACACCTTCAGAGCAAACGCAGGCACAGAGGTCACAAGTGATATTCTCATTTTGCAGAAGCGTGACCGAGTAATCGACATCGAGTCAGATTGGGTACACCTTGATACGGACGAAAACGGCGTTACGATGAACAGCTATTTTGTTAAACACCCAGAGATGGTTATGGGCGATATGGTAATGGAAAGCACACGCTTCGGGAAGATGGACGCTGCCTGCAAAGCGAAAAAGGATATTCCCCTTGCCGAGCTGCTCCACGAAGCCGTGCAGAACATCAACGGCGAAATTCCAGAATATGAGATTGACGAAATCTCCGACGGGCAGGACGAGGCTATCCCTGCCGACCCAAGCGTTAAAAACTTCTCCTACACTCTGGTAAACGGCAAAGTGTATTTCCGTGAAAACAATGTGATGACCCCTGCCAATCTCTCAATGACCGCTGAGAGCCGTGTGAAAGGCTTGGTGGAAATAAGGGATTGTGTGCGGAAGCTCATAGCATACCAGACCGAGGACTATCCAGAGGAACTCGTACGCACTGAGCAGGAAAACCTTAACCGTCTGTACGACGCCTACACCGCAAAGTACGGTCTTATCAACAGCCGAGGGAACTATCTGGCGTTTGCTTCGGACGAGAGCTACTTCCTTTTATGCTCTCTGGAGGTACTTGACGACGAGGGCAATTTCAAACGGAAAGCCGATATGTTCTCCAAGAGGACTATCAAGCCCCACCGTGCCGTGACTTCCGTGGAAACGGCAAGCGAAGCCCTTGCAATCTCCATCGGAGAAAAAGCCCGTGTGGATTTGCCGTTTATGACGGAGCTGACAGGCAAGGAGCAGGCAGAGCTTATCCGTGATTTACAGGACGTTATCTTTAAAATACCCCACTCCGAGCCTGCAAAGTATGTAACCGCAGACGAATATCTGTCTGGCAATGTCCGCAATAAACTTGTGATTGCAGAAACGGCGGCAAAGACAGACCCAGAGCTTATAATCAACGCCGAAGCACTCAAAAAGGTTATTCCAAAGGATTTGAGTGCGGGCGAAATCTCCGTGCGGCTTGGTGCTACTTGGATACCGCAGGAGGATATTCAGCAGTTTGTAATGGAGCTTCTGACTCCGTCAAGCTATGCGGCAGGTAAAATCAAGGTACGCTATACGGCGATAAACGGCGACTGGTTTATTGAGAATAAGAGTTCCGATTATGGAAATGTCAAGGCGGACAGCACCTACGGTACAAAGAGGGCTTCCGCCTATCGTATTATCGAGGATACGCTGAACTTGCGAGATGTGCGTATCTTTGACTATGTTTATGACGAAAACGGCAACAAAAAGGCAGTATTCAACCACAAGGAAACTACGGCGGCAC
>DAVZHW010000114.1:0-2287 GCA_052273625.1 Candidatus Fimenecus sp. | reverse complement strand
ATTTCACTGCCGTTAACAGTCCATACTCCGTCATATCCTGTCTTTTCGGGTACTGCGGGGAGAACATCGCTGAGGAGTGTGCCGTACTTTGCGGCAAGCTTGGTTGTATTGCCCGAATATACCAGAGTAATGGTGTATTCCTTTGCTGTGTAGGGGTCATAAACGCTCATATCCGATGTATCGGAATTTTCGGGTGCAGTCTCACCTGTGTCCGAAACAAATGTGGAAGCGTTTGTTTCAGAAGCATAGGCTTCGTTGGATCCTGTGTCAGAAGAATTTGTCTCGGAGCCAAAGGTGCTTTCTGCCGATGCCTGATCAGGAACATCAACCTCAGAGGGAGCCTCTGTGCCTGTGGTATCAACGGGAGCTGTGTAGTTGTCGGAGTTTACAGGCTCAGGCTCTGTGGAAACAGCAGCTGCGGGGGAGAAATCCTGCTCAGGCTCTGTGAAAGCAGTAACTGCGGGAGAGAAATCCTGCTTAGGCTCTGCTGTCTGAACCGCACTTGCCCCCGAACCGCCTTCTATTTCTTTATAAGAGGCATCTGCCTCATCACTTTCGGGAGCAGTACCTATAAGCTTTTCAATTATTTTTTCCTTAATCTGGAAAAGTCCGCTGCTGTTGGAGCTTAGCACACGTTCCTTTATTGAAGCGGCAAGGAACTGATATTCCGACTCAAATACAGCCTCGGATATATCCACCTCTCTGTAGCCGCCCTCAGCCTCGGGGTCACGTACAACAAAGTAGGAGTGACCGTCTATCTCCGCAGAGTTTTGGGTATCCTCGTTAGGCTCGGTTACAATAAGTGCGCTCTTGCCCTCGGGAACCATAACCTCTTCACCGGGAGTGCCGTCCTCGCTTATCAGTTGGACATCCACCTTACCGTGGAAGGTATCAAGCTCAATAATGTATCTCTCCCCGTCCCTGGTGACGGTAACACTGTAGCTTGTTCCTCTTACCGCCATGGTTGCCTTGGGAGCGTTTACCTCGTATAAGGAATTTTTCGACAGTGCGGAGGTTATCTCGTTAAGTATTGCGCCCTCTTTAAGATTAAGGGATGTCATATTGTCCTTCTCGTTGCCTGCGGCAATAAGCTCCATCACTGTGCCCGCATCAAGGAGCACATATTTGTCACTGTCAAGGGAAATGCGCATATTGCTGTCGTCATCAACCGACACAACATCTCCGCTTTCCAGGTTCATTCCCACATAAGCGTCAAGGTCGCCTGTAGCTTCTCTTGCAACCGTAGCGGTGCCCATAAGCTCAAACACCTTCAGCACTCTGTATGAGTCCGGTCTTGTAAGAAGCACACCCGCAACAATACCTGCCGCAGCCACTGCTGCCAAGCCAGCTGCAATTATCACCTTAGCTTTTATTGTAAGAACTGCTAATGCTTTCATATCATCACCCTCGTTAATAAAATATCAGCTTACTGCAAAATAAAAAAAGGTACGCAGGCAAGCTGCACGACAGGAATACCTGCAAATGCAACCCGACCGCCGTACCTTGAAAACTCTTAGCTTAGGCTCGTGCTTTGCGCCGCCGACTTTCATCGGCTTTGCCTTTTATTTGCTTATGTAAATTATAACACGTTATTTACAGAAAGTCAAGCGCCTTTGATAAATTTGTTCAAAAACTCACTTTTTGCCAAATCTTAACGTAAATATTGTGCATTATGCACGTATCACAGTACGCCAAGCTTTTTCAGATATTCGGCGGATCGTCTCTGGGATTGGGGAGATGAGGTTTCGATAAGCACTGTCTTGTCGGAAAAATACTTGAAATAGTATTCCCTGAACCTCTGCCAGTCTATTTTTCCGTCACCTACAGCAAGGTGAAGGTCGCTTTCAAGGTCATTGTCATTTATATGCAGGTGCTTTACGTATGGTGCCAGCTCTGTTACCCAAAGCTCATATCACATCTGGCAAAAACGCTTGCATGGGCATAATCAAAGCATACGCCGAAATTACTATGTCCGCTGAGACTTTTTGCAAGGTCCGCAAGCATTTTTGGGGAGCTGTCACACATATTTTCAATAATTCAAAGTCTTAGCCACAATCCTATCCGCAGGATTTCCGTCATCGTCCGTGTCGGTGCGGTATGCCAGAACCGCAATTTTCGTGCCGGGGTGAAGCCTTTTGTCAAGCTCGGCAGCTTCGCACTCCACAAGCACCTCCAAACCGTCCGCCTGTGCTATCTTCACGCCGAAAATATCAAGCATTCTGCCTGTTTCTTTGAGCATAAAAACCTCTTTTACCTTGCCTTGAATAATCATCTTTTCCATTTTAAA
>DAVZHW010000113.1:0-2386 GCA_052273625.1 Candidatus Fimenecus sp. | reverse complement strand
CTCCGTCATTAAAGATAAGCTTATTTTATTATAGAATACCATTCTATAATCTCCATCATAATAAAAATATCTCCATCATTTCAAAAGAGAATGACGGAGATATTTCGCCCTGCTTATTCTTGTAATAACCAATCGGCTATATCGTGAATTTCGATTCCTTCATAGCTATATTTGGGATGTTTGGTTCTGGCAATAATTATTTTCGGATAAGCATCTCGAATCTGAAGCAGAGGAGAGCATTCTCTCTCAAATGTTTCCTGCCCGGAAATGTTGTCGCTGACCTGAATATAAAACTTCTCGCTGCCTCGCTGAGCAACAAAGTCGATTTCCTTTTGATAGAGCTTGCCGACATAGACATCGTATCCACGGCGAAGAAGCTCGATGCAAACGATGTTTTCATATACTCTGCCATAATCCATATTTCTGCTTCCCAGTATTGCATATCGAATACCGCTGTCACACAAATAGAACTTTTCAGAGCTTTCAAGGTATTTCTTACCTCGGATGTCGTATCTCTTAATATCATAAAATACAAAAGCATTGCACAAATACTTAATGTACTTGCCGATGGTTACATGATTGGTTGGAGTCTCATTTGCTGTCAGCAGCTGACTGACCTTATTAGGCGAAGTCAGATTGCTGATATTATCCATCAAGAACTCGCTCAGACGCTGTAAAACCAAGGTGTCCGGCAGAGCATATTTCTGTACTAAGTCCCTTGTAACAATGGTTTCGTAGACCTCTTTGATATAGTTTGTTCTGTCTTTTTCGGTTCTATAAGCATAGGAACCTGCTAAACCGCCCTTGATAGCATACTCATCAAAGAGCTTATCTTTGTCACTAATATCATCATAATATTTGCAATATTCCTGGAAGCTGAAAGGAAACACATGAATTTCAATATAGCGTCCGGTAAACAGAGTTGCCAAATCCGCACTCAACAGGAAAGCATTAGAGCCTGTTACATAGATGTCGTATTTTCCCTTAGAGTACAGGCTGTCGATTGCCAGCTCAAACTTGGGACACATCTGAACTTCGTCTACAAACAGGTAGTTCGTTTTGCCTTCCTGATAATGTTCTTCCACATAGGCGTGTAAGGCATGGTATTCCTTGATTTCTTCATACGCCAAATCCATGAAGTCAATGAAGATAATATTGATGTTTTCAAAGTTGCTTTTCAGATACGCAATATACGCCTGCATCAGTTTGGACTTACCAGATCGACGAATACCCGTGATGATCTTGATGTCAGGAGTGCCATTTAGTTCAATGATTCTATCGAGATATTTTTCTCTCGTGATTGTTTTCATATAGTCACCCACTTTCAAAAATTGAAGTTTTTTCGTTTTTCGAAACCGCTTCGTTGTACTTAGTATACTGTCTGCTAATAGTATATGCAAGATGTCGCTTTCAAAAACACAATTATTTTTATTTTTTGAAAGTGGAAACTATGTAAAGGCAACCCGATTCTTTACTTATTTTCAAGAATAATGCAATAATTTCAAAGATATGAAGCCGATCAGTTTGCTGCAAAAAATGAAACAAGATATACACACGAAGAAGTTTTTGCAAATCGTCCCCTAACTAAGAAAAGAGCGCTCCCGTTTATTGGAGCCCCCCTCTTCTCTTAGTCATGCACTATTTTTTCTTTGACTTCTTCCCTTTATTATTCGGTTCTTCGTTCTTCTCTTTATCTCGTTTTTCCAATATTCTGCCAACCGTCATAGCTACCAGAATAAATGTACAAAGCACAGCGCCTATAGTAGCTATAAGGATCTCGATTGGACTGTCTATTGGTTCTATTTTATATTTACCTTTTGAAGTTCGATAAACAGTTATAGTGTCTTCATCTCCTATTTTAACTCTGTGATAAACGGTGCCTCTTCCTTTATAAGTTTCGCCTTCAACTTCATATGAATAGTTAACATCATATTTTATTATCCTGCTAGACTCTTTATCTTCTTTTGCTTGAGTAATAACTGCACTCACACTTCGAATATCAGTAGAATTTTCAAACTCTTTTTGTTTATTAATTTCATTGAATATGCAGAATATGCATCCAACCACTCCAATAATAAATAACAGATATACGCCTACAATTTCCCGTTTTTCACTCTTTTTTTTATCCATAATTTTTCGCCTCCCCGGTAAGAATATTCTATTCATTATGTTATATTCATAATACCCGATTATTCATATGGTGCCACTATCACTTGTGTTAGTAATCGAATTAAAATGTTGCCACAGGCGGAAGTCTATGTGTTCGAAGTGGATAAAATGATACAAGGATTTGTAGGGCTAAATAATGAATATATCGAAGGAGCAATTTCTTTTTACCAAAGAGATGGGTTCATTATTCAATGTGAAGGTTTGGATGAAGCTACTG
>DAVZHW010000112.1:0-2435 GCA_052273625.1 Candidatus Fimenecus sp. | reverse complement strand
ATAAAGGCGAGCTTTTGTTTTACCTTGTTGCTCCGACAAACATCTCGGTGCTGTCGCATACGAATGTTGAAATAAAAATCAGGCATCTGATGATGGTTTTGTCTGCCGTTCCCGATATTGAAATTGCCTGTACCGATTCAAGCGAATGTTTTGACGATAACAAATCATATTACAAAGACAGATTATCAAAAGAACATAACCCGAAAGTGCGCAGGCTTATTAAAAAGGATATTGATTTTCTTGATAATATTCAAATGGAGATGGCAACGGCAAGACAGTTTTTGTTTATTGCAAGGCTTAAAAATACAAAGGACAAGCAGACTTTTGATACAGCAAACCGTATTGAAAAGGTCATATCCGAGCAGGGTTTTGAAACACACCGTATGAAGAAAAACGAAATCAAGCGCTTTCTTGCCCTGTACTTTGAGGCCAGTATGAACGGCGAGCAGATGCCCGACTCGGACGGCGAACAGTTTTTTGATTTTGACAAGGACGGTGAAAATGAATGATAAAGAAAAAGACGAAAGAACTCACACCCGAACAGATTGAAGAAATCCGCACAAAAGATTTCTTTGATATGATCCTGCCCGGTACGGTCAAATTCTTTTCAGACCATTATATCGTCGGCGACAGCTATCGCTGTGTATGGGCTGTAAGAGAATATCCGCCTACTACCGAAGAACAGGCAATTTTATCTCAGCTCGGCGACAGAAGCGGCGTAACCTTACGCATTTATCACAGGTTGGTTGAAGCACAGGAACAGCGTAAAATCATTCAAAATGCTACACGCAGAAACAAGCTGAAATCAGGCGGCAACGATGTCAATGAAACCATTGAAGCTGAGGGCAATTTGCAGGATGTGGTGGAGTTACTTGCGGGTCTCAGAAAGAACCGTGAGCCTCTGCTCCACTGCTCTGTATTCATTGAATTAAAGGCAAAGAATATGGACGCGCTTAAGGAATTGCAAAGTGAGATTGCAATGGAGCTGACTCGCTCCAAAATCTCGGTTGACAGACTGACGCTCCGTCAGAAAGAGGGATTTTTGTCTGTTCTGCCCGTGGGCGCGAATCAGTTCGGCGCACAGTATGAGCGTGTATTGCCTGCAAGCTCAGTTGCAAATCTGTATCCGTTTAACTTTTCAGGCAAGACCGATCCGAAAGGTGTGTATATCGGCAGAGATAAATTCGGCACGAATATCCTTGTAGATTTTGACCGCAGAGCTGAGGATAAAACAACATCCAATATTCTCATTCTCGGTAACAGCGGCCAAGGAAAAAGTTATCTGTTAAAACTGATACTCACCAATATCAGAGAATCAGGTAAAAGTATAATCTGCCTTGACCCTGAAAGCGAATATGAGGAGCTTTGTTCGGCTCTCGGCGGCTGCTATATTGATTTCCTATCAGGTGAATATACCATAAACCCCTTAGAGCCAAAGGCTTGGAATGAGCAGGCAGTGCCTACACCCAATTTGCGTACTCAAATTGATATAGAATCGAATGGAAACGCTCGCAACCAAGAAGGCTTTGTACCTGAAGCGTTTAAGAAGGTTACACGATTATCTCAGCATATTGCTTTCCTAAAGGATTTCTTCCGCAGCTACAAGGATTTTACCGATACACAGATTGATACGATTGAAATTCTGCTCAGTAAGCTGTATGCCCGTTTCGGCATTACCGACAGCACTGATTACAGCAAAATGAAACTGACCGATTATCCCATTATGGAAGATTTATATAACCTGTGCGAAGAAGAATTTATGACCTATGACAGTAAGAGAAAATATCTCTATACCGAAGAAACGCTCCAAGAGGTATGCCTCGGTATTCATTCCATGTGTGTAGGCGCTGAAAGCAAATATTTCAATGGTTACACCAACATCACCGATGACGCTTTCCTCGTGTTCGGCGTGAAAGGCTTATTGGATACCAACAAACGATTAAAAGACGCGATGCTGTTTAATATTTTATCATATATGAGCAATCAACTTCTCGGCAAAGGAAACACAGCGGCAAGCATTGACGAGCTGTATTTGTTTCTTACGAATATGACGGCAATTGAATATATCCGAAACGCTATGAAGCGTGTGCGCAAAAAGGACTCCTCGATTATTCTGGCAAGTCAGAATATTGAGGATTTTTTAATACCGTCTATCCGTGAATTTACAAAGCCGTTATTTTCAATTCCGACGCATCAGTTTTTATTCAATGCAGGACAGATCAACCCGAAGGAGTATATGGACGCCCTGCAGGTCGAGCCGAGCGAATTTGAACTCATCAAATATCCCGAAAGAGGTACTTGTCTGTACCGATGCGGTAATGAACGCTATCTCCTGCAAGTTATTGCGCCGGAATATAAATCTGCACTATTCGGTAAAGCGGGTGGGCGATGATGAGTGCGACTGTTGGCGCAGCCTTAAAGAAGATTGCGGTATC
>DAVZHW010000111.1:0-2435 GCA_052273625.1 Candidatus Fimenecus sp. | reverse complement strand
GATACCGCAATCTTCTTTAAGGCTGCGCCAACAGTCGCACTCATCATCGCCCACCTGATTTTCCGAACAATGCAGATTTGTATTCGGGTGCAATAACCTGCAGAAGATATCGTTCGTTTCCGCATCGGTACAGACAAGTACCTCTTTCGGGATATTTGATCAATTCAAACTCAGACGGCTCAACTTGAAGCGCATCCATATACTCTTTCGGATTGATCTGTCCTGCATTGAATAAAAACTGATGCGTCGGAATAGAAAATAACGGCTTTGTAAATTCACGGATAGACGGAATTAAAAAATCCTCAATATTCTGACTTGCCAGAATAATCGATGAATCTTTTTTACGAACACGCTTCATAGCGTTTCGGATATATTCAATTGCCGTCATATTTGTAAGAAATAAATACAACTCATCAATGCTTGCCGCTGTGTTTCCTTTGCCGAGAAGCTGATTGCTCATATATGATAAAATATTAAACAGCATAGCGTCTTTTAATCGCTTGTTAGTATCCATTAAGCCTTTCACGCCGAATACAAGAAATGCATCATCGGTGATGTTGGTGTGGCCGTTGAAATATTTGCTTTCTGCGCCTACGCACATAGAATGGATGCCGAGACATACCTCTTGGAGCGTTTCTTCGGTGTAGAGATATTTCCTCTTGCTGTCATAAGTCATAAATTCTTCTTCACACAGCTTGTAGAAATCTTCCATAATGGGATAATCGGTCAGTTTCATTTTACTGTAATCAGTAGAATCTGTAATACCGAAACGGGCATACAGCTTAGAGAGCAGGATTTCAATGGTGTCGATCTGACTGTCGCTGAAATCCTTATAGGCTCTGAAAAAGTCTTTTAAAAAGGCAATATGCTGTGATAAGCGGGTAACCTTCCTAAAGGCTTCCGGTACAAAGTCCTCTTGGTCGCGAGCACTGTCGTCCAGTTCTGTATCAATCTGAGTACGCGAATTAGGTGCAGGCACTGCCTGCTCATTCCAAGCCTTTGGCTCTAACGGGTTTATGGTGTATTCGCCTGAAAGAAAATCTATATAGCAGCCGCCGAGAGCCGAACAGAGCTCCTCATATTCGCTTTCGGGGTCAAGGCAGATTATACTTTTACCCGATTCTCTGATATTGGTGAGTATCAGTTTTAACAGATAGCTTTTGCCTTGACCGCTGTTACCGAGAATGAGAATATTGGATGTTGTTTTATCCTCAGCTCTGCGGTCAAAATCTACAAGGATATTCGTGCCGAATTTATCTCTGCCGATATACACACCTTTCGGATCGGTCTTGCCTGAAAAGTTAAACGGATACAGATTTGCAACTGAGCTTGCAGGCAATACACGCTCATACTGTGCGCCGAACTGATTCGCGCCCACGGGCAGAACAGACAAAAATCCCTCTTTCTGACGGAGCGTCAGTCTGTCAACCGAGATTTTGGAGCGAGTCAGCTCCATTGCAATCTCACTTTGCAATTCCTTAAGCGCGTCCATATTCTTTGCCTTTAATTCAATGAATACAGAGCAGTGGAGCAGAGGCTCACGGTTCTTTCTGAGACCCGCAAGTAACTCCACCACATCCTGCAAATTGCCCTCAGCTTCAATGGTTTCATTGACATCGTTGCCGCCTGATTTCAGCTTGTTTCTGCGTGTAGCATTTTGAATGATTTTACGCTGTTCCTGTGCTTCAACCAACCTGTGATAAATGCGTAAGGTTACGCCGCTTCTGTCGCCGAGCTGAGATAAAATTGCCTGTTCTTCGGTAGTAGGCGGATATTCTCTTACAGCCCATACACAGCGATAGCTGTCGCCGACGATATAATGGTCTGAAAAGAATTTGACCGTACCGGGCAGGATCATATCAAAGAAATCTTTTGTGCGGATTTCTTCAATCTGTTCGGGTGTGAGTTCCTTCGGTTTTTTCTTTAACATTCATTTTCACCATCCTTGTTAAAATCAAAAAACTGTTCGCCGTCCGCATCGGGCATCTGCTCGCCGTTCATACTTGCTTCAAAGTACAAAGCAAGGAAACGCTTGATTTCGTTTTTCTTCATACGGTGTGTTTCAAACCCCTGCTCGGATATGACCTTCTCAATACGGTTTGCTGTATCAAAGGTCTGTTTATCCTTTGTATTTTTAAGCCTTGCGACAAACAAAAACTGCCTTGCCGTTGCCATTTCCATTTGAATATTATCAAGAAAATCTATATCCTTTTTAATAATCCTTCTGACTTTAGGATTGTGTTCTTCCGATAATCTTTCCCGTAAATATGACTTGTTATCGTCAAAACATTCACTTGAATCGGTACAGGCAATTTCAATATCTGGAGCAGCGGATAACACCATCATCAAGTGCCTTATTTTTATCTCAACATTCGTGTGGGACAGCACCGAGATGTTTGTCGGAGCAACAAGGTAAAACAAAAGCTCGCCTTTAT
>DAVZHW010000110.1:0-2504 GCA_052273625.1 Candidatus Fimenecus sp. | reverse complement strand
AAGCGTAGTAAGAGCCTGTCTGAACGTCAGAGAAGCCGCCGTTCTGTCCCTCATAAGCCGAAAGGTCAGCGCCTGCAATTCTCGCAAGAATAAGCACAAAGTCCTGTCTCTGAATGTTGTTCGAGGGTCCGAATGTGCCGTTTTGATAACCGGTAACATAACCTTTTTCGAGATTATATTTAACAGCGTTTGTGTACCAATCTCCATACGGTACATCAGGGAAAAGTCGGTATTCAAAGCCATTATCATTTGCATATAATTGAGCAACTGTGCCGGGATAACCGCAAATAACAAAATCAATATATCTAACTAAGCTTGAGCTGCTTTCGTCATAAGAATATCCCATTGCACAATCGCCAATGCTGCTTACACTTGACGGTATATTCAAAAAGTACAAGCTGTCGCAACAATAAAAGGCACCTTCGCCTATTGTTTCAAGTGTTGATGGCAAATTAACGCTTTCAAGTGACAAGCACAACAAAAATGCATAATTACCAATGCTCTTACAGCCATCTTCAAAAGTCACTTGAATTAAATTTATGCAACCACCAAATGCGTCGTTTTCTACTGCAACTACAGTTGAAGGTATCATTACCTTCACAATGCTTTCATTAAATTTGAATGCTTCACTTCCAATTGTCGCAACTCTTTTTCCGTCTATTTCAGATGGAATTTCAACATATGCAGACGAACCATTATACTTTGTAATTTTAACAGTACCGTCCGACATTGTTACATAGCTAAACGAGCTTGCCGATGTCGCCGCAAATGAGTTTACCGCCATAAGCGATATACTTGTTACTATCATCAAAATTGACAATAATAACGAAATAATTTTCTTTGACCTTTTCATTTTTTCTCCTCCTGAATCAAATAAATTCATTTTTTACACAAATTGACTAAAATTTTACAAAAAATTCAATCAATATATGTGATTATATTTAGTATACATCTATTTTTTGAAATTGTCAAGTTAATTCTGTTTCGGAATTTTAACAGCAAAAATACGCAATATAATTCTTATATGAATTGTATTGGAGCTGATAAAATGAAGCAACGTAAAAAAGATTACGGCGATGTAAATATTATCGGAAAAAATGTTGAAAGATTAAGAAAATCCAACGGTTTTAAGCAGAAAGACTTTATTTCCAAGCTTCAAGTGATGGGACTTGATATAAACCCGACAAGCTATTCGAAGCTTGAGGGTCAAATTCGCCTCGCAACAGACAAAGAGGTTTATTTAATTGCAAAAGCATTAAACGTTCCGATTGAAGATTTATTTGAATAACATACATAACGAAAAATCCCGAACAGTTTCGGTTACTGTTCGGGATTTTTTATATTCTGTTAATTGTTTTTCGCTTTGCCAACATAGCAAAATATTATTAAATCATGCCTTTGTTTGACATATTGTAAATTATCTGCGCTACTTCGGCTCTGCCTGCGTTGCCGTTAGGGTTGAGGTAATCGGAATTGCCGATTATGCCGTTTTCAACTGCCCAAGCAACTCCTGCCTTTGCCCACGGACTTGTGTTTCCGCCGTCGGGATAAGCGTTGAGAATTGTATCAACATCGCCCGAAGCAGAACCGTTAAGGTATCTGTACAAAATCAAGCTTATCTGCTCTCTTGAAATGAATGTGCCTACGCCAAAGTTGTCTGCCGAGAAGCCGTTTGCAACGCCTGTGTCCTTTGCCCATGCAACCGCCGAAGCGTAATAAGCACCTGCCTGAACGTCCGTGAAGCCGCCGCTCTTTCCCTCATAAGCCGAGAGGTCAGCACCTGCAATTCTCGCAAGAATAAGCACGAAGTCCTGTCTTTGAATATTATTTGAAGGTCCGAATGTGCCGTTTTGATAACCGGTAACATAACTATTTCTTGAATTGTATTTAACTGCCGAATAATACCAATCTCCTCTTGTTACATCAGGGAATGATTTTACAGGTGTTCCGTCTATTGAAATAAACTCAAGTCTGTTATCATCTGCGTATCTTTCAGCTTCTGAACCTGCTTTTCCGTAAATCGTAAAGCCGTCAACAGTTTTAATCTTATTTTCAATACTATCATCATAATATCCAAAGGCATACTCGCCAATATCTGTTACGCTGTCAGGAATAGTTACGCTTGTAAGCGAGGTACAACCATTAAAAGCCTCATAGTCTATGCTTGTTACGCTGTCGGGAATTGTTATGCTTGTGAGCGAGATGCACCACGCGAAAGCAGAATCGCCTACACTTGTTACACTGTCAGGAATAGTTACGTTTGTAAGTGAGGTGCAACTGTTGAAAGCAAAACTATCTATACTTGTTACGCTGTCAGGAATAGTTATGCTTGTAAGTGAAGTACAACCACTAAAAGCCTCATAGTCTATGCTTGTTACGCTGTCGGGAATTGTTATGCTTGTGAGCGAGATGCACCACGCGAAAGCAGAATCGCCTATGCTTGTTACACTGCCTGGAATTGTTATGCTTGTAAGAGAGTCGCAACCGCTAAAAGCAGAATCGCC
>DAVZHW010000109.1:0-2558 GCA_052273625.1 Candidatus Fimenecus sp. | reverse complement strand
GGATCTTCGAGTTCTTTTAAAATTTTTAATTCTTCCTCTGTTAAGTGTCTCATTTTCCTTTCACTTCCTTCTCTAACAATTTAATCAAATCACTTGCAACTGAGTTTATATTTTTCATAGAAAAGCTCTCCGCAATAACTTCTGTATATAATTGCGCTTTATATCCAGAATTTGAAAACCACGATTTCATAAGTGGTTACTGCCCCTCATAGGGCTTTAATAAAATCCTCCAAAACGCTTGAAAACAAAGGATTTATCGCAATGTGTCCGCCTTATCCCTTTATACGATTTCACTTGCGTTTATGCTTCCCTCGCCACCTCATAAGGGCAAAAATAAGGGAAGAAAAATCTGATAACAAGCTATAACAACAAGTGGCAATCGGGAAACTGTGACATGTGTGCGAATATATTATACTGGAGGATTTCAAGATGGACAAGTACATTTATGATGAAAACAACGGTCTTTGGTATGAACTGCAAGGCGAATACTATTTGCCGTGCCTTAGCTTGCCACCCGAAGAAGAAAAGCCTATCGGGATATGGGGACAGCGGCACAAACGCTACCTGAAAGAACATAGAAAAGCGACCTACACAACACTTCTGACCAGCGGTAAGCTCAACACTTATCTTTCCGGCATCAACGAACAGGCGCAGGAACGCTTTGAACGGCTCATAGATGGCATGAAGCAGGCACAGGGTATCACGGAACAATTAAAGGCGGAAAACGCCTTAGAATGGGTCGGGAGAATGAATAATATACGGGCTTGTGCGATGGAGATTGTGAATAAAGAAATCATCTTCGCATAGCAGACTGGCGGTAACGCAAAGCGAGGGGTAAAGGTGTAAATGCCTTACCCCTCGTATTTTATGACGAGAATATGGCTTAACACAAGGCATTTGTGGGTTAAAAGCGTTACAGTAGAGAGATTATGCTGAAAACATAGGGTTTGGCAATCCAAAAGCAAACTTTTTATGGATGTTGTCTGTTGCCTCTTGACTTATATCGGCAATCTATGTATAATTGATATGTAGACTGTCGATACAAGGAGGGACATATATGGCAATTGATAAATCTCTGATTTCAGGGAATACAGATATGCTGATTTTGAAGCTGCTTGAAAAACAAGATATGTATGGGTATCAGATGATAGAAGAACTTGCGAAGCAATCCGACCATACTTTTGAATTGAAAGCGGGAACATTATATCCTCTGCTCCATCTCTTAGAACAAAAGCAGTATCTTGTGTCTTATGACGGAGAAACTGTTGCGGGGAAAACGAGAAAATATTACAGGATTACAGATGAAGGGAAAAGATTTCTTGTGGTGCGGCTGTCTGAGTGGGAAAGCTACTCTGCCGCAGTCAATAAGGTTTTGTCGGGAGGTGTTTTGCTTGCAGGAATATAATTCTCCCGAAGAATATATCAAGGATGTTCAAAGATACATTCGTTGGAGCAGAGCAAAGGTTGTGGCAACAAGAGAGCTTTCTGACCACATAAACGACCAATACGATGCTTTGCGGGAAAACGGTCTGAATCAGAAAGAAGCAATGAGAAAAGCCATTGAAGAAATGGGCGATGCAGATGTAGTTGGGACAGAGCTTGATATTGTCCACCGCCCGAAAGTGAATTGGCTGTTGCTGCTCATAGCAGGCGTGTTGCTGCTGAGTGGTATTCTAATCTCTGCTATGCTAACCTCAATATCCCTGACCGTACCAAAGATAATCGGTATTGTGCTTGGAGTTTGTGTTGCTGCTTTTTTGTATTTTATTGATTACACGGTCTTAATTCGCTTTCCAAGAGCGTTATACGGACTGCTCTCACTGGCGGCAATCTTCGGGCTACTCTATGAATTATGGAACGGATTTGCACCGCTTGGATACGGTTTTCTGTTCTACCTGCTGCTATGCTATCCGATTGTTTTGGTCGGAATCCTGTTTTATGAAAAGAACAGTGAAAGCGAGACAAAAATCATACATTACTGGCTATATGCTATTTTTCCGCTGACTTTAGCGTTAATAAATCAAGCGTTTCCAGTTTTTGTGTTGCTGCTGGCTTGCGAGCTATTCATCTTTTGCTGCGGGTTAAAATTAAAATGGCTGAAATGGAATCGTGTTAATATCTTCGGTGTAGCTTGTATGCTGATTTTTCTTATTATCGGAGTGTACCTGTTAAGCCGCTTTTATCATCTTTTTCGTTTGCAGGAAAATACAGGATATTTACAACAGCTCGATTTCTTTTCGGTGTTTCGTGAAGCGGAGTTAATTGGAAAAAGCGGAATGCCTGTTGATGTGAAGGTAATGAGCTACTTCTATGACCACCCAATCACCCTGCTCCTGTACGAATACGGAAAATTCTCACTTGTATTTTTGCTGTTTGTATTCGGGCTATTGTTTGCTATCCTTTACAGGACTTCAAAAAAGCAGGATACAGAGGTTGGCAAACTTCTAACCAATACCGTGCTGTTGATTTATATTTTACGAATTGTTTTCACTGCCTTATCCGACATTGGGGTTCTTCCGAACTTCTTCTTTATGTGCGTACCCTTCGTTGTAACAGGA
>DAVZHW010000108.1:0-2756 GCA_052273625.1 Candidatus Fimenecus sp. | reverse complement strand
ACTGTATACTATGCCCTTACACAACCTGTATACTATCTTATTACACTATACACTGCGGTCGCCTGTCAATTTCATCTGACAAACCAAAATAGGCGAACACAGTTCGCCCCTACGATATGATATAAAAATCAATCCTCATATTCAGCCTACCTCTGACGAGGGAGGTGGGTTGCCGCAAGGCAACTCGGAGGGAGAGAAAGCAATAAAAATCAAACTTTCGTTATCTCTCCCTCAGTCATTTTTCTACGAAAAACGACAGCTCCCTCGTCAGAGGGAGCCTATATCGGACAACCGTAAGGGAGTGTCCCTACGGTTCAATATATTATATCGCACAATCCGGATATGGCTGTGAAATACAAATCATCATAAAAACAACGGCAAATATCTTATGATACTTGCCGTTACTACTGTAAGCATTACTTGCGATTTATGAAATTCTAAAAAATATTTCAGCTTAAAATTTCGTAATCAAAAACATCATCATATTTTTTAAGGTGCTCTTTTAATCTGTCAAGTATTTTTATCATCATTTCGACTTGACCGTCAAATTCTTTCGGCAGAGTGGACAGACCGACAACTTCCAACTTTTCGGCATCGCAGTCGCTCCATAACAAATCCCAAAATGCAGACCAATTGGCACCGTACCACTTCGGGAACTTAAACGCCACTCGGATTCTTTCGTGCAACTCGCCTAAAGACTTACAATCAGTTAAATCTAAAACAATGGTTTTTCCTTTGCTCATAATTTTTTTCTCCTATAATTTCATAAAAAGTTTTGTAGTGGTCATATGTTACAAACATCAGACCGTCATTAGACCGGAGAGCTCTGTGTCTGTTGCGTTTTCCCTCATAATAATTTATATCTGCTTCGTACCAAATACGCCCATCTGCTTGAGGTAAATGTCCATCGTCATTTGAATAATTACCTCGGGTTATCATTTTTCCGGATATGAATTTTGCCGGGGATTTTCCCCTGTCCCACCCGATTTTGCGAGCATCTTCTTCGGTTACATAATAATCGGGCAGTTCACCGAAATACTTTAGCTAAAAATCCGCCCCCGCTTCACCGTCATTTGTGGCTGTTCCGGCAAAAACAGATTTCATCGGAACAATTTTGCAACGACAGTTTGGATGTAACGGTGGCTCAATCTCGGGCGTTTCATCAATCAAATAAATTTTTCCTTGCTTTGAGCGACAATCGACACAAGTACGCAAATCAAGAGTTGCTTCTCAATTTTTGTAATTTACACTTTCAACAGTCGAAGGGTTGTAAGTGTCAAGTCGTCCCTTTTCAATTATAATCGGGTTTGTGTAATACACGATTGTTTTTTTAATATAGATATTATTTGTTACCACTAAACTCCTCCTTTGTAACATTGTAGAACATTTGTTCTATAAACTATTATAGGAGTAAATTGAAATTTGTCAAGTGTCGAATACAAGAAAAGACAATCCCCACAGATAATACTGACTCATATCTGCGGGGTTTAACGAATTCCTACCGTATGTAATAAATTATAATCCGTGTGAAACACCAACTTCTTTTCGTTTTTCAATTTTCTCTCTTATCTTTTCTCTGCCGTAAGGCAACCCCTGTCCCTACGGTATGATATATAATTCAATCCGTGCAAAGCACACTACAATTCTGTTTCTAATTTTCGCTTGACACAAGAACATTTGTTCTCTATAATTGATTAGGGAGGTAAAATAATGCAAATTTGTAAAATACATAGTAATACTGTAATATCACTCTTTGATATATTTGGAAAAGCACGAGATGATACATTCAAGCCGATAACAGGTATAAGCAATAGGTATAAAATGTGGGTTGCGCACATTGACTTGAAAACCTGTCCGCTCTGCCGAGAATATCACGGTAAAATATTTGAAACTAATGAAATTCCGCTTCATGAACCGCCTGTTCATCCCAATTGTCGTTGTAATATACAGCCTTTAAAAACCATCAAAGCAGGACTTGCTACAAACAATGGTAAAGATGGTGCAGACTATTGGTTAAAATACAACGGTGAATTACCCGATTATTATATTTCTGAGCAACAACTCGAAAGTATTGGTTGGAAGCATGGTGATAGACCGTCGCAATACGCTCCCGGAAGAATGTTAGGAAGATCATTTTATCAAAACAAAGAACAGAAACTTCCTGACACTCCGGAAAGAATTTGGTATGAAGCGGATATAAATTATTCCGTAGGCAGACGGAATCTCCGCAGAATATATTGGTCAAATGACGGATTGATTTTCGTCACCTATGACCACGGTAAAACATTTTACGAAATAGTATAAAGAGGTGCAATATGAAAAAGGCTGTAATTGATTTAACGAACTGTAAATCCGTGGGAGAGATTCATTTAAGAATTAAAGAAGCTTTGGATTTCCCGGACGGATACGGTGAACATTGGGATGCGTTTTGGGATATGTTATCGTTTGACAGCCCTGATGATTTTATTACAGTAAAGGGCGTTAATACAATGAGTCCTGACTTAATTCGCTATATACAACCTATGAAAGAAATATTGGAAGAACACAAACAGCATTGGGCAACCACAAAGTACCCGTTTGATTACGAGTTTATAGATTGATTATCACATCGAAAAAGGGGCAAATCCGAGAGGATTTGCTCTTTTTTCCTTTTCCGTAAAAAATTACATATTAAATCAAATCGACGGACAACCGCATTTTCAGGCTCCCTCTGACGAGGGAGCTGTCGTTTTTCGTAGAAAAATGACTGAGGGAGA
>DAVZHW010000107.1:0-2763 GCA_052273625.1 Candidatus Fimenecus sp. | reverse complement strand
GTTGTAGGTTTTGCCGTCCGCAGCAGTTATTCGAAATTTTCGAATAACTGAATTCTCGTCGATCTCTCCGTCGGCAAAGATTTTTTTAAGCGATAATTGATGGTGTGCGTTTCCACATTATACAGAAGTCCCATCATTTTTTGGGTAAGCCATACATTTTCATCGCAATATACTGCATTTACATCGCTTTCCCCGGTGGCGGTGATGAATGTCAGATATTCCGCAGCGGAGGAACGAACGATGCTGATTTTACGCTTATCCTTCTTCATTATCCCACCTCGATTTCTGCGATAATCTTCGCTATCTCATCACGTAGAACCTGTTCACGGGCAACGATTTGCTCAATCTCGGCATTGATCTTTACAATGTCGATTTTCTCTCTGGTGTCCTCGGCTTCTACATAGGTGGAAACGGAGAGACTATAATCATTGTCCGCAATTTCCTCGTAGTTTGCCAGATGAGAGAAGTGTGCTTCCTCGGCTCGATTGGCAAAAGTGTCCACGATTCTTTCGATGTTCGCCTGTGTCAGCTTGTTGTTGTTCGTTACTTTGATACACTCAGTGGAAGCATCAATAAACAGGGTTTTGTTGTCGGCTTTGCCTTTTTTCAGCACCATAATGCAGGTCGCAATAGAAGTTCCAAAGAACAGATTGCTCGGCAGCTGGATAATACAATCAATAAAGTTGTTGTCGATCAGGTATTTTCTGATTTTCTGCTCTGCGCCGCCACGGTACATAATGCCGGGGAAGCAGACGATCGCTGCTGTGCCGCCTGTTGCCAGCCACGAAAGGGAGTGCATGATAAAGGCAAGGTCAGCTTTAGACTTCGGTGCGAGAACGCCAGCCGGAGAAAAACGAGGATCGTTAATCAGCAGAGGGTTGTCATCACCAGCCCACTTGATGGAATAGGGCGGATTGGAAACGATCAGCTCAAACGGTTCATCGTCCCAATGCTGCGGTGCGGTCAGTGTGTCCTCGCAGGCAATATCAAACTTATCAAAGCCAACATCATGCAGGAACATATTGATACGGCAAAGGTTGTAAGTAGTGATATTGATTTCCTGTCCAAAGAAGCCGTTACGGACGGCATCCCTGCCAAGGATTTTTTCAGCTTTCAAAAGTAGAGAGCCTGAACCGCAGGCAGGGTCATAAACTTTGTTGATTTCAGTCTTGCCCACCGTGCCAAGTCTGGTCAGCAGTTCGGAAACATCCGCAGGGGTAAAGAACTCGCCGCCGGATTTTCCTGCCCCAGATGCGTACATGGTCATCAGATACTCATAGGCATCGCCAAAGGCATCAATATCGTGATCCTTCACATCACCAAGGTTCATATCAGCTACACCATGCAGAAGTTTTGCAAGGCGTTCATTTCTCTTTGCAACGGTAGAACCGAGCTTGTTGCTGTTTACATCAAAATCATCGAACAATCCGGCAAAGCTGCTTTCGGAAGATGAGCCTTTTGCAGAGCTTTCAATATGGTTGAATACACGCTCCAAGGTTTCATTCAGGTTTTCATCGTTGTCGGCTCTGAGATTGACATTGCAAAACAGCTCGGACGGAAGAATAAAGAAGCCCTTTTCTTCTACCAAGCCGTCACGAGCTTCTTCTGCATCAGTATCGGGCATTTTGGCATAATCAAAATCGGTATTGCCAGCTTCCTGTTCGCCAGAATTGATGTAGTTGGTCAGGTTCTCGGAGATATAGCGATAAAACATGGTTCCGAGAACATAGTTCTTAAAATCCCAGCCGTCAACGGCACCACGAAGTTCATCAGCGATTGCCCATATCGCACGGTGCAGCTCGTCACGCTCCTGCTCTTTCTTTGTATCAATCATTGTTTCCGTTCTCCTTTTCATCAGGTATAAATTCCAGAATATCGTCAACGCCGCAATCGAGGGCAAAACATAGCTTTTCAATGCTCTCCAATGAAACATATTGGTCTCTTCTAAGTCGGGTTAAAATGTTGGCACTAAAGCCTGCTTGTTCTGTCAATTCAGCCGTTGCAATACCACGGTCGATTAACAGATGAAATAGTTTTTTATATGTAACAGCCATAGTACCCTCCCGATTTAAGAATATCCTTGTTTATTGTATCACGATAATGTGAATTTTTCAAGCAGTCGGGATGAAATATCTTGATTTAATCGTTTTGAATCTGTATAGCCTTAAAAATGAGAAAAACGATAGAACTATACCTTGCTATGTAATAGCGGTCAAAACATCGAGTACAGACCCGACATTTTGACCGCATATCACCCCTAAACGCTACATTATTCCGTCCTGCTCCTGAACCCGGTTTGCTTGGCGTTCTCGCTTGCTTTCCGTCTGCGTTCCTCGCTCATGGGCGGTTGCAGACGGATGGACAGCCGGGATTTGTCCAGCACATAGGAAACGCCGCCCTGCTCATGGGTCTTTTCCTGTCGGCAGAGGCCGGGGTACTTCTTGGCGAACAGCACCAGCCGCTTTTTCAGTCCGGCGTTAAAGGTGTAGATGCTTGCCGTGTCCTCGCCCTCGTTGAACAGGATAATGGTTTCCTTTTCATACTTCGTCAGCTTCGCCATAATAGCCCTCCATATCGTAACTGCTGATTTCTGCCAGCCGCAAAGTCAGTTCCGCTTCATAGTAGCCGTCCATTTCCATACGGAGTGTGCGGTAGAAGCGGCGATACCAGTCGTGCGCTTCTTCGGTACTCAGCTTGATTTCAAGGTCGTTGAACAGCTCTCCGGCAACAGGGTCGGGTGTGATAGCCGCCAGCAGTTGCAGA
>DAVZHW010000106.1:0-2782 GCA_052273625.1 Candidatus Fimenecus sp. | reverse complement strand
CCCGCCGAACTGCGACTGCCACGCTTCACGAACCTTTGACGGGTCCTTTATAGTACCGGGGTGTTCAAGGACGCCGCTTGGCGCTGCGCCGTTCGCAAAGAACTTAGCTCCGAACTCCTCGGTTGCAATTGCAAGCCCGATAGCGTTCTTCGCCATTGCAATCGGCGAGTAGCCAACAAGTCCGTCAAAGCCAAGTCCGGGAATATGCAGGACATCGCCCGATGAGAGAATGACTTCATATTCCTTGCTGCGGATTGCTTCGTCTGAACCACGGTAGTATTTGTAGTACAGCTTTCCGTTGGAATCGCGGTCAACCGACATTCGGTTCGGCATAAGCGGGTACAGAGCAATGACCTCGCCCTTTCCGTTGCGGATAACCTGCGCATATGCGTTGCCCCAGAGGAGCAGGTGCGTCATAAGCGTTTCACGGAAAACAAACGAGGTCATTTCGGGGTTCGGTTCATCGTGGAGCAGACGGTAAAGCGAATGCGTGACCGCTTTTTCTTTGCCGCCGGACGAACGGTACTTATAGACGTTCAGCGGTAGTCCTGCCACTGCTTCCGACAGCACTCTAACGCAGGAATACACTGCGGTCATCTGCATTGCGGAGCGCTCGGTGACGTTCTTTCCCGCAGTCGAACCGCCCATGTAAAAACGGTAGGCGCTGCCGGTTGTGCTGTTTTGGGGCTTGTCCCGTGAACGAAATAGCCCCTTGAAAATACCCATATTATCAGTCCTTTCTGTTTTTGGGCATAAGAAAAGCACCTCTGAAGAGATGCTTGACCTTAGTTTTAAGGCAATACACGTGCAAAATCCAATAAATGGTCTTTGTGCGGTCTTGCCTTAATACTCTCCCTTAAAAACAAGTATATTTTACGGGAAAGCAAAAGTTTTAAGGGTTTATTTAATTCTAAAATAGCAGGTGTTTTTTCCGGAGCCTTCACGCTTTAATTCTCCCAAAGCGACTAATTTGCGAAGGCTTCCTTCAATCGAACTTACGCTGAGTGAGGGACAAAGTTCACGAATATCCTGCTTTGTAAAACGACCAATTTTGTTTAAGCTTGCCCGCCTTACTGTTTCCAAAGCAGGCAGCTTTGTTTCTACAAGAGCAAAGCGTTCTTCAAAGTCCTTGTATGCTGCAAGAATAGTGCCGAGCAGATATTTGATAAACGGGACAGAATCTTCTGTTCCTTCATGCCAGCCAATCTGTGCTTGACCGAGTGCATCATAGTAAAGGTCTTTGTTTTTTGCGATTTTTGCTTCAAGTGAAATATATTTACCTACATAGAATCCGTTTCTGTATAACAAAAGGGTTGTAAGCAAACGACTCATTCGTCCGTTACCATCGTTAAAGGGATGAATGCAAAGAAAATCATGTATGAAGATTGGAATTGCAATCAATGGTTCAACTTCCATATTTCCGATGACACGATTGTATTCCTCACAGATTTTGTCCAACGCTTCGGGAGTATCATATGGTGCAAGAGGAGTGAACAAGATTTCTACATGACCGTCCGGATAGGTGGCACTAATATAGTTCTGAACATTTTTTGTTCTGCCTGCCATAGGGTTGTTCATATGACTATACAAGATTTTGTGAAGCTGTAGGATATAATTTTGCGTAATCGGAATAGTGTCAAAACTTTCATGTATAATATTAAGCACATCTCGGTAGCCTGCAATTTCCTGTTCATCACGATTTTTCGGTGTCGTTTTCTCTTCTACAAGCTGTTTAACACGAGTGTTCGTGGTAACGATGCCTTCGATTGCATTGGATGCTTCGGTACTCTGTACCTTGGCGATTTCAACAAGTTTTTCTAATTCTTCGGGTCGTTGCTTTAAATACAGCTCCTGTTTTCCGGCTTCTTTATAGATGGCGGCAATTAAGGAAAGGACATCTGAATCCCATTTTTGATTCTTGATTGCTGAATAGTTAAATGTTCTCATAACCTCACCTCCAGGTTGTTTCCCTTAAATAATAGCATAAAACAAGGGAAAAGTCAATGGGTTGAGGAGAATTCTCTTAATATTATGCTCTGATTAAGGGAAAATATGCATGAATCAAATAAACAAAATGCCCCGGTCATCATACACACTAGCTCCGTGGTCGTTCCCGCAGCGGATAGCACGGTCAAGAGCCATGATTGTTGCCACAGCTCCGTCAATCTTTTCAGTGGACTTTTCCTTATCAGCCTTGATGTTCCCGGCGGGGTCGGTGCGAATGTAGATATGCTAAAATCTTCACTCGCTTGGAAAGAGCAGGACACATTCGCACCATATCCGCTGCGACATCAAACACGATAGCCGCCTGCTGTCTGTCGGCGGCACAGCCGTAAACCTCGGCTCGTTCCTCACCGTCACCGCAGGTGAGAAGCAGTGCAACAGCGGCGGCAAGCTCGGATTTACCTTGCTTCTTCGGTATCTCAATGTACGCCGTGTTGAACTGCCGATAGCCGTTCGGTTTCAGCGTTCCGAACAAATCTCGGATTATCTGCTCCTGCCAGTCGATTAGTTCGAATGGCTTTCCCGCCCAGGTTCCTTTGGTGTGGCATAAGCTTTCAATGAACGCAACCGCAAAGTCTGCGGCAGCTTTATCGTATCGGCTGTCCTTTGCCTTGAACTTGGTGGGTTTGTATTTTTTCAGCTTTCTCAATGCGGTCACCTCCTTATTTTAGATATGAAAAAAGCACCGCATAGTGCGATGCTTTTTATATTATGCTGCTCGACAAACTGGAATTTGAAGCTGAGCCAGCTTCACCGCATTTTTTAGTTATTTGATATT
>DAVZHW010000105.1:0-2792 GCA_052273625.1 Candidatus Fimenecus sp. | reverse complement strand
ATAATATTTAGTTATCCTTTAGTTTATTTCAATATATCTATATTTTATTACATTTTGTTTTCTTTTTCAATAATATTATCAAAACTATTCAAAACATCAACAAAATTGCACACTTTTATAAAAATATCTGTCATTTTCAATCGACCTTTGTATACATCTTCCGTATAATGTATTTATCATTTTACGGAGGATTTTTAATGTTTAATTTAATTGAAGAAAAAGACAAATATCTTGTTGCTTGCAAGTCCATGAAAGGTTTAAGCAATTTAACTCTCAAGGCATACAAAATTGATTTGAAGCAGTTTTGCGACTTTATGCGTGGGCGTGATTGTTTTGATAAGAACGAGATCAATTCATATATCAATATGCTTCACAGCCTGTACAAGCCCAAAAGTGCCAAGCGGAAAATTGCCTGTATAAAGGCGTTTTACAGATATATGGAGATTGAGGATATTGTTGAGTTTAATCCGTTCCACAAAATCATTCTTAAATACAAAGAACCAATTAAACTGCCTCGCACAATACCTCTCAACTGTATTCAGGATATGCTAACTTACGCCTATAAGCAACATTCCATTGCTGTTACCAAATACCAGAAAGAAGTAACTCTGCGAAACATTGTCGTTCTTGAATTATTGTTTTCAACAGGAATGAGAGTTTCTGAAGCATCCAATCTCAAAATCTCTGCCATCAATCTCAGAGATAACACAATACGTATATTCGGCAAAGGTTCAAAAGAGCGCATTATGTGCATAAGCAATGATTTAAGTAAAATGATTGGCAATTACCTCACTGTTTGCTCATATAAATCAAATTACTTGTTTGTAAATAGACTTGGCAACCGCTTGTCCGAGCAATCCATAAGATATATGGTTAATGATTATGCAAATGCAGTCGGAGTGCCGTTGCATATTACTCCGCACATGTTCAGGCATACTTTCGCAACTGAACTGCACAATGAAGATGTTGATATACGGTATATACAGCAGTTCCTCGGACACAGCTCTATTGCGACAACGCAGATTTATACCCACATCAGCACAAGCAAAACCCGTGAGATATTAGAGTCAAAGCATCCAAGGAATAAGATGAAGTTGTCCGTACAGGAAGTTTTTTAACTCCTTCATACATATACAACAATTCAAAACGCAAAAATGTGACAAAAAATTCAAAAATATTTTAAAAAATTTAAGGAGATGATAAAAATGCCATTTGTATTCTTTACTGATGAGCAGAAAGCACTGGCTCATCAAACAGATATTGTATCTTTGCTTGAATCGCAGGGTGAAACCGTGAAGCGTTCCGGAAAAGAATTTGTATGGAAAGACGGTTCGCAGAAAGTTACTATCCGAGGTAATCTATGGTATCACCAGTATGACCGAGTCGGCGGTGATGCAATTGATTTTGTACGCAGATTCTATAACAAATCTTATCCCGAAGCAGTTGAGTATTTGATTGGCAACAACAGTGCTATGTTCATAACATCTCCGCCTGTTGTTAAGGAAGCAAAACTGTTTAAACTACCGCCGAAGAACGAAAACATCTCAAGGGTTAAAGCCTATCTTTTACACACAAGAGGAATTGACGAAGATGTGTTTCAAGCATTTGTAGATAAAGGCTTGATTTACGAATCGGCAGACTATCATAACGCCATATTCGTAGGATATGATAAGGATGGTATCCCCCGTCATGCTCATAAAAGAGGAAGCGGTTCTCAGTCAACCTACAAAGGCAATGCTCCGAACAGTCAGCCCGAATACAGCTTTCACCGGTTTGGTACAAGTAAATATCTTTTCCTTTTTGAAGCACCTATTGATATGCTGAGTTTCATATCAATGCACAAAGAAAATTGGATAAATCATAGTTACGCAGCATCTTGTTCCGTTTCGGACAGGGTGCTTTTTCAATGCTTAAAGGATAATCCGAATATCCGCAAAGTGTATTTATGCTTTGACAGTGACGAACCCGGTCAAACAGCGGCAAACAAAATCAGTGCAAAGCTGTTCGCACTTGGTATAGAATCCGAAATCCTTATTCCAACACATAAAGATTGGAACGAGGATTTATTATTTCCAAAAGAAAAAATAAAGGAGCGTGAAACTCAATGGCCAGAATTGCAGTTTTAGGTATAGTTACAGCTGTAATGTTCTGTGTTCTTGGTGGTATTACTTTACTTGCTCACATTTACAATCTGAACAATATCAAATCCAAAACAGTCGGTGACGGTCAGCATGGTACGGCTCGGTGGGCAACCAAATCGGAGATACGCAAAACCTATCGGCGCATTCCGTTTACACCAAACAAATGGCGTAAGCAAGCTGAAAACGGTAGAACACCGACTGTTTCCCATATTGCCAAATACAGATTTTTCAAAAGCAAGAAAAAAGAACAGCCGGAAGAAGTTCTTCCTCAAGGCATTGTTGTGGGTTGCACAGGCAGCAAGCACAATACAACTGCTATGGTTGACACCGGCGATGTTCATGTGTTAATGATCGGTGCAGCAGGCGTAGGTAAAACAGCTTATTGGCTTTATCCCTGCATTGAATATGCCTGCGCAAGCGGTATGAGCTGGCTCTCAACCGATACCAAGGGAGATGTCTGCCGAAATTACGGCAATATAGCAAAACAGTACGGATACAATGTTTCGGTTATTGATTTGCGAAATCCCACACGCAGTAACGGCAATAACCTTTTGCATCTTGTAAACAAGTATATGGATTTGTATCAATCAAACGGCGAATTGGTTTACAAAGCCAAAGCGGAAAAGTATGCAAAGATTATCTCCAAGACCA
>DAVZHW010000104.1:0-2899 GCA_052273625.1 Candidatus Fimenecus sp. | reverse complement strand
ATTACCGCCCATAGCCGCCAAAAGCGCAGCCGACGAAAATCGGTTGCGCTTTTTCATTGCCTTCCCCATACAGCGAGGAATGCCGCAGGTTGTCAAGCGAAGCGGCGAAAAAGTGCGGCGTTCATAGAAAAGTTGTAGAATTGAAAAGGAATAGTAATTGAAAGCTTACGAGTTGCAAGGTATACTTTCCCTGATTAGTTTTCTTCCATCCACAGTTTCTTCCTTAAAGACGACAACCAATAGCATTGCGTGAGCATTATATACTGGATTAATCACGCTGATACAAGTATGATATAGGAAACGCTGGCTTTGCTAAAGGTACATACACCATTTATTCAAGCTTGGTAACGCAATGGGCATCAATTGCCTTTTCGAGTACATCAAACACCATCACGCATACATACTGATTATGTAGATGGCATTGACGATAAAACAGGCTAACGTTTATTAAGTAGTGTTTCCGAAGATGCTGCTTGAGATAGTTGAAAGGAGATAGACATGATTGCCTTATCCAACATAACCTTGAAATTCGAACACACTCTTATAAAAAGAGGAGCTATAACGATACCGGACAATTTGATAACTGTAATCACAGGAAAAAGCGGAAGTGGAAAAACTTCTTTGCTATATTTGATTGGGTTAATCTCGTCAAATACAAGCTATGAATATATTTTTGATGGGAAATCTATTGATCTAAAATCCGACACAAAGCTCAGCAATGTTAGGAAAACGCAAATAGGGTATGTGTTTCAGGACAATTCACTTATTGAATCGCTGAGTATTGCTGACAACATTAAACACTCTGCCAAAATTGCTGGTCATACTCTCAGCGAGGATGAGGTTGTTGATTATTTGACGCAGGTTCATTTGGATGTCGATTGTTCAAAATACCCCCGCATATTGTCAGGAGGTGAAAGGCAGAGATTGGCAATAGCTTGTGCAATGGCCAAAAACCCGGCCTTAATAGTCGCAGATGAGCCAACGTCAGCACTTGACAGAGAAAACAGCATACTCATAATGGATATATTCAGGTCTTTCGCAAATAAAAGGGGCAAAAAGGTTGTTGTTGCATCACACAATCAAATGGTTAAAGAAGCTGCCGATGTGGTTTATGAAATAGCAGAAGAAAAAATCGTTTTAAAACGAGGGGAAGCTATACCAACCGAAAAAAGCGTCGTGGAAGATGGATTTGAGCATGTGCCGTTTAGTTTCGCGCACTCAATTAAGTATGCTGTTAAAACGATGAAACGGTCAAAGTTTCTGAAAGCACTGATGATTGTACTGTGTGCAATTTCTATTGCATTGGCAGCTTGCATTAGCGGAATAGGAGAAGGGCTTGTTAAACATCAAGAGTCTTTGTTAGAAACCATTTCTGATAAGGAGGTCTTTTTGATTAACTTTACAGCTCCATTACAAACGTATGTTGATGTAGATGAGAATCTATCAATATCAGCAGCAGAGGAAACCGCAATCAGTAAAATCAGCAGTATTGATTCGATTTATCCTTACCTCGAATTTCGCTCTGTTGGGTATGATTTTATTCAGGATACCTTCTTCGATTCGTGCAATGTTGAAGTAGCCACAGATGGCAGAGCAAGTACATACACATTCAATGAAGCGAACGACCATTACAAAAAAATAGTTGTTGCGCCGTATTATAAAGAAGATAATGTAGAAAAAAGAGTAATCAATTCGTTTGAAACTGACGCTACGGAGAAGATTTATTTCTCTTATGAGTTGGCAAATGTCTTGGGGTTGGCTAACTCCTCGCTCTCAGATGTACAGATTAGTCTTTCCATAGGGGTTCCCATGGGAACTACCGATGTAAATCTAAACGTATCTTCTTCGGAAAGCTCATACATGGCAGACATTGATGTTTCAAAGATAGCACCGATTTCTTTTGAACTTTCCGGAGTCTTGGATCACGACTTTAAAAATAGACGTTCTGCAAGTGGGAACATGATTATATATATGCCAATAGATACTATGCTTAGATATATGAATTCTATCAAAGCCACTATTGACCCATCGCTGTTTCATAAAGACTATGGGATTAACGAATGGAGGCCAAGTGCCTATGTGTCCTTTGTAAAGAACTACAATGATATTGATTTTACGGTTGAAAAACTTGAGAAGATTAACCCCAACTTTAAGGCTGTAAGTGCCTATCAGGACATAGACTCGATGAATGAGCTTCTCTCAAATGTTAGGGATACTGCTTCTTGGATTATCATTGCTGTTTTAGTAATTGTGCTCATTCTTATGGCTATTATTTATATCAACAGCACAGTCGGTAGAAAGTATGAGTTTGCGATTTTAAAAGCAAACGGATTAAATAACCGTGAAACTCTTAAAATTGCTCTTTCGGAAGCACTCATTCAACTATTTGGCATAACCATATTTGCTCTAATTATTGCGCTTTTGATAAGTGGTATAGTAAATCTGCTATTTAGCTTCAATGTACTCACACTGTCAATCAAAACTGTTGCAACAATTGTCTCGACTGCACTTATTGCCGTGTTGGTGCCAACTATCGGAAGTATCATAATAATGAATCATGTTAAGCCCGATAGAATTTTAAGAAACTAATAGGAGGATATGATGAGAAATCGTTTGGCAAAAGTTTTGCTGTTCGCATTTATTCTTGTTGTTCTTGCATCAGCGGTGATACTAATGCTGGCAAAAGAGCGAGGAGCTAACGGTCCGTATGAAGAAAAAACGGAGCAGACACGATTGACCGGGGAATCATAACTAAATAGCACTAACTATTCAGAAAAGTGCATTCGACGAAAATCGGTTGCACTTTTCTTTTACCCAAAATCAAGGAAAGGAGCCGCCAAGACTGAACGAGCGAAACGGAGGTGATACCATCGCAATCTACCATTGCAGCATCAAGATC
>DAVZHW010000103.1:0-2901 GCA_052273625.1 Candidatus Fimenecus sp. | reverse complement strand
TATACGCCCTTTGCCCCTATGACAGTCATCTCCCTTTGGGGAAATTTGTCAAGGATAGATGTGCAGTTCGCTGCGTTAAGTGCATCCATAATCTGCTGCCGTGTTGCCTGAGGATTTCCGATTCGGACATTTTCGTAAATTGAGGTCTTCAGTAATTGACTGTGCTGGAAGACAAATGCTATGTTTTGAATGAGAGCTTTTTCAGAATAACTCTGAATGTTCTTTCCACCAATCAGAATCTCGCCGCCATCAACAGGATAAAATCCTGAAATCAGCTTTGCAATGGTAGATTTGCCTCCGCCGGAAGACCCGATAAGCGCATAAGTTTTATTCTGATGCAGTGTCAGGTTAAAATTCTTCAGCACGAAGGTGTCATCATATTTAAAGTCAACATGACGAAATTCAATATCGAAATTTTGGAAGTTCTCTTCGCTTCCATGCGGAAGCTTTGCCTGATCCATTGAAGCAGTCAGCTCATCAAGCTGATTCAGCGTATTTTGTGCGCCAAAGTTATCCTGCCCCGTAAACATAATCGATGTGAAAGAAGTAAATACAGCTCCGGAGAATACAGCAAAGAAAACAATCTTTGCCAGGATCAGCATGGCAGGTTCTCCATAGCTGATGAGTACAACTGCGGCTGGTACGGCAAAAGCATAAAACACGTTGAACAGAACCTGGAATCCAACATAGGGATTCTTACAACTGAGGCTATACTGATAGACGTACTGTTTGTACTCCTTGATCGAGTCAATCAGAGTTTTGTAATACTGTACAGTTACACCGAAGATTTTTATGATCTGCATTCCTCTGACATATTCTACTGTTGCCGCACTCATCTTTTGAAGTGCCGCTGAATAGCCAGACAGAAATTCAGTACCACCGGACATTTTACGATACTGAAGAACACCAATTACAGTTGTAAGGATCAAGAGAATACCAAGGCGGTAATCAATTGCAAACATCAGCACAAACATTAACACCGGCGTCATAACAGCAGTGATGTTGTCTGGAATCAAATGGGCCACTGTTTTGTGTGTTTCTGCTGCGTTATCATCAATAACTTTTCGAATCTCTCCAGAACTGTTGTGGTCAAAAAAGGAAGAAGAGGCATCCAATAATTTATGAAGCCCATTTTTTCTTAAGTTTGTTTCAAGCCGGAAGCCTAAATAGTGGGAACACGTTGCCGATGCAATGTTGAGGATGCCTCGTAAAATCATAAGTGCGACTACGATAATTGCATCATACATGGCCTTCTCATATGCGGGGATAACCAGAATGGACACAATGGATTGCCAGAGAAACCAATAAGCTCCCATATATGAGCAGACGGCAGCGGCAGACAATGCCATAGAAGAATATGCCCAAATTCTTTTATCCGGGACATATTGCAACAGTTTTTTATATAAACAACGAATTGACTTCAAATCCGAGCCTCCTTTTTGCTAAAAAACGGTTTGACACACATCTGCTCTTTCATTATAATTAGTTGCGGGTAACTGTAAAGGGCAAAACAGATATAAAGTCTGAACAAGGTACTAATAAATCTAACCGAGGTATCTTTGGAGGGGCCAATGATAGAAGTTGAACGAGAGGATTTCTTTGTTGAATCGATAAAGAATCCAATAGAGTACGGAACATATTATAAGATCAATCAGAAATATGGAATCGGATTTCAATGGACGAGTGAGGTTCACCACGATTTCGTCATTACAGTGACAGACATACGATTTAATCAGGAAACCATGGTTGGAGAACATATTGGGCCTGGATATGTACTTGCTCTCTATATTAGTGGCGCAGGAGATGAATTTTATCCGTATCAAAATGTTTCTCCGAATACATTGCGCTGTTATGAACCATCTGAAAAGTACAAAGCTATTTATCATCCTCAGATTCCATTAAGATGTATTACTGTGCAGTTTGACCAGGAATTTATTGATCAGTATCTCCAGGAAATTTCCGGTGATCTTGAAGTGAACTTTTCTGATTTCTTCAAAGAAAAAGGGAAATTCTATTTACCAAATGTCAATCGTGCTATGCAAAGCCTATATGAGTATCTGCTTTCCATGAAAGCGTCCAGAATTACAGTAGAAGCAAAAATATATGAAATCATCTCGATTCTTGCTTCTTATTTGAAAGAAAACAGACTAAATGAAGAGAATGCCCGATCCATCAACGAAACAGATTTACAGGCATTAGATGAACTAACGCATTACATGGATGAACATTACAGTTTTAATATTACATTACAGACGCTTTCCACCATTGCATGTATGAGTGAAAGCAAGATGAAAAAGCTATTTAAGTCAGTTTATAATATGTCCATTACCGAATACATTCAGAGGAAAAGGATCTCTGTAGCCGAGCACATGCTTATTCAGACCGACCTCACCATTGCGGAAATTTCAAGAATTGTTGGATACTCCAACCCCAGTAGATTGATTGAAATATTCAAAAGGTATTATGGATTTACCCCTTCAAAATACAGAGAATAAGAGAATAAAAGTATTATACTAATTTTATCTAACACTATAAAATGAAATCGCCGATGTAAGCGCTGCTCACTCACATCGGCGATTTCATTGTTTAATCCAGCGGCTTGTACTCGGTCACATTTTTCAGATATGCTTTCGGATCTCCGTTGAGAATCAGGTCGGCATAGGCAACGGGATCATTGTAAATCAGGTAGTCCAGTTCAGACTGCTGGAAACGGCTATTCGCAACTTCGTCCTCTACAGCGGTGCAATTAATGGAAATCATGCTGTCGTCAGAATATCTTAGTTCAGCGCAGCCTGTGTCCATGTTAAATTCACAGGAAAGTAATGTTTTCATAATGCTATCCTCCAATATAGGCTCTGTTAACAAGAAAAACTCCCGACTAATTCCTGTTAGGAATCAGAC
>DAVZHW010000102.1:0-2988 GCA_052273625.1 Candidatus Fimenecus sp. | reverse complement strand
AAAGCATTTCTTCCTTGCAATCGCAAGGGAACTGAACGCTCCAACCGCCGACCGCTGGTATCGCTGTATGTTCTTCAATCTCCGTTTAGAGATGGATGCATATCTGCGCTGCGAAAAGGCTTTTGAGAGTATCGTGAGCGGCTGTCCGGCAGCTGAATGGGAGGATGACGAGTATGACCCTGACGAAGTATGAGAAAGAGACCATTATCCTGTTCAACGAGGGCGAGGACACCGCCCACATCCAGACCTACAATGCCGGGTTGCGGAAGCGGCTGGCAGCGTTCAGCAAGAAGCACCCCGACCTTTGCCGCTTGAAAAAATCCTTCGCCCAGGGCGGCGTGATCTATGTGCTGGATAAGTCCAGATTGTCTATCCGGCTGCAATCACCGATGAGCGAGGAACGCAGACGAAAAGCAAGCGAGAGCGCAAAGCAAACCGGGTTCAAGAGCCGGACGGAATAATGTAACAGTTAGGGGGCGATATGCGGTCAAAATGTCGGGTTTGCATCCGATGTTTTGACCGCATCTACATAACAAGGCATCACCAATCTTTTTGAAATGTAAATATTTTTCGACCATAACCACAATAATCGCCAATCCCATTGAAAAAATGAGAAGAATATGCTATAATAATACGAACTTTGCGACAGGAGGATGATAGGTTGATGCAACTTTCAACAATTATTAAAAAGACTCGACAAAAGGCTTTTATGTCGCAGGAAGCCTTTGCAAAGGAATTAAAAGTATCTGTTTCAACAATAAATCGTTGGGAAACAGGAAAAAGCAAACCAAATCTTACTGCGATGAAAGAAATGAAGTCCTTTTGCTTGACACACGGACTATCATACGAAGAAATTGAAGCTGAATGGTTCAGCGAAGAATCTACTAACAAGGAGTAAGCGTATTATGAATGTAATTTCTCTTTTTTCTGGATGCGGTGGTCTCGACCTCGGATTTGAACGAGCCGGGTTTCATGTCCCGGTAGCTAACGAGTTTGACCCCACTATTTACGAAACATTCAAGGTCAATCATCCAAGGACCCATCTGATTGAGGGTGATGTTCGTCAAGTAACAAAAGAGGACATTGCTCCGTATATTGACGGCGAAGTAGATGGCATCATTGGTGGTCCTCCTTGCCAGTCTTGGTCTGAAGCTGGTGCTTTGCGTGGAATCGAAGATGCAAGAGGTCAACTTTTCTATGACTACATCAGAATCCTTAAAGAGTTTAGACCGAAGTTTTTCCTTGCTGAAAATGTTAGCGGTATGCTTGCCAACCGACACAACGAAGCTGTCCAAAACATTTTGTCGATGTTTGATGAAGCAGGATATGATGTCACATTAACTCTTGTAAATGCAAAAGATTATGGTGTTGCAGAAGAAAGAAAAAGAGTATTTTATATTGGCTTCCGCAAGGACTTGAATATCAAGTTTAAGTTCCCGAAAGGCTCCACCGAAGATGATGAAAAGAAACTCACTCTGCGAGATATTATCTGGGATCTTCAAGAGACCGCAGTTCCTGCCGGCTCGAAGAACCATCACAATCCCGCAGCAGTAAACAACAACGAATACTTTACTGGAGCTTTCTCTCCGATTTTCATGAGCAGAAACAGAGTGAAGTCTTGGGATGAGCAAGGCTTTACTGTTCAGGCATCTGGCCGTCAATGTCAACTCCATCCCTCTGCTCCGAAGATGGTTAAGTTTGATAAAAACGATTGTCGATTCGTTGAAGGACAGGAACATCTTTATAGAAGAATGACGATTCGAGAAGTCGCTCGTGTGCAAGGTTTTCCCGATGGCTTCCAGTTCATTTATACAGAGACAAATAATGCCTATAAGATGATTGGTAATGCTGTTCCTGTGAATCTTGCCTATGAAATTGCAGTAGCAATTATGATGCATCTAAACGGCGAGGGCGATAAAGTCGTTGGCATTGATGATGGTAAAAAGGCAGGAGGAAAGAAATAATGAGTACAAGTAGTAACGACCAAGGAAGAGCCTACGAATATGCGTGGATAAATGCGTTATTCAATGCACTTGACCCAATTCGTAAAACAGGCATCGTTTGCAATTCAAGTTTAGATGCAAACGAACGAGCATGGAATGCTGTCAGCAGAGAAAAAAGAGAGTTGTTCACAATTTCTGCAAATGCTGCTGTTGATGCAATCTTGGAATTAGAGCCACGAATGGAAGAAAATAGCGGAGACACATTACTCCTTGAGTTTCAAAAGGACGATGCTGGCGAGTCTGGCGATGTTCGAGATATTGTTATCCGTCGAGATGACATAGAATGGGAAATTGGATTGAGCATCAAACATAATCACGCCGCCGTCAAGCACAGTCGATTAAGCCATGTTTTAGATTTCGGCAATGAGTGGTATGGTATTCCATGTAGCAACTCTTATTGGAACGATATTACCCCTATTTTCAATATGCTAAATCGTGAGAAAAACAGGGGTACGAACTGGTGTGACTTGGCAGATAAAGAGGGAGATGTTTATGTTCCTCTACTTCAAGCATTTCTTGATGAAGTTGGCAGAGCATATAGAAATGACCCCGATGTGGCTATTAGAATGTTTGAGTACCTTGTTGGCATAAAGGATTACCACAAAATTGTCAGCCACGACAGCAAGCGAATGACTTTGATTCATACATTCAATCTTCACGATACATTGAACAAACCGAGTAGAATCAAAGTATCTGCTTTTGATGTTCCGGTTGCTGATACCCCAACAGAAATTCTTGCGATGAGATTCAAGCGAGGCAGTAATACAACCGTTGAGATTTACATGGATAACGGATGGGCATTCAGCTTTAGAATACATAGCGCAAGCACCCGTGTACAACCGAGTTTGAAATTTGATGTTCAGTTCATCTCCACACCTGCATCGGTTTTGCATCTTGAGTGCAAATGGAACAGACGATAAAATGCCCAAACCAAAGGCGATCAACCGTAAAAAGTTGGTCGCTTTTGTTTTGCCCATTATCAGAA
>DAVZHW010000101.1:0-3527 GCA_052273625.1 Candidatus Fimenecus sp. | reverse complement strand
TCCACACTCGGAAAGAATAATCCCTTCCGCTACCGTGGGTATGTCTATGATGAGGAAACGGGATTCTACTATGTATCCAGCCGTTATTATGATCCTGAGATCGGTCGGTTTATTAATGCAGACGATATAGACTATCTTGGCGCAGATGGTAGTCCACTAAGTTATAATCTGTTTGCGTATTGTATGAATAACCCAGTTAACCGCTTCGATGTTAACGGCAACTGGTCTCTGCCCAACTGGGCGAAAGTAACAATTGGTGCAGTTGCGATTGCTGGATTAGCAGTAGCCACGGTTTGTACCGGTGGTGCAGCGGCCGTGATATGTGGTGCAGCGCTCTCTGGAGCTGTTGCTGGTGGTGCTTCCGGTGCTGTAATGGGAGCCATTGGAGGCGGTATTTCTGGAGGCTGGCAAGGAGCCTTGGATGGTGCATGTTCAGGATTTATGTCTGGCACGTTGATAGGTGGTGTGACAGGTGCAGCATCAGCAGGGCTAAATATAGCTACTGGAGCAACAACCGTTGTAGGCAACGCTCACGGATCGACTTTACACAAGCTTGCAACAAATATGGAAGCAGGTAAAATGGCTGCATCTGGACAGTATTCGCAGATTGGTGTGAACAAAGCCTTAAAGACAATGGGGCTAAATGGAACAAGTCGACCAGATGTTATTGGTGTTGCTAAAAAAGGCATGAATAAGTTGGTAGAGGTTGTGAGTCCAAGGCAGAGCACAAATTATATTATTAACAAGATGTCCAAGATGCGTTCAAACAATCCTGGGTCCGTGGGAAAGATTGTTCATTGGGTTAGAAGATTGTTTAAATAAGGGGGGATGAAATTGATTCCTAAAAAAATTCAACCATATTTTAAAACGACATATCAAACAAAGGATGGCGATAACAGCATAATTGAAGGAATACTTACATGCTGTAATGCCCATGATTTTGAAGTGTTTGTTGTTGGAGAAATAAAACACAGTATGTTTTCAAAAATGTGCCTGTTTCCAGAAAATGGCAAAACTGTAATAGAAGTTCGTTGCAGAAAGTGTGGTAAAGTTATCTCAGTATTTGATAGCAGTTGTGATGGGTATGAGCAATGTGGAAAAGAGCAATATACACATATACAAACTAAACCTATTGTTTGCATGAAATGCCGAAATGGAGGATTTTCTGTTGGTATTAAATATGAATATCCTGATATTCAAGAACTTGCGGAACTTGAAATAACCGAAATAGATAATGCGTTTACTTGGATATGGATAACACTTGAGTGCAACAACTGTGGAACTAGATCTAAGAACTTTGTTGATTGTGAAACAACCTAGTTTAAAATGACACATACCAGCAAGCATCGCCTTTTGGGGACAAAAGGCAGTTTGTTGGGATAATCCCAAGCCCTTAAAGGGTTCAGGAATATTCCTGACAAGTTTTGCCTTTGTGGTATCACAACGGCGATGCTTGCTGGTACATTGCAGATTCCGTTTTTCATATGTAAACATTTTGTGAACTTTCAAAAATCACACTTGCATTTTTGCCTTTAAGTGAGGAAACAGATGGAGGGGACTTTCTCTCCCTCCATCTGTTACTCTCACGGCAAAGGAGGCAACTATGGGAAAGGTCAAGCTGATCGTTCGCGAATGTTTCATAGGCGGGCAAAATCCAGAAGAGGTCTTTACGGCGGTATTTTTATCAAATGCCGCTGCATTGACTGAAAATGCGAAATCCGGTATAATAAAGACGACCGAACGATCTCAGGATTCACTTTGTTCCGAGAAAGGAGCAAAATATGGAACAAGTGAAGAATGAGCAAACCATTTACAGCGCAGCAGTCTATTGCAGACTCAGCAAGGACGACGAGCAGGCAGGCGAAAGTGTCAGTATTGAAACGCAGAAAATGATGCTGACGGATTTTTGCCACGAACGGGGATTCTCTATCTACGAGATCTATGCGGATGACGGCTATTCGGGGTTGAACTTCAATCGTCCGGCATTTACAAGGTTGCTTGAGGATATTGACAATGGCAGGATCAACCTTGTCATTACCAAGGACTTGAGCAGACTGGGGCGTGACTATATCCAGACCGGCTACTACACAGATGTGTATTTCAATCGCAAGAGGGTACGGTATATTGCCGTAAATGACGGGATCGACACTGCTCGGGACGATAACGACATTGCGCCGTTTAAGAACATTCTAAACGATATGTACGCAAAGGACTTGTCCCGCAAAGTGAAGTCAGCCAAACGCCAACGAGCCTACAAGGGGTACTATATCAGCGCACAGACACCCTATGGCTACAAGGTAGATCCCACAAACCGAAACCGCTTGATCGTAGACAGAGAAGCCGCAGCCGTAGTAAAGGAAATCTTTCGTCTTTCTCTTGCCGGAAACAGTCTTTCGCAAATTAGTCGGATTCTGACCGCAAGGCAAATTATCACACCGGGAGTTTACAAGGCACAGAACGGTGACACACGCTTTTCGAGGTATCAGCAGGGCAAGGATTCTCTTTTCGGCTGGTGTTATCAGACCGTGAGAGCGATTCTCGGAGATCAGGTATACACCGGAGATATGGTGAACCACAAGGTCGAGGCTATCAACTACAAGACGAAAGAGTGTGCCAGAGTACCGAAAGAACAGCATATCGTTGTTGCCGACCGCCATTAACCGCTGGTTAGCCGGGAGGACTATGAACGCGTGCAAACCCTCATCAGTCTACGACACCGGCCGAAAAAGCATAACTTTGACAATGTATTCAAAGACCTGACCTTTTGCGCCGAGTGCGGACACCGGATGACCTTGATGATGAAGCCGCTGAAGGCCGGACCGACACCGCTGATACGATGCACCCACCACTACACCAATCCAGAAGATTGCAAACACAATCACGCAATTTATTACGAAGATTTGTATGGTGAGGTGTTGAAGCGGGTGCGGAGTATCGCAAGCAAAATGCAAAGCGGCGAGCTGTTGGAGCGAATCCAAAAGCAACGCACCAAGCGGATAAAGACGGACAAGCTGATAGCCGAGCAAATTAAAGCCAGCAAACGGCTGACTGTGCTGAAAAGAATCATTAAAAAACTGTACGAGGATTTTGCCGCTGACCTCTTGGAGCCGGATAGCTATCATTCGATGCTAACTGAGTATACCAACGAACAAAAGCAAATCACCGCAAGGCTTGCGGTGATTGAAGCGGAGTTAGGCACAGAGGGCAACGATGAACAGAATGTGCAGAAACTGAAAGCCGTGCTGGATGAGTATTTGAACATCGAATCTTTGACTGCAAATATGCTCAATCAGTTAATTGAGCGAATTGAGATCGGGCATACCGTCAAGGTGGACGGATGCCGGCAGCAGGAAATCACCATTGTTTACCGTTTCATCGGAATGGCAGACGAAATTTGAAACAGGAATAAAAGTGAGAATAACGACCGTGCAATCACTTGCGTGATTGCCGGGTACATATAGATGTCCAGCCGAGACGGGTTTCTACTACCTCCAAAGCAGGTACTATAACCCCGAAGTCGGCAGGTT
>DAVZHW010000100.1:0-3537 GCA_052273625.1 Candidatus Fimenecus sp. | reverse complement strand
GGTGGGCGATGATGAGTGCGACTGTTGGCGCAGCCTTAAAGAAGATTGCGGTATCGCTGTTGACCAACCCGAAGGTGCTGAAAACCCTACTAGGAATTGTACTTGGTATTATCATAATTATCGTTATGCCCATAGTTGCGGTAGTCTCTATCTTTAATGGCGATATCAATATTGATACGGACAGACTGCAAGAAATGGTTGTGCAGAATCTATCTGCCGAGGAACAGGCAAAGCTCCAATTCGTTGAAGATACTATGTACGGTATTGAAGCCGCTATGAAAACCGCAGGATTTACAGGCAGAGTAAAAGAGGCGCAGGTGCTGTATGTACTTGCGCTTTCTGATTTTTCTCACAATCCCGATTTTGCAGATAAACTTGTATCATGTTTCAGTGAAAATCAAACGGATGAGCAGTTGATTTCCAATATCAATTCTGCTTTCGGCACACAGCTTACTGCCGAAGATTTTGGCAATGTCATGGGCAATATACGCTCTGTGCATATTGACACATCTGACTATACCGATCCTTCAACAAAAAACAATCTTGATTTAGTAAAATGGGCAATTCACGCACAGGAAAACGGATGGGGTTATGTATACGGAACTTACGGCGAAGTGCTTGATATTTTTTCATTTGACTACAAGAAAAATCAGTATCCCGATGAGGTCGGCAATTATGCCGATTTCATTAAACAGAATTGGCTCGGCAGAAGAACCGCCGACTGTGTGGGTCTAATCAAAGGTTACGGTTGGCTGAATGCCGAAACAAATGAAATTGTTTACGGGACAAACGGAATGCCGGATATATCCGCAAACGCAATGTTTGAGAATGCGACCGAAAAAGGAACGATTGATACTATCCCCGACATTCCCGGTCTTGCCGTATGGCACGAAGGCCATATAGGCATATATATCGGCAACGGTGAAGTTGTTCAGGCGGCGAATACACATGCAGGCGTTATACAAACACCGCTAAACCAAAGCGGTTGGACGCACTGGCTCAAAATACCGTTTATCAATTATGTTGACGAAAAAAATTAGATTGAGGTGTTAAATTTGAAAAAGGCAACAATCAATATTTCCTATGATGAAGAAAAACTCAGCACACTAAAAATATATCTCGAACTGAAGGGTTCACATATAGAAGACGAGTTGGCAAAAGAAATTGATACTCTCTATTCCAAAAATGTGCCCGCAAATGTGAGAGAGTTTATTGAACTGCGTACAGGCAGTGTAAAACCGGCAGAAAAGAAAAAGAAACCCAAACCTCCTGCTGACGCAGAACCTTTTCAAGATTGGAGTGAGGATAGTTGAGATCGCAGCGATTCGGAATTGAAATTGAGATGACCGGCATCACAAGGGCGGCAGCGGCTAAAGTGATTGCCGGTTATTTTGATACTACCGCAACCCATGTGGGCGGCTTCTATGATTCTTACGCTGTGCGTGACGATCAGGGACGCCAATGGAAAGTCGTGAGCGATGCCTCTATCCGTGCCCAAACAAGAAGAGGTAATACAAACAACAGCGCATATAAGGTGGAGCTTGTGTCTCCGATCTGTCGGTATGAAGATATTGAGCCCTTGCAGGAGATCATTCGAAAACTCCGTGCGGCAGGTGCAAGGATCAATGACTCCTGCGGCATTCATGTCCATGTGGACGCCGGAGCTCACAATGTTAAAACGCTCCGTAATATTGTTAACATCATGGCTGCAAAAGAGGATCTGTTATACAAAGCGTTGAATGTGGAGGTGGAACGACAGCATTACTGCAAAAAAGCAGATACTCGGTTTCTTGACGAAATGAATCGCCGTAAGCCGAAATCTATGGAAGCAATGGAGCAAATTTGGTACAACGGGAGAAGCGGACGAAACGATCACTACGACCAGTCCCGATATCATGCGCTTAATTTGCACAGTGTGTTTTCCAAAGGTACGATTGAATTCCGCCTGTTCAATTCTACACTTCATGCCGGAGAAGTCAAAGCATATATCCAACTATGTCTTGCCATCAGCCATCAAGCGCTTGTTCAGAAGGGAGCATCAAGAACCAAAACGCAAAGTCCGAATGAAAAATACACATTCCGAACTTGGCTTCTTCGGCTTGGTTTAATCGGTGACGAATTTAAGACAGCAAGACTGCACCTCTTAAAAAATCTCGACGGCAATATCGCATGGCGCGATCCGGCGCAGGCAGAAGCGCAGAAAGAACGCCTTGCGGCAAAACGGTTGGCTGAAGAAGCTGCAAGAAATATTACGCAGGAACCTGTATATGAAATTCCTTCGGAAGAAGTTACTGAAGAAGGATCAGAACAGGAAGAAGCTCCTGCATTTGTCATGTCTATGTGACATCATCACAGTGAAAGGATTGATTGAAAATGAGCAAACGATTATATGTTGCCTATGGCAGCAATTTAAATAAAGAACAAATGAAATACCGATGCCCCACAGCTAAGTTATACGGCACGGGTGAAATCAAAGATTATGAGTTACAGTTTAAAGGACAACCGAACGGCGCATTTGCAACTATCGCACCGAAAGAAGGCTCTTCTGTTCCCGTTGCTGTTTGGGAGATACAGCCGAGGGATGAATTGTCTCTTGACCGATACGAAGGATATCCCTCCCACTATTTCAAGCAAGATGTTCCCGTACAGCTTGACGGCGAAGAAGTTAATGCGATGGTGTATATTATGAATTTAAAAATGGGTTTCGGATTACCATCGCCCCATTATTACGGGACCGTTTACGTGGGATATAAAGACTGCGAGTTGGATACCGATATTCTCAACAAAGCTGTCGGCGACAGCGCACAGAGATTTTATTCTTCTGCCGTGCGCTTCTCACATCAGCAAAGTTTGTTTAGTGATTATGACGACGATTATGAGGACGAGGAAGAAGAACTCGAAGACGGAGAAGATGATGAAATGGACGAATCTGATCCGTTCTATTATTCCATGTGAATGGTGACAGCAATATGAAACAAATCAGAAAATTAAAAAAAGAACTCAGCGAAAAATACCTGTTTCAGCGTTTGATTTCTGACAAAGAGATACGTCAGTTTCAAAAAATAAATCCATTAGAATTTGAATCACAGATTGCCGCTTCACTGACGGCAGGCTGTGTCAAAATTGAATGCTGTATTTATCAATCAAGCAATGGTATTCAGCTTGGATATGATGTGTTCGTTAAGGATGATCCTAACTCGGACGACTGGATTTTTTATGACAGTCCGAATGTTTCTGTCAGCACAAAAGAAACGAATATGCTTGCGGTATTGGATCAAGTGGTAGAACGGAACGGTCTGTCCTACACCGAATGCTGCTTTGAAAAGCTGGATGGGAAGATTATACAGACAGGTATGAAATCAAAAGGAACGCCCCTGTAAGTCCCTGTGTCGCCCTGTGTGACGGCTTTAGGGGCGAGGTCGGGAAAGTAACCGCCTGAGAGTAAATCAGCAAAATTCGGGCAGATTTCGGCAAGCGTTGCAGAAGCACGAAAATCGGCTCTTCGGAAGATTTTCGAGGGTCGAAAATCAAGCAGGA
>DAVZHW010000099.1:0-3577 GCA_052273625.1 Candidatus Fimenecus sp. | reverse complement strand
AATGGCGGAAAATATGCAAGCAAGATGCGTGCCACGATTTATTCAGTGCTTCCCTAGCTCAAGCCACTTTTCCGGCAAAGGCTGTATCGAGAAAGCTGAAGAGATGGGAAATGTTTGTTTGGTTAGTTATGGGGAGATTGTCGGTCGATGACAATTACTGTGTTTTAGGAAGAAATTATTGGTCCGCCGATAAATACCAAAGGGAATATAATAAGACAAAATGAGTTACAAACTATGTTTGAACTGTTGTTGAATTTTCCGGTCATATTTTCACTCGCTTTCTGTTCAGTCTTACAAATTAACTGCCTTTAACCCCATTATACCACATATTTTCGCAATTTTCAACTACTTTTCAATCTAATTGCCATATAAAAAAAGGAGCAGCCATTGTGGTTGCTCCTTTTGTGTGTTAAACTGCCCAATAAACGGGAAACTGACTATCAGGCTGAAAGTTTCGCGAGTTCAACAAATTGTTGGGGGCTAATCGAAGCTGTTTTTATAGCTTTCTAGCTTTAAAACACACCGAAATAGGGATCATCTCTGCCTTCTTCGCCTTATCACTTGTGTCATTTATATCACTGACATTTTGCTCGATCATTTGTTCAATTACAAATCCTGCTTTTGCAAGAGCATTAACATATGTTGAAATCATACGATTACACAAAACAACTTCACTGTCATGCACAGGCATTTTATAATAAGATTCATCAAAGTAACTTGTTCCGAACACCATTTTGCCATCGTCCAATACATTTTTTCCGGTTTCTCGCGAAAAGGCAACGCAATGATATAATGTGTGATTCCAACTAAAAATAAAAATCCCACCTTTTTTTAAACCGGAAGCAATTTTATTAAAAGTCCCTTGCAAATCAGTAGTCCATCCAATACCATATATAGAATATGCATAATCAAAATATTCTTGAGGGAGATTCATTTCTTCCATTGAACTACATATAAGATTTGCCGCATATCCATATTCTTCCAGATACTTTTTGGCATTATCAAGTTGATTCTGAGAAATGTCAAATCCCCATAACTCGCCGGCGTTTCTTTCGGCATGATATTTTATGGAATGACCGCTGCCGCAACAGATTTCTAACATCTTCTTACCGGTTACATCTCCAAATAGGTTTAATTCATCTTCTGTTGGAAATTTTACACCGTACTGTGGAAGAGCAGTTGTCCCAAACCAGAAATCTGCATGATTATTCCAATATGTTTTATTATTATGTACAATTGTGTCATTTGTCATAGCTATACCTCACCTACACATTTCGATTTATAGGGCGGATTAACCGCCTTTATAAATCCATTATACCACGCAATCCCACTTTTTTCAATCGATTTTTCAATCAAATTCCTATCGGCACAACCTCGTCAATATCCGCTTCACGCTTGGGCTTGGAGATCCCCATAAACTGCTTATGGCACTCCCACAGATTCACCAGAAAGCCGAACGGCATAAGTCACGTCACTCATTTCATTACGATATTAAGTAACGACTCATAACTGTCAACGATCATGTCGCACTCGACCAGGTGGAATACAAAAAACGCTATTGTTGTGCAATACGATCAGCAACTATCTTGGGGATGTCGGAATCATCATTATCCGTAGAGAGCCAGTAGGCACCAGTCAATTTTCCGTAGTCATTAAAATCGATACGGAAACGCCAATCAGAAATACCACTCTGAGAACGAACAGTGCCGTAGACCATTGCTCCTTCGGCATACAGACTGGTAATACGCCGGATTCCTTTTCCACCACGCTTGACCATAACATAGAACTCTTCTTTGGAGATTTCTCCATCAAAACGGCAGACGGTATTTTTTCGTCTGTTTTCTTCTTCAATGTTATGCTTGATTTTTTTGACGCCAGCTACTGCCAAGCCGACACCCAGTGCTTTTAATAGGAATCCCATAAGCATACTCCTCGTATATTTCTAACCCCAAATGCTCATATCTGCACATGGGTAAACTTCAACACAGTAAAGTATATCACAAAAGTATGTAAATTTCTACTGGTTTCAATTATTTGCTGAAATTTGCGCCAGCACCTCAAGGAAGTGCCAACCGATGGCTTCGTGGTCATAGTTATTGGCTTCGCAGATGAACCACAGTCCATCTGAGGCCAGCAACCGACCATTGTTTCTGTCACGGCACAGCTGCTCATAATCAGCAATCTGCTTCTGGGCGAGTGTCTTTTTCATAATTGTCCTCCAAATAAAAACAACTGGGCAGTCCTAGCTTTCCGTTTACACCGCAAGAGCAGTTTTTACACCGCAACGGGATACTTTTTAATTATTCCACGGTTTTGTATCAAACTCGGTATGATTATTTCTATGTAAATCATCTTGATTTTGCCGAGGTATGTTTCCTGCAAGAGTTGCTCCATATGCAACCACACAAAGACAGAAACTGTTCCCAAGCTCATCCACACTCATAAACTTTCCAAGGATTATTCCAAGGACAAAGCGGGACATTGGCATACCTGCTCGGGCTGCGATGAAAAGGTCGATTTTGAAGCACATATCGAGAACAGCGGTACAGTGACCGTTCAGCCAACAGCTTACACAACAGGTGTGAGGGTATATTTCTGCTCTGTCTGCGGCTATGTTATCAGAACCGAATCAATTCCTGCAACGGGAATGCCAAGCTATCCCACATACCCGACTTATCCCACATATACAACATATCCCGTAATTTCAACACCGAGTGTATTTACCGAAAAACTGACCGTCAAGGCAGAATTGGACGGAAGTGCGGCAACGCTCAGCTGGGACAAGATAGAAAATGCCGACAAATACTATGTATATCGGTATAAGAACGGCAAGTATGTCAAGGTCAAGACCACCACCGATATGTCGGTAACATTTAAAGGTCTGAAAAACGGCAAAACCTACAAATTCCTTGTAAGATACTCTATCGGCGGCAAGCTCTCACCCATGACTTATTCGGACAAGATAACGGTCAAGGTTTATTACAAGCCTATCGCTAAGGCAACATCGACCGAAAACAGCATAAAGCTTACTTGGCAAGCAGTTCCCAATGCGGAGAAGTATGCAGTTTACAAGTATGTTGACGGTAAGGCTGTAAAGCTTTGCGAGACCAAGAAGCTGGCAGTAAGGATAAACAAGCTCACCCCCGATACCAAGTATCAGTACATCGTTCGTGCTTACGTTGACGGAAAGTGGACTTCAATGAAGAAATCCGATATTGTAACGTTCAAAACAAAAGCAGAATAATTCACCATAAAACAGAACAAGGCGTACATTATACCAAAATCGGTAAGGTGTACGCCTTGCTTTTTATGTGTTCTGTCCGCCCCTTGCTTTCAGTTGCTTAGTCAAATCTTGAAGATCCTGACAAGCATCAAAGCGCATCCGGTTATAGCGGTCAATATCATCGGAGTTGCTTTTTACAGTCAGCCCACGCTTGACAGCCCGTATCTTTTCTCTATGCTCGTCAAAAACCCTGTTGTATTTTTTTAGGGAAGCACTGATTAGGTCGTGTTGACGCTAAACCTAATGACGCATCTTTTTGGCAAAATTTCACACATCCTGCGTTAAAAAGGTTTG
>DAVZHW010000098.1:0-3579 GCA_052273625.1 Candidatus Fimenecus sp. | reverse complement strand
TGGAGCAGTGCGCAGATGAGTACGCTACATATATTTCCGAACTGTATTCAGAGGTCAAGGACATCTGCCACGACCCCATCGTGCTGATAGAGCAGCGGCTTGACTTTTCACGTTGGGTTCCGGAAGGTTTCGGTACCGGAGATTGTCTTATAGTTGCAGACGGAACGCTGTATGTAATTGACATGAAATTCGGTAAAGGCATAGAGGTATCTGCTCTTGAAAACCCGCAGATGATGTGTTATGCGCTCGGTGCTTTGGAGTTGTTTGACGGCATCTATGACATCAATTCCGTCTGTATGACCATTTTCCAACCACGGCGAGAGAACATCAGCACTTACACTATCGGCAAGGACGAGCTGCTTGCCTGGGCTGAAAACACATTGAAACCTACTGCTGAGCTTGCCGCAAAAGGAAAAGGCGAATTCAAGGCAGGTGACCATTGTCAGTTCTGCCGTGTAAAGGCAACCTGCCGCAAACGAGCCGAGTACAATCTTGAACTCGCCAGCTATGATTTCGAGATGCCCGCAATGCTTGAAGACAACGAAATATCGGCAATTCTGGCAAAGGCAGACCAACTTGTTTCATGGGTGACCGATATCAAGGAATACGCTCTCGGACAAGCACTTAACGGTACGGAATACCCTGACTGGAAACTTGTCGAGGGTCGTTCCAACCGCAAATACACAGATGAAAAAGCTGTTGCAGATGCAGTAACATCAGCGGGGTTTGACCCCTACGAACATAAGGTTCTCGGTGTAACCGCTATGACAAAATTGCTCGGCAAGGCAAAATTTAGTGAACTGCTTGGTGGACTTATCGAAAAGCCACAGGGCAAGCCAACTTTAGTACCAAAGTCGGACAAGCGTCCGGCTGTTAAGAACAACGCTGCAAAAGCAGCAGAAGATTTCAAGGAGGACAATTGATATGTCAAAAATTCTCAATCCCACAAAGGTAATCACAGGACCCAACACTCGTTGGTCTTACGCAAACGTTTGGCAGCCGAAGTCAATTAACGGCGGCGCACCGAAGTACAGTGTTTCGCTCATTATCCCCAAGTCCGACACGGTAACCGTGGAGAAGGTAAAGGCGGCTATCAAGGCGGCTTACGAGGAGGGCGAAAGCAAGCTCAAGGGCAATGGCAAGAGTGTTCCCGCACTCTCTGTTCTCAAGACACCTCTGCGTGACGGTGACACAGAACGCCCCGATGACCCTGCTTACGCTAACGCTTATTTTATCAACGCGAATTCCGCTACCGCACCCGGTATCGTGGACGCTGACCGTCAGCCTATTATCGACACTTCCGAGGTATATAGCGGTGTTTACGGCAGAGCGTCAATCAACTTTTATGCTTTCAATTCCAACGGTAACAAGGGCATTGCTTGCGGGCTCAATAATCTGCAGAAGATTCGTGACGGTGAGCCGCTCGGTGGTAAGTCTAGAGCCGAGGACGATTTCAACACGGACGATGATGACGATTTTCTTTCGTGAGGTGTGTTATGACTGAATTACAAGAGTTTATGCTTGCAGTTTCATTCGGGTGTTCATGTGGAGGGCTCATTGCAGGGCTGTTTCAGACTGTCCTTGACATCATTGACCTTGTAAAATACAAGCGTAACAATCGCAAACAGTAACAAGTGGTGTACGCATTATCCGCTTTGCGGAAAACGCTGCACCGGGTGGGTGGGCAGGTTTTTTTGGAGGAAACAATCATGGATATTACAGTATTTAACAATTCGGAATTTGGAGAAATCCGTACAGTAGAGGAAAATGACAGAGTGCTTTTCTGCGGTTCTGATGTAGCAAGAGCGTTAGGGTATGCAAGACCGTCTGACGCAATAACGGCTCATTGCAGGTATACGGTAAAACACAGTATACCTCATCCGCAGTCGGCAGACAAACAAATTGAGATGACCTTTATTCCCGAAGGTGATGTTTACCGCCTTATAACTCACAGCAAGCTGCCAAGTGCAGAACGCTTTGAGAAGTGGGTGTTTGATGAGGTTCTCCCCACAATCCGTAAGCATGGTGCTTACATGACGGACAATATTCTGGAAAAGGCTCTGACATCACCGGATTTCCTTATCGAACTTGCAACCAAGCTGAAAGAGGAAAAGGCGAAAAACGCACAGCTTACTGTATCCAATCAGATTATGCAGCCGAAAGCGGAGTATTTCGATATGCTCGTCGACAGAAATCTGCTAACAAACTTTCGTGACACGGCTAAGGAGCTTGGAGTGCGGCAGAACGATTTTGTGCGATTCCTGCTTGACAAGGGTTATCTCTATCGCACCGCAAAAGGCAAACTCAGACCATATGCTACATATGTTGACGGTGGTCTGTTCGCACTGAAGGAGTTTGCCAACGAAAAGACAGGATACTCCGATACGCAGACGCTGATTACACCCAAGGACAAGGAAACATTCAGGCTGCTTTGTATCTAATTTTTTAGGCGGTAGAGGAATTCTCTGCCGCCGTTTTGAGGTGAAACAATGAACAAAATTTTGACTCTTTCGCTGGATTTAGAAACATTCAGCGATATTGATTTATCAAAATGCGGTGTCTACAAATACGCAGAGTCCCCGAGTTTTGATATTTTACTGTTTGCTTATTCCGTCAATGGCGGCGAGGTAAAAGCTATAGATTTAGCACAGGGTGAGAAAATCCCTCCCGAAATACTCAATGCAATCACCGACAACAGCATAACAAAATGGGCATTCAACGCAAATTTTGAACGAGTGTGTCTGTCTAAATTCCTGGGGTTGTCACAGGGCGAGTATCTCAAACCCGACTCATGGAAATGCACTATGACTTGGTCGGCATACCTAGGCTTGCCGCTGTCGCTTGAGGGAGCGGGAGCGGTTCTCGGACTGGAACAGCAAAAACTCAAAGAGGGCAAGGATTTAATCAGATATTTCTGTGTACCCTGTTCCCCCACGCAGGCGAATGGTGGAAGAACAAGAAATATACCCACTCACGCTCCCGAGAAATGGCGGTTATTCAAGTCCTACAACAAGCGTGATGTTGAGGTGGAAATGGCAATACAGAGCCGTTTATCAAAGTTCCCCGTACCCGAGTTTGTATGGGAGGAATATCACCTCGACCAACGGATAAATGACCGTGGTATTGGCTTGGATATGCAACTTGTACGAAATGCAATCACCTTTGACGAACGTTCCCGAAACAGCCTTACTGAAGAACTCCGGAAACTCACAAATCTTGACAACCCCAACTCGGTGTCGCAGATGAAACAGTGGCTTTCGGACAATGGCTTGGAAACCGATACCCTCGGTAAAAAAGCTGTTGCGGAGCTTATAAAAACAGCTCCCCAAGAGTTACAGCGAGCGCTTACTCTCCGTCAGCAGTTGGCGAAATCCTCAGTAAAAAAATACACCGCTATGGAGAACGCTGTCTGCAAGGATACTCGTGCAAGAGGAATGTTCAAGTTTTATGGGGCAAACAGAACAGGCAGGTGGGCAGGTAAGAATGTGCAATTGCAGAACCTGCCTCAGAACCATATCCCCGACGTGGAACAGGCTCGGGAACTGGTTAAATGCGGCGACTATACCGCTCTGGAAATGC
>DAVZHW010000097.1:0-3620 GCA_052273625.1 Candidatus Fimenecus sp. | reverse complement strand
GAAATTCGGGTCGGCGGGGATGATGTGGCGGGGTTGGGCACAATTATGAGGGGGAGCCCTAAATGAAAAAGTGCGGAGATATGGGGATTATAGACGCCATATCTCCGCACTTGAATATTAACAAAAGATTTTCTAACGAAACCGTGAGATATATTGATTTTTCGGCCGAAATATGCTATAATATAAGTAACCCATTTTTGTGTTATGGGATTTTGGCGAATGGAGGATACATTGTGGTTGTCTGTTACAATAACTTATGGAAGTTACTGATTGATAAGAACATGAATAAAACAGAATTAAAAGAAGCGGCAGGAATCAGTTTCAATGTGATGGCTCGTATGGGAAAAAACGAAACGATTTCTTTTGATAGTATAGAAAAAATTTGTGCAGTCTTGGATTGCAATATCGGAGACATCATTGAAATTGTTAAAGATGCTCCTACCGAACCAGAGGAACTTGCGGTAAAAGCCCCTACAACCATTGAATTGTTTGCTGGTGCTGGCGGTCTTGCTCTTGGTATTGAAAAGGCGGGTTTTGATACAATTGGTTTAATCGAGTTCGACAAAGATGCTTCGGATACATTGCGCTGTAACCGTCCAAACTGGAGAGTTATCAATGACGATATTGCCAATATTTCTTGTTTGGATTTACCCGAATATTTTAATACACCGAAAGGCGAATTGGATTTGCTTTCTGGTGGTGCTCCTTGTCAGAGTTTTTCCTATGCTGGTAAAAGATTAGGGTTAGAAGATGCCAGAGGTACTCTGTTTTACCACTACGCAAAGTTCTTAGAACAGCTTCAACCGAAAATGTTTTTGTTTGAAAATGTGCGTGGCTTGCTCACTCACGACAAAGGTCGTACATATAGAACAATTACAGACATTTTTGAAAGCACCGGATATACCATCCAAAAACAAGTGTTAAATGCTTGGGACTATGGCGTAGCTCAAAAGCGAGAACGCTTAATCACTATCGGCATTAGAAATGATTTGTTGGACAAGGTGAAGTTTGAGTTTCCTGCACCTCATAAATACAAACCTGTATTAAGAGATATTCTGCTTGATTGCCCGAAAAGCGAGGGTACACCCTATTCTGAATATAAACGCAAAATTTTTGAAATGGTTCCCCCAGGCGGCTATTGGCGTGATATTCCCGAAGATGTTGCAAAGGAGTATATGAAGAGCTGTTGGTATATGGAAGGTGGCAGAACTGGTATTTTACGCAGACTAAGTCTTGATGAGCCGTCTTTGGCTGTTCTTACTTCGCCAAGCCAAAAGCAGACAGATAGATGTCATCCGTTGGAGGCAAGACCTTTTACTGTTCGTGAAAACGCTCGCTGTCAGAGTTTTCCTGATGAATGGCAGTTCTGCGGAAGCGTAGGTGCGCAATACAAACAGGTTGGTAATGCTGTACCAGTTAATTTGGCTTATGATATTGCAATAAAAATAAGAGAAGCATTGGAGAATGTATGATGTGGACTTTGAGTTTTATAAGTGAAGAAGATTTTATAAACCATGTTAAGGCAACAATCGAGAAATATGGTGAAAAGCTTGAATCTTTTGATTTAAAACGCTTTAACAAGAATATTATCGATCCAATCAAACTGATTTTTGATAAAACTGTTTATCGTTCGACTTGGGATGAAATCGTCAGCAATGAAATTTTCCGTCAGAGAGATAAATCCAACAATAACGATATTGGTTATTTCCATCAGAGAATCTTCCAGTACATAGCAAACTGCCATGTTCCCCCGAACGGAGAAGAAGGTGGTTGGGATGTCATCTACGAAAATGCGGACGGTATTGCTATTCCCGATGCTGGTAATGTCCACACAGTTTATGTGGAAATGAAAAATAAGCACAACACGATGAACTCTGCCTCCGCCGGTAAAGACGTTTATCAAAATGCAGAATCAGCTTTTGAATGATGACGATTGTGCTTGTTTCTTGGTGGAAGCTATCGCTCAGCGTTCTCAGAATATTAAATGGGAAACCACAGTTGATAAAAAGAAAGTCGGGCATAAACTGATTCGCAGGGTAAGCCTTGATCAATTCTATGCTCTTGTGACCGGGCAGGATGATGCTTTTTATCAGATGTGCATGGTGCTTCCTTCGATTATCGAAAAGGCTGTAAAAGAGCTTGAAGGCAGTATCGTTCCTCATGATACCGTTATTGATGAACTGCGAGCTATGGCAAATGAGCAGAATGTCGAGTCTGAGGATTTAGCTATTGCTATGGCAGCGTATATGCTTGGTTTCGGAACCTACAAGGGATTTACAAAATAACCAAAGGATTTTATGCTATGGATTTTTCAAAATACTCCGGCATGGAGCTTATTCAGATTTACGGTGAATTGCTATCCAAAATGCGTGAGGATAGGTTAATTCGTTCGAAAAATGTTACTGGAGATTTGGGTGAATATATCGTTGTTGATTATTACACCAAGACAAAGGGACTGCCTAAATTGCAATTTGCTCCGCCGTCAACAAAAAACATTGATGCCATTAGCGTAAATGGCGAACGTTACTCTATTAAATGTATCACAACAAATACAACCGGTGCTTTTTATGGAATTGAAAAAGATACCGATATTAACTCCATTAAGCCCTTGTTTGAATATGTGGTAATAATCAAACTTAATGAAAATTACCAGCCAGAGTTCATCTTGGAACTTGACTGGGAAGCCTTTTTCAAGCATAAACATTGGCACTCAAGAATTGGTGCTTACAATTTATTAGTGACCAATTCCTTGATTGAGGATGGGAAAATGATATACAAGAAGAATTGAAAAGCAAATTGTATACGGTAGGAGGTGCGATAATATGTCTTTCTTGATAGCAGTACATGTAAATGAAGGAATAGTACTCGCAAGTGATCGTAGAACAACATATACAAATACTCAACAGCGTGGAGATACAGTTGTTCAACGCATAGGTATACATACAACAAATTCTACAGATAAAACTTTCGTTTGCCCCAACGGAGCAGGAATATCCACCTGTGGAGACGCCTCTCTCCTTGGAAAGCCTATTACAGGCTATATTCAAGAGATGATACGTTCAAAAATCGACGAATCCTGTCTTGTAGAGAACATCCCGCAAATAATAGTTGACTATTTCAATGCTCTTTTCGTTGTTCCAGATACGAATTTTGTCGTTGCTGGATACGATTCGACGGGAGATGGTAAAAAACAATTGTTGTATAAAGTAAATGTCAAGAATAAGACAATAAATAAAGTAGATACAACGAGTCAAGGTGCATCCTGGGATGGAGAAACATTTACATTATCGAGATTAGTCCAAAATGTAGCAATTAAAACAAATGAAGGTAAATATATTGATTTGCCGTTTGAGGACATATTGTGGGGGTACTTTACCTTACAAGATGCCATAGATTTCGCACGTTATGCAGTAGAAACAACAATCCAAACTATGCATTTCAAAAATGTTGTAGAAACTGTGGGAGGGTCTGTCGATATTCTTGTTATAACACCAGACGAAACCAAGTGGTTACAAAAAGAAACATTAAGGTGAACAATCAAATGAAGCTACGAAATTTTCTATACTTAAGGCAATCCCGCACAAAGAAAGAACAGCCAAAAGGACGAAAAAGGGGTATAA
>DAVZHW010000096.1:0-3844 GCA_052273625.1 Candidatus Fimenecus sp. | reverse complement strand
CAAAAAATGGTTGAAGAATGGAAAAATGTTTGTAAGATGTGGAAACAGGACAGCGGAATTTTGGCACACCACTTTTATCAGAGCTTTCCAAAAGAAGATAATATCTCTCCCGAACTCGCTCACAAGATAGGAGTACAATGGGCTGAAAGATGCTTTGCAGGTTTTCAGGTTTGTGTTGTAACACACGTTGGAGCAAATTTTGTGCATAACCACGTTGTATTAAATTCCTGCAATATTGCTACAGGCAAGAAGTGGCTTGATAATAAATCATCAATAAAGTTTTTAAGAAATCAAAGTGATCTTATATGTGCTGCTAATAATCTGAACATTCTTGACGATAGTTATAAAACGAGCCATGATAATGTAGCGGTTGACAGCTATCACATTGAAGAACATAAAAAAGCCGCCTCGTGGAAATATCCAATTGTTGAAGCTCTTGACATTTCACTAAAAACAGCAAAAACGAAAGAGGACTTCATACGAGTTATGAACCAGTACGGCTTTAGTGTTAAGTATCGTGACACATATATCACAATCTCAGATAAGAATGAACATAGGGTGCGCACAAATACTCTTGCACGCCAGTTCGGTGAAAAGTATTATAAGGAGAATATTGATAAAGTCCTTGGCGTAACTGTTGAGGGTAAATATACCCCTCACGATAAAAGAAGTAAATCAATCGAAAACATTGTTAATGATGCAACAAAAAAATTACGTCCATACTATGGAATTAGTTTTGAACAGAAGGACGGTAATAATGAATTTTATGCGCAGCTTGCCAAAAAGCAACTTGATACATCGTCAAGATTAGATGCGGAGATTACGACAGCCGCTTATCAGAGGAAACTAGCGATGAGGAGTATGACATCGACAGCGGTTTTCTCAACTCGCTCCGCAAAGTTCGCCGCAAAGATGTTTCTTTATTTTTCACTTTCTGTCAAGCTTGCACTCCTACGAGCAATGAAACCTTTGGCAAAACTAAACGAAAAGTACAAGGTGTTTACAAAGGATAAAAATGAGAAAATCTATTCGTACAAGATGTACCGCAATCCTGTTACATCAAATACAAATAAAAGCCCACGAGTTATCGGCAATATAAATAAGAATGTGCTTATGCAGTCTCTTGGCGAAAACTATGCTGTGAAGATAGATGCACGTTTGCTGCCAAAGCTTGCGAACGCTCCTATTTATTATTCTGCAAATATTCATAATGACGGCAGAGCCACAGTTTTTATAAAGAAGGAAAATAAAGATAAGCTGCAAGAAATACTAGGAGCAAAAATACTTACGGATAACAGATCGGCTGAACAGCGCAAGAGAGATGCACAACTCAGCAGACAGCGTAAGCTTGAATACGATAGGAATAACTCAAAGTACGCAGAACTTAAAGAATATGAAGGCAGGCTTCGTTCAGATGTTGTTACTGGTCGAGAGGTTGAGTTTGTTAAAAAGAGCGAACTTGTTGTGTCATATTCCAAAATCAAAAATACAGAAAAGTACCGCTTGTTGTATAAAGCGGAAGATGCAGAAAAGCTTTATAATGAAATCTATCCTGATAAGTCATTTGTAAACTCTAATATCGGTGCAAAAGACAGCTCAGAGGTTAGAGAAATTGCTCAGAAGTGTGGTACAATACCATTGTATAAAATGATAACAGGTGATGAGCTGATGAAGCTGAGAGGCAGCGTTGATAATATTATTTCCGCTGTTTATTACAAACCTGATGCAGACAAGTATAACCTTGTTTATCTTAGAACAGATAAAGATAAGGTCGATGATATTCTGTATTATAATGATATGGTTGACGAGAGAGCCTTTGAGACAGCTTCACAGATAAGGTCATTTGCAGAGCTTATACAAAAGTCTAATTCTCAGCCAGTATACTTGAAGAATGTTTCTCGAAAACAGATAAAAGCCATTGTGAAGTCAAAAGTGAACGCAGGCTACATCAGAGGCAAAAATGATAAATACTATCTTGTCTATGATAAGGCAGATCAGTATAAAATGAACGCAATATTGAATAATAACAGAGCTGCCACATTTAATCAAGGTTCTCCGTATACTCCTACAATGTAGATATGCAAAAAAATATGTTGTATTTTGTGCTTTCCTACTATTGACAATAGCAGGACGGAGAATTATAATATTGATATGAAGCGAGAGCTTTATATATATAGTAGTTGAGGCACAGCCTCACGTTAGTTGTGACACAAGTGTCACAATTTTTAGAAAGGATATGAGACTATGAATTTTGATGGCGCAAGGAAATTTTATGACCTCGACACATTGAGGGCTATACCTGTTGTAGAAGTCTTGCAGAGATATGGCGTTGACGTTAAGGTAAGGTACAAGGACGGTATGTGCAGAATACGTTCCGATGATAACCACCCTTCCTGCCATATTAATTTGAATAAAAACGTTTGGTTTGACCACGGTATTCAGCTCGGTGGAGGACCGATACAGCTCGTTCAGTATTTTGAAAATTGTTCAAATTACGATGCTATTCAGATACTTGCAGAGATGTTTGGCATTCCTGCTGTGAAGAATGAGACAGGTGAAACTTTTTTGACCGATGCTCAGTTTGCTCAAATCGGCATACAAGCGGATATGGTGACGAAAAACATTGACTGGGATTTTGAACACTTCACAATGGAGCAGGCAAATAAGCTGAGAGATAGATATAAGGATATGTCAATGCAGCAGCTTGCTAGGACTGACAGAAGAGCCTATGTAAATTTTATTCGTTTCAAATCTATACCTTATGTATACGAAATGAAAAAAATTTATCTAAAATCTATAGCTGACCTTGCAGAGTGTAAACCGAATACCACGGAATATCTTATGGTTCGTGCAAGAGCAGAAGAGAACGAGAAAGAATATAAGCGTATATATAACATTCTCAAAAAAGCAGTTACAAAGGACGAAGTTGCGGTTGCAAAGTACAACATCAACTCTGTTGACACGGACTTGCAGAATTATCGTGACGGCAAACTGTCTGTCGAGTGCGGCATAGTACCTTACATAGATATGAAGAGCAAGGCGAAAGCATTAAACACCAGTCTTGTAAAGCTTGAAAACCTTTCACAAAAAGACATCGAGCTTCTGAATAATGAGAGTATCAACTATTCCGCTTTCGTTCGTCAGGGTAAGTATAACGTTGTTGTGGAAAAGAGCGATGCAGAAAGAACGTATATAGCATTAGGCAAAACAAATGCACTTGCTTCTTTTAGACAAGCCCAGTATTCCAATACGCTTGGCTTTACCGAGTTTGGAGTCTGGGCAAAAAACAAAATGACTGAAAGTGGTGTAAAGGAAAGCCAAATGGCTCAAAAGCTTGGCGTTGCTAATCAGAGATTATCCGATGCACTCAGAGGCAAGAATAAAAATGTTGAAGAGGCATTGAAAAAGGAACTTGGCTATGTTGAGCCAAAACAAGTGTTGACAGAAGTCATAACCCCTGAACAGCTCAATAGTCAGAATGGCAAAAAAAAGTTTACGCAGCTCTCTCCTGAAGAACAGGATAGGCTGATTACGTCAAGGTATAATCACCCGAAAAACAGAATGACAGAAGATCCGAATAAAAGATACTACACAAAAGAGCAATTGAGAGAGACGTATCTGAGAAACAATAATAAGTGGCTGTATGACAGCGATCTGAAATCAGAAAGAACAGTTCCAAAAGTTTCAAAGTTTGGTACAATGGACTATAAAGAGGTGGTTGCTTCCTCTGTGGACGTGCCATTCTATACAAATAAGATGGATGCAAAGACGGCAGAGCCTATTATAAAAATTCTGAATGAGAATAACATTCCGTATTCAAGCATAACCACCAGGGCAACACAGC
>DAVZHW010000095.1:0-3871 GCA_052273625.1 Candidatus Fimenecus sp. | reverse complement strand
GGTAACAACGAAAAGACTGCCGCAGATGAAGCACTATGGAGATGTATCTGCACTGAACGGTGCTGATCTGCCGCCTGTGGATATAATCACATTCGGCAGTCCGTGCCAGGATATGAGCATTGCCGGAAAACGCAGCGGTCTTGACGGTTCACGGTCGAGCCTGTTCTATGAGGCGGTAAGAATTATAAAAGAAAGAGGTCTTTGAAACACACAGAAAAATCATCGGCAGCGCAGTCAAGCCGAAGTCCGAAAAGCAAATTCGTGCATGGCTGAAAAATCCCCACAGCGACTCTGCCGAGTACAAGCTGTGGGGAAACGGTGTTGCTCTGCCGTGTGTTTACTTTGTACTGGCGGGGATTGTGTACTGTACACAGCTAACCCCCGAAAATATTGTGTAGTAATACGGCTTGATATATGTGCCTTTCAGAGTTAATATGTGCGCAAAGGAGGGCAAATGCCATGACAATTTACTACAATGCACAGGATAGAAAACCGCTTGTAAAGGCCATCAGCGAGTTCACGGGAGCGGACGCAGTTTACATGAGGACCCCGACCTACGCTTACCGAATCGACTACTTCACGGTGACCCGCGAGGGCAACCTTGAATTTGACGACAGATCCGACAGCGAGGAAATCGAGGGATTGCTTGAATTTCTTGCGGAGCGTGGATTTATCGCCGAGAATGCCGACACAAAACCGCTGGAAACGTCAAGCGAGGAAATACCCGCAGCCGCCGACAGCACCGAACACAGCGAACCTGTGGGGCTTACAGTGGAAGTTCCGCTTGAAAGCACAGCGGTCGGAAACCTCACCAAGCTGCTTGAAGCCAAAGGCAGACTTATCCGCAGAGCCTTAGCGGTGGACAGCCTGTCGATTGAGATCACGGACAGCACGGTGAAGTTTCACTGGTTCGCAGACTGCGGCGCTGATGAATGCAAGGCTTACACGCACTTCATCTCAGCGCTCTGTGAACTCGCCGCTAATGCAAAGCGGGTTACGGCCAAGGAAAAGAAAACAGACAACGACAAGTACGCATTCCGCTGCTTTCTCCTGCGACTGGGGTTCATCGGTTCAGAGTACAAAGCAGAGCGGAAGATACTGCTGAGAAACCTTACGGGCTCATCGGCTTTCAGAAATGGAGGTGCAAACCATGAGATTTCCGAGTAAAGAAACAATCGAGCAGTACCGCAGAGAATACCCTGTCGGCTGCCGTGTGGAACTGGTTTCAATGGATGACCCGCAGGCTCCACCGAAAGGCGCAAGAGGTACGGTTCGAGGTGTTGATGACGCAGGTAATCTGCTAGTTCGCTGGGATAACGGCTCGGGGCTGAATGCTGTCCTCGGCGTTGATGAAGTTCAGAAAATCCGTGGCTGATATACACAATTTCTGCGTGTGTATTTCGTTCAATATATTGTGGTAAAACCGCTTGCTATATACTGCTTTTAGAGTTAATATGTGTCTACCGCCACATAGTTGCTCGGCGTCCATGCCGAGCTTGGGGTGGCGGCTGTGCAACATCGTGTTGCACACCGAAAGGGAAATACACAAACGGAGGACACCGCAATGAACGAGAAAACCACCAAGCAGATCAAGGAAATGATGAACCAGACCATAGGGGTCGAGGTTGAGATGAACAGCATTACAAGAGCGAAAGCCGCACAGATTGCCGCCGAATTTTTCGGAACAGGCAGACACGAACACACCGCGGGTCGCAACGGATACGATACCTACTCCGCATGGGACAGCGAGGGACGCGAGTGGAAGTTCCAGAAGGACGTCAGCATTCACGGACCGGACAGTGAAAAGTGCGAAATGGTAACCCCGATACTCACCTACGCGGACATGGAAACCCTGCAGGAGCTTATCCGCAGACTTCGCAGAGCGGGCGCAAAGAGTGACGCAACAAGGGGCTGCGGAGTACACATTCACATCGGTGCGAACGGCCACACAGCGCAGACCCTCAGAAACCTAGCAAACATAATGGCGAGCCACGAAAGCCTTTTAGCAAGCGCCCTTAACCTTGACCACAGACGAATGAGCAGATACTGCAGAACGGTAAACCCACACTTCCTTGAGGTACTCAATCGAATGAAACCCACAACAATGGCTGCCCTTGCGGACACCTGGTACAGCGAACAAGGTGCAAACTACGGCAGAAACGCCCACTACAACGAGAGCCGCTACCATATGCTGAACCTCCACGCCACATTCACCAAAGGCACAATCGAGTTTCGGCTCTTCCAGTTTGACGCTCCCTCGGGCGACAAGAAAAACGGACTTCACGCAGGTCAGCTGAAAAGCTACATTCAGCTTTGCCTGGCGCTCAGCCAGCTTGCCAAGCAAGTCAAGACTGCAAGCGCAAATCCTCAGCAGACTGAAAATCCCAGGTATGCAATGAGAACATGGCTTTTACGGCTCGGCTTCATCGGTGACGAGTTCAAGACCGCAAGGGAGCTTTACACCAAGCGGCTCGAGGGCGACACGGCTTTCCGCAACGGCAGACACGATGTCTGCACGCCGCCCCAAAACGGCGGCACGGACGCCGCCGAACCAAGGGTGGCAGAGTAGGCCGCAGTAAGCAGGAGTTAGCTTCCTGCCCCCAACTCCCCACAGCGTGGGGCTTTTGGTGGTAGAAAGGTGATTCTTATAAACCGCACCTTTCAGAAAGGACGGATTTCAAATGAAAAAGTATTACCTAGCCTACGGCAGCAACTTGAACATTCGACAAATGGCGCTGCGGTGTCCTACGGCAAAACCAGTGGGGACTGCGGTAATTAAGGACTACGAACTGCTTTTCAAAGGCAGTAAGACCGGAGCCTACCTCACGATTGAGCCAAAGGTGGGAGCGGAAGTTCCGGTTGCGGTCTGGTCGGTCGAACCTGCCGATGAAGAACGGCTTGATGTGTACGAGGGTTTCCCGGCTTTCTATTACAAGACCGAATTTGATTTGCCTGTGAACTACTTCTCGGGCAAAAAGGTGGTCAGAAAGACGTTTGTGTATATTATGCACGAGGAGCGACCGCTGGGTTTGCCGAGTGGTTCTTATGTGAGAACCTGCCTTGAGGGTTACAGCAATTTCGGCTTTGACGAGAGTATACTTCTCGAAGCGCTGAACAACAGCAGGAGGGCTGCCCATGAAATCGGATAACGAAACAGGACTTCGCACCTGTCCCCGCTGTGGGGCGCAGTACGGCGAGCCCCCGGCAATGTCGAGAAATTATCCCAACACCGCTATCTGCCCCGACTGCTCAACACGATGTTGAAAGGTGACCGCCACAAGTGCCGGCAAGGACGCCGGCACCCCAAGCGGTCACACAGGCACACGAGAGGCGTTACAGAGCATCGGCGTAAATACTGCTGAGCAGGATAAAATCCTCAGCATTATCCACCGAAATATAGGCAGATAAATTACACCATTCCGTGTTAAATCTTTGTGCAGTATATTCTCCGAAAACCGCTTGCTATTATGTGCTTTTAGAGTTAATATACACATACCGAAAGGAAAACAAAATACGGAGGACACGAAAATGACAAGATTTGAAAAAGACCTTAAGGACGCAAAGAACGGAAACGAAATCGAGGTGCTTGCCCGCCGCAAAGCGGAGATTGAAAAACTCACCGCCGAGGGCAAGGCTTGCAGAAACGGTTTCAGAATGAAGTGCATTGCCCAGGAGGTTGCAAGGCTGAAAGCAGAATACAACAAGATTGATAGCCTTTTCTAAAATCAATGGAACGCAGAGCCGAAAGGCTCTCTTCCTCGTTTACAAAAAAGGGTTGATTTTTTTGTTTGATTGTGATAAAATGGTGGTGGGCAAATCTGCCCGATAAATCGGAATTTGTGGAGGAAAATCAATATGAAAACTGCACTGA
>DAVZHW010000094.1:0-3893 GCA_052273625.1 Candidatus Fimenecus sp. | reverse complement strand
GCACTGCGGTGATATTCTTCTATCTGTCGAACGAGGGTATTTCGTTGCTTGAGAACGCCGCTCACCTCGGTTTGCCCGTGCCGCAGAAATTGAAAGATGTGCTTGAACAGCTGCATAACAGAGCAGAAAAGGAGGACGACAATGAATCTGCATAAACTTATTCTTACCGAAAATGCCTGCTATAAAGCAGGACAGAAGATTACCGTCAAGGGCATAATGGTTCACTCCGCCGGAGCAAACAACCCATACCTCAAGCGGTATGTAGGACCCGATGACGGACTTCTCGGTGTAAACAAGTACGGCAACCATTGGAATCAACCCACTCCCGATGGCAGAGAGGTTTGTGTTCACGCATTTATTGGCAAGCTGGCTGACGGAACGATTGCTACCTATCAGACCTTGCCGTGGAATCATCGTGGGTGGCATGCGGGTGGTGCGGCAAACAACACCCACATCGGCTTTGAAATCTGTGAGGACGGACTTAACGATAGCGTTTATTTCGGCAAGGTTTACAAGGAGGCTGTGGAGCTTTGTGTGTATCTCTGCAAGATGTACAATCTCACCGAGAAGGATATAATCTGCCACAAGGAAGGCTGTGCTAAAGGGATTGCCTCAAACCACGGAGATGTAATGCACTGGTTCCCGAAATTCGGAAAGAGTATGGATACCTTCCGAGCCGATGTAAAGAAACAACTTGCTGCCGATAAGCCGAAGAAATACTATCGTATTCAGCTTGGCGCTTTTTCATCTAAGGAGAATGCGGATAACTATCTCAAGAAAGTTAAAGCCGCAGGCTTTGACAACGCCTTTATAAAGTACGGCGAATAACCTATTACTGCCCACCGGGAATTTTTCCTCGGTGGGCAATTTTTCATAACCAAATTAGAGATATTGTGGCTCAAACGGGAGTTTAGTTTCCATTGGATATCAAGGGGTGATTATATGTTTTTATCCAAAACAAAGCCTGCCGAAATTGCAGTTGATTCAGAAACTAATCCAAACACTAACGAAAATCCGCTAATTCCGATATGTGAGAAATATCTGCTTACCATTAAGGAAGCGTCCGTTTATTTCAATATCGGGCAGAAAAAACTCTATATGCTCGCTGAGGATAATCTGGGGAGATTTGCGATAAACAACGGAAACAAATTTCTCATAATACGCACAAAATTCGAGAAATTTATCAACGAATCTTCTGCGATATAAATTCACTTTATTTGGCATTGGTAGTTGACTTTTAGCCGATTTAGAGTGATATATAGTAGTAACCAAAACAAAGGAGGTTCATGATGAAAAACAGTCCTATTCCAATCGGTGAGAAATATATGCTTTCTATAAGCGAGGCGGCAGAATATTTCAATATAGGGACAAAGAAAATGCGTTCCCTCGCAAACGCAAATATGAACAGATTTGCGATTACAATGGGAAATCGTATTCTGATTGTCCGTGAGCGGTTTGAAGAATACATCAAGTCGCTTATAGACGGAAAGGAGGATGAATGATTTGAATAAGCAATCACTTTGCGAAAAGGATATGCTCAATCCCGCAGAAACAATTGAGTATTTTGGCTTTAGCAAGCGGAAATTTGATAGATTTCTTAATTCCGGTAAATGCGATGCGTTTATGGTTTACTACAATTCACGCAAGCTGATAGTTCGTGAGAAATTTGAACAGTTCTTGAATGTGAACAAGCAAATTAAGGAGGAATTGAAAAATGACCGGAAACGCACAAAGACGTGATTCAAAGAGAAGAGTTCTCCGTAGGGGAGAATCAATCCGTGCTGACGGAAAATATCAGTTCAAGTACCATGTAAACGGAGTGCCGCATTTTGTTTACAGTTGGCGCCTGGAGCCCACCGACAGACTGCCTGCGGGAAAGAAACCGTGCCTTTCGCTGAGAGAACTTGAAAAGCAGATAGGCTACGATTTGGATTCGCAGCTTGACATTATGGGCAAAAACATCACGGTTATGGAGCTGGTAGAACGTTATCTTTCCACCAAAACGGGAGTAAGGCCGAACACGCTCACGAATTACACTTTTATCCGAAATCTGCTAAAGAAAGAACCCTTCAGCGCAAAGAAAATCTCAACCGTCAAAACTTCTGACGCTAAGCTGTTTTTAGTAAAGCTGCAGCAGGACGGAAAAGGTCACAGTACCATAAAATCCGTTCGGGGTGTTCTCCGTCCGGCATTTCAAATGGCGGTTGACGATGACATTCTGGTTAAGAATCCATTTGGTTTTGAACTTGCGACCGTGGTGGTGAATGACAGCGTAACTCGTCAGGCAATTACAAGAGAAGAAATGAGAAAATTTCTCAAGTTCATTCGTGACGATAATGTGTATTGCAAGTATTACGAAACGGTGTACATTCTGTTCCACACGGGAATGAGAATTTCGGAGTTCTGCGGGCTTACGCTTAAGGATATTGATTTTGAAAATAGAATCATCAACATAGACCACCAGCTTCAGCGGACTGCGGATATGAAGTACATTATCGAGCCTACAAAAACAAATGCCGGTACAAGGAAAATTCCAATGACAGATGATGTGGCAATTCAGTTTCAGGCAATTATTGAGGACAGAGGCAGACCAAAGTGCGAACGAATTGTTGACGGACGCACCGGATTTCTTTTTATTGACAAGAACGGATATCCGCTGGTGGCAATGCACTGGGAACACAGGTTCAATAATATGGTTAAGCGGTACAACGACATTTACCGCCTTCAGCTGCCGAACATTACCCCGCACGTCTGCCGCCACACCTATTGCAGCAATATGGCTAAAGCGGGAATGAACGCAAAGACACTGCAATACCTTATGGGCCATAGCGAAATCGGGGTTACGATGAATACTTATACTCATCTTGGCTTAGAGGACGCACAGGACGAACTGCGGAGAATGGAGGAACTGGAACAGGCAAGGAAAGAGGTTGCGGGTAAAGGGTCGGAAACGGCTTAAAATAAATTTTGAACATTTACTAAACGCTCTGATTTTTTCGGAGCGTTTTTTGTTTTTAGGGTACTATGCAAGAGTGAGAGTTTGTGATATAATGATACTATGTAATAAGAGGTATATGAAGTATATTCCTATCTGGGCGTGATTTAACTTGCCGGCAATTTGCTGAAAAGACTATCTAATAATTGGTTTTCAAGAAATGAACGAGTATCGATTTGTCCTATTCTATAATGTGTACAAAATAATGAACCATCGCCACGGCAAATCCAAGAGTAGTAATCTCAAGCCATTTCTACTACGTTTTTACTACGATTGACGGCTACATTATGCCGAAATATGCGGAATTATGCGAAAATCGTAGTAATTCCGCACAGCTTTCAGCTCCTCAGAAACTCGGCAAAATACGGCATAACGCCGCAAACAAAGGAGATTTTCACCTATGTACAGAATTTTATTTGTCTGCCACGGCAATATCAGTTCGGGTGCTTGCAAAGTGCGGTGAATTGCGGTAAAACGGAGCGGAGCGGGGTAGGAGGGTATCGTTGTTACTACGGTTTTACTACCGATAAATTTGCGAAAACATCTGGTTCAAGTTGATTATATTTTGCTTGATTTCACCATTTGGCATATGGAAGAAAGAATTTCCAGGTTCGTTATCTTCATTGATTTATCAAATATTTTTTTGGGGAACAAGTGCTCGCATTTCGGTGAGAATTGTTCCCCAATATTATAAGGTCACCTCTAAAAACCTTGTTTGAGTGAAAATGTGTATAGTACACCGCCTGCTTCTTTCAACGAGCGAAATTTCTGATGCGACGGCGTCCATGCCGTCGCCGGTTATTTCGCTCTGCAACATCGTGTTGCACCTCCTCGTAAGGCATACAGCCTTACTTCGTCGGCTTTCCTCGCATTGAAGCACTCAATAAAAATAATGTCA
>DAVZHW010000093.1:0-4067 GCA_052273625.1 Candidatus Fimenecus sp. | reverse complement strand
CAAGGTCATCTACCGCTGCAACCGCAAGTACAACGGCGAGAAGTGCCAGACTCCCCACGTTACGGAGGATGAGGTCAAGGCGGCATTCGTATCGGCGTACAACCAGCTCGTGACCGAGAAGAAGGAAATCATCGCCAATGCGGAGATCATCCGCAAAACGCTCTGCGTCACCGATGCCCTGCAGGAAGAAAAGGGCAAGCTGGAGGAAGAGATGGCGGTGCTTGTGGAAATGACACAGAACATCGTGGCGGAGAATGCCCGCGTTGCACAGGACCAGGACGAGTACCAGAAACGCTATGATGGGCTTGTGCAGCGGTACGATACGGCGAAGGCGCGGTACGATGAGGTGGTGACCGCCATCTCCGCAAAGGAAGCGCAGAGCGAGAGACTGGCCAACTTCATCAAGGTGCTGAAAATGCAGGACGGCACCATTAGCGAATTTGACGGCAGTCTTTGGGGCAGCATGGTCGAGTTCGCCACGGTCGGCAGGGACAAGGACATCACGGTCACATTCCGGGACGGCTCGGAGATAAAGGCATAACAGATACACAGAAAGGAACGGCACTCGGCTACGGTCGGGTGTCTTTTTTCGTTAAGGGGTAGAAAAATCCATAAATCTGTGATACAATAAATTGTAGTGCGAGTGCAATATATGTTACTACAGCAAAGGAGAGTCGGAATGCTGAAGAATAACGTAGAAGTCGATGTAAAAGTGAAATGTATAGAGGGCGATATTACCCAAGCAAAACTGGCAGAAGAAATAGGAACTTCGGCACCGTATGTCAGTCGGCTCATAAGGAATAACGAAAAGATAGTCAATAAGACTTTTCTCCAGCTGATGGAAAAGCTGGGATACGATGTTGAGTTGACCTATGTAAAACGCGGAGAGGAATGACGCAATGGTGAATTTGAGCAGACTTGAAGAAATAAAAGACCTGCGGACGGTGTGGCCGCATGAAGCCCTGGACTTCACTCCTTGGCTATCACAGGATGATAACATTGCTCTCCTTGCGGATGCAGTGGGGCTTGATATTACCGTTGACGAGACGGAGTCTTCTGTGGGAGATTTCAATGTCGATATCTTTGCGTCCGAGACGGGAACAGATCGGAAAATCATTATAGAGAATCAGCTTGAGGACACCAACCACGACCACCTCGGAAAGCTGATAACCTATGCATCCGGCAAATCTGCGGATGTGATTATATGGGTCGTGAAACACGCTCGTGAGGAACATAAGGCTGCCATTGAATGGCTAAACAACCATACAGATGAAAAAATCGGATTCTTCCTCTGCGAGATAAAGCTATATCGAATCGGTACTTCTGAGCCTGCCGTGAAGTTTGAGGTCATTGAAAAGCCGAACGACTGGACAAAGGAAGTAAAGAAGAGCGAGTCCGCTAACGAGACTCAGCAGCAGAGATATGACTATTGGGTGGCGTTCCAGGACTACGCTTTCCAAAACGCACAGTTTGCAAAGAACTTCAACCGCAGGAAACCGTCTATGGATCATTGGATGAACTTCAGCGTGGGTTCTTCTGCCTGCCACATCGCTGTGTCGCAGATTCAGAAACGGAACGAACTGGATGTGGAACTGTATATCAGCGAGGATAAAGACCTGTTCCACTCCCTCTTCGATAATAAGGATGCCATCGAATCCGATGCCGGATTGACCTTTGATTGGCGGGAATTGCCGGAGCGTAAGGCCAGCCGTATCGTCATTGAAAAGAGCGTGACCTTCGGTGATAAGAACCAATGGAATGCACAATTTGACTGGCTGATTGATGTCATGCTCAAAATGAAGAAAGCGTTCAAGAAGTATTTGTAAGGTGGTATGTAGGATGGATGTGTTAAATCCGGAAACTGTGATTGAGGATAGCCTTGAGACAGCGTTTAGTCTGAAAGCCTATATGAGGATAATTTCCGAAATTCAGCGTGACGATTTTATTGCCACTCCAGACTTCAGAAAAATGTTTAATGGCTTTTATAGGGTACGACAGAAAACTGCTGCATGGTACGATACATATTACAAACTGCTGGAAGAACAGAAAAAAGAGGGTAGGTCTTTCAGAGAAATCCTACAGTGCCTTGAATCAGTGAATGGAACTATTGATGTTTCTTTTGTGAGCAAGATGATGGCAGCGGTCGATCCAAATCTGCCAATATGGGATAGGTATGTGTTACAGAACCTCGGACTCTTGAAACGATGGGAGAAGCTATCTGGCAAAGATAAGACACAGCGCATGGATGAGGCTGAACGAATCTATGAGGATATTAAGACTTGGTATGTAACATTTGCCCGCAGTAAAGATGGAATGGCGTGCATCGCGGCATTCGATTCTGCCATGCCAAACTATAAGGAGAAACTGACTGCCGTTAAGAAGATTGACTATCTTCTTTGGAGCAAAAGATAAGGAGTGAATGACTATGGAATATACACCAATTGAGAAACAAGCACTTGATATGATGCGCAGAACAGATTTCAAGAATCTGTCGAAAACAGACGTCTTGAGTATCGCATCCAAATTAAGTGAACTGCGGCCGGATGTTGCAAAAGAAGTCATTGCGCAGTTTCCTGAGTTTGTAAAATTGATTCAGTCCTCCATGTCTGAGTACAAGGATATTTTGGGAAACATCATTTCAAGCGATGATGAGAGCATAAAGCAGGTCTATGAAACAGCTGATAAGGAATTGGATATCTCGGCAGATAGCAGAAAGCAGTTCTATGATTTTGCCGAAAAAGTACACGCTGACTTAAGTAAGTGCCTGGATAATCCGGAATTGAGTGCCGAGGAACGAGAAGCCATTCTTGAGAAAGAAATGGAAATTCTGAAAACTGTAAGCGAAAAGGATACTGAGATTCGTTCGCAGGAAACAGAAACGGTTCGTATGGTTGACAAGAAGGATTCGGAGAAGCGGCAGTTCAATTGGGGCATTGTAAAAGTTGCAAGTTCTGTCCTTGTGGCAGGGTTAGTGGTAGGAGTAAGCATACTTGGTGGCAATGTGAATATTAAGCTTCCAAAGAAATCATAGGAGCAATGATAATGAAATTAGAAACAGAAAGACTTATTCTGCGACGCTGGGAAGAAAGTGATGCAGATGATTTATACAAATACGCCAGTGATCCCGATGTTGGGCCGATTGCTGGTTGGCCGCCGCACAAGAGCATTGATGAGAGCAGAAATATTATCAAGACTGTGTTTTGTGGAGCATAAGCCTACGCCGTATGCTTGAAATCGGATAATAGAGCCATCGGAACCATTGAATTGAAACTGAACGGGCATACCGATATGACCGAGCGTGATGATGAATGTGAACTGGGCTACTGGCTTGGAAAGCCGTTCTGGGGACAGGGCATCATGCCGGAAGCTACAAGGGAAATGCTCCGCCATGCCTTTGAGGATATTGGCATGAGCAAGGTGTGGTGCGGATATTATGAAGGCAACACCAAATCGAAACGTGTCCAGGAAAAGGTCGGCTTTAAGTATCAATGGACTACTAAAGATGTTGATGTTCCTCTGATGCACGAGAAACGGACAGTTCATGTTAATGCCATGACCAAAGAAGAATGGCTGACAGAGAGGTAAATCGGAATTTGACGAGGGCAATGAAAAAGCATGAAATATAACAAATTATCAAAATATCTAATAATTACATTTGCTATCACATATTTCTGTTGGGGGAGTCTTGCCGCCTTGATTCAAACAGGCATCATTACCTTTTCGCACCCCATTGCAACTGTTCTGCATTTAATCGGTGGTTTTGGACCTCCTATTGCCGCTTTCTTTGTTCTTGATGTAAAACCATCTCTTAAAGTGGTATGGACAGCACTTTTTATGCACAAGAAAAAAACATCAAAGTTCCTTTGGGCTTTCTTTGTATTGGAAGTCTTGGTTATTGCGGTATCCTCAATGGAACTAAACCCGTCTGTTTCTTTATACCTGGTTCCCGTGATTTTTCTTCAAGCAGTGTTTATTTACGGTGGTAATGAAGAATTAGGGTGGCGAGGGTTTATGCAACCTTACTTGGAGAAGAAACTCTCGTTTCCGCTTGCGACAATTATCACTGG
>DAVZHW010000092.1:0-4075 GCA_052273625.1 Candidatus Fimenecus sp. | reverse complement strand
CTCTCCCTCCGAGTTGCCTACGGCAACCCACCTCCCTCGTCAGAGGGAGGCTTTGACAGACAACCGCAAGGGGTGTCCCTACTGTGTTTGATATTTACTTACGCCCGTCGTTACGCCTCGTATTTTTCCGCTTGCAGGGTAAACATTTTGGCGTATGTGCCGCCACGGCTCATCAATTCCTCGTGCGAGCCGGACTCGATAATTTCGCCGTTTTCCATAACGTAAATTCTGTCGGCGATCACGGTCGTCGACATCCTGTGCGAAATAAAAATTACCGTCTTGTGCTCGGAAGCCTCGGTCATTGCCCTGTTGAGCTTATATTCCGCAATCGGGTCAAGATTTGCCGACGGCTCGTCGAGTATTACATACGGGCACTCCTTATAAAACGCCCTTGCAATGGTAATTTTTTGCGCCTCACCGCCCGAAAGCATTGCACCGTCGTCGTCGAACTCCCTCAAAAGCTCCGTATCGACGCCGTTTTTAAGCGGCTTTGTAAATCCGCTGTGCTTGAGTGCCTGACGTACCCTTTCGGAATCAAAATTTTCATCAAGGGCAACGTTTTCACCCACCGAACACGCAAAGGTCTGAAAATCCTGAAACACTGCCGCAAACCTTGCACGGTGCGAGGCAACGGTAACATTCCTTATATTTTCGCCGCCTATGAGAATTTCGCCATCCGTGGCATCATAAAGCCTCAAAAGCAGGTTGGTAAGCGTTGTTTTTCCTGCTCCGTTGAAGCCGACAAGCGCAATTTTTTCATACGGCTTAATTTCAAGATTTATATTTTTGAGCGTGGGCTTATCATTGCCCGGATAAGTAAACGACATATTTTTGACCGTTATCGTCTTTGGCTCGGTAATTTCAGCCGTATTTTTGCCGTCCTTGATTTTGAAATCGCTCTTTAGGAACTCACGGTATTTTTCAATCATCTTTGCCCGCTCCGAGAACACTGCGCTTGCCCATACCATAAGGAAATTGAGCGAAACGGCAATCGAATACGCACCGTTAAAGGTTGCGACAAAATCGCCTGCCGACAAGGTTTTGTTAACTATTACCTGATACCCGAGATACAGCGGCAGTATAAGCATAAAGCCGAGCGCCTGAACGCCGATATGTTGAACGCAGTAGCAAACAGAAATTTTCTTCCAATACCTTGCCTGATTTGCTATAACGTCATCCGCCGCATCGTTGTATCGGTCGAAAAGCAAGGGGGAAATGTTGTTCATACGCACTTCCTTTGCGTAGTCCTGCAAATAGAAAATCCGCTGAAAATAGTCGCTTCTGCGGTGGAACTTCGTGTTATCTATACGCCTGCCCATCTGATAGTCGGCTATTTTCCCGCTAAGCGGCAGGAAAAGCAAAATCGCCGCCAAAATAATTACAAGACACACGGGGTCGATCGTCAGAATTACCGCCGCAACAGCCGCCAGAGAGATTATGTTGCCGACATAGCTCTGCACAATTCCCAAAAGTCCCTGAATATTGTCCGAGGACGACTCTATTGTCAAAATAAAATTGTTGTAAAAATCGGGGTCGTCATAGCTTTCGAGGTCAAGCAAATGAGCCTTTTCATAAAGCGTTTTGTTGAGCCTGAAATACAGCCTCTCCTTTTCGGCGTTCCAATAGAACTCCCTGTAAAGCAGTACGGCAATTCTGCTTAAAACGATCACAAGTGCAATGATAATAACCGCCATGTAAATTCTTCCGAGGTTTTCGCCCTGTGCCACTACGTCGATTATGTATTTTATGCCGATTACGCTTATCAGCCTTTGCGGTAAAAGCCTCAAAGTCCCCGATAATATGTCGCCGATTACAAGCCCCGGCGAGAGCTTGAACATAAGCCCTAAAAAGTACATTATGTTTGAAAACACCGAGTGCTCGGTTTTGTTTTTCTTTGATTTAAGCATTGCCGTCGCCCCCTTCTCTGCGGTAAGCGGAAGCTTGCAGGGTAAACATCTCGCAGTATTTACCCTTGCTCTCCATCAATTCCTCGTGCGTACCGCTTTCGATTATTTTTCCGTCTCCGATTACAAGCACCCTGTCCGAAAGCGCTGCGGATGAGAGCCTGTGCGAAATGTAAATTACCGTTTTGCCCTTTGTTGCGGCAATAAGATTTTCATACATCTTATACTCTGCGACAGGGTCGAGTGCCGACGACGGCTCGTCGAGAATTGCTATCTCGTAATCGCTTGCAAAAAGCCTTGCGGTCGAAACCTTTTGATTTTCGCCGCCCGAAAGACCTGCTCCGTCCTCGTCAAATTCACGGGTAAGCACCGTGTCGCCGCCGTTCGGAAGCGACTGCGTTTTCTTCCACACACCTGCCTGCTTGAGCGCTGTCTGCGCCTTTTGCTTGTCCTCTTCGGTACATTCGTGGCACATCACGTTTTCATAGACCGATATTGCAAAGTTTTTATAGTCCTGAAACACCGTCGCAAACGAGTTGCGAAGCGAGGACAGCGTGTACTCTCTTATGTTCACGCCGTTATATAGAATTTCGCCGTCCGTAACATCGTAAAAACGGAGCATAAGCTTGACGGCTGTCGATTTGCCTGCGCCGTTTATGCCGACGACCGCTACCGTCTCTCCTTTGTTTATCTTAAACGAAATGTTTTTAAGCGTGTTTTTCTTTGCGCTCGGATAACGGAAGGTTACGTTGCGAAATTCAAGGCTTTCAAATTCGCCTGCCTGTATATTTCCGTCCTTTATGCTCGGCTCAAAGTCGAAAAAGTCCTTGAGATTTTGAAAATACAGAGCCATCTGCGTCATTTCGTCGAATGCCTCCGCAATATCGAGCGTTGCCTCCCTGACCGTTGAAATTGACGATACAACGACCGAGAAGCCCGAAACGGTCATACTGCCGCCCTTTACAAATTTATAGCCTGCATACGCATACGTGCCGATTATCGGGATAAACTCCGAAAACAGCGAGCTTACGGTACTGTATAAAAACAGCTTTACACCGTAGCTTTTGAGTATTTTAATATTACCGTCAACAGCCTTTTCAAGCCTTTTCATCATAACAGAGAAAATGTTTGACGTCCTCATATCCTTTGAAAAGTCCTTTAGGAACACCGTGCGCTGTATATACGCCTTTGTGCGGTTGTTGCCCGTCATTTCAAGGTCTCTTTTGTAAACCGCCTTGCTCTTGTAAATTTCGGTAACGAACACAAGGGCAATCGGCAAAAGGAACAGCAGATACACGGGGCTTATCGCCGTAACTGTGCCGATAACAAGCATCAGCGACACAATTCCGCTGACGACAAGCGCAACGTCATAGCAGATTATATCGAAATATCCTGCCGACATAATGAGCGTGGCACGCTGATATTTGTCGTAAAATTCGGGGCTCTCATAGCAGCCGACGTCAAGGCTTACCGCCTTTTGGAAGACCATATTATTGAGAACCTTTAACACATTTTTTGTCGCAACCTGCCTTATGTACGTCGCTACCCACGAAATAATCTTTGTCGCTGCGGCAATGGCGAAAAACAGCAATAAATCACGCACATATTCCCTGAATTCTGCGCCTCGGTCAAACAGCGAGAGCAGTACCTTCAAAAAGAGTATGCTTTGAATGTAGCGCACAAAAATATCGTCGAAAATATAGCTTATCAGATAGCTTATAAGCAGCCGTTTGTCGGCTTTACACACAAGACGCAGGGCATAAATAACATTTTTGAACACGGGAACTTTTTCGTTCTCGTGAAGCTTAATATACCTCATAAATCCTCCCAAAATAAATAAAAAAAAGCGCTGCCGAAACTCCGACAGCGCCAATACACCCATAAATAACAAAAAGTTAAATCGCAAGAATGGGATAATGCGTCCTCTCGGGGCAGAAAATATTATAAGAATCCATTGGGAAATCCGTATAAAGTCTGTTTCTTGAATAGTTGTTAATCATTTTTCTGCCTCCTTTTTGTAAATTTTTGTTACGTAACAAAATACAGAATAACACATCGAACACGCACTTGTCAACAAAAAAATACGGAGATGTCGAAGGCTGAGTGTTCATAAGGCAGTTTTGCTTCAAAACAACATCTTTTCTAACAATAATTCGTTAACCCCCGCAGAT
>DAVZHW010000091.1:0-4476 GCA_052273625.1 Candidatus Fimenecus sp. | reverse complement strand
AGTATTTCCTGACAGATTTGAATTTACCTTCAAGTCGGAAACAAGCATTACACTTAAAAGATAATAGATTTTACAAAGTTGGCACCTTGCAGCAATGCGAGGTGCTTTTATCGTTCACAAATAATTTACAATCATAAAATGTCGAAAGATTGTAATTATAAATCAAATGGTTTATAATTAGTTAGACACAGAGTATTTATTATGCTTGGAGAAAACAAAATGGATGAAAGTTTGAAACAATATTTTATTCAAGATAAAACGGGTTATTATTTTGATGAAGAAGATAAGGGCTACTTAGGTGTAGCGGGAGTAAAAAGGTGCTACAAAAGGCTATAAAGCAGGCAGAGATAGAACCTGTTCCGCTTAACAAAGTGTATTCATACATTAATGAATTTATAGAAATCATAAGAAATGTTAATGGCTTTAAAGATAAAATCATTCAAATAGACTCTATTCAGTTGGATAATAAAGAACACGTTATTATAGATAATGGAATAATTATTAGAGAGAATAAATGGAATCTTCCACAAGGGCATTGGGAAGGTAAATGTTATATTGATGATTTTCATGATGAAAAATATGATGTAATTAAGAATAAGTTTAATTTAGAACGTGTAAGTGACATATTATGGTTTAAATTCACAGATAAAGGTCATTTTGCTGCTGTTGCTAGTAGTTGTGATATCAATTGGAACGATAAATTATCTTGCGGCGTTTTAGTTAATGAGGTTAAAGAAAAATTTGATGATTCAATTGTGTTTCCTTTGACTCATCATATGATTAGAACAAAAACTGAACCCAATAGTTATTATAGAAAATATTCTTCAGCTGAACTTGAATTGGCAGTTGGTAATTATCCTATTACTAAGGGAGTTCCTATTATCGACTATTATTCGCATATGGGGTACAAATATATTGAATAAATAGGATGGAGGTCAGCGAATGAAGACATCTGATATGATTAGAGAATTATGTAATAAAAAGAATATAAGCATATCTGAACTTGCCAGAAGGATTGGGCAGACTCCTCAGAACTTTGGAAAGAAACTGAAACGAGATACTGTTTCACTTGAAGAAATGAAACAGATTGCAGATGTAATGGAAGTAACATTCGAGCAGTCCTTTATTCTTTCTGACGGAGAGCAGATTAAAACAAGTAATGAGTGATTGAATAGTAATATCCGGTTTCCTTTATATCAAAATATTATAACGAAACTTGGGTATGATAGTGATTTTATATTTGAGAAAAAGGGAGACAAGACTATGAAAGCTAATAGAATGTGGCTATTTTCAGATGTTCTTGAAAAGAACAAGAGAGTATTTAAAGTGCCAGTTTATCAAAGAAATTATGATTGGTCTAATATTCAGTGCGAAAAGTTGTTCCAAGATATTATGAAAGCTAACGAAAAGAACTGTCAGCATTTTACTGGAACTGTTGTATATATAGATGATGTAAATGGCGGAAGTGGCTTAAACGAAGTACTTATTATAGATGGACAACAAAGAATTACTACTATGTATATTCTTCTAAAAGCTTTGTATGATGCATCGAAAGGTAGTTCTGCACGTATTGAAAGTGAAATTAAAGAGGTAATGTTTAATAGGCATTGCGATAAAAAGTACAAAGTTAAGCTTAAGCCTGTAAAATCGGACAATGAACAGTTAATGCATCTTATCAGGGATAAAATTGATAAGATGGATAGAAACTCGAATGTTTATAAGAACTACATTACTTTTAAGAATTTGATTGATGGTGTTTTACAAGATGGTTTAGAGCTAAATGATGTGTTAAATGGTATCAAAAAGCTTGAAATTGTAGAGATTATACTAGATAAGCTACAAGGAGATGAACCACAGAAGATTTTTGAGTCTATTAACTCAACCGGACTTGAACTTAGCTTGGCGGATTTGATTAGAAATTATCTTCTTATGGATGATGTTAAACAGGATGAACTATATGAAGAGTACTGGCTTGAAATTGAAAAGAATGTCGGTTATAGAAATTTAGGCGATTTTGTAATTAATTTCTTGAATTCGCAAATTTCTAAATCTGTAAACGGAAAGAATGCGTATCGATTATTTAAAGAACATTGCGAAGAAAATAAGCTTACCCATGAAGATATTCTTAAACTCTTAAAAAGAACATCAAAGTATTACGGAGCGTTTATTGGAGAAAACAAATGCTATAGTGATGAAATCACAAAATACTTAAATGCATTCTTCACCATTAAACAGACCACAATCTTGCCTTTGATTTTTAGAATTTTTAATGATTATGAGGATCATAATATTGATGAAGAAACACTGTGTAAGGTACTTGATTATTTACTTACATATTTGGTTAGAATCACGACTTGTGAGATTAACAAAAACCTATCTAAATTTATGAAATCAATGTATGACCGTGTAATTGACGGAACCTACGATAACTATTATGAGAAATTTGTTACTTTCCTTAATGATTTAAGAGCAAATGACCGTATGCCAACTGATAAGGAATTTGAGGAAGCATTGATATATAAACCGTTGTACAAAAAGAATATTTGCAAATATGTGCTTTCTGTTATTGAAAACTCCACTAAAGAACATGTTGATGTTAGTAACCTTACTATTGAGCACATCCTTCCACAAAAGGAGAATGCTGCTGTTTGGAAAAAAGAGGTCGGAGAAGACTATGGTAGTGTTTATGAGAAGTACTTGCATACTCTTGGAAATTTAACTATCACTGGACATAACAGTGAATTGGGAACAAAAGCATTTAGTGAAAAGAAAAAAATCATTCAGGCAAACTCAAAAGCAAATATTTTGAATAAAGAGGTTCTGTCTGTAGATAGATGGAATGAAACATCAATCCTCAACCGAGCTAAGGTTCTTGTTGATATACTAATCAAGGAATTTGAATATGTGGAAATGCACACTGATATCGGTGAGCACAATGAATTGAGTTTTGATGTTAATAGTGGTAGAGATTTCTCAAATACAAAGCCAGATGCATTTTCTTTTGTAGGAGAATTTAATAAAGTAACAAGTTGGGCAGATTTACTAACAAAATTTATTGGTGTTGCATACGATTTAGATGGTGACTTGTTTACTGACTTAGCTAAAAAGAATTATTCAATCCCTAATGCTACGAGAGTGTACATTTCTAATGATGACAGACAATTTAGAAAAGCAAAGCAGATAGAAAAAAGTGGCATATACTTTGAAACTAATCTTTCTACAAATAACATTTTATCCTTTGTCAAAGATTTATTATTAAAGATGAATTTGGATTTAGAAGATTTTAGTTTTTCATTATCGGAAGTGCCATTTGACATTAACGATGAAGACTCATGGTCAGAAGGTCTTATTCCGGTAGCTAAACTGTTCTACAACCTAGTTGAAAATTTGATTTTGACTTCAAAAATTACAGCTGATGAGGTTGAAAAATTAAAGACAAAGGAATATACAAAAACATTATTCCAATCAACAGATTATCCTGCTATTGCTAATAATAGAACTGATAATATGGGGAATTCTACACAGAAAAGATATAGAGCCAAGGCATTGAAGTTTGAAGGTGCAGATATTTATATCTCTACTCAATTTTTTGATTCAGATAGAGATACGATTATTGAATGGTATAAGGACCATACTATTTAGATTGTATTATGAACAATTCGCACATACCAATTCCCCAATAGTAAACATTGTAGTGCGGGAAAATGGCGAAAATAAGCATTTATGGGCTCAAAAGTTGATATGAACTATTAACTAACACCATAGGTCAAAAAGTCAATTTTTACCTATAGGGTCGAGCCACGTTGAAAGCGTAGCACTAATTAACAGAGTTCAAAAGTAGCTTGAAGCCTTTATTTATGGGCATTGACGAAGATTTTCACAATCAAATATTGATATGATATAGCTGTGCTAGAAAGACAGCTTGAAGTAGATTTTCAGCGGGGTAACATACTCAACTATCCTATTGAGTATGTTGCTTCGCCGATTTTTTAGTTTAGGGTTGAGTATGTAGAACCGCTATTGACAGGGTTGGGAATGTAGGGACAATGTGACTCTGAAATGGTGAACATATCAAGGCTGGAAGGTGCGTAGATATTGAGGTTAGGTAGATAGGTTCAGTGCGAGTAGTCTTTTTTTATAGGTTGGGTATGTAGAATTGCTAGGATTTGGGATTGGTATTGGTATAAAAATGATGAATACTATCTTCTGAAGTACGATTTTTAGTTGCATAGCAGGATTTTAGTATATTGATGTAGAATTACATAAGGCGAATGATTTTCTGCTAAATGTAGACTGAAAACTTCGTGTAAGCGTAATGATATTAAAATAAAGAGGGTAGATTTCATGAAAGCAAATGAAAGCCAACTGTTAAGACTTTTGGATGGTAATGAAAAAAAATTCATCATACCTGTTTATCAGAGACCGTATAGCTGGAAAAAAGATAATTGTGCTCAGCTTATGAAAGACTTGAAGGAG
>DAVZHW010000090.1:0-4524 GCA_052273625.1 Candidatus Fimenecus sp. | reverse complement strand
ATAAGCGTTGAGAATTGTATCAACATCGCCCGAAGCAGAACCGTTAAGGTATCTGCACAAAATCAAGCTTATCTGTTCTCTTGAAATGTATGTGCCGACGCCAAAATTGTCTGCGGAATATCCTGTTACTATGCCCTTATCCTTTGCCCAAGCTACTGCCGAAGCGTAGTAAGAGCCTGTCTGAACGTCAGAGAAGCCGCCGTTCTTTCCTTCGTATGCCGAAAGGTCAGCGCCTGCAATTCTCGCAAGAATAAGCACGAAGTCCTGTCTTTGAATGTTGTTTGACGGTCCGAAACAGCCATTGCCGTAGCCATTGAAATAACCGTGTTCATGATTATATCGTACAGCACTGTAATACCAATCGTCCTTTGAAACATCGAGGAAAGGAATAAGCTTTGCCATCGGTTCGGTCTTGGTTTTACCACATTCCGTACAAGTGTATGTTTTCTCGCCGCCTTTTTCCAAAGTAGGAAGCTTTGTTATAACACCATTGCCGAATTTATGTTCCTTCTTTTCAACAATCGCCTCCTCTTTTTCTCCGCATGCGCACTCTCTGTGCTTTTTACCAAATTCGGAGCAGGTTGAATCTAAGTCCAAAACCCATTCACCGAAATAATGCGTCGAATCAACCGCAATAAAATTACAGCCAAAATTCTTAGCGTAATTTTCAGCTGCCGAGCCTTTTATTCCGTAAAGCGTAATTATAAAATCTGTATTTTTAACATCAAAGCAATCCACGCTCAAACTTGATGTGTTTTCGGGAACAACAACACTTTTCAGATTATAACAATGCTCAAACGCTTCTGATTCAATCCATATAACACTCTCCGGAATGATAACATTTTCAAGGGATTCACAATGTTCAAATGCTGAACCGGAAATTCTCGTTACGCCATAAGGGATTTCAATAGTTTTCAATGATTTACAACCGAAAAATGCATGTGAACCGATTTCTTTTACACACTTAGGAAGCGTTATTTCTTCTAAAGATTCACAACCGCTAAACAATTCATCCGATATAAATTGCAAGTTTTCGGGCAGATTTACTTTTTGCAATTTTACGCAGCCCTGAAATGCAGCATCTGCAATATGTTCTATCGTTTCGGGTAATTTAACTTCCGTCAAATTTTCGCAAAGCCAAAAAGCCAAAGGGCTTATTCTAACAACGCCGCTTGAGACTTCAATGGTTTTTGTCAACCTGTTATTCGCCTGAAACGCACTTTCTCCAATAACGCTAACTTTGTATCCGTCAATTTTTGATGGCGTTACAATGTTCTCCTCGTTACCGTTGTATTTTGTAATTTCAGCTGTGCCGTCTTCTAAAATTTTATATTCATAATCTCCGCTTACAATTACATCTTCCGCAAAAGAGCTTACCGCAACGGACGAAAATAATGTCATTGTCAATAGTGCAGATAAAATCAACGAAATGATTTTTTTAGTTTTTTTCATAACCGGCTCCTTTTAAACATACTATTCCAAATTAACTCTTATAATTTTAATTTTATAGCAAAACAGTATTTATGTCAACACGCCTTCGACTCACAACCATAAAGGGCGAACATTCGCAGCTTTTTCATTCATATCTATACTAAAAAATTAAACTGTTGATATATTTACGAATAAATGGTAAAATATATAAGTTACAAAAAAATTATAGAAAGGAAGTAATAAAATGAGCGATAAAGGAAAGTTTTATATCACAACCGCAATCGCCTACACATCGAGAAAGCCTCATATAGGCAACTCTTACGAAATCGTTTTGACCGACGCTATTGCGAGGTATAAACGAATGCTTGGCTATGATGTGTTCTTCCTGACAGGTACTGACGAACACGGACAGAAGATTGAAGAATACGCAAAAGAGGCAGGCGTTACGCCTAAGGAATATGTTGACAAGGTTGCAGGCGAAATCCGTGCAATCTGCGACAGTCTCAACACCACTTATGACAAATTTATAAGAACAACCGACGATTATCACGAAAAGGCTGTTCAAAAGATTTTCAAAAAGCTTTATGATAAAGGCGACATCTACAAGGGCGAGTACGAAGGAATGTATTGCACCCCCTGCGAGAGCTTCTGGACCGAAAGTCAGCTTGACGAGAACGGCTGTTGCCCCGACTGTCACAGAGAGGTTAAGAAAGCAAAGGAGGAGGCATATTTCCTCAAGCTTTCAAAGTATCAAAAGCAACTTGAAGATTATATCGAGTCCAACGAGAATTTCATTTATCCCGAATCGAGAAAGAATGAGATGCTCAACAACTTTATCCGTCCCGGACTTCAGGATTTGTGCGTTTCAAGAACATCTTTCAAATGGGGCATTCCCGTTACATTTGATGACAAGCATGTTATCTATGTTTGGCTTGACGCACTTTCAAACTATATAACAGCTCTCGGCTACGATCCCGACGGCAGCTCGGATTTGTACAAAAAGTATTGGCCGGCGGACGTGCACATTATCGGTAAAGATATTGTTCGTTTCCACACGATTTATTGGCCGATTATGCTTATGGCTCTCGGCGAGCCGTTGCCCAAGCAGGTTTACGGTCATCCGTGGCTTTTGTTCGGCGAGGATAAAATGTCAAAATCAAAGGGCAATGTTATCTATGCGGAGGACTTGATTGAGGTGTTCGGCGTTGACGCTGTAAGATATTATCTTCTTTCAGAGATGCCTCACGCTTCCGACGGTTCAATAACCTATGAAACACTTATCGAGCGTTACAATTCAGACCTTGCAAACACAATCGGCAACCTTGTTAACCGCACAATCGCAATGCAGAAAAAGTATTTCGACGGCGTTATTCAGCCGAACGACACGGCAGAACCGCTTGACGACGAGGTTAAGACTCTTGCTGTTAAGACTCTTTCCGACGTTGACAAATGCTTTAACGAATATAAAATCGCTGACAGTATCGAGTGCATTTTGACTCTTGCGAGACGTCTCAACAAATACATTGACGAGACAATGCCGTGGGCACTTGCAAAGGATGAAAGCAAAAAAGCAAGGCTCGGTGCGGTGCTTTACAATCTCCTTGAGGGTATCCGCTATCTTGCAATTTTGTTAAAGCCCTATATGCCCGACACCTCGAAGGAGATCCTTTCACAGCTTAACACTGATGTTACGGATTATGATTCACTTCTTACCTTCGGCGGACTCAAAGCAGGCGAATCGGTCGGAGAGCCCCGTGTTCTTTTCTCAAGAATAGACTCCGAAAAGCTTATTGCTGAGCTTGTTGCAAAGCAGGAAGAACAGCAAAAGGCAGAAAAAGAGAGAATCGAAGAAATACAGGGTATCGCTAAAATCGGTATTGAGGATTTTGCAAAGGTAGAGCTTAAATCGGCTGAAATCAAGGCTTGCGAGCCTGTAAAGAAAGCTAAAAAGCTCTTAAAGCTCACTCTTGACGACGGAAGCGGTGTTGACAGAACGGTTGCAAGCGGAATTGCTAAATGGTACACGCCCGACGAGCTTGTCGGCAAAAAGGTAATTGTCGTTTCAAACCTCAAGCCCGCTACACTCTGCGGCGTTGAAAGTCAGGGTATGATTTTGGCGGCGGATGCAGGCGAGGACGCTGTTAAGGTCGTTTTCCTTGATTCGTCAATTCCTAACGGTTCAAAGATAAGATAATGTATAAGAATATTTTTGACACACACGCACACTATGATGATGAAGCCTTTCAAGACGACCTTGAAGGGCTTTTGTCTGCGTTCCCCAACGGCGGAATAAGCGGAGTTGTCTCCTGCGGTGTAAACGAAGAAAGCTCAAGAGCAAATATTCAGCTTGCTGAAAAATATGACTTTATATATGCTGCCGTCGGTTATCACGGGCTTAATACAGAGGATTTAACAGACAATTATCTTGAAGTCATAAAATCCTTGGCACAAAAGGATAAAGTTGTCGCAATCGGAGAAATCGGGCTTGATTATCACTATGAAAAAGTGTCGAGAGCGCTTCAGTTAAAAATCTTCTATGAGCAAATCAAGCTTGCAAACGAATTGAATTTGCCCGTAATCGTTCATGACAGAGAGGCACACGAGGACACGCTGAATATTCTAAAAGAATTAAAGCCTAAAGGCGTTGTGCATTGCTTCTCGGGAAGCGTCGAAATGGCAAAGGAAATAGTTAAGCTCGGTATGTATATCGGGCTTGGCGGTGCTGTAACCTTCAAAAATGCGGTAAAGCCCGTCGAAGTCGCAAAATATGTGCCGTCAGACAAGCTTTTGCTCGAAACGGACTGCCCATATATGTCGCCCGTTCCGTTTAGAGGTAAGCGTTGCACCTCGCTTTTAATTCCGTACACGGCGCAGAAAATCGCCGAGGTGCGAAGCGTTGACGTTCAGAATTTGTTGGATACGACCGACCGAAACGCACGAAAGCTGTTTAATATCCCACAGCACTACACTGTTTGAATAACTCAATCCACAAACAACCGCATTTTCAGCCTCCCTTGTGTAAAGGGAGGTGCCGAACGAACGTGAGGCGGAGGGATTGTAAGGTTGATTTTATAAACTTTCGTTATCTCTCCC
>DAVZHW010000089.1:0-4559 GCA_052273625.1 Candidatus Fimenecus sp. | reverse complement strand
GGAGAAAATCACACTATCCTTCCGAAAGTTACATTTGATAAAGAGGCGATACTTGCAGCGAACAATCAGGCACAGCAAGCAGCGCAGGCACAGCAAGCAGCGCAGGCACAGCAAGCCGCTGTTCCTGCGGTTTAATAGACAGGCGGTGATATTATGGGGTTGAAAAAGAATATCATTGTTATCTCAACTTTTACAACTGGCATATCCAACAGAGATTACATCTTAGAGATAGCACTAAAAACGTTATCTAAAACGCCGTCAAGTATGCACCTTAAAATCTCATATTCTGATACGAATTTTGCGAAAAGGGTCAAGGCGGCAGGACTATCAGAGGCATATGAAAAATGCACGGCAAAAAGGGAAGATGTTCAGAAAGCAATCGCTTCACTCTTAACTTATATATATAAAGAGTGCAATGGTGAGAAGGTTTATCTTCTTGGCTTAGACACAAACAAGGACGTGGCTTTTTTAAAAAAGATGTTTCGTGAGTACAATCCTGTTGCTTACGAAAAGCTGAAATTGCTTATTGCACAGCCACTCCTTGACCTTTCGCAAATGATTATATTCAGAGCTATGGAAGGCAAAATAAGCCTTGACACTTTGAGCTTGTTTGCAATAGAGGAGTATTTTGATATTGAGCCTGATGAAACAAATGGTGTTGCAGTGATATACTGTGACACCATTTATCAGACAGTCAGAAAGCTATATCCGCATATGCTTAATGCGGCAAATAACCACGCTGAAAATACAGTTAAAAATAACACATATCAAATATAGGGCGATTTAGTTGTGCTATATGTAGCACAATTTTTTGAAAGGATTGAATTGAATATGAGTACAATGACAACTAAGTCAAGGCTGTTTATTGACCTTGACGGCACAGTTGCACGTTTTTACGATGCCTCTCCGAATTATCTTGAAGGAATGTATGAAAAGGGTTACTTTCGTAACCTTCGACCATACGAAAAAATGACGGAAGGCATCAAGCTATTTATGGAGCAGCATAAAGACGTAGAGGTATTTACTCTCTCGGCAAAAGTCGATGGAGAACCACCATACTGTGAAGCTGAAAAGCAAGAGTGGCTTGACGAGTATCTTCCTGAGATAGACAGAGAACACCGCCTGTTCACAGAGATAGGACACAATAAGGCTGAATATATCCCGAATGGAATAAGTAATAATGACGTGTTGTATGACGACTATAACAAAAACCTTATTGACTGGGAGAACAGTGGTGGTGTAGCTCTCAAATGCCATAATAACATTAATATGCAGGGTCTTGGTGCATATGGTGGCGATAAGGTTATGTGGGAAGGACAGGTCTTAAAAAATGACATAGAACCGCAGGAGATAGCAAATAGCCTTTACGAAACTGTAAGTACGGTACAGAGTATGTCAAGTGTGAATGGGAAGCCCTTAAACGAGGCGGTACGAACTGCATTAAAACTTATAAACGATTTTTCTGTAGCAGAGTTTGGTAATACAAGTGCATATAATGATGTGCAAGACCTGTCATATGTGCCTCTTGCACATACCACGGACTCTGATGAGGAGTTTCCAATACAAGTATCGGCTGACCTTGAAAATTTCCGCATTGTAACTGAGTATGACAATGTTGTAGTACATATAGACAGCTATAACAGCTTAGACGAAATGAACAAGTTGTGTTTTGAAAATCTCAATTTTGATGACTTAATATATCTGAGTGAGGTGGAAAAGCAGAGTGCGATCGACAAGACGATAATCTATTCCACAGAGTATAATGGTGAGATAAATTATTTTAAGGCAGAGGATAAGAGACTTTCGGTACTCTTTGAGGAACTCTCTGCGAATAACACTTATGCTGAACTTTCCAAAGCTGAAAAAATTTCAGCTATCGAGTTTGCTGAAATCGAGCAAAGCAAAAATCTTATTGCAGCGGTAACGATTGACCTCGATAACGATAACATTAATATATATCGTCTGAAAAGAGCTGTCTCAGAAGAAAACAGAACACCGAACGATTTTATTTCTGAGGAACATAGCATAGCTGAAATAAAGCAGTTGGTGTCAGAAGCAAAACTTAATTCTTTGAATATTGAGAAGGACTTTCTTAATCATTTAGACCAGCTCATTTCAGAACGTTCTGAAAAAAATGTGGTTGATATAATCGACCAGTACAATTCGTCAGGAAAGTCATTTTACGAGTTCTTTGAAAAAAATAAGGACAAAGTAATAGCAACATATACGGACGATATAGATACGGCATATTATAGCAGGCACATTAACCGTCATTGGCTGTCTGAGAATTTATACATAGAAAATAGAATTGACTCTGATACGGTTGGAAATATGACTGACAAACTTGAAAGCATCGTTTTAGTTAATGTTTACGATCCAAGCAAGGGAAGCATTTTAGATAAAACGATAGACGGTATGAGTTGGGAAAAACGTCTGAATTTGCCTATTGAAGCCAAAACCATTGGGAAGTATCTTATTAATGATTTAATGCCTTCCGAAAGTCCTCTTATACTTTCGGCATACTCTGATTTGTTCGGTGAGGAATATATAAAAAGAGCATATCTTAAAAGCTGTATTCGAGAGGCTGAAAACGAAATAGATGAATTAAGCTCATATGAATATATATCCCCTTATGGCGGAGAAGATGTTACTGTTGGCACATTTGAGTCTTATTTGAGTGCAAATCTTGTTGATGCTCAGAAAATGGAATATGCAAGTACAGGAGAGGCAGTACTTAACTGTATAGAGCTAGGATTAATAGACGAAAATCAAAGAAATGATGTTATTTATGATGCTTATGTAGATGTAGATAGCATTAGAAAGAGCTTTAACAAAGGTGTATTATCAGAAATCGATGTGAATTATCTGATAGAACGTAAAGAGTCCAAAATTTATAAACCTGATATCATTTTAAATGATATCAATTATGCAACAAAATTGTTAAAGCCTACTGATAAGCTGCTTGCAGCAATAAAGCTTTACTCCGCCAAGAGTGAATATTACAGAAATCATGGTAATCTAAAAGAGTCGAAAATTCTTGACGATAGAGTTACGGCGTGCATAGAGGGATATGATTGTTACTGTAAGCAGATGGTAGACACATATAACAACGTTTTTCCGTTTTTTTTTCATAATGATGAAGGAAATAAGGTGGAAACGAAGGATATACCTGTTTCAATATACTTAGATGGCAAACAAAAAAAGTTTTATGAACACAGGCTAACTAAAGATGAAAAAGAACTCCAAGATATGTGTCAGTATTGTGCGAGTGAATGTGATTTTTACATCAGTCAAAGTCACCGCTATTTTACAGAAGCGGAGTGTGATGAACTATATAGCATAATCGGGAAAAAGCCTCCCGAAAGGTATAAGGGCGTTGACTTTACAAAATTGCCACATACAACATTAAGGAAGATAGATTTAACACAAGATCTTATTGATATGGAGCTGTACAAAATAGTCAACGCAGGAAATCAAAAAGAACTTTTAATAGGCAAGGATCTTGAAATAGCCATAGACTCAATGAAGGAAGGATACGAGTCAAGTATGAAGGTTATAAGCAAGATTGATGAAATCAAGAGCAAAATTAGTGCTAATGAGGTTGATATAGAAAATCTAAAAGATATAAAGCCTAATCTAGTAAACAAAGTCTTTAGACACTCTGAAATGAAAAAAAACAGGATAGTTAAGGAAAATCTGATGAAAAATAAGGCTGCTTTAGAGCAAGCATATAGTGAATTAGACAGGATATCACATAGTATGGAATATGTGCGTGAGAAGTTTGCAGACTATTATTCAGAAAATCTTTCAAGTTGTGAGCCAAGCATTAAGCTACATTTTCCCGATGATGAAAAATCATATGAAATCTATAGCCTATCAGATGTTGAGAAAATCAGTCGAACAAGCAAAGAATTAAATAGTTTGCGTGAAAATAGTTTCGATGATTGCTTTGAATTTCAGCCCATTTACAATAACAAATCTAATATGGTGTTGGAACGTGAACGAGCGTCAGCTTATCTTGCTGACAAAATGCCGTTTGAATATCTCGATGCGGATAAAATGAGACAGCTTGAAAATATGGTTATGGACACAAAGGGCTTAGATTACAGGTATGCTAAAGTTCCGAAAGGCTGTGTGCAAGCATTTAAGGAAAGCTGTAATGAGCAGAAAATTGATTTTGCACTTTCGTCAGGAAAGAATACTGATAATTACTACATTGCAAGATATAGAGGCTTGCAAGAAAAGGCTGTTATAAAAACCTTAAAGACAGTTGAACGTGCGTATAGTGAACACACGGCAGCTTTGGCAGCGGTGGTGCAGCAAAACAATAGTATGTCAAGTGCGGCAACAATGATGTAAATTTATTATATAACGCATACCGAGGTTTTTCGGTGTGCGTTATAGCGTTATTTGTGACATATGTAGCACAAATCAGATGTGATATCTCAAAAATTAAATTTTTATATTTTTTTACAAGAATTATTTATAATGTGTTGACTTTTGTGTATTTCAGGTGTATAATTATAAACGGATATTGTAGATAATGGACGAATAAAATA
>DAVZHW010000088.1:0-4633 GCA_052273625.1 Candidatus Fimenecus sp. | reverse complement strand
GCCTACGGCAACCCACCTCCCTCGTCAGAGGGAGGCTTTGTCGGACAACCGCAAGGATTGTCCGTCAATTTGATTTTATATATAATTTTTTTGCGGACAGGGGCGAGCCCTGTCCCTACGGGATAATATTGAATTCAATTTGATATTAGCCGAAAACAGTAATATATTTGCTAATTCACTCGGCAAGGGCAAATTCTCCCGAATTACGGCACATTTTTGTCTGCTACGCAGGCATTTCCCCTGTTATGGGAAAACCATCCACCCTGCCGTGTAAGGTGTGATTTTCAGTTCGTGCGAAGCACCCGCTTCTTTTCACTCTTAACTTTTCACCGTCAACAAGGGTTTTGTCATAAGCACGGCGTTTTCAGTCGGGTGGGAATAAAAGTTTTTTCTCAATCCTACCTCCGAGAAACCGCATTTTCTATAAAGAGCGATTGCGTTTTCATTCGACTCTCTAACCTCAAGCGTTATAAACTCGGCGTTTTTTTCACGGCTGACCTTTTCGAGATGCTCCAAAAGCCTTGTCGCAACGCCGTTTTTTCTGAATTTTTCGCTCACTGCAACATTTGTTATCGAAACCTCGCCGACAACATTAAAAGAGCCTATATATCCTGCTGTTTCGCCGTCGATTTTCGCAACAAAAAAATCGGCAACGGGGTTTTCAAGCTCCTCGAAAAGCGATTTTTCGCTCCACGGGTCTTGAAAGCACTCCTGTTCTATTTTTGCGATATTCTCAATGTCCGCTTCGGTCATTTTTGAAATTTCAACATTCATTTTTTAGCCTTTCGCATCATACCAAGTTTTGCCTATATTTGCGTCGCTGACAAGACGCACCTTCATTTTGCAAGCGTTTTCCATTTCCTCGCAAACGATATTTTTAACCGTTTCCGCCTCGCTTTCAGGTGCTTCGACTATCAATTCATCGTGCACCTGCAACAAAAGTCTTGCCTTGAGATTTTCGGCTTTCAGTCTGTTGTAAACCTTAATCATTGCAATTTTGATTATATCTGCGGCTGTACCTTGTATGGGCATATTTCTTGCGACTCTCTCGCCGAAGGAACGAATCATACCGTTTGACGACGAAAGCTCGGGCAAATATCTTCTTCTTCCGAAAAGCGTTGAAACATATCCGTCCGCCTTTGCTTTTTCGACGATGTTTTTCATATACTCATTGACACCCGAATAGTGATGCAAATAATCTTTAATATACTTATCCGCTTCAGCCCTTGATACACCTATATCCTTTGAAAGCGAAAATGCCCCGATACCGTAAACAATACCGAAGTTTACAGCCTTTGCCCTTGAACGCATAAGCGGAGAAACCTCATCAAGCGGAATTTTGAAAACCTGTGAAGCCGTAGTTGTATGAATATCCGTTTCGCTGTTAAATGCGTCAATCATATTTCGGTCGTTTGCAATATCCGAAAGAACACGAAGCTCAATTTGCGAGTAGTCGGCATCAATAAAGGTCATACCGTCCTCGGCAACAAAGAACTTTCGCATCTCTCTGCCAAGCTCTGTTCTGACAGGAATATTTTGAAGATTCGGCTCAACAGAGGAAATTCTGCCTGTTCTCGTTTCGGTCTGATTAAATGTTGTGTGAATTCTGCCGTCGGATGAAATTTCCTTGATAAGACCGTCGCAGTAGGTTGATTTCAGCTTTGCAAGAGTTCTGTATTCAAGGATAAATCTGACAATTTCGTAGTCCTCGGCAAGTCCCTCCAAGACGTCTGCGTTTGTGGAATAGCCTGTTTTCGTCTTTTTCTTTGTCGGGATTGCAAGGTCGTCAAAAAGCACCTCGCCGAGCTGTTTGGGTGAATTTATATTAAACTCACGGCCTGCAAGCGAATAGATTTCCTTTTGTAGCTCTGAAATGCGGGCAGAAAGCTTGTCCGAAAAGTCTTCAATTCCCTCTCTGTCAACCTTAATGCCATAAACCTCCATTGAGGAAAGCACCCTTGCAAGAGGCATTTCGATTTCATTAAACAGTTTTGTATTATCCGTGCTCTCAAGCCTCGTCGCAATACGGCTCTTTAACGCTCTGTATGCCGAAAGGTCTGATAGGATTTCATTGTCATACTCGTAATACGGCACAGAAAATTCGACTGCAAGTCTTTTTACGGAATAATCCTTTGACGATGGATTTAGCAAATACGCACCCAGCAAAATATCAAAATCAATATCCTTTATGTCTCCGCCGTTTTTGAAAAAGTAGGAATAGACCGCCTTTGAATTATAGGTGCAAGTCTTAATTTCCTTATCGGAAAGCATCGAAAACACCTTTTCAACATCCTCGTCGGAAGTGAATTCATATACACATTCGGAATCAACGGCGCAAATACCCTTTAAGCCGAATTTGTCGGTATCAAGAGCAAAGAAAAGCTCTTTTTCCTCGTTTACAGACTTCTCTAAAAGGGAAATATCGGTGCTTTTTTCGGGCGCTTTTGACTGTGATTTGTCATTTTCGCTTGACTGCGTACCCATAGGTAAATCAAGGCGTTCAAGGATTTTGAACATCTCGTATTCGGTCAAAAGCTTCCTCGCTCTTTCACGGTCTCCTTCGCCTTTTTTATATAAATTTATATTGGTATCAATCGGAACATTTACATCGATAGTTCCGAGTTTATAACTCAAATATGCTTTTTCTTTATCGTTTTTAAGCTTAGTTCTGACGGACTCTTTAATATCAATTTCGTCAATATTTTTATAAATATTATCAATAGTTCCGAAGCTTGAAATTAAAGAAGCTGCGGTTTTCTCGCCTATTCCGGCAACACCGGGGATATTGTCTGAGCTGTCGCCCATAAGAGCCTTAATGTCAATCATTTGTATCGGCTTGACACCGTATTTTTCCTTTACGGCTTCGGTATCATAAACCACGGTTTCAGGTCTGCCCATTTTCGTTGAGGCAAGCAAAACCGTAACATTATCCCTTACAAGCTGCAAGCTGTCCCTGTCTCCCGTAGCAACAAAACTCTCGTTGCCCTCTCCGCAGTTGTGCGAGAGCGTGCCGATAAGGTCATCGGCCTCAAAGCCCGGTTTTGTAACGATTTTATAGCCGAGTGCCGAAAGAATTTCTTTAAGAACGGGCATTTGCTCCGCAAGTTCGGGTGGCATAGGTTTTCTGCCTGCCTTGTAATCGGCATACATTTTATGCCTAAAGGTCGGCTCTTTAAGGTCAAAGGTTACAGCCACACCGTCGGGGGACACATCATCTTCAAGCTTTAAGAGAATATTCAAAAAGCCGTAAATTGCGTTTGAATAGTGTCCGTCCTTAGTTGTGAGCAATTTTATGCCGTAAAACGCCCTGTTTAATATACTGTTTCCGTCTAAAATCAATAGTTTCATATTTTTCACCGAATTTTAAGATTTTTAATTACTTTAATATTGTACCATATCTTTTTATATTTTGCACTAAAATTATACCTCAACGGTTGAGATAAAAAAGAATTTATGGTAAAATATGCTGAAATTTGATTGAGGTTGATTTTATGCAGTTCGGAAATTTGAAAATTGAAGGCTTTGCGGGACTTGCTCCTATGGCAGGCGTTGCGGATAGGGCATTTCGTGAGATTTGCCGTGAGTACGGTGCGGCTTATACCGTGTCGGAAATGATAAGCTCAAAGGGCGTTACCATGGGCGACAAAAAGTCAAAAGAATTGATGACGCTCAACGAAAAAGAGCGACCGGCAGGCGTGCAAATTTTTGGAAGTGACCCTGAAATTATGGCGCAAAGCATAAATTCCGTGCTTGAAACAAGACCTGATTTTATTGATATAAATATGGGTTGTCCTGCTCCGAAAATTGCAGGAAACGGCGGCGGTTCGTCGCTTATGAGAAATCCCGAACTCGCACAGAGTATTGTAAAAGCGGTCGTCGGCGCTACCGAGCTTCCCGTAACGGTTAAAATGCGTTCGGGCTGGGATTTTGACAATATAAACGCAGTCGATATGGCAAAAAGAGCCGAGAAAGCAGGCGCCGTAGCTGTTACAATCCACGGACGGACAAGACAGCAGATGTACGCACCTCCCGTAAACACGGATATAATCGCCGAGGTAAAAAAGGAATTGTCAATTCCCGTAATCGGTAACGGTGATGTTGTTGACGGTCAGACTGCGGCGCTTATGCTTGAAAAAACAAACTGCGATTTTCTTTTGGTCGGCAGAGGAGCGCTCGGCAGACCGTGGGTATTTTCGCAGATCAACGCCTATCTCAACGAGGGCAGAATTCTCCCCGAACCGCCTGTCAGCGAAAGAATGAGGGTTATGGTAAAGCATATTAAACTCATTTGCGAATACAAGGGCGAAAAAATCGGTATGAAAGAGGCGAGAAAGCACGCCGCTTGGTATATGAAAGGGCTTCGTGGCGGCGCAGAGTTCAGACGGCAGGCAGGCACACTCGGAACCCTTGAACAAGCACAGGAATTGGCATTCAGAGTGGTCGTTGAAAATCAGTAAAATGTAAAACAATGACGGTGTATATTTTATGCTGTTTTTTAATTTTACAGCGTAGGGAAGGGCTTGCCCCTGTCCGCAACAAATTTGATATATAATCACGCTCACGGACAACCGCATTTTCAGCCTCCCTTGTGTAAAGGGAGGTGCCGAACGAATGTGAGGCGGAGGGATTGTAA
>DAVZHW010000087.1:0-4637 GCA_052273625.1 Candidatus Fimenecus sp. | reverse complement strand
CAAATGAAATTTTAGTGGTGATAGTAGTTTATGCGATAAAATTCGTTATTATTCCATTTGTTTAGAAATTTCCGTTTTTATGCGAAAAAACTTATCTCTATACTCAATCGCCTTCTCTGGCTTCTTCCATCGTGCATACAGATTATTCAGATACCGATATGTTGTCTTCATATATTCATTATCCATACCTACAGCATTTTCAATAATGTTTTCTGCACCAAGCAGATTCATTTCCGCCGATTCCGGCATTCCTTCCATAACATAACTGATTCTTTCCGTAAGCTTTGGTAGATAATCTGATACCAGATATTTGTCCAGATATGGGAACATATCTTGCAAAAACAGCATGAAATATGCTCCATCATCTACAATAATCCTCTCTGACACACTGATAAGGGAAGCAATAATATTCTCCGGTCTGCGAAGCTCCAAGCCGTGTGCCAGACAAATAAGGTGGAGACTATTAAGCAGAGTCAGGCAGTTACGGTTGGGACTGTTTCAATAGTAATCACTTCCTGCAACAGAGGATGCAGGCTGATTTTCCTGTTATCCGTATCTTCGTTTACGAATCCGTATTTAATAAGGTGGTTCACATCTGCGAGATTATCAAGCTTCATCCAGCATTTGAAGCTGTTCTTTAATACGCCGGAAACCGGCAGCAGGGACAGATTACGCAGAATACCTAATTGCAGATAGGATAATTTGCCCAGTTGTAACAGCTTGCGTAAATGCTCTATCATAAGTCCGTCTGCGAAATCATTATCCTTATAAAGTTCCACATCTTCACCTGATGCAATATTCAATCCGCAGGTCTTTAGTTCTGAAAGCAGGTCTTCAGGCTCCATACCGTTGGATGTCAGGGATAATGCAGACAGGCAGACTGTGAGAGTGTGGCATCCAACAGTCTGAATAATATCCTTTACCACACCCTCTGAACTTTTCGAAGATGGACAATGCCTGTAAAATAGTTCTGTAAGCTCTGTATATGTGTCCATTTCAGCAACTTTTATGGTTGCGTATTGTGAGATATTGCACCGGCTTGTAACCAGTATCTTAAAATTCAATTTTATAAATTCCTTAAAGAAAGCATCCTCTTTGGGCAGGACATTGAAGTTATCAATGATAACTTCAATGTCAGAGTGGAGCTTTTTTTATGTATTCATATGCCTGTCAAAAAGCATATCTTCACTCATATCAGCGGTATCATCGCTAAATTCCATATGAGCAATACATTTCTTTAAATTACCACCATAAAACAGATGAATAATGTTGGTGTATTTCTTTGCATTCTTCTTGGCATAGGTCTTTGCTAGTTCACTCTTACCCATACCAGCAATTCCTGTAATAAATACCAAATCATGCGTCTGTAATTCTTTGTCAATTGCCTTTAGTTCTTCTTTTCTTCCTGTAAAATACCGATTAGGAGAAGGCAGTTTGTTAGTCAGTAGCGTATCTGACAGGTCAGGGGATAGCAGAGCATGCCTGCTGTCATGGTCGTTTAAAATGGCATAACGGATAAGTGCTGTAATAAATTCAGCATCATCTGTTATTTTTGATAAATTCCTCTGCCTTTTCTTTACCTATTACATTCACACTGTCTGTAACCAGCTCTAAAAGCTGTTCCTTGGTGGCAGTTAGATTGATAAGGTTCGGAATGACATCGTTTTGAATATTATCCCGTATTCCATCAAATCCTGCATTATCATAAAAGGACGGTATTTCCTTGGGTATCTGGCGTTCTCCGGTACACCATCTGCTGTAGGTAACATTTTTCTCAAAATCCTCTTTGTCAAATATATCCATACCGCACAGGCAATCGCAGAAGATATCTTCAATCATCTGGTACTGTGCATAGGTCTTTTTCTTGTTTTCTAGCAATACTCCAATCACATTGGAGAAGGTAATTCTATTTTTCAATCAAATACTTCCAATCCATTTGTCAACTTTTGGTCAAGTCTCCGTCAATGATAATTCAGCTTCAGAATGAGTATCATTAACTCATCAAAACGTAGCCACCATAAGCTAACAGGCAAAGGGATTGGCTACAAGAACATTATAGCATGAAAAGAATAAATGCTCTACTGATATTTTGAACCTTTAAAAACAATCTGGAAACGGATTCATGAGCTGTATCAAATGCCAACAGTCCCTGCGAGGAGACTTGCCGTAAGGTAAGAGGAGCGGGGAAAGACACTTCCGTCAAGGGTGGGAAAGGAACTCAAGCAGGAGTAGCCCACAGGCAGTAGCAGGAAAACCGCCAATATGCTAAAGGTCAGCTGGAATGCTGACAGCATCTGATACGAATGGAAGCCAAACAAAGCCAAAGCATTTACTGTATTTTCAATATCAACGATTTATCGCAACAGGAAAGAAGGTGATAAAGAGATTCTGAAGGAAAGGGGGATGATGTGATGGAGAAGTCAAGGAAAATAGAGATGAATCAGGTGCCGATTTTGAAGAAGTACACGCTTACTGTACAAGAAGCGGCAGAGTATTTTCGAATTGGTGACAAGAAGCTTCGAAAATTGATTGATGAGCATCCGGATGTAGACTTTATTTTATGGAATGGAACACGACCACAAATAAAGAGAAAGTTGTTTGAACGGTATATTGATGAAGTTTTAACAGCTATTTAAGAAGCACATCGGATGTGATACTAATTATAGATTTTGATAGAAGAAGAGCTGGGTTTATGGTATAGTTAAGTTGTTAATATCATAGCCTGGCTCTTCTTCCTACTTGAAGGAAGAAAGCAACCTGGTAATATGTCAACCTAGTTTCTCAAAAGTTTTTAAAGCAATTCCTTGATGTAGGGTGCACTTAACAAACCTCCAGAATTACAATCTAAAATCTGGCAGGTATGTTCGTAAATATTATGCTTGGTCTACTCTGTTTCTAGAGTAGAGTTGATTCTTAGCCAGCAATCCAAAAATCAACTTTATTGCTTTACGAGCTGTGAGAGCGAGTGCACGTTTATGCTGATGGGTTTTCACCTCAGCGTATTTCTTAGAATAATATTCCCTGTATTCGGGACAATGGAGTTTTATATGACTGGTAGCTTCCAGAAAATAATATCTTAGATAGGAATTACCGGCCTTGCTCATAGATGTGTCATCGGCTTTGAAGTGGCCTGACTGGTTTTCACGCCATACAAGACCAGCATACTTTGCTAATGATTCCTGTGATTTAAAGACAGTGATATCTCCGATTTCAGCCATAATGCCTGCGGCCATAACCGGGCCTATGCCAGGAATTGATTGCAGGGATAGAAAAGCATTTGTATTGAGTCCTTTGATGGTTTTTTCGATAGCCTGATTTACCTTCTTAATCTCAGCATTATATGTGGAGATCATGGTGAAGGATGAGGCAATTGCGACTGTTAGAGGCTCATACAAGCACTTGTCCAAACGATATGAATTTTTTGCAGCTGCCTGCAAGAGCTTGGCTGTTTTCTGTGGATCTGGAAATCTGTTGCGACCTTTCTCACAGATGAATTCGACAAGCTTTTCCATAGGCATGTCAACAATCTCTTCAGTAGAGAGGAATTCGGTAAGAACCGCAGATGCTGTAGCTCCGAATTCATTGGAGAATGGCTGCTCCTCAGTATCCAGCATAGTAAACTCACTGAACTTGAGGAATATATTAGATAGCATATAGGTCTTTTCCCTGGTAAGGGCTTTGACCAGATGAAGACGATGGCGTGTAAGTCGCTGTAGTGCGAGATACTGACACCCTCGCCAAGGTTTCGTAGTAATCCTGCCAACACGAGCAAAGTCAGCAATGATGAATGCATCAATATAGTCGTTTTTGCTAAGTCCAATATATGACTTCTTGTAGTTGGCAATACTTTTTGGATTTAAACAGTACACTTCGGTATGAAATAGCATCAGCTCATGGCAGGTAGATAAATAATTGGCTAGATGCACCCCGTAAAAAGATGTAGATTCTAAGCCTATTACAAGTCTTTTTAGCCCACTTTCAGGAGTGATAAACGCTGATATTTTATTAGCCATTTCCTCGGCACCTGGCTCATTATTTGGAACAGCAAAAGATGCAATTGGCTTAGTTGATTCAAAATCCATAACAGCCACAACATTTTCCCTTGAGCTGATGTCGATACCGACAAAAAGAGTAGAAAGAAGATCCGCCTTCTTCAAAGTAAACACCACCTTTCCGGCTAGTGATGGAAGATGTGTAAAGGAGTATCCTGATCTTAACCGTTGACTGCACCCTCGCTAATAAGCAGTCACCTGTGAGAGTTATACTTGCTGGTAGTACTCTCGCCCAGGGCTGCAACACCTGTGTAAGCAGTATTTGGCGGCTAAGGCAGGCGTCAAGCTTATTAAGCAGTTATCCAGAGGATCTGCGGGAGGGATAAGACGTTGCCTTTGCCACATAATCTCTGTGATTATTGTAGCATCAGGATATCCAGTTTAGTAGAAAAATATTTAGTTGTAAAAAGAAAAATAAGCTTTGTAGACAAGGCGGATATCTTGCTTACAAAACTTATTATACGAGGAGGACGAAAAAATGTCAGCTGGAAAAGTCTATGATCTAGAATATAAGATTCAAGCAATAAAACTTGCTAATGAAATTGGCCAAGTAAAGACTGCCGCAGAGTTAGGTATATCTAAAAA
>DAVZHW010000086.1:0-4842 GCA_052273625.1 Candidatus Fimenecus sp. | reverse complement strand
TCTTTACGGCTAACGGCAGGCAATTGCAGATAGTTGAAAAAACAGAGAATGGATATATCGTTAAGCTGAGATATGTGGGAGATAATTAAAATATATAATGGAAGCCTCGAAATGCTTACTTCGGGGCTTTTTTTTCTTTGAGTGCTTGGCAATCGTTCGCTATATCATTGCTATATATTTTCTTATATTTTCAGTTTTTTTAATATTTTAGAAGCTGAAAAGCAACGTAAATGCGTGCTTATATAACTTTTATTGTGACCGCAAGTGCGACTATTTGTGACTTCAAGTGCGCTCTATTGTGACTTCAAGTGCGCTCTATTGTGACCTGTGGTGCGAACTGGATTTCACGGCACATTGTCGTTATGATAAACTCTTATCATAGTGAGATATAGGTTTTCTATTGTGACTTCAAGTGCGCTTTTGAGTAGATTTTTACATGGTAAGTTTTGTGGTGACAATGCTTGACAGCGGTCACAATAAATGCTATAATATATTTATATAAAAGATTAGAGGTGGTAAGACTATGACGGAGCAAGAGGCAGAAGTAATGGATAGTCGAGGCTATTCAGTAGTTAAATCAAATTCTATCATACAGAAGTCAAGATACAAACTTAGTATTGCAGAGCAAAAAACTATAGCATACATTTGCAGTATGATTAAGCCCATAGAAGAAGGGAAGCAGTTTCAGCTTGAATACACTTTTAATATACGGAAATACTGTCGGATATGTGGGCTTGATTACGGAAGTGGGAAAAATTACAGCGATATAAAGGCTATCCTTCAAAATTTGAGCGACAAGTCTATGTGGCTTAAACAGGGTGACGAAGAAGTTCTTGTTCGATGGTTGTCAAAGGTGAGAACGAATAAGAAAAATGGAACTGTGTATATACGAGTAGACGAAGATCTAGTACCTTATTTATTTGGATTGAAGCAGCAGTTTACACAGTATCAGCTTTTGGATATTCTTGCGATGAAATCAGCATACAGTATAAGAATTTATGAACTGTTAAAGTCGTATGCAGGCTTGAAGAAAAAGGTCTTTGAACTTGATGATTTGAAAAAGAAGCTTATGGTTGAGGATATTTCAAGCTATAACCGCTTTCCTGATTTTCGGCGCAAAGTGCTTGATGTTGCAATCAAGGAAATTAATAATCTAACAGTTCTGAATGTCAGCTATGAGCCAATATCAAAGGGAAGAAAGGTCATAAAGATCGAGTTTCATATGAATATAAAAAAAGCAAGCGACTATACAATTGCAATGGCAGCGGCGGAGAATATACTTGAAACGAAGGTTTGAATTTAAAAAAGGGGTATATACAATGACGAGAAGATACAGGAAAAAAAGAAAACGTAAGCAAGAAGAAAGTCTTGGTGAACTTCTTGCGACAGCAACGGCGATCATAACCTTATTTGTTACAAAAGGAAACCTTGTGGCAACGCTGATTATGATGCTTATAGTTGGTGTTGGCGTACCACTTATTGTTAAGGTGTACAAGCAAAATAAGAAAAAAGAACGATATCTTACGAGCGGTATGGCTGATATAGACCAAATGTCAGGTGAGGAATTTGAGGAGCTTTTGAAATATCATTTTCAAGAGCAAGGGTATAAGGCTCAGCTCACACCTAAGTCACACGATTATGGCGCAGATTTAATATTAAAGAATGGATATGGAGAAACCATTGTCGTTCAGGCAAAGCGGTACGGAAGCTCCGTAGGGATAAAGGCAATACAAGAAGTGATAGGTGCAAGGTCTTATTACAACGCACAGAGAGCTATTGTATTCACTAATAACTATTTCAGCAACAGTGCTGAACAGCTTGCGGAAACGTCAGGAGTCGAGCTGTATGACCGCTCAGAGCTTACGCAGTTCATAGGTGGCAACGACATACGCTCATTCGTTTCGGCGGCGTATACGCAAGCACAGCCGCCTCAGCAAGCACAAGAGTCACAGCTTTGTCCTTGTTGTGGGGGAACGCTTGTTAAACGGTATGGAAAGCACGGTGCATTTTGGGGCTGTAGCAACTTTCCAACTTGTCGTTACACAAAGAACATATAATAAAAAAGCTCAGAAGCCGAAAAAAAGATTAATAACCAAAAAGCAGACCTCGACAATGAAGTCTGCTTTTATTTTGCTCTGAACAGCGGTTCGCATGGCTTGTGTTGTTATGCGATGTTGATTAACAGTTCCCAGCAGTTTATCATATAGTAGCTTTTAACTTCTTCTTTTCCCCACATTCTTAAGAGTTTATCGTGTTCGCTCTTGTCAAAGCTTTCTGTTTTGCCCATACATTCGACCGTTATGAATTTGTCGTTATATCTTCCATCTTTCATGAGTTCTTCAACTGTTCTGTTCATATTTTTAAAAACCTCCTGATTTTTCGTTGTGGGCTTATGCCCTCAGTTTTATTTTCTATACTTATTATAGCATATATGGGTACACATTGCAATAGGCATTGTGTACAAATATATGGGGGCATATTTGTTTAAATTATATGGTGACACATATAAAAGAATATAGTATAATAAAACAAAAGGGCGGTGATAATATGTTGACAGATGCAGAAAAGAAAGCTGTAGCCAAATACCACGCAAAACTTGATGAAATAAAAGTTCGAGTACCTAAAGGAAAAAGAGCATTATATAAGGACTATGCAGAAAGTAAGGGCAAAAGTCTTAATGCTTTGATAATTGAATTACTCGATAATAAAATGAAAGAGGACAAATAAAATGTTAGATTTACCCCCCTGCATACCTACTTCCGATTTTCTCAGATTTAGGCATAAAAAAATAGATGTGATACGATTTGTAACACATCTATTGTAAACCTACAACAACGTCTATCTTTTTTAAAAAAAGTGTTGACATTCTGTACAATATATGATATAATATATACATTCAAAACTACTCTTGCTTAAATAAGTATGAGTTATCTTATCGGGAAAAAGACTTGCAGAAATGTAGGTCTTTTTTTCGTTTGTGCTATATGTGTCACAATTATTTTTTATAGAAATAAACGCATTAACTTGACAAATTGCATATATTATGATATAATCTATACATAGTAAACGAAAACAAAGCAAGTAACATAGCAGAGTTAGAGCCATTAAGGAATATAAAGCGGAGGAAAAACGTGGAGATGAAGTTGGTTACAATGAGAACGTCGAAGAAGATGTTCAATGAGATAAGTTCGTATGTCTTATCTGCTGGCAAAACACCCTCAATTGTTGTAGAAGAGGCATTGAGAAAACTTTTATCAGCGAAAGATGTAAATATATCAAGTGAAACTCTCAGGAGAAATAACGAGGGTGATGATATGCGTACAGAAACTTTTGGAGTATATATTCCAAATGACCTGTTTGAAAGAGCTGACTTGTTGGCTAATCAAGTAGGGGTGGCAAGAAGTAAGATACTATTACAGGCAATTGCAGATTACTTTGATGAACTTAAAAAAATTAAAAAGGAAGGTCAGAAGAAAAATATAGAGTCTTTGTACGAGGCTTTTAACATTTATAATTCTCTTGGAGATGTAACAGTTATTCCAGATAGTGACCCACGCCGTAAGACAATCGTTGATCTTGGCGCATATGGTAAGCTAGTTTATCAGAAGGTATTTCACCGTTGTGAACAAACGGACAAGGATAATGTTATCCTGACTTCTGATAAACAGGAGCAATGGGCTGAGATAGACGAGGACGGCGTTGTGCAGAATATAAGCTGCTGCCCTTATTGCGGTCTTAACCTGAACAATCATAAAGGAACAATTGTTGTTATTAAAGCAAACACTTCTGATGAGCAGTGGCAAGCAGAATTTGAAGGAGCTATGATGTAAATGATAAAAATAAGAGTAGAGGGAGAGCCTAACGAGGTTGAGAAGTTTGTACGCCTTTTAGAAAAAAAGGACGTTCGTATATTGAGCGAGAGTGATGATTATAAAAACCGCAATTCTGTTTATGTAAGAAGATATGTAGATGTGGATATCAAACAGGAAGAAAAATAAATGAAAAAGAAAAAATTAGTAATACCATTGTTTTATTGATGTCATATCCAAAAAGAACACAAAAATTGAAAGGAACTGATTTTATGTTTGAAAGACAAGACATTGCTTTAAAAAAGGAAATTGAAGAAAAGCTGGCAAAGTCAGACTGCTATGTGCTTACAAGAGATTACGAATATAAAGGCGGCATTATTAAGAAAAATACTCTATTAGTGAACGTCGAACTCGTAATGCCTATCGAAGAATACTATGAGCCGGTAGACGTGATTACACTTAGGGCTTTGGAAGCCGACCATTCTAAATACTATGATGAATTGACCATCGAAAAAGATAAAATATTTGAGTTGCTAAAACCTTGTGAAGAAGCTGCCAAATGTCGTGATGAAGCTGTTGCCGAAAGCAAAACATGGCGAAGTAAATCCAAATGGTGTGGTTTAATCGGTATAGTGCTGGCTTTAATCTGCACATGCACAGCTGCTATATCGTGCTTGTTTGATTTGAAATTTGGGACTCCAGTTGAAAATGCAATTGGAATTACAATAGCAGGAACTTTTGTATTGACTGTTATAATGCTCCTCTTAAGTATTGATTACGAAGATAAAGCAGATGTCGATTGTATCTACACTGATAAACTAATTCAATTGCAAAAAAAGGTTTTTTACTGAAAATTAATGGCGGAAAATATGCTTGGCATATTTCTCGTTTTAAAAAATATGAACCTGTATTGCCTCTTGAAACCTATTAAAAAAAGCTCCGCAATCGTGGTGCTACATAAAAATGTGACATATGTGTCCACTTTTGAGCAAGTTTTGAACTTGCTCTTTTTTTTGCTCCGAAACTTATAAAA
>DAVZHW010000085.1:0-4950 GCA_052273625.1 Candidatus Fimenecus sp. | reverse complement strand
CAGCGTTACGCTGGGCTATCTTCCAGATTGAAAGCAAGTAAAAAAAAGAGGTGAGTAAGTATCACTTTTTTCTTGTGCAGCATAATATGCTATAATAATAGTGTCATAAGGGTTAAAATTCGGCGAAAACCCAAAAAAAGGGGAGCTACCAACTCCTCTTTTTTAGTACCACTGCCTGAAGCAGGTTAGATGTTTCTGTTAAGAAATCCTAAATGCTTTTAACACTTTGGAGTTCAAATACTTAGTAAGATTAGAATAGTAAGATAACTAGTACACAATGTGTAATGCAATAGTTGCATACTTTTTCCAAATGCTAATTTTTTTCCTTTAGTAGATTTAATGGATAGAATTGTAAAAAAAACACAAGCCATTGAATAAATGATTGCTAGAACAATTTGTAAAAATGTATTTATCCCTTGTATTCTTATAATAATAAATGCAGTCATCCCAGATATTCCAACAAGATCTGGGAAAATATTATTTTGTTCATTATACTTTTGCGGATTATAAGTAAGCATAATCAATTCCAACTTTCTTTAGAAAATAATATATCTATATCTCAAAATTTATAGTCTATTTCTTACAAAATATATTTGCTATGATTATTCTTAGAGAGCTTGAAAAAAAAGAAAAAATTGCTATATTGTAGATGGCTAGAAAAGCGATAAGCCACGGGTAAAAAAAGGAGACTGTTACAGCAATCTCCTTTTTTTGATACCTAGGCTGATCGACTATTTTTTACTTCCGGTTCCATCCAGCCATTTGCAGATGTAGTATGATACAACACCTGCTACGACAGAACTCAGAAAAGCGATAATATACTCCACGGATACTCACCTCCTTTCCAGAGGTCGGGAGGTAGCCGACTGCATAATGATAACAGAAAAGGAAGATGACATGATATCTATATCAGGTGGGAATGACACTACAAAATGCTTTTTGACATGCTATAATAATAGTGTCATAGAAGTTGTGGTAGTGGAAAACACAACAAAAGAAAAGAGATAGGATTGCCGTCCTATCTCTTTATTTTTAGCACCACTGCCAGGGACGGTAGGATTGAAAGGAGAATTTAATGGAGAGAAGTATGACCTGTTGGCAGTGTAAACACCTTGCTGATACAAAAGATAGAAAAGGAATGCATGGAAATAAACCGGTAAGGAGTCTATGCAAAATCACTCATAGGTGGGGAAACATTCAGCGGGGCAGAGAGTGCACAAAATTTGAGTATCGTCAGTGGCATAACAGCATAGCTGAGGACGGCACTGAGATTAAGAACCGGCAACCATTGGATTACAGAACTGAGAACCAGTGGCTAGAAAGCGGAAGAAAATTGAAGGCCGGAGCAATAGGAAAAGAAATGTATGCCACTAGGAACAATATGAAAAAGAAATATCGATATTATCTGATAGAGGAAACTGTGGAAAAATAGAATGCGTTCACAAGGCGGAAACCAGAGAATGGTTACAAATAAAAAAAAAGGTAAAAAAACCTATTGATAATTTTACGGTCACAAGAGAGAGTGAACCTCTGCTCTTCTTTTGATGAAATTTGGATTGAATCTGGAACTAAAATAGTGTTATATTTTTTAGTGCCAAAAGGTGGAAAAACTCTATTGATAACTTTACGGTCACAAGGGGAGGAGGTACCAGCGGGAGTAAAAATATATGGTAAAAAGACAATATAAACATACAAGAAAACAATGGATAAAATGGTATAACGAAAAGGTAAAAATCATGGGTGAAGCATATCAGGAAGTAACGCCTTTGGAATTTTACAAAGACATGTTTGACAGACTGATTCAGGGGAAAGGCGAAAGCGAAAATGGTAAAGGTAATGCCATGGTCGATATTGTGGCTTACTATGAAAATAGAACTGATAAAGGTGAGAAGAACGAAAGGACATATTCCAGAAAATATATAATGACTGATGATTATGAAGCATTGAAGTATATGAAGCCTATAAGGCAGACCAGAGAAGAATCAAGACTTTGTCTTTGTAGTCCTTGTACCTATTTTGGTAAGCATAAGAGTAATAACATGGCTCATGAGCTTGTTGGTGTAGCTTTGGATCTTGATTATGTAGGAGTTCAGCAACTAAAGAATGTCATGAAGCAGATAGGAAATGGATCAAGAATTATGCCACCTAACTATATCGTGAACAGTGGTAGAGGATTGCATTTATACTATCTTTTGGAAAAGCCTATTCCTTGTTATCAGTACATGGTGGAACAATTGACGAAGTTTAAGGCAGTCTTGCAGAACTTCATCTGGAATGAAACTTCAAGTCTCACACCAGATAAACCAGATCACGGAGCAATTACGCAGGCTTTCCGAATGGTTGGAAGTGAAACAAAATTAGGAAAGGATTATATCGTTAGAGGATACAAGATAAGGGAACAGAGATGGACAGTTGAGGAACTCTATTTCTGGGTTCAAAAACGTGCTGCATCGTTTCTTAAAGAGTGTTCATTACCACAGCTCCGTGATCCGATAGAAACCTATCGAAAGAGACACCCTCTGACTATGGCAGAAGCTAAGAAGAAATACCCAGATTGGAATCCGTATGCTACTAGGAAAAAATGGACTTGCAAGCCAGAACTTTATGCCTGGTGGATTCGTCAAATTAAGGAAAAGGCTGTTGTGGGTGGAAGGTATTATAGTGTTTTAGCATTAGCAGCATATGGGAGTAAGTGTGATATTCCTCTGGAACAAGTTGAGAAAGATGCAATAGATCTGTTCCCTTACCTCGAAGAATTGACAAATGATGAAACAAATCATTTTAAAAAAAATGATATAAAGGACGCACTGAAATTTTACAGAAATAACAAAGCAGAAGTCACTTACAAGCTGACCAGAGACAGAATCAGCGAGTTGAGCAAGATAGATATTCAGCCGAATAAGAGGAACGGAAGAAAGCGAGTGACTCATCAAGCGTATCGAAGAACTGTAAAGAAGTTCAAAGAGGATATGGGAGAAGATGATTGGAATAAAGGTGGCAGACCAGACAAGGCGGAAATTGTCGAAGAATGGCAAAAAGCACACCAAGACGGAAAGAAAGCCGACTGCATCCGAGCTACTGGACTTGATAAAAAGACGGTCTATAAGTGGTGGAAGTGAAAATTAAAACTGTATAATATAACAAATGCAAGGTTGTACAAGGCTTGTACAAGGTGCTTGTTTAAGGAGGCTTCATGGTTTCTATAAGAGATTATGCAAAAATGAATAATGTCTCATATGAGGCAATAAGGCAACAAGTAAAAAGATACGAAGATGAACTTAACGGACATATTATTAAGCAAAATAGAACTCAATATCTTGATGATGCAGCAGTAGATATTTTAGATCAACACAGGAAAGAAAATCCTGTTGTTGTGATGGAAGTAGGAAAAGATGAGGAAATTAAAAGACTTCAGGAAGAAAACAAAAATCTGTTAGTTAAAGTAGCAGCACAGGCAGATAAAATATCTCAACTGAATGAAGAGTTGAAGGAAAAAACGGAACAAATGACTTCACTTTTTCTTGAGAACAAAGAAAAAACACTTCTGTTAGAACAAAAGAATGACCAGGAAGAGGAAATTAAGCAGCTAAAAGAAGAACTGGATCAGGAAAAGCGTAAAGGATTCCTGGCCAGACTCTTTGGCAGGTAATCAGGATAAAAAAAAGTGGCATCCACGTGGATGCCTTTTACTTTTGGCTATGCCAAATCCAGACGCTCGAGTCGCTCCTCAGCGTTGCTCTATCCTCCTGGATCTGACCTCATTATACCAAATCCAACTCTTTTGGCGAGCCTCAAAGCCCTAAACCTTGGGTGAATGGCGAAGCCAGAGGGCAAAGCCCTCAGTTTACCTAAAATCTCTGAAAATACCTAAAAATATGCAAAAAAAGCGCTGTATTACAATGTATTACAAAAAGAACAGGATAAGGAGAAATGTAATACAATTTTGTATTACATTCTCGGTGAGGACAAGTGAGCTATGCTCACTTTCGCCAGTATTCATCGGTGTTTTTTCGTGTAATACATTGTATTACATTGTATTACATCCTCGATTTTTTGTATTACATTGTATTACATTGTATTACATTTTGTATTACATTGTATTACAGCCCATTTTTAGGCTATGTAATACAACGTATTACACTGTATTACATTGTATTACGGTGGCAGATTTAGAGTTTGACTTAGAGGCGTATAAACAAAAAAAGACAGAGTAAAAGTTCCTCTTTTTTTTATTTTTTTGTGAATTGACTTTCATAAAAAGTGTACGTTATAATGTACGTGTAAAGAGGCGGATATTATATGATCAATATAAACGTTACAAATTTTAGAAAAAACATTTTTGAATTATTAGAACAGACTGTCAAATTTAACGAACCACTCAATATCACTACAAAAGATGGAAATGCGGTTATTTTAAGCGAAGAGGATTATAACGGTCTTATGGAAACACTAAACCTCTCTTCTAATCCAACGATGAAAGAAAAAATTGTTTCTGGACTTAAAACTCCTCTTGAAGAATGTATTCCTGAAGATGAGGTACAGTGGTAATGTATTCCATTGTTTATACAAAGAAAGCAGTTAAGGACATTCAATATCTAAAAAGGGCAAAGCTGGACACAAAAGCAAAGGCTCTTATAGAAATTATTAGAGAGAATCCATATCAGACACCACCACCTTATGAAAAGCTGCAAGGCGATTTGTTTGGTGCATATTCAAGACGTATCAATATCAAGCATAGGCTTGTATATGAGGTTCTTGAGGAAAAGACCACAATCAAGATCATCAGTTTATGGACACACTATGAATTTTAGGTAATGGAGAATCGGAGCATGACAGACACAGAGAAGAAGATTGAAAGACTGTATGAATTACTGGATGAATTAGAAGCAGCAGGTAGAACAGATGATGCTGCAGCGTTACGCTGGGCTATCTTCCAGATTGAAAGCAAGT
>DAVZHW010000084.1:0-5130 GCA_052273625.1 Candidatus Fimenecus sp. | reverse complement strand
CATACTGTATGGAAAAGGTCGAGGACGACTTTATGGAGATGGCGCCCACCGACCCCAAGGATGTTGTCCGTTTTGTGAAGGAGATTCCCTACTGGACGGCCAAAAAGCACGGCAAGAAATATCGGCTGATGTATCAGATCTATACGCACCCGAAGTATATCGAGCACGGCAAGAAGTTTTTTGAGGGCGTGAACGAACGCTATACCGAGTATGCCAAGCGGCTGGAGCCGAAGATAGGCATTCCCTATACGGTCATCACCCCGCTGATTTTTATTTTCGTCCGCGCCTGCGTACACTATGCCATGTTCGAGGACGAATATTACCTGAAAACCCAGATGGAGGTCTTAAATCAGGGGGTCGCCCTGTTCGTGGATAAGTACAAAGCAAACCAAGCATAAGCCGGTCAGCCGCCGCTCATTTACGGCGCGGGCAGCGGTGCAAAGCTTCGCCGAAATAACAATTCCGAACGGAGGAAAGAAGATGAAAACAGGGCAAAAACTACTCACAGGCTCACTTTTGGCGCTTTGCGCCGCTCTATTGGTGCTTTGCAGCGTGCTTGCCATAGGATGGAGCAAGGCGGCAAAAACCGACGCCGCACTGCCGGAGGTGCGGAATAACGGCACGGCGATCCAGTGGAAATACAGCGATGAAGCCGATTGGCACGACCTTGTGGCGCTTACCGAGCTGCGGGGTGCTGCCGGAGAAAACGGCAAGAACGGCACTGACGGAAAGAACGGCACCGACGGTAAGAACGGAATAAACGGTACAAACGGCAAAGACGGCTCTAACGGTGCCGACGGAAAAAACGGCAAGGACGGAATTGACGGCAAAAACATAGAAGTTCAACGAGCTGCAACCCACATACAGTGGCGTTACGAGGGCGACGAGTGGCAGAACCTTGTGGCGATAGCCGACATCACAGGCCCCGCCGGACAGAAAGGCTCGGACGGAGCAAACGGAAAAACGCCGGAGTTCCGCGTGAACGAAAGCACCCTGCAGTGGCGTTATGTCGGCGATGAAATATGGCTGAACCTGTACGACCTTACCGCATTAAAAGGTGCGGACGGAAATACCCCGTTTATCGGCGAGAACGGCAACTGGTGGATAGGAGAAACCGATACAGGAGTGAAAGCCGCAGGTGTTGACGGCGAAAAAGGCGACAAGGGTGACAATGGCGATAAAGGCGATAAAGGTGACCCCGGCGACAAGGGCGATGCCGGAGAAAAGGGAGATAAAGGAGACATCGGCGACAAGGGCGAAAAAGGAGACAAAGGTGACAAGGGAGATAAAGGTGACAAGGGCGACCCCGGTCAGAACGGCGGGTGTGCGGGGTATTTTCATGCAAAAGCGTCATTAGGGGTGGCTACTCTTCAAAACCATCCTGCAGCAATTTATTTTACTGAAAAAATAAACAGAGGAAGTCTGATTTCAACTTCCGGACATGAAATTACGCTGAAAAAGGGGCATACATACAATATCATCATAAGCGGCTCTCTCGGAGTCAGCTCAAACGCTTCCGGTAACACCGGTTATTATGGCATCCAAATGACAGACAGCAGTGAGGATGCAGATTTTTGCAGGAGGATCACACGCATAAAAAGAGATGGAACAAAACTTCCGTATAGTAACGACTATCATTCCTTTAACTTCAACAGAATGTATGACGCATCAGCCAAGGATATAACATTGAAATTTATATTTGAGCAATCGGAATACAATACACTTCTTGAGGGGTTCAGCGGCACCATTACGATCACCGCTCTTGACTGAGCCAACCTATACGAAAACGGAGGTAGCAAGAAATGAAGAAACGAATACTCAGTATCCTGCTCACCCTTTGCATGGTGCTATGCCTTGTGCCGACAGGCGTGTTCGCCGAGGGCGGTGCAAAAGCCATTCTGCCCGGTACGAGCGCCCAAAGCATATTAAAGATCGACCAAAGCAGGCTGTCCTTTGCGGGGCATGAATGGTGGGTGATCGGCCAAAAGACCGACAAAAGCAATAATGCGCCCATCATTACCCTGCTTGCGGTAAACAATGATTTCGGAGATGTCCCGTTCCGCACGGGGAGCGCCACGCCGTTTGAAAATGCAAGTCGCTACAGCGAGGACAACGGTTATTATGCCAACAACCCGTCCGATATGTCGCAATGGAGAAAGCCCAATGAGTATGCGGGAAGCACCTTGCAGCAGAAAATGGTTTCCCTGGCCGAGGCGATCCCCGAAAAGGAGCAGGCGGTCATCCGCCCCAAGGACATCACCAAGGGAATCACCGGGCAGGAGGTCAAAGCGCAGAAGCTCTGGGCCTTGTCGCACGAGGATAGTATATTTTTGTACAGAAATTCGTGCACATACGCTGCACAGTGGTGGACGCGTTCTTCCAATGAGGTTTACGGCTACGGATCGTGGACGATTCATCCCGATGGCAGAAGCGGCAGCGCCCGCAACGTGGACTACGATGCTGCCGTGCGGCCTGCCATGGAGCTGGATCTGTCCTCCGTTCTCTTTATATCTGCTGCCGAGCACGGAAAAGTTGCAGATTTAACGACCCCGATCGCCGAATACGCCGGAGATGAATGGAAGCTGACCTTGCATGACAGCGACCGCGACGATTTTACGGCAAAGACGGTGCTGGTCAACGGTAGTGTGCTGGAGGTCGAATACAAGAACGCAAAAGTGGGCGATAATGAATATATATCTGCCGTTATTAAGGATGCGGACGGGAGCATTTCCCGCTATACACGCGTTGTGCAGCTGGACGGCACGACAAACGGTACACGCGGCAGGGCAGCGATTGACCTGACCGGCATAGACATGACCGGCAAGACGCTCTGCGTGTTCAACGAGCAGTTTAACGGCGATCATAAGACCGACTATGCCGGCGCACTTCGGGAAGTGAAGCTGACGGACGAGATCGACGAGCAGTTTACCCTCGCCCCCGGCGGCAGATACTATTTTGACTTGTCGGCGATGGATATTCCCGGAACGGTAAACGGCAATCTGCCGGATAATACCCTGCACTATGTACCTTTCACCTATGCCGGGACAGTGGACGCCTACAAGCTCACATCGGAGACGGCAACCACCGAGGAGTATGCACGGGAAAATCGATATGACCACAGCCTGTTTATTGCGGACTACAATGTAACGCATGCGGTAAGCTGGAATGACCTGAATGCCAAAGGTCTGATTTTCGGCAAGGACTATGCCGCCGGCGGCGTGGACTATACGCTGCGTGCGCCGTCCGTGGGAAGTAATGCTAATTCCCTACGCGTCATGCCCCAAAGCAACGAATGGGACAGGATACTGGACAAGAGCGACGGATATATCCCAAACTGGAACGAAATATACTCCTGGGGGCAAGATACCAGGAGGGACTCGGAGGTGACCCGTGTGCATCGCGGGTGCAATTCGGCCCGCCTCTTGAACAACAGCACTGCTACGTACTCCAGCTCGGACGTCGGTTTCCGCCCCGTCCTTGAAGTCCTGAACCCCGACGCGCTGGGCTCTGACGGGCTGAAAGCCGTTATCCTTGACCTTGGCGGCGGCAAGCTGGGTAACAGTTCCGAGGATATTCAAATCATTGTGAAAAGCGGCAGCGAGTTTACCGCGCCTGCGTCCGACGGCCTGACCCGTCCGGATGGAAATACAGGCAGCTACTTTATGTGGCTTGGCAGCGATGGGAACCTGTACGCACCCGGCGACAGCGTTCCGGCGGTCGTAACCACGCTGACGGCGCAGTGGAAAGACAGCGAAAAGCCTACGGGCGAAATTAAAATCAGCGAAAACAGTTGGAAAGCGTTCCTCAGCAATATCACCTTCGGGCTGTTCTTTAAGGACGCGCAGACGGTGACGATAAACGCCGCCGACAACAGCGGTGAAACGGTAACGGTTGAATATCTGCTGTCAGATAAGGAATTGACTAAAGCGGAGCTTGACGGCATAACCTTCACAGCGTACACCGCGCCGTTCGGCATTGACCCCGATAACGAATACATTATCTATGTCAGACTGACCGATAAGGCGGGCAATACGGACTACATTTGCTCGGACGGCATCGTTCTTGACGGAACAAGCCCGGTGATCACCGGCATTGAGGACGGCAAAATCTATTGCGAGGCACAAATCGTAACGATTGATGAGAAGTATATCGACACCGTCACCGTAAACGGCACGGCGGTCACGCTTAACAAAGAAGGCAGCTTTACCCTCTCTCCGGCAGACGGCGAGCAGAGAATCATCGTCACCGACAAGGCCGGCAACACTGCCGAAATGACCGTAACGGTCAATGACGGGCATACTTTTGGTGAATGGACATCAAACGGCGACGGCACGCACACCCGCAAATGTACGGTGGACGGCTGCAACGGCTTCGAAACCAAGGACTGCTCCGGCGGCAAGGCGACTTGCACCGAAAAGACAGTTTGCGAGGTCTGCGGAAAGGCTTACGGTGAGCTTGACCCGAATAACCACGCCGACCTTATGCATATCTCCGCAAAGCCGGCGACCGAGGATGCAGAAGGCAATATTGAGTATTGGTATTGCGGCGGCTGTGATAAATATTACAGTGACAAGGACGGCACCAAGGAAATCAAAAAAGCCGACACCGTAACGGCTAAGCTGCCAAAGTCTCCCCAGACCGGCGACAGCAGCAATATGCTCCTGTGGGTCGCTCTGCTGTTTGCCAGCGGTGGTGTTCTGACCGTGTTGGGTGTTACAGACAAGAGAAAAAAGAAAGGGATCACTAAATAACATTGACAAACCCGAAATAGCATTATGATAAGCGGAGTCACTCTCCGGCATGATTTTAAGACGCTCAGCAAGAAATAACTTGCTGGGCGTTTTTCTTTACTCTCTCGATAAAAGACCGCTCCTTTCAACAAGAAAACAGGCGGTTCGCCAAAAAATTTACTTAAAGACATTAGAATTCCGAAAATGTCGGCATTCTTATTTTATAGAAAACCATCTTGAACAGGAGGTGAACCCGATGTACCTTGCGTCGTTGCTTGAAAACATAAAATATGGGATTTTGCCGTAAGAAACGGCGTTTCCGCCGACCTTCGGTGACAAGGGAAAGGTACTGCCACAGAAATTATTGTTGCAACCGTATGAGTGTTATTCAAGTTTCAAA
>DAVZHW010000083.1:0-5200 GCA_052273625.1 Candidatus Fimenecus sp. | reverse complement strand
TGGTCTTGGAGATAATCTTTGCATACTTTTCCGCTTTGGCTTTGTAAACCAATTCTTCGCTTGATTGATACAAATCCATATATTTGTTTACAAGATGCAGGAGATTGTTGCCGTTACTGCGTGTAGGATTGCGCAAATCAATAACCGAAACATTGCAGCCGTACTGTTTTGCAATATTTCCGTAATTTCGCATCACATCGCCTTTTGTATCTGTGGAGAGAAATGACATCCCCGATGCACAGGCATATTCAATACAAGGGTACAGCCAATAAGCCGTTTTTCCTACACCTGCCGCACCAATCATCAACACATGGACATCTCCTGTATCCACAAGTGCTGTTGTATTGTGTTTGCCGCCTGTGCAACCAACCACAATGCCCTGCGGCAAAGCTTCTTCCGGCTGTTCTTTTTTCTTGCTTTTGAAAAGCCTGCGTTTGACAATTCGGGATGCAGTCGGAGTTTCTCCATCGGCGGCTTGTTTGCGCCATTTATTTGGTGTAAACGGAATATGCCGATAGGTTTTTCGTATTTCCGATTTAGTTGCCCACCGAGCCGTACCGTGCTGACCATCACCTACAGTTTTGGATTTTATGCTGTTAAGGTTATAGAGGTGAGCGACAACGGATATACCGCCGAGGATACAAAACATAACGGCGGCAATTATAATTAAAGTTGGAATGCCTGACACGGTTCTTCATCTCCCCTCTTATCTTCATTGGGTATAAAAAAACCCGCACAAAAGTGCGGTTCATTGCCTCCGGCTGCCAACCGGTCTTCGTTCCAATCCTTGTGGAGTGGTATGAGATTTTCTGATTGTATTCCTTTTTGGATTAGCTTTTCGGATATCCGTTTATTAGCGTGCTTCCCCGCTTCATCATTGTCGAGACAGAGGCAGACTGTATTGATATTGGGATTATCCTTTAACATCTGCCACAACACACGGTCAGCCACACCGCAGCAAGCGGCATAGCTGTGCGTTTCCCAATTGTCTTTGTGCATAGATATGAAACTTAACATATCTATCGGAGCTTCAAAGAGATATAATCGGTTGCTTGAACCATGCCAATGAAAGCTGTACTCCGGCTGACTGTTCGGAGCATTTCCTTTGTAGGTGCTTTTTGAACCAGTTCCGCGCATACTGGCATGGCGTGGGATACCATCCTTATCAAAGCCGACAAACACGGCATTGTGGTGTTTTGCTGACTCGTAAATCATATTTCGATGCATAAAAGCGTACAACACCTCTTTGTCAATTCTGCGTGTGATATTCAGATATGCAAAAACTCGCCGCATATTATCATTTCGGGGCGGCAGTTTAAACGGTTTCTGTTCTTTTACCACGGGTGGAAAGGTAATGAGTGTACCATTGCCGTTACCGAGTAAATATTCCACCGCTTCCGCATAATTTTTGTTGTAAAACCTACGGACGAAGTCAATCGCGTCACCGCCAACACGGTTATACTGATGAAACCACAGATTACCTCTTATGGTAACCTTCTGTGAACCGTCTTTCCACTCATATTCAGAACCTGAGCGTTTGACGGTTTCGCCCTGTGATTTCAACAGAGATACAATATCTGTCTGACGAGCCTGTGCTTTTTGTTCGTCTGTAAAATGAATATAGGTTGACATTTTGATTCTCCTTATTGATTCTTAACTTAGAAATTGATATAATATTATTACAATTTAGTCCTTAATGAGTGTAGTTGCAATAATTATGGGATTCTCTGTGACGATTTCTAAAAAATTCACGAATGGTTTCGAGGCAAAACTTGGATTTACAGGAAAGGATTTGATAGAATTGATTATAGTGATGAGTTGTTTGGCGGGTACCGGTGTATGTGGGAGTCGTAGCAGACACAATGAACATATGAGTAGCTTCACAATGAAATAAGGTAACGACACCGAGAGGTTCGAGTTCCTCTGACTCCCGCCATATTTACTAAAATCGCAGGCCATGAGCCTGCTTTTTTTCTTCAATTTTTCTGCGGAGCTTGCGGTCTATTGAGTGTTGTTTTCCTTTGCGGTCATTATCTAATCGGTTTTGGATTATACGGCTGATTTGTCCGAGCAGGCGGAGCGAGCCGAGTGTTGCAGACCAATTGTGGTTCGACTTTATACTGTGCAGAAGTTGCTGGGCATACTGATTGCCGTGTTCGGCTGATGCAGTAAGGTAAGCAATCGCTTTCGCATAATCTTGTTCTGCCTCTTTGCCGTAGAGATAAATCTTGCCGAGCATATATTCCGCATAGTGGTTTCCATTCTCAGCGGCAATTTCAAAGTTTCGGAGTGCTTTGGATATATCTTTTACGGCATCTTCCGTTAATCGTATTTTTCCTGCAAGATAAGCAGCATAAGGATTTTTCTGCTCTGCCGCTTTTTCAAGATATTCTATTACTTTCTTTAAATCCTGCGGTATGACTTCGCCCTTGTAAAGTAGCTTTCCAAATAAATACTGTGCCGGAGAAAAACCTTTATCCGCAGATTCTGTAATCAATCTTATCGCTTTGGGAATGTTTTGCATAAACAGTTCACCGTCAAGGTATGCTTTGCCGAGTGTATATTTAGCATATCTGTTCCCTTGTGCAGAGGATTTTTGTAACAGTTCCTCTGCACGTTGTAAGTCATGTAATACATCTTCGCCCTTGAGATAGGTTTTACCTAGCAGATATTCTGCAAATTCATTGTTTTCGTTTGCTGATTCTTCAAGCCAACGCAGAGCATAGTAAATGTTCTGCGGCACATCTTCACCACGCAAAAACATTTTGCCTAGACGGTACTTTGCAACACCGCAATTGAGCTTTGCAGATTCAATTAACAATTCAACCGCTTTAGTAGGATTGTAGCTGTCATTCTTACGGTCAAGCAGTTCTTTAGCATCGCTGTAGTATTTACACATCAGCGATGTTTTTTCTTTTTGAGAGAGGACGGTTTCTGCTTCTTCGCCTGTCGGTTCGGAATCGGGAACGGATTGTTCCTCTGCATCCTCTACGATAGTTCGGTCGGCAAGAATGTTCATTGCTTCCTGTATGACAGCGTTTTTGATAGATTTAAATTCCTTATTCTGAGACAGCGAAACACGCTCAGGCAGTTCGTCTGTATAGGTTTTAATTACAGATTCTCTTTGCTCATGCCATAAATCATAGAGCGTCGATATGCGTCATCGGATGCAAGTTCATCTACAATGGAATCAATAATTGCCTTGACATCTGCTTTTAGATAACCGTAAACTTTCTTGCCTGATGTCTTAGACAATCTGTCAGCAAGATTTAAAAGCATTTCCTCAAGCTTTGGATTATCGTAAACACCGCTGTTGATTTTTGAAATAATTTCCGCAATAAATTCTCGGCTGTTCACTTTTAAATCGTCACGGTATTCGTTTTGCTTTTCATATACGCATAGCAAATCCTGAGCAAAAATATCTTTTGCAAAAGAAGAACGCAGTTTCATTACGCCATCTTTTGAAAGATATGCCTGTTTTTCTTCTGTGGAATAGACCATAAGATGCACATGAGGATGATGGCTTTCATTGTGAAACGCTGCATACCATTTCAGATTCTGCATCGGAATATGAAAGTTTTCTGATATTAAACTTGTCTGTGAGCGAAGTATATCCCTCCACCGTTCGCCTGTATTAAAGCTTAATCGCTCAGCATCTTCACGGCGAAGGGATATAATAATCGTCCAGACATTCCCACCGTACTGATTTAAGTTTTCAGACACTTCATTCAGTTTTATCTGTACACCGTCATCGGTAAACAGCCCGTGCGTACCAAACCTCTGCACTCTCGGACGGGTGGAAATGTAATCCGCATAGGTCTTGGTCTGCATAACCTCATAGGCATTTTCTTCTATTGTGCGTGTAATGAATTCAGAAGCATTTCCGACATTTGATTCTTTTAAATAATCTTCATATTCCAAACTGTTTTTGCTATCGGAAAAATCTTCAAGTATTTGTTTGATTAACTTCTTTTGTTTGGCAGAAGTAGGCGCAAGTTTAAAGGATTGATCTATTTTATCTACGCCCTCACGGGTAGCAATATATTTTGCATAAGCACCGATACTATTTCGGTCATTAGGTTTCAGATATTTGAATTTTGTAATCAGTTTTGCCATATGTCGTAATTTTATGCTCCTTTCATTCTTACATACTATTATTGAAGGCGGCTCTCAATTAAATCAAGGAGGAGTTTATATGAACGATGAATTAATTTTTAAGATTTTAGAGGAAGAAAAGGAAGTCAAACGGAAGATACTATCTTTTGTAAATAGTTATGACAAATTACCAACATCTGATGATATTCCGCATTCAGAATATCTGTTTGGACAAATCCCAAAACTAACCATTGATTTATTTAGTAAAGGTTATATTACTGCGACTGATGTAAGTGACTATTTTGTTGACATTGAAGAAAGAGAAGAATACAAAAGAAAACACAATATAAGAAATTATATCGTTCGCCTGTTGTTCTAAAATGCCAAGAATTATATTAAGGCTTTTGAGATTTAATCAGTTTTGCCATAAGTTATTCTTTCTGCCAATGATAAGCATCTTCAAAAGAGAAAGAACCGTTTAAGCGTTTAACCTCTTTCACGCATTCACCGCGCAGGCGTTCCAACGATAGAGGATCAATGTCATTTGTAGCCGCAATAAGATTTTGCATGATGGCTATCTCAACCGCAAGTTTAAATATCATTTTACTCTGTCGGTTATCGCTCTCTGCAACAATACTTTTCATATTGGAAAGAAATGCATTTGGAAGATATGATGTGTCATCATCTGCCGTGACATGACCGACATAATATTGAATAGCCCGTTCAATGAATTCCGATTGGCTTTTACATTTATCTTTTCTGTAATTGTTTTTTACAAGCTCCAATGTGCTTGGATATGCCCATAGCAAAAACTTTTTCTTATCTTTTGGTGCTGGCATAGCTTCACCTCTTTCGTCTTTTAGCAACCGCTGTTAAAGTACCGTTATTTCGGCAACTATTCGTATAGCAACCTATCCGTTTTTGCTGTACTGCTATCAGCAACCCACCCTGTAAAATGCGAGTGTAAAGCTACCGAAAATGCCCACACGGTCGGCGTTGCCGTCCGATGTGAACCGAGAGGTGAGAGCATAAGCAACCCACCTCTCTTTCTCCTGCTTGATTTTCGACCCTCGAAAATCTTCCGAAGAGCCGATTTTCGTGCTTC
>DAVZHW010000082.1:0-5357 GCA_052273625.1 Candidatus Fimenecus sp. | reverse complement strand
AGCTCTGATAAAAGTGGTGTGCCAAAATTCCGCTGTCCTGTTTCCACATCTTACGAACATTTTTCCATTCTTCAACCATTTTTTGTTCTGAACAGTTGATCGCAGTCATAGCAAAACACTTAGGCGTGAGGTTAGTATGGCTTTTTAAAACATTAATGTATGAAGGTGAAAAATACAAATTTGCATTTTCAAGCTCTGTCATGCCTTTAGCGGCATCGCTGCTAAGAATTTCATTAGTAACAGACCCATGCTCTTTTTCGGTCAATGACAGATAATACTTATATATTTCTTCTCCTTCGCTTTTATCAAGTTCCACAAATTTTTTTGTCACATAATCAATAGTTGCGGTTATATATTTATCAGAAGTCATTTTAGTTTTAATTGACGATACTGTTGCCATACTCTCACCTTCTTTCTGATTATATAAATGAAAATTAAATCTTCGGGAACTTTCCTTCCGACTTGTCTAACATTTCACTCATGTCATTTACGATCTCAACCAAAGCGCTTCCTATGCTGGCAACTTTAAGAGCAAGATCTTTCACTTCTTTTGCGTTCATATTAACGTATTTAACTTCGTTATCATTTAAACTATGCGTTGCATTTGCAGTGTGAGCTATCTGATTGATATTTGTGCCACACTTGATTATCTGACTTTTTACACGATCTATCTCATATACAGCCATTGCAAAATACTGCATAAAATCTTCAATGCCGTCAACACTATATATCTTCTTGTTTCTTGCAAGGGCAAGAAGAAAGTCCGACATTGAGAGCCTTGCATCGTCAGCTCTTTTCTTTAATTCTATTTTTTCCTGTTCCGTTACTCTGAAATTTATCTGAGTATTTCTCGTATCTCCCATTTTAGACCTTTTCTATAAAAATTAATTGAACGAAGTGATTTACTTATTTGTGGTTTTATTATAGCACAAATGAGTAAAAAAGTCAATGTTTTTTTGACTTTTTAGGGGTATTAGGGGTCTGCCCTAACAAGCGATAATGTATAGTATACGCTATACATTATCTGTGCTTGCTATGGCAGACCCAAGACGGGCGGCGCACGCCCGATTTGCGGTTTGCACCGCATTAGGCGCATTTTTCGTCTTGCGACTTCGATAGCATTTCATTCAGAAATTTTTATATTAAAAAAAGCCACCATAAAGGAGGCTTTTTTATCGGTTTTTCATCAAACTTTTTTCATTAAAAAACTTATTATTATGAAAATTATAAATGTCGGAGCGCAGGGGTAAGTGGCACAAGCGGAGGTGGAGGAACTGAAAAAACGCCGCTCACTTTTCTCTTTTTTTTATATAAAAGAAATTAAAATGAAGGTGGTGTTTGTTCGCCGTTTCCGCTGTCCTCTGTCTCAACTTTTTCTTCACTTTTCATCGTGTTTATGCTTTCCTGCATTTTCTGAATAAGGAAATCCATTTGCATTGGGTCTGAAATTCCTGCTTTCACAAGAATATCGGCGATCTCGTCCGTCTTACCTTTGACAGTTTTGTACCTCTCGTCATTTATCTTCTGTTCAAGCGTTTTGATTTCCTGCTGCAATCTCTCACATTTCGCTTTTTTATCCGCTAACTGCATTTCTAATTTTGCGATTTTTTCGGCACTTGATATTTTTGCCATTTTAACATCACTCCTTTACATTCCGATTTTATCACAAATGAAGAAAAAAGTCAATAGACAACAAACTTGTCTATTGACTTATCAACATATGCTGTGTATCTGAAACGATCGGGGTATTTGACAGCTATTTCAAAAAGCATCATTTTCACAAATTCCGTCTGATACTTGATATGACAGATTTTATTGATATCTTCCGCTGAGTATATGCCGTGTTTCAGAAAGTTAAGCTTTCTCAGTGTTTCAAGTTTTCCTTACACTCTATCATTTCAATCTCTCCTTATATAAAAAATTGTGCTACATATGTCACATTGATTTAAGTCTTTGCAAGTTCCGCCAAAAACTTATCGGCTGAACTTGCAAAGCTTACGCTTTATTCCTTTGAACCTTGATTTAAGAAATCTGCAATTTCATCAAAAACCGCATCGCTTTCATTTGGTTCATATGGCAGCTCATTCAAAAATGCCTCACTGTCAGCATTGAAGTCATTTTCAAACTCCTGTATGCTCTGCTCGTATGACTGATTGTTGTTCTGAACTGCATCTCTTCTTTCGCTTGGTACAAAAGAAACTTCATCACAAACCAAAATCAGTTCATAACGATTAACTCCGTTTCTGTCAGTATAATTGTTATTTCTCAGTCTGCCCGAAACTATAATAGGCTTTCCTTTATGAAAATACTTATTTACAAACTCTGCTCTCTTTCCCCATACAACGCATTTTACAAACGTTGTATCTTCCTTAACATTTGGATTATCAAACGCAACGCTGAACTCTGCGTTTACCTTTCCAGACTGAAATTTGCGAAATCTTACATCTGTGGCAAGTCTGCCTATACCTGTTGTTTTTAACATTGTTATCACCTTTATCCTTTCATTTCAACTGTTTTTACTCTGACTTTTAAGCCTTCCACTGAACGGAGTTCCTACAAGATACAAACCTTCATTACGCTTTTTTGGGAAAAGAATTTTACTTTGCAACATTATTATGACATTGATAGGATCAGTCTTATCAATAAAAATGGATTTTTATATTCTCAACAGCTATATAATGTTATGGAGTATGCAAATGCTCTAAAAAACAAAGGTATGTCTTTTTTTTACAAGTAATAATATATTTTTTGGGGGAGTGAATTATCCTATAAAATAGCCTATTGCTCTCACAATATTGACAAAACAGTTTGAATGTCTTTGATTTCATAACCGCTATAATACATTCTTTTGCGTTCGATGTTTGACCAATAAGATATTTTTGATTTGGATGTGTTCTTCTTATTCCAAACATAATCTGTTCAACCTTTTCTTTTGTTATAAATACTCTACCTCTCAGCTCCTGCGAGAATTATCGCAATGCAGAATTATTTTATATAAAACAAGCGACAGGCTGCCACTAGGACAGTCTGCCGCTTGCCGTGTTTTGCACCATACAGAATACAAATACGTTTCAACTCACATATGCACAACGCATAGACAAATAATAAAAGCTTAAAGCTGTCAGCGATTGCCGTGTTCCGCACCATACAGAATAAAAATATGTTTCAACTCACATATGCACAACGCATAGACAAATAAATTATACAAGGTTTATGTTTCAACTCACATATGCACAACGCATAGACAAATAAATTATACAAGGGTTAAAGCTGTCAGCTTTTATCACCTTTATTATATCAAAATTCGCTTTCTTTGTCAAGACTTTTTCTGATAGTGCATTTACATTTTATCATTTTGCTTATTGATGAAGTCCTCTCTTTCCTTTACCCATTTCTTAACGAGTTCGATTTCCTCGTCCATGTTCGGCTCTTTTTTTGGTTTCCAGTCCTCTCTTACTTCTTTCAGTTTTTCTTCCCAATCCGCTATATCATCATCAAGATAGCTCACTTCTTCATCGTCTGCTTCCTCTTGGTGTTCCTCTAGGTACTTCTTTTTTTTCTTGGCAGCTTCGAGATTATCCAACAATTTCAGATAGTCCTTCGGGTCATCTTCCAAGTACAGTAAATGTTTCAGAAGTGTAGGCTCTGGAAACATTCCAAACCAACAACGCTCGAACCACTGTTCCGCATACATTCTTTCATCAGAACCGTTACTATATGTTCCACATACTAGATCACCGATAAAATTCTCGATCAGCTCTCCGATAGTCAGACCATGCTCTCCACACTTTCTCGCCAGTCGGTCACAATCTTCGTCCGACAATTTTACTGTGATTTTTCTCTCTCTGATTGTTTCAATCTGCTGTTCTTCGTAAGTTTTTACGTCATTCTCATTATTCATATTTTTCTTCCGCCCATTTCTCGTATCTTTCCGCTTCGGTCTTGTCCTATTCATTTTTAAGCACCTCTTATTTATTTGCTTTTGCAACAATCTCAATTCCTTCGGTTACAGCTTGATAAAGCCTTACATCAAATAGTTTTAAGGCTTCTAGTCGCACGGTTGCATCGCTATCCCAAGGATTCCAGTTATTTTCAATTTGCCATTTCATTGAGATGTAGAGACTTTCTTTTACTACATATTCGTTACCTTTTTGTAGTCCTGTCGCAATTGCCTGTCTGTAATCTTCTAAATATTCTTCATAATTTTTCATTTTTTGACCTCCAAATTTATTTGTGTTGATAAGTTTTTAGTAACCAAACTTTCATGTATTTCACAGCGTTTGTCAAAAGCAGCGAATTATATTGAGTATGTCCCAGAAATGTAACAACATTAAAACCTATAATTTCTGTTAGTATAATTGCATAATACAGTCCGAATTTGCAGGAAAAGCATATAAAACAAGATGTTATTAGAAAAGCAAATAATGTGTATCTGATTATTTTTGATGTGTCTTTCTCAGTAATAATTCTTATTAATTTTATGCACCACAGCAAGAAGTACAAGCTTAAAATACATATTGAGAATATCAAAATAAGAACTACTGTAAACCATGCATACATAGTTGCTGTTGGGTTGTCCTCAAATCCGAGCAATGTAAATGGTTCTTTACTAAATTTCAATAATACTATAAAACAAAAAAACAACGGAAAAAATATTATTAAAGAAACCTTACAAAGCATTTTAATCATAATTTTCCTTTCAAAAATCGAATTATATTTGCCTGTCATCATCAGTGCGGAGCGGCAATTCTCCGCAGACAGCCGCTCATCAGAGCGACTGTTTCGACATTCTGTAAAATTTTTAGTGGCTATCTGCCTCTGCCTTTGCCCATATTAAGGGGTGTTACATCTTCAAAATAGCTGTCATCAAAAGCTGAAGCCTAGTCGTTTCCGAAAACATAGTCATTTCTGCTTTCACTCGCAGCTTTTTTTAAAATCGTGTAAAATTAAGTTCATGAGCGAGTTCAAATTTTTCACCGATTTCAAGAGCGCCCAAAAAATCAAGAAAATCATTTAAATCAATAAATGTACCATTTTCATTCTCTTCAAGATAATCGCCCATATCAACAACATTTTCATAATAAACACTATCATCATCATCTTTATAGTATTCACCTTCACCCATAGCCCATGCGCATTCTTCTGCGGTTTTGCAACCGTCAAGATTGCTATAATCTTCATTCTTAGCCACATCAAGTGTTAATGGCTCGTCAAATCTGTTTTCATAGATAAAATAAGCCTTACCCTTATCATCGACAAACAATACATAGTTATAAGCATTAGTTTTGCAAAAAAATCTTTTCATAATAAAAAACCTCTCTTCTTTTAGTTGTGAGCTACTGCTCTGGTTGATTTTT
>DAVZHW010000081.1:0-5484 GCA_052273625.1 Candidatus Fimenecus sp. | reverse complement strand
CCCTCAGTCATTTTTCTACGAAAAACGACAGCTCCCTCGTCAGAGGGAGCCTGAATATGCGGTTGTCCGTGAGTATGATATAATATGTAATTTTTTGTGGATTTTAATATCATTTCAGCCGTGGATTATCATAAATAAATAACAATCTAACGGCGGCAGCAAGCCACCCGCCCTACCGTCTATGATTAAATTTTAAGGTTTTTATACGGCTGTTATCTAATTTGAAAATTTGTGCGACCGTAGGGACAACCCTTGCGGTTGTCCGTGAGTGTAATATAATATGTAATTTTTTGCGGACAGGGGCAAGCCCTGTCCCTACGGTATGATATAAAATATAATTCGCACATTCAGCCTCCCTCTGACGAGGGAGGTGGGTTGCCGTAGGCAACTCGGAGGGAGAGAAAGCAATAAAAATCAAACTTTCGTTATCTCTCCCTCAGTCATTTTTCTTCGAAAAACAAAGGCTCCCTTGTAAAGGGAGCCTAATTCATCAAATTTAATCTTCTTTATTATCGCCGTTTTCTTTTCTCTTTTCGATAATATATGCGTGAACATTATCTGCAAGCTCGCCGTAAATCTTGAACTTCTTTCTGAAAACTATAAGCGAAGCTGTGAGGAATACTATCGGAGCACCGAAAGCAAGCACGCCGATACCTGTCTTTGTGCCTTCGGTAAAGATACCTGTTTCATTCTGTGCATTGTAGCTCATTGCCCAAAGTGTGCCGAAAAGAACGATCGTCTGAATGGTATATGCCATCTTCTGCAAAAAGCCTTTCATTGAGAAAGTGATACTCTCGTTTCTGACGCCGTTCTTATACTCGCCGTAGTCAACAATATCCGCCAAGAAAATAGTCTGTGAGACGAACATTGAAGAAATACCGATAGAAGCGATGATATAGCAAATATCGAGTACGATAGGCAACTTTATGAATGCACCGAACAACAACATCAACGCATAGCCGAAGATTGAGAATACAAGCGAAATCGTGTATGTGGTACGCTTTGTGAACTTCTGCGAAAGCAGCGGAACGACCAAAAGTCCGAGAATTGAACCGACCGCACCTATTGTGCCGAACAAGGACTGTTTTGTCGGATCACCGAGAGCGTCCGAGAAGTAATAAGCCGCTGTTGAAGATGTAAGATACCAGCCTGCGTTTGAAAGCATTGCAAAGACCATAAATACTATAAGCTGGTCGTTTGACTTGATAACATTGAAAATCTGCTTGAAGCTGAATTTCTGCTTTTCGTTATATACTACATTGGTTTCCTTTGTCGTGAAGAAGCAGATAAGTGAGAAAAGCACCAATGCGACACCGCATATAATTGCCCATCTTGAGAAGCCCGAAGCCGAATAGCCCTTATCGGTTTTCTGCTCAAGGTCGCTTGAAAGCAAAGGGCAGATGATAGGAGTCAAAATTGAAATGATACCTTGTCCTACGCCCGAAAATGTTCTTGCAACGGTTGCGATAAGGTTTCTTTCCTTTTCTTCGCTTGTGAATGACGGAACCATTGACCAATAAGGAATATCTGCCATAGTGTTTGTCATACCCCAAAGGATATACATAACTGTAATGTAGATATAGAGCTTCATTCCGCTCATACCGAACGAAGTAAAGAGCAATGAAAGAACAATAGCGTTCGACAATGCGCCTATTAAAATCCACGGACGGTATTTACCTAATTTTGTTTTGGTATTATCAACGATAGTACCCATCATTGGGTCGTTAATTCCGTCCCAAATTCTTGCGATAGGCGTTAATATAAGCAAAAACGCCTCGGGAAGATTAAGCACGCTCGACAGATAATACGAAAGGTATGTATAGAACATACCGTAGCTCAGGTCAAGACCTATTGCGCCGACGCCGTAGCCCAATTTTCCTTTGATAAATTTAAGTTGTTCTTTCATTTTTCCTATCCCCCGATGTTTTTGTCTTTATGCGTAATACCGCCTGCGTACAACCCGCAAGCACGGCAAAGCACAGAATTTGTTTGGGCGTGCACAAGGTGTTGTCAAACAATGACATCACCGCAAAGCCCGAAATTGATGAAAGAAAAGCTATACCGTAGCTTCTATACCAGCCTGTCAAGCGACAGAGCTTGACAAAATCATAAGCCATTACCGAAAGCAGCGCGCTAAACAGACCCAAGCCTATTATTCCGCCCTCGGCAAGAACTTCGATAAACAGATTGTGCGAGTGTGAAAACTCAAGTCCGTTTTCAAAAAGATAACCCGTAACATTATTATAGCCTGCGCCGACGCCCAAAAGAAAATTATCCTTTATAAGTCCGAACGTACAGCCCCAAAGTCCTATTCTGTAATTGGTCGAAAGGTCCTGCGACGCCGCAACGCCTCTTCGTTCAAAAATCGTTACCATTATTATCAGCGAAGCCGCCGCCGCAAAGCCCGACATAAACTTAGCCGGTTTTTTGCCTGCGAACGAAAGCACCATAAACGATACGATAATCGCAACCGCCGCACCTCTTAAAAATGTAAAGAGTATACCGAAGAAGATGAGCAATGAGCAGATAATTGAGAACGCACGCCGCTTTTTCGTTGCGGTATAAAAGCAGCAATACGCCGCTATCGGAAATATCATTACAAGAAATGTTGCGAAAATCAGCGGATTTTCAAAGCAAGCGGCTACCCTATCCCTGACCTCTTCGAAGAAGAAATCATAGCTTAAAAGTCCGTAAACAAGCTCGTCAAGCCTTTGATAAAGCGGATTCGGGAACAAATCGGAGCGTCCGATTGCCATAAAGCACATCTGAATTATGGCGATTACCGAGTTTGCCGCCGCCGTACCGACAAGGCAAAGCATAATATTCTCAATTTTCTCCCTCGTATCGCAAAGCGAGATAATTGTCATAGCGCAAACCGCCGCACCGATCCAAATAATTCCCATCATAACGGAAGCTTTCGGAGCTTTAGCCCAAAAGGCTGTTACGGCGAGATACACGGCGTAGACCGACATAATGATAAGGAACTTATCTCCTTTTACGCTGATACGCTCAGTATTTTTCCTTGTAGCACAAAAGGCAAAGACCACAAACGGTATGATAACCGTCAGATACTCGGGCAAAAGCGTTCCGAGGAACAGCGAAACTGCCAGAAGTTTATATGCAACAGGGAAGTTTTTATCCTTTAGAAATTGTGGAATCAAATGTATCAACCCCAAAATTGAATTACCGATATATATTATCATATTTTAACGGAAAATACAATAACAATTAAAGGAACAAAAAATGCGGGACACTAAACGGATTATTGCTTATTTATTACAAATTTATGAATTTTTGGAAAAGTACTTGATTTTTTTTCGTAATCGGCTAAAATATATATTAGCACTCGGGGTTAAAGAGTGCTAATATACGTATTTAATTCTTTTGGGAGGAATCTTATATGACAATCAAACCACTTGCTGACAGAGTTGTTCTCAAGTCAGTAGAACTCGAAGAAACCACAAAAAGCGGTATCATTCTTGCCGCTTCCGCACAGGAAAAGCCTCAGGTTGCAGAGGTTGTTGCAGTAGGCCCCGGCGGCGTTATTGACGGCAAGGATATTAAAATGTACGTCAAGGTCGGCGACAAGGTAATCACAAGCAAATATTCAGGCACGGAAGTTAAAATTGACGACGTTGAATACGTTATCGTTCGTCAGTCAGACATCCTTGCAGTTGTTGAATAATTATTGGAGGTAATGAATTATGGCTAAACAGATTATATACGGCGAGGAAGCTCGCAAGGCTTTACAGTCGGGTATCGACAAGCTGAGCAACACAGTTAAAATCACATTGGGACCCAAGGGCAGAAACGTTGTTCTTGACAGAAAGTACGGCGCTCCCCTTATCACAAACGACGGCGTTACAATCGCTAAAGAGGTTGAGCTTGAGGACGCATTTGAAAATATGGGCGCTCAGCTCGTTAAAGAGGTTGCTACAAAGACAAACGACGTTGCAGGAGACGGTACGACAACCGCTACCTTGCTCGCACAGGCTCTCGTTCGTGAGGGTATGAAAAACGTTGCCGCAGGCGCAAACCCGATGGTAGTTAAAAAGGGTATGCAGATGGCAGTAGACGCTGCTGTTGAGGCTATCAAGGCAAACGCACAGCCCGTTAAATCTTCAAGCGACATTGCAAGAATTGCTACAATTTCCGCAGCAGATGAATTTGTCGGCAAGCTCATTGCAGACGCTATGGAAAAGGTTACAGCTGACGGCGTTATCACTATCGAGGAGTCAAAGACCTCCGAGACTTACTCCGACGTTGTTGAGGGTATGCAGTTCGACAGAGGCTACATTTCGCCCTATATGGTAACGGATACAGATAAGATGGAAGCCGTTATCGACGACGCTTACATTCTTATCACAGACAAGAAGATTTCTTCAATTCAAGAGGTTCTCCCCTTGCTTGAAAAGATTTTACAGGCAGGTTCAAAGCTTGTTATCATCGCAGAGGATGTTGAGGGCGAGGCTCTTTCAACGATCCTTGTCAATAAATTGAGAGGCACATTCACCTGCGTATGCGTTAAGGCTCCCGGCTTCGGCGACAGAAGAAAGGAAATGCTTCAGGACATCGCAATTCTTACAGGCGGTCAGGTAATCACATCAGACCTCGGTCTTGAGCTCAAGGACACTGATATTCCTATGCTCGGTAGGGCTAAACAGGTTAAGATTACAAAGGAAACCACCACTATCGTTGACGGCGCAGGCGACAAGGACAGCATTAAGGGCAGAGTTGCACAGCTCAAGAGCCAGATTGAGGACACAACCTCCGAATTTGACCGTGAGAAACTCCAGGAAAGACTTGCAAAGCTTGCAGGCGGTGTAGCTGTTATCCGTGTAGGTGCTGCTACCGAAACCGAAATGAAAGAAAAGAAGCTTCGTATCGAGGACGCCCTTGCAGCTACAAAGGCAGCTGTTGAAGAGGGCTGTGTAGCAGGCGGCGGCGTTGCTCTCTTGAACGCTATCCCCGAGGTTGAAAAGCTCCTTGACACAGACGACGCTGACCTTAAAACAGGCGTCAACATTGTTGTTAAGGCTATCGAAGAGCCTGTTAGACAGATTGCTCGCAACGCAGGTCTTGAGGGCTCTGTTATCGTAAACGAAATCGTAAACAAGAACAAGAAGGGCTACGGCTTCGACTTCGGCAAGGAAGAATATGTTGATATGTTCAAGAAAGGTATTCTTGACCCTGCTAAGGTTACACGTTCGGCTCTCCAGAACGCAGCTTCCGTTGCGGCTATGGTTCTTACAACCGAGTCTCTCGTTACAGACATCCCCGACCCGCAGGCTGACGCAGCAGCAGCTGCTGCAATGGCACAGGGCGGCGGAATGTACTAATCCGACATCCTGACGGGACAATAATTAAAGCTCTAATCGGAAGGCTGAGTGTTCATAAGGCAGTTTTGCTTCAAAACAACATCTTTTCGTACAATAATTCGTTAACCCCCGCAGATATGCGTCAGCATTATCTGCGGGGGTTGCC
>DAVZHW010000080.1:0-5563 GCA_052273625.1 Candidatus Fimenecus sp. | reverse complement strand
CAGTTTTTTCTTCTTCTCTTATCTCTTTCTCCTTTGTTCAGTTTTTAGGGTGTAAGCATTTTTTGGAGTTGTACGTTTGTATAACTCCTTTTTTTATTGTCGATTTTGGCTATATGTTTTCTGTATATATGTATATTGCGAAAAATATTCGATATTGTAAAATGTTACAAATACTGTAAAGAATATTTGGATATTTAACTGAATTTATCACGGAAGCACAAATATTTTTAATTTATTATTGACTTATTTCAACTATTTTAATATTCTAAATGTGTAATACTTTTATATTATTATAAAAATTAGGAGGATTTGTTATGAAAAGGAGTATTAAGGTAGTTTCGACGGTATTTATAATGTTATTACTTTCAACTTTTAGTGTTTTTGGCACTTACTTTCTAACAGAACAGGATGCATTTGAATCAATTATGTCAAATGCAAGAGCAACAAGATGTCAGGGTGTTGTATTGCGAGATAAAGGATATTACAACGAAGCTTATTCCCATATAACTATGGAATGTATGCTTAATAGCACAACTGCTTCGACGAGCGTAATTGTTTCGGGCTCGACTCCTTCAAGCCGAAAAAAGTGCTATGCGGAAACATATGTTTATAATACAAACGGCATTTTATCGGCGAGCAAACAAACTACCGGCGGAATGTTCTCAAGTACCGCATCAGCAAGCATTGACGTAAACTCAATATCCGTCGGAAGCATTATGCATATAGGAAACAATCCTAACCTTTGTTCCGGTGGAGAGCATCATTGGCTTATATACAAATAACATTTAATATGAATAGGGCTAATTATGAAAAAGAAAATTGTTAAAACCATTATAAAATCCGTATTGTTTTTATTACTTTCGGTAACGGTAATATACTATGCGGTTTTACCCTTGAAAGAATGTGTCTTGGCAGCGTCAAGCGGCAGCTTTGAAAGCGGTACGTTTACAAGAGATTATCTTACAATCTCTGCCGACACACTTTGCCGTGATTATAAAGAAGCTAAAAAGGCGCTTTCTGCCGATGAAAACTTTGAGGATTTGATTTTCGGCGAGGAAATGGCTTCTTTACAATATTATTCGTTTACCGGAGAGACACCGGATATTAGCTATACTCCGGACAATTTTAACAATCGAAATCTGGTCAAGGTTAATAACTATAATGTAACAGAAAACGTCCGTTATGGGTCTGTTTATTCAAAATATATGGCGGATGACGGATATGTTACCCTTACAGAGGGCAGATTGATTGACGACGAAGCTCCGTCAAATGCCGATGAGCCTCTTGAGGTCTTGGTAGGCAGTGACAGCAGGGTTGCAGTAGGCGATATGTTATGTGTTTCACTCCCATTTTATGATTCACAGCAAAATCAGGTCAGTGTAACGGCAACCGTTGTCGGAAAAATCACTCTTAATAGATATATGCCTACAATGGGAGATAAAACTTATGAAGCTGCCCCCATGACAGGCTCTTATAAATTGCCGTCAACTAATATATTGCTGATTGAAAACCCGTTTGATAATCATATATCGGAAGATGCGTATTATCCGATAACGCACTACAAATACGCACCTGTAAAATTTATTATTATGACAAAAGAATATACACAGCAAATGTCTCCGCAAACTCTTGAGTCCGCTGCCGAGAAAGGCTCGGCATTCCTCGGCGAACGGTTTAACAGTAAAAATCTTTTCTTTGATATTATAACGGGAATGCAGTTCCGAAGGGTTTTACCCGTGTTTTTAATTGCAATTATAATGTATATAGCTATACTTGCGGTTTTTGTCAGAGATTTTGTATCTACATGGAAACGGAAAAAATAATATGTTGATGTTTAATCTGAAAAACACCTTCAGGTATCATAAAGGGCTGTCAGCTTGTATGGTAGTGCTGTCGGTATGTTCTGTTCTCGTCTGCGATATAGGGGTGTTCTCCTTCAATTCTCAACGTCAAACTGCTTTGAAATATGACAAAGCAACAGAATATTCAGTAATTGTCAACGAGAATTTTGACGAAAAATATTTCTTTAATAAAATCAATTCCGTAATAGAAGAGAACGGCAAAGGCTTGGAGTCAGTATACATAACATTAAAAGAGGATACCCCGATCTATGCGTATTACAGAGGAAATGATGTTTTTAGTTCAGGCGATTTACCTCAGAATAATTCGCAGATTATGATTGGCGCAAAATCAAAATCTAACGGTTACGGCGTCGGAGATACCTTGAATAATTCTCTCGGCGCATTTACGGTGTGCGGAGTACGACCTATGCGAGAATACGACGAGCTGTTACCGTCTGCTATACCGGACGGAACAATGATATATGCTGTAAGCTTCAGGTGGAATTATGTGTTGTCGGGTCGTAAATCTGTTCAGTTTCAAAAACAATTGAGTGAGATGTTTCCGCTAAAGAAGATAATAACGCCGATAAGCTCGGATATTACAGAGGGATTATTGCTTTCGTTACGTTCGGCAATAGCCATTTCAGGAATTGCTGTGTGCAATATTATGATTGTTTTCTCATTTTTGATTAAAATGAAGCGTGATATATATTCGGTGCTGTATGTCTGCGGCTCATCAAAAAAACGAATATGTATATCAGCGGCGTTTGAATTGCTTGTTTATATTATTTTAGGCGGTACGGTAGGACATATCGTTTTTTATCTGTTCTTTTTGAATTATCAAACCGCATACGAGCAGTTTGTTTTACGAGGCTTCCTTATTTCATATGCAATCAGTATTGTTCTGTGTACCGTTGCCGTCTTTCCGATTTTGGCAAAGGGCGTCGGAGACGTAACACGGCAGGAGGAAGAGTATGCATAAGGTGCTTCATTTAGCTTTGGATATACTGTTTAAGAACAAATTTATTTCAGTTCTTATCGCTTTGCAGCTTGCTTTTCTTTCATTTTTTACATTGAATAATGCTTACAGTATGCAGAAAATTTATTATGCAGAAAAGGTGCTTTCGAGATTAAATTCGGGTAATTTTGCATATTTTTCGCCGATAAAATATGAAATGTATTCTTTTGCGACAAATGCGCATATGGAAAATGAAAGTGATCCATATAAATGCTTTAACGAGCTGTCGGGCTTTCTCGGAGCTGAAAATGTATATGTGCTGTATAACGAAAAGACCGTTACAGAGCTTGACGTTTATCCGAGGCTCCTGAGCAAAAAACTAAATATACAAATGAGAAAGGGAAAATGGCTTTCCGATTTTGAAAACAATACTGAAAACGGAAATATTCCTTGTGTTACTTCCCGTGCCGACCGTGAAATAGGCGAGGTAATACATTTTATTGACTATGAGAAAAAATATGATATTTATCTTGAGGTTGTCGGAATTGCCGCTGACCCGTATTTCGAGTTTGAACAGAATGTAGCGGGTGAGGAATTGGCGTTTACAAACGTCATAACTCAAAGGCAAAAGACTGAGGTGGACGCTTACGGTATGGAACTGCTTTGGGCAGACAGCGACTTGCTGATTTCACGCTTGAGAGAGTCGGAGACATTACCTGATTCAAGATTGCTGTTCTTTGACAACGTTTCTCCCGAGACGGTGCGTTCTAATACCGAGATACTTAAAAGAAGCGGCTCGGTTTTGAATTTTGATACAACGTTTGACAATGTAAGAAAGCAGAATTTTACAAGTAAGGAATTGCCGCAAATTTTATCTGTTTGGTGCATTTCTGTTTTAGGCTTTTGCTGTACGCTTACAATTTTTTATTATAAATGTAAGTATGTGTTTTTGGTGTACTCCATATGCGGAGCAGACAATCTGCTGAAGCGTTCCGGATTTTTTATGTCTGCATTGATAACAATCATTACCGCTTTGCTTCCTGTATATGCAATTCTTTTGGCAGCAGGAACATTGAATTGGTTTGAATGGACATATTCGTTCGCCAATTACGGCAGCAAGGTGCTTGCATTGATTTTCGCTATATATGCACTGATTGCGGCTGCGGTAAGCTCGGCACTTTTTCGCAAAAAGGCGGTGGTAACCGATGATTGAAATAAAAAACATAGTTAAGAAATATAACGAGGGTAAAAAGAACGAGGTCGTGGCTCTTGACGGCGTGTCGTTTACTGTCGGAAACGGAGAAATGGTAGCGATAACAGGTACATCAGGGGCAGGCAAGTCAACGCTTCTTCATATAATCGGGGGAGTTTTACCGTTGGATTCGGGCACCTGTGTAATTGATGGCGAAGCGGTTGAAAAAATGTCGGACAGCGCTCTGGCTAAGCTTCGCAATAAAAAGGTAGGGACAGTTTTTCAGAATTTCTTTTTGCTCAGTAACGCATCTGTATTGGGAAATGTGGAAATTCCTTTGATACTTTCGGGGGTTAAGAGGAAAAAAAGAAAAGAGCTTTGCCACAAGGCATTGGAAAATGTCGGAATTGCCGAATTGACCGACAGAGACATAGACGAGCTTTCGGGAGGGCAGAGACAACGTGTCGCAATAGCAAGGGCTATTGTCAATGAGTGCGATTATATACTTGCCGATGAGCCTACGGGCTCGCTCGACTCAAATAATACAGAGATGATATTCAAGCTTTTCAGAAAAATATGCGACAGCGGAAAGACTGTTATAATCGTAACTCACGATTTATCACTTGCCGAAAAATGCGATAGGCAGATTATTCTCAATGACGGCAAGCTTGGCTGATTTGTATTGTATATCTGTAAATTTCATAACGGTTTGCGAAGAGGTGTTATGATGAAAAGGGCTTGTTTCTTTGGAATTTTAATTTTCTTGTTAATCGTTTTTTGTGGATGCGACAGACTTTCACAGCGGTATGAAAATAATTTATCGACAAATGCGCCGATAACCAACAATGCTTCTGCCTCGAAAACGGTTACAAGAACAAGCAAACAGGTTTTGACTGATTTCAAGGCGTTAAAGCCGCAGGATATTCGTTCTATTGATATTGTCGTTGTCCGTAACACGGGGAGTGTTGAGCGTGTGACAAAAGCTTTTACTGACACGGCAGACATTCAGAAGATTTTATCTGTTTTTGCCGCTGCCGATGCGGAAATCATCGAGGAGCAAAAGCCTTCAAACGGTTGGTCGGTTATGGTGCGGATTTGGGTACAGGAACAGAAAAATACCGACATTGACAAGCCTATTTTAGTTTCACCGCAGGCTCCCGGATATATTTCGATTGATAATTATGCTTATTCTGTAAAAAACGACGATTATATCACAGCTTTGACTTCATTTTTTGAAGCTTCTCCGATACAGGAAAAAGCATATCCATAGCCAAAACAAAAAAGCCATACCGAAGGCTGAGTGTTAATAAGGCAGTTTTGCTTCAAAACAACATCTTTTTGCACAATAATTCGTTAATCCTCGCAGATATGCGTCAGCATTATCTGTGGGGATTGCCTTTTCTTGTATCAAAAATATATTATTTTGAAGTGCGTTGCAGTTTCGTAGCTATAAAAATTCTTTTATGCCGAAGCCGAGAAATGAAGCAAGGCTGTCGCCTTGCGAGGCTTTTTGGCAAAAGCATAAGGGATTTTTATGCGAGAAACCAATACTTCCTTATGAACACTCAGCCA
>DAVZHW010000079.1:0-5628 GCA_052273625.1 Candidatus Fimenecus sp. | reverse complement strand
AGCATAATGGATTTTTATGTGAGAAACCAATACTTCCTTATGAACACTCAGCCAAGGCAGACGGTATTTGTTTTTAATTTGTGAATTTTTTTGTTATGGGTTTACAAATATTAAAGTGTGTGCTACAATATACTTAATTCTATGTTGAGTATCATAGCTATCACTGCTCAACGTTGAATAATATTTTTCTAAGGAGAGTTCCTAACATGAAAAAATTGGCATGCCTCATGGTTGTAGCTGTCCTTCTCGCTGTAAGCATGATTCCTTGCTTCGCTGCTTCAGGAATCAATGATTGCGAGCAGAAGATTATCACATATGTTAAAACAGCATATGTAGTTGACGGCAAAACAATTACGGTTCCCGCTGAATACATCACAGCACTTGAGAATGTATTCACAAAGGTTGACGTTACAGAGAGCCAGCACACTGAAATCACGGCTATCCTTGATGAAGCTCTTGCTTACTGTAAAGCAAACAACCTTACAAAGATTGAAGACATCACAGCTAAGAACGCAGCAGCTACCCTTATCGGTTACGCTAACCGTGCTTTGGGTGTAGTTGGTTACCACGTTTCAACACAGGGTAGCCTCGCTGATGCTGACCACGGTCTTCTTATCATTGCTGATGCTGAAGGCAACGTAGTTGCTAAGCTTCATCCGGCAATCGTTAAGACCGGTGCTGACTATTCTTCAGCAGCAGTTTGCGGCGTTGCAGCTCTTGCAGTTCTTGCAGCAGCCGGCGTAGCAGCTAAGAAATTCCGTAAGGAAAATGAAGACTAATTCCGATAAAAATCGGAGTAAGAAAGGCTATCGGAAGTATTTTATAATTCTTCCGATAGTTTTTTTAATATGCGGATATATGCTGTTCTTCGCTTGTCTTACCCCGATTATTGACCCCCTGCTTTCGGCTTACAAATTAGCGTTTTCAAACACTAATTTCAATACCATTGACGAATCAGGGACGAGCAGCATTTTCAATGGTTCAACCGGTGTTCACAGCGGTCTTTTGAATTACGACGACTTTGAATTCCCTAATTACGGAAGCGTTTTCGGCAAAATCTCCGTCGAGGGAACTGAAATAAATTGCGACTTGATTTACGGGGACGACACGGCTCTTTTGAAAAAAGGTGCTTGTTTGTCTCTTTACAGTCATATTCCCGGCTGCGGAAGAGGCGTTATGATAGCGGCGCACAACAACACATATTTCCATACTCTGCCCAATGCCAAGGAGGGAACCTTAGTGCATCTTGAGACCAACTACGGCTCTTATGTTTACAAGGTTTATCGCTCTGAGGTTATAAAGGAAAATGAGCGTGCGAAGTATGAAAACGAGCTTAACGGGGATAAGGAAACTTTAATTCTTTACACCTGCTATCCGATTGATACGCTTGCCTCAACTCCGTACAGATATTTCGTATTTTGCGAATTTGTATCGGGTCCGCAGGTTAATTTGTACGAATAGGAGGGCGGAATATGACAACTAAAACCAAAAAAATCCGTTCTTTTGTTTGCGGCCTTGTATCGTTTATTCTCAGCGTTTCACTGACTCTTTTGTTTATGCTTGTAACACTTCGTTTGACGGTTTTGAACGCAGGCTATGCAAAAATGATAGCACAGACGTCAGACTATTCGACACATATGCAGCAGGAGCTCAAGGAGCAGTTTGTATCATACGGAAGTGCCTGCAATGTTGACGAAAGCTTCTTTGACGACGTGTTTGAAGAGATTATAACACCGAAAAGAATTGTAAAGGATACACAGACAAGCCTTGAATTCTTCTATAAGCACGACGCCGAGGGCGAAATTGACACCTCCGAGATTGAGGGCAAAATTCAAGAAAAGCTGATTGCTTATGCCGATACAAAAGGCTTTGAGATTAACGACTCGCTTCGTGAAAATCTCAAGGTTATGTGTGAGGAAATGGGCGACCTTTATGTAAAATATGTCGGAATGTTCAACACCTCATATTTTATGTCCGCTTCCAATATTCTTAAAAGATATATGCCTGTTCTGAACGGCGCAATGATAGCGCTTGCCGTGTTGGCGATTTTTGCAACGGTGGTTATCAGACTTTCGTTCGCAAAGGTCAGAAATTACACAAGATACTATATCTATGCCTGCTCGGGCAGTGCGTTGATGCTTGCCGTTGCACCGATTGCGGCACTTATTATGCGAATTGGCAGCAAAATAAACGTTGCAAACGCCTCTCTTTTCAGCTTTGCTTCAAGCTTTATAAACTATTCGTTTGTGGCAATGCTTGTAGCGGCGTTGATTATGGGCGTTTTGACAGGCTGCATAGCTTATGTCAGAAATAAGGCTAATAAATAACCGTGTTAAATATACGGCTTCTGTTCGTTTCGTTCGGAAGCCGTATTTTTTCTTGCACTTTGGCGTGATATAATGTATCATATTTAGGATATTTGTTTTGAGGTGAGGATATGCTTAATACAAGGGCTTCGGGAGTGCTTATGCACCTGTCGTCCGTACCGTCAAGGTACGGGGTGGGAGTTATGGGCGACGAAACGAAGCGGTTTATAGATAAAATAAAGGGAATGGGCTTTTCGTATTGGCAGGTTTTGCCGTTAAATCCGCCTGATTTTCACGGCTCCCCGTACACCTCGGATGCGGCTTTTGCGATTTCTCATATGTTCGTTTCGCCCGACGAGCTTGTAAAGGCAGGCTTGGTGTCCTCGGAGGATATTGAACGCTCTGTCTATTACGGCTCTCCCTATACAGCCGATTATGAGTTCGCATATTCCGCAAGGCTTGAGCTTTTGAGAAATGCATATTCAAATGCAAACGAAGCGATAAAGGCAAATGCGGAAAAATTCGCCGATGAAAATGAATGGTGCAAAAGCTATTCGCTTTTTATGGCGGCAAAAGAAAAATTTGACAATAAGCCGTGGTATGAGTGGAATGATGATTTCGCACGATATGAAAATTGCCTGAAAAATGCCGACAAGCTCAAGGCCGAAGCGGATTTTTATGCGTTTGTTCAGTATATTGCTTTTTCGCAATGGAAAGAAATTAAGCTTTACGCAAACGACAGAGGCGTAAAAATTTTGGGCGATATGCCGATATATGTTTCAATGGACAGTGCGGATGTTTGGAGCAATAGGCAGCTTTTTGAAATTGATGAAAACGATTTTTCAAAGAAAAGAGTAGCGGGAGTTCCGCCCGATTACTTCTCGGAAAACGGTCAGCTTTGGGGCAATCCGCTTTATAATTGGAGTGAAATGGAAAAGGACGGCTTCAAGTGGTGGATTGACAGGCTCAAGGCAGCGTTCAAGCTCTTTGATACGGTAAGAATTGACCATTTCAGAGCATTTGCGTCCTATTGGGCGGTGCCGGCGGATGCAGAAACTGCCAAAACGGGCGAGTGGGTTGACGGTCCCGGTATGAAGCTTTTTGACAAAATCAAGCAGGAGATAGGCGAGCCGCCGATTATAGCGGAGGATCTCGGAACGTTCGGCGAGGACGTAATAAAGCTGCTTGACGATACAAAATTCCCCGGAATGAGGGTAATTCAGTTTGGCTTTGACCCGAATTGCGACAGCACGCATTTGCCGCATAATTACCCGAAAAACTCGATTGCTTATGTCGGAACGCACGATAACACGACCTTGTTGGCATGGCTTTGGGAGGCGACGCCCGAGCAGAGAAAATTTGCCCTCGATTATTGCAATTTCAAGGGCGATAATTGGGGCGACGGTGGGTATTACAGCCCGTCCTGCCGTGCGATAATCGAAACGGTGTGGAGAAGCCCGTCGCTGATTGCGATTATTTCATTCCAAGACCTGTGCGGCTTCGGCTCTGATGCGAGAATGAATGTGCCGGGCAGGGCGTTCGGAAATTGGCAGTTCAGAACAACCGAGGAAACAATCGGTCTGGTTGACGGCGATTATTATAGGTATATAAATTATTTGTTTAAAAGATAAAAAAGAGCTTAAGGCAACTACCGAAATTATTACAATTGCCTTAAGCTCTCTTTTATTACATTGTTCACTTATTATTCGTTCTGCCGAGGATATAATCTGTGCTGACATTATAGAGGTCAGCTAATTTTATTAGAATATCACTTGGTATATCTCTTGTTCCACTCTCATAGCGATGATATTGTGGTTGCTTCATACAAAGATATTCGGCTACGTCTTTTTGTGTTAGATCATGGTCTTCACGTAAATCCCTGATTCTTCTATAATGTGCCATATAAACCGCCTTTATAACTAAATAGTTATTGACATTGTATTATAGTTATGCTATCATATACCCGAAATATAACCATACGGTTATAAATTTTTAGGAGGGTGCATTATGACAAGCGCAAAGTATACAATTGATGGCGGAGTAGGAAAGGTTTTAGAGGTATATGAAGGCCATATCGCATTGGTATAATTTGAGGTGAGATTATGGATTATGAGAAATTACTGCGTATCATTGCAGAAAAAATTGACTCTCTCGATGAGGGTAACGAATTTTTCCTGAAAGATTTGTTTAATGGCATAGAATGGAATGAATTCCAAACAGGAGAAAGACTAAGTTTAGGAAGACGATTTAAAAATTCCGTCTTAACCAAAAAGATAGCAAATGTGGTTTATATCGGCAAGGCTTCAAATAATTCCGCATTATATAAAAAATGCTAAGAGTGGAGGTATAGAGAAATGAAAAAAGTTATTACTTTTTTGCTGATAGCGACATTGGCTTTAAGTTTAACAAGTTGTTCGCTAGTGGGTGTTCAAACCGAACCACCATTGACAGATGTTGAAGTAGCGGCTCAAGTAGTTTTGAGCGGCTTAAGGAGCAGATTAAGAAATCCGGATAGTTTGCAGGTGCATGGCGTCAATTATGTGGACACATATACAGGTGGTAGTTATTACACATCGGAATTTCCCGGATTAATCGAAACAGATTTTAAATACATATTTAAAATCGACTATTCAGGACAAAACGGATTTGGAGGCATGAATCGCAAAACAATTTATGCGTGTTTTTATAGTGATGGAAGCACGGTTTTTCAAGAACCAGGAGATCTTTTTGGGAAACAATACTATTCTACTTATATGATCTCTTCGCCAGATCTTCCGATAGACATCAGCAAATTAGCTTATTGATTTTAACAAGGTTATAAGGTAAATCAAAAGGAAAAGCACTCAAGTCAAAAACATGGGCGTTTTTTCTTGTTCTTATGAAATGGTGTAAAAAAACAGCACAAGCTATTAACTACCGAACTCATTCACTTGCAATTTAATATTTAATTTTGTCTAATCTTTGGGGTTCACTTCACTTTGAGGGGGCAGTCATTTTTTCGTAAAAAAATGACTGAGGGAGTTTATAAAATCAATCTTACAATCCCTCCGCCTCACGTTCGTTCGGCACCTCCCTTTACACAAGGGAGGCTGAAAATGCGGTTGTCCGTAATCTGCAAGGAACAGCCAAAGGCTGTTGCGAACGATACGGTGCAAACGATGACGTGGTAGGGCGGTGGCTTGCTGCCGCCGTGGAAATTAGCGATATATTACTGTTTTTGGTTAATATCAAATTGAAAAATCGGTTGAAATTTCGGCTCCCTCTGATGAGGGAGCTGTCATTTTTCGAAGAAAAATGACTGAGGGAGAGATAACGAAAGTTT
>DAVZHW010000078.1:0-6091 GCA_052273625.1 Candidatus Fimenecus sp. | reverse complement strand
TATGCCCTTACACAACCTGTATACTATCTTATTACACTATACACTGTGTTCGCCTGTCAATTTCATCTGACAATAAAAATAGGCGACCGCAGGTCGCCCCTACGAGTTTTGCGTGGATTTTAATATCATTTCAGCCGTAAATTATCACAAATAAACAACAATCTAACGGCGGGAGCAAGCCACCCGCCCTACACTGTTGGATATAATTTCTAATCTGTGCGAAGCACCCATTTCTCTTCACTTTTCACTCTTTTCTGTCCGATAGGGCTTATGTCCCTTTTGCTACGCCGTGCTTCGCAAAAGATGGACTAACGGGTTCAAGTCCCGTGGAAAATATGTTGGTAAAAATAAAAAGCAGACAAACTAAAAGTTCATCTGCTTTTTGGCAATGGGATACATAAAAGATGTCACCGCTGTTTTTTGTATAGATATAAACTCTCGAACATATTTAAATTTGAGCAATCAATTAGATTTTTTAGCACTGATAGTCAGTTCAAAATCAAAAAGTTCTTTCAATAACAGTAAGCTTTGTGCAAATATCTATCAGTTTATCATCACCGATTTTATGATTCATAACATCATCAATATTATCGTAAAATACATCTTTGCTATTATCTGAACCTGATAAGCAAATAACCCACTTGTTACCCTCGATCCAGAATATTCCATATTCCACGCCTTGCCACTCAAAAACTATTTCAGCGTGTCGCAAAACAGAATCCTTAAATTCATATTTTGTTTTGTAATCTTCATTATAGTCATAATGCATTAGGCTGCCCCCTGTAATTTTATAATAGGATAGTTATTTATATTGTACGATAAATAAGCTCAACCTTTGTAATAACATCACGCAAATGGTCGCCGCCGACATTATACTCAAGGACTTCATCTACAGTATCTGCCCACAAAGCAGTTTCTTCCTTATTTGCCTCGGCAATAAGGATTTTACCGTTTGGGTGAGCGATATCGTATGTTACACCTTTCCATTCAAGTTCAACCTCACCACCGTTATTTATACACCATTTAAAGTCACTTATTGTTTCGAAATGATCATAACCTAAGGACTTTATTTTATTAACTTCATTCATATTATTAACTCCTTTATATAATTTAAATTCAGGCGCACCGTTTGGATAAATTATTGGGCCTTGTGGCATAGGATGACCATCATTTTTGTCAAAAATGACTGAGGGAGAGATAACGAAAGTTTGATTTTTATTGCTTTCTCTCCCTGCGTTTCGCTACGCTCAACAGCTATTGCCCTCTTGCGGTATCCCGATTTTGTTTATGCGGCTTGGAGCGCCGCACAAAATCGACCGCTGCGCCGACAGATGCTCCCTCTATCCGCCACAGGCGGCGGTCGCATATGTTGCCCGTCAGAGTGAGGCTTTGTCGGACAACCGCAAGGGTTGTCCCTACGGTTCAATATTTTTCAAATTTGCTAACAGCCATTAGCTGTTATATTTTCGTTAATTTCCTGCGGACAGGGGCAAGCCCTGTCCCTACGGTATGATATAAAATATAATCCGTGCGAAGCACCCACTTCTCTTCACTTTTCACTTTTCACTCTTTTCTGTCCGATAGGGCTTATGTCCCTTTTGCTCCGCCGTGCTTCGCAAAAGATGGACTAACGGGTTCAAGTCCCGTGGGGAATATGTTGGTAAAAATAAAAAAGCAGACAAACTAAAAGTTCATCTGCTTTTTGGTGCGAGTGATGGGACTTGAACCCATACGGGATTACCACACGCCCCTCAAACGTGCGCGTCTGCCGATTCCGCCACACTCGCATATTCAGTTTGCCGTTCCTGACGACGAATGATATTATATCAAAGAGCAGGGGAAGTGTCAACACCTTTTGGGAAAATATTTTATTTTTTTCAGAAAAGAATTACATTGTCGATTTCTGGCACGTCGATACTAAAGCTTTCTGCCGTGCTTTTCGATACATAAATCGCAAATTCAATGTCCGTTTTAATCGGAATGTCGGACGCCTTTGCGCCTTTAAGTATTTTGTCTGCATCCTCTGCGGCGGTGTAGCTTAAATCCTTTACGGGAGAGGCGGTAGCCGCCAAAACACCGTTTTCAATGCAGGCGATATTTGATGAGAATACGAATTTTGAGCTCTGCGACGCCAAGCTCACAACATTTGCCGAGACGTTTTTCAGTTCCTCGTCATTTGTGAGGAAAATTGCGCCGTTTCGAGTGAGAACATCTGCGACAACCGAGTCAATCGAGTCGGTGCTGTCAAGTATAACAGGCTCGACATTAAACAAATCGTTTGAGAGATACTTAACCACGCTGTCCTTTTCCGCAATGGATTTCTCGTTGTTCATACATATAACCGCAACGCTCGAAACCTTCGGAGTGAGAACTCTGATATACGAAAGCAGAGTGTCCTCGGAGGTGTTGCTGACGGTGCCTGTCATATTTTTGTCGGGGGACTCGACACTTGAGGCAAGTCCTAAGCCAACGGGGTCGCTTACCGCCACGAAAACAGCCGGTACGGTACAGCCCGCATTTGCCAAAGCACAAGCGCATTTGTCGCCGATAGCCACGACAATATCATAATCGCCGCCCGAAAGCGAGGAAGCGGTCTGCGAAAGCTTTTCGCCGTTTCCCTGTGCGTTTTTAATATCAAATTTCATTTTAGCCTCGTCATAGCCGAGAAGCCTCATCCTTTTAATGAACATCTGACGAAGCTCGTTTGTGAAGCCGTCGTTGTCATACTGTACTATCGCAACTCTGAACGACGAGTCCGAGTCGTGCGGACTCTCTGTGGAGTTCTCGCCCTGCGTACCGCTGCCCGTACAGGCAGAAAACAAAATTGTTATCGCAAGCAGTAAGCATACCGCCGAAAATAAATACTTTTTCATACTGAAAACCTCTGTTATGTAATTACTCAATAAATTAAAACACAACAGAAGCCTTTTGTCAATTAAACGCTTGTAAATTTGGATTGTAATTTTACTTTATATATAGTATAATTGGCATATAACTTAGGGGAGGCACAGGATTATGTATTCATCGACATTTTATTATGCATTGCTCGCAATCGGTATTACGGCAACAATAATATTTCTTGTGTTGCGAGTTAAAAAGGGCGGTATAGCCGCATTGTATGCAAAGGCGATAGCAAGCTGTTGCTTTATTGCGACTGCTCTTGCGGCAATGAACAGGAACAGAGTTTTCCTTGAATTCGGCACGCTTATTCTTGCAGGTCTTATTCTCGGAATGTTGGGCGATATTTGGCTTGATTTGAAATGGATATATCTTCAGGATAAAAATTCATATCTCTACGCAGGCTTTATTTCGTTCCTGCTCGGGCATTTATGCTTTATTACGGCAATTTTCAGAAGCTCGCCGTGGAATTCGTTTTCAATCATTATGTCTATCGTGCTGGCACTTGTGATAGGCTTGATTGCAATTCTTATGGAAAAGCCCCTGAAGATGAAATACGGCAAGTTCAAGCTTATAGTTTTCCTTTATTCCTGCACGCTTGCGCTTACAATGACATCTTCTATGATGACCGCTTATATTACTGAATTTAAGCTGTCTGCCTGGATTGTAATGTCTGTCGGCGCATTGCTGTTCTTGCTCTCCGACCTCGTTCTTTCGGGAATGTACTTCGGCGAAAACAAGAACACAAAGGGCAACATCATCTTAAATCACACGCTTTACTATGCGGCACAGTTCTGTATGGCGGCAACGATATTATTTATTAAATAAGAGGCTCGAAAATGAAATTTCGTGATATTCTTGACTATGCGATAGGGGATTTTACCGTCGGAAAAATACTTGCGGCGGTTATTACCTTTGTCATTTGCTATTTGGTCATCAAGGTAATTTTCTCGCTTTTGTCAAAGGTAATCGATAAGACATCGCTTGATATAGCTCTTAAAAGATACATAAAAACAGGCGTAAAAATCATACTTTGGTTTGTAACCGCAATAATCACCGTTGATGCACTCGGAGTGTCTACGACCTCGTTTGTAGCGGCGTTTTCGGTTGTCGGACTTGCGGCTTCGCTTGCCGTTCAAGACTCGCTTTCAAACCTTGCAAGCGGTTTTATGCTGCTTATTACAAAGCCCTTTAAGATAGGCGATTTTGTCGAGATTGACGGCGTGACAGGTACGGTTAATATCATAAGCCTTATTCACATAAAGCTTTTGACTGCGGATAACAAGATGATTTATGTGCCAAACGGCAAGGTCATTTCGGCAAAGATAGTAAACTATACAACCGAAGCGGAACGCCGTGTGGATATTGAGATTTCGGCTTCCTATGACGCACCGATTTCAACCGTTCGTGAGGCGCTTTTGAAGGCAGTTGAAAAGACGGAGCTGTTTGAAGAGACTCCCGAAAAGCCGTTTGCGGCGGTGCTTTCGTATGATGACAGCAGTATCCGCTATGTTGTCAAGGCTTGGGCAAAGACCGATAAATATTGGCAGGCCTATTATGCTCTTAACGAGGAGATTAAAACGGAATTTGACGAATACGGAATTGAAATGACCTATAATCATATCAACGTGCATATGATTGAGGACAAAAAGAACAAATAAACGGATTTTAACGGAGAACATTATGCAAAACATACTTTTATACATTATAACAGCGGTTTGTACGGTCGGAATTATCGTGCTTGCCGTTATGCTTTCGTCACTTTCAAAAAAAGTGAATTCTCTCGGCGAAAACGACACTTCAAAAAGCACCGAGCAGAAGCTTGATTATCTTTCAAGCACCTTCAGCAAGGAATTCAGCAACATAAGAATTGAAAATCAGAACGCAAACAAGGAAATTCGTTCCGATGTGCAGAAAAGCCTTGATAATATGTCGTTGAAAATCGAGAGTATGAACAAGGTAAACTATGAGAACAGGGAAAAAACGCTTGAGCTTCTCGGCTCGATAAACGAAAAGAATGCCGAGCAGAGCGAAAAAATCAACAAAACCCTTGTTGAGTCAATGAATAAGCTTCAGCAGTCAAATGAAAAGAAGCTTGAGGAAATGAGGACGACGGTTGACGAAAAGCTCACTTCGACACTCACGCAAAGGCTCAACAGCTCATTCAAAACCGTTTCCGATCAGCTTGAAAATCTATATAAATCGCTCGGCGAAATGCAAAAGCTTTCAACGGGTGTTACGCAAAATGTTACGGCGCTCAACCGTGTTTTGACGAACGTCAAGGCGAGAGGCACATGGGCGGAGGTTCAGCTTGAGGGAATACTCGATCAGACTATCCCGAATATGTATGAAAAGAACGTCGCAACCGTTCCCGGCTCAATGGCGAGGGTTGAGTTCGCAATACGCATCCCTGCAACCGAGAAGAATGAAAAGGACGTATATTTGCCGGTTGACTCGAAATTCCCTATGGAGGACTACATAAGACTTTGCGACGCCGCAGACAGCGCAGACGCAAATGCATTGGCGGAGGCGAGAAAGGCGCTTGAAACGAGGGTGCTTCAAGAGGCAAAGGACGTTTCAAAGTACATACACATTCCGGACACCACGCCGTTTGCGATTCTTTATCTTGCAACCGAAGGACTGTATGCGGAGATAGCTTCGTCAAGGTCGGGCCTTCCCGAAAAAATACAGTCGGAGTACAACATTATGATTGCGGGACCGAGCACGATTACAGCCTTGCTCAATTCGCTTTCAATGGGCTTTAAGACCGTTGCCATAAACGAAAAGGCAAACGAGGTTCGTCAGCTTCTTTCGGCGATAAGAGGTCAGTATGAAAAATTTGACGGACTTCTTGAAGCTGCCAAGAAGAAGATTGATGCCGCAGGCAAGAGCATTGAAACGGCGCAGTTCAGAAATGTTCAAATCAATAAAAGGCTTAAAAAGGTTGAAAGCCTTGAAAGCAGCGAGTCCGATGCGGTTTTGGGACTTGATTCTGCTTTGTTTGACGATGATGACGAATAAGTAACCGTTTATGAGATGTAAAGGCTGAGTGTTCATAAGGCAGTTTTGCTTCAAAACAACATCTTTTCTAACAATAATTCGTTAACCCCCACAGTGATATGCGTCAGCATTATCTGTGGGGGTTGCCTTTTCTTGTATCAAAAATATATTATTTTGAAGTGCGTTGCAGTTT
>DAVZHW010000077.1:0-6104 GCA_052273625.1 Candidatus Fimenecus sp. | reverse complement strand
GCCTACGGCAACCCACCTCCCTCGTCAGAGGGAGGCTTTGTCGGACAACCGCAAGAGTTGTCCCTACGGTATGATATCAAATTCAATTTGATTACACCCGATAACAGTTATATTTTCGTTGGTTTGTTCGGCGGCAGCAAGCCACCGCCCTACCGTGTTTGATATATTTTTCAATCCGTGCGAAGTATCAATTATTTTTTCAAAAAATGAACTGCGACAGCAGTTGCGGTCAAAACGCCGATACCGATACCGACTTTTTTTACAACAGGCATTACAGATTCGACGCTCGGAGGAGAATAGGTGCATAACAAATATCTGACTTTATTGTGAATATCCTTGAACGATTTGAAATCCTCATACATTGTGGTATAAGTCGAAAATTCGTTTAGATTATTTTCGTCTAAATCAATTATACGCACTCCCCTTTTAAGCTTCGGACCATAAACATTAAAGCCACAACCCTGTGTATAGCCCATCTTCAAGCCGTTATATTCACCGACTAAGCTATTGTTATGGTCGTGTCCGCAAAAGACTGCAAGAATGTCGCCTTTTTCACGCAATGCGTCAAATTCGCCCGTGTTTTCGCACGGTGTTGCAGGTGTTTCATAAGTGAAATCGCAGTTGCCTTTAATTAGACGATTTTCATCTATCCAATAAAACTTGCCTGCGTGCTCACGGAAGCCCTGTGCGTGGGGCTTTTGTTTTTTCGGTACTTCCTTGAAAAGCTCCCACATTTCGCACATAGGTATATGCTGAAAAACCAAAGATTTTACATAGTCGCCGTGCTTCTCTTTAAGCTCGTCCCTCGTTTTTTGATACCACTCAATCTGTCCCTTTGTAACTGCGGCGCATCTTCCGTCAGCCGAAGAAGAAAGCGAATCTATAAGGTAGATATTGAAAATATCCTTTTCGCCCTTGCTGTCCTTAATGAGAATATTGTGATTTGCAACGCCCTCAATACTCTCGTCGCCCCTTTCGGCAACGCACTTCGGATAACTTTTATAAAGCGCAAGTTGTTTTTCTTTTGAGATGCCAAACGCCTGTGCATCATGATTTCCAAAGCAGAATGTAAACGGAATATTCCTATCGACAACAGGCTTTAAGAAGTTGTCAAATGCCTTTTTAAATTTCAATTCACGGTCACCGAGCATAAGCGATAAGCCGTAGCCCTTAATCTGATCGCCCGTAAAGATAACCAAATCGGGTTTATCTCTGTCCAACGCCATTGAAATTAGCTCAACGGTGTCCTTTGATGTATTTTGCGTATCTTGAATGTCGGCAATCTGCATTATGCGGAATTTACCGTCAGGTCTGAATTTAAGTTCCATAACTGCACCTCTTTCCATACATATTTTACCATATTTTTTTGATATTGCAACAAAAAAACAGCCACTCAAAGCGGCTGTTTTTTTTATGAATATTGATTATTCAAGGTTAGCTTTAAGAGTTTCAAGGTCTGCAACAAGCTCTGCGGGAACTTTGCCGTCAAACTTTGCGAAGAATTCTTCGATACCCTTTGCTTCTTCTCTCCAAAGGTCCTTATCAACATCAAGGATTTTTTCAAGAGATTCCTCAGTTACATCCTCAATACCGTTGAGGTTAATATCCTTAGCATAGGGAAGATAACCGATAGCTGTTTCCTGAGCGTCAACCTCATTGTCGCAACGCTTGAGAATCCACTCAAGAACACGAAGGTTATCGCCGAAGCCGGGCCACATAAAGTTGCCTTCGTCGTCTTTTCTGAACCAGTTAACATTGAAGATCTTGGGAGCCTTATCGGGATCAAGAGTCTTACCGATGTCAATCCAGTGCTGCCAATAGTCAGCCATATGATAACCGCAGAACGGAAGCATTGCCATAGGATCACGACGAACAACGCCTACTGCACCTGCAGCAGCTGCTGTTGTCTCGGAAGCCATTGTAGCGCCAACGAATACACCGTGGTTCCAATCTCTTGACTGATATACCAACGGAGCGAGTTTAGCTCGTCTGCCGCCGAATACGAATGCTGAAATCGGAACACCCTGCGGATTTTCAAATTCAGATGAAAGGCACGGGCAGTTCTCTGTCGGAGCTGTAAATCTTGAGTTCGGATGAGCAAGCTTGTTGCCCTCTGCGATATACTCGGGACCGTTAACCTTTTTACCTGTCCACTCCTCTGCGTTAACAGGAGGATTCTTATCAAGGCTCTCCCACCAAACTGTGTTGTTGTCAAGATTTCTTGCAACGTTGGTAAAGATTGTGCCCTTCTTTGTAGCGGCAAGAGCGTTCGGGTTTGATTTTTCGTTAGTGCCGGGAGCAACTCCAAAGAAGCCGTTCTCGGGGTTGATAGCATAAAGTCTGCCGTCGGGACCCTTACGAATCCAAGAAATATCGTCGCCTACGCACCAAACCTTATAGCCTTTCTTTCTGTATTCCTCGGGCGGAATAAGCATTGCAAGGTTTGTTTTACCGCAAGCTGACGGGAATGCAGCGCAAATGTATTTAACCTCGCCCTGCGGATTTTCGATGCCGAGGATAAGCATATGCTCAGCCTGCCAGCCTTCGTTCTTACCCTGATAAGAAGCGATACGCAAAGCAAAGCATTTCTTACCGAGAAGTACGTTTCCGCCGTAAGCAGAGTTTACTGAAATAATTGTGTTGTCCTCGGGGAACTGACAAATCCATCTCTTTTCGGGATCAACATCGCACTTGCAGTGAAGACCTCTAACCCAGTCATTGCTCTCGCTGCCGAAAGTGTCCATAACCTTCTTGCCTACACGGGTCATAATAGCCATATTAAGAACAACATAAATTGAGTCTGTAAGCTCGATACCTACTTTTGAGAAGGGAGAACCAACGGGACCCATTGAATAAGGAATAACATACATTGTTCTGCCCTTATATGAATCACGAGCTATATCGTAAAGCATTTCATAAGCTTTTGACGGCTCCATCCAATGGTTTGTGGGGCCTGCATCCTCTTCTTTCTTTGAGCAGATAAGAGTTCTGTCCTCAACACGAGCAACATCGTTGGGCTTTGTTCTGTGATAATAACAGCCGGGAAGAAGATCCTCATTAAGCTTAATCATTTCACCGCTTTCGCACGCTTCTTTACGAAGTGCCTCAAGCTGTTCTTCGCTTCCGTCGATCCAAACGATTTGAGCAGGATTAACGAGTTTAACTTTTTCGTCAATCCAATCAAGGATACTCTTGTTAGTAGTGAGTGCTGACATATTAATTTCTCCTTTTTGAAATTCGGATTTGCCGATTTTTCAAGCGGCTTTTCCGAAATTATTTAACTAATTCAAATGGCTGAATTAAATAAATACCAAACTCCGCCATTATGAGCATATTATAATGCATCTGAGTTTATTTTGCAATAAAAAAATGATAAAATTTTGTCAATATAATGAATAAATTGTTAATAATCCGCCTCGGTAATATTCATAGTCGCATATGCGTTAAGTGACATATCGGCTCTCTTGCCCGAAATAAACTCATAATAGCCCTGTGAAGCGACCATTGCCGCATTATCTCCGCACAATGAAAGCTCGGGATAATATACCTCCCAGCCGTGCTTTTTTGCAGTTTCGTCCATTCTTCTGCGAAGCACCGAGTTTGCAGAAACACCGCCTGCCAAGACTAATTTTTTAGTATCAACTGTCTGCATTGCCTTTTCGGTATTATCAATAAGTGAGGTTACAACGGCGTTTATAAACGAAGCGCCCAAATTCTCCCTTATGATAGTCTCCCCTTTTTGCTCTGCATTATGTACCGTGTTTATTACAGAGGTTTTAAGTCCCGAAAAGCTGAAATCGAGAGGACTTGCATCAACACGGGGCTTTGGAAACGAATACGCCTTATCGTCGCCGTTTTGTGAAATTTTATCGAGATTTACGCCGCCGGGATAAGGCAAGCCCATTGTCCTTGCAGCCTTATCAAGAGCCTCGCCTGCCGCATCATCTCTCGTTCTGCCGATAATTTCAAAATCCGTATAGCCGTCTACCTTGACAAGCAGAGTATTTCCGCCGGAAACCACAAGGCACATAAACGGAGGCTCAAGCTCGGGATGCGTGATATAGTTCGAGGCAATATGCGAACGCAAATGATGAACAGGTACAAGCGGAACTCCGGAAGAAAGCGAAAGTCCCTTTGCATAATTCACGCCGACAAGCAGTGCGCCGATAAGTCCCGGCGCATAAGTCACGGCAATTGCGTCAATATCGGATATTTTAAGCTGTGCCTTTTCAAGCGCCTCGCTCACGACGCAGCTTATCGACTCCGTATGAAGTCTTGAGGCTATTTCGGGAACTACTCCTCCAAATATTTTATGCTTTTCGATTTGAGTTGACACAACATTTGAAAGTATTTTTCTGCCGTCCTCGACAACCGCAGCGGCAGTTTCGTCACATGAGCTTTCAATTCCGAGAATTCTCATTTAAGCACCTCTTTTTAAGTCTCTGAAGAGTCTATAATATTATACCAAAAACGCAGAGAAAATTCAACGCAAACAACATTTTTATTGTCAAAATCTACAAAAATAAAATAGCCGTTTTTAGCAAAACCACTGAAATTTTAATCGACCCTAAGCTTTTTTATAAAATACATCTTGAATTTTCCGTAATGCGTGCTATTATAAAGTTAAAATATTAAAAAATAATTTTCAGGAGAAGCAAAGATGAATGAGTACATTGAAAATGTAATTAAGACCGTCGAGAGACGAGATAACGCAAAACCTGAGTATATTCAGTGCGTTAAAGAGGTTTTCCGTTCTCTTGAAAAGGTAATCGAAGAGCACCCCGAGTATATTGAGGACGATCTTCTTACGAGAATGGTTGAACCCGACAGACTGATTACCTTCCGCGTTGCATGGGTTGACGACAAGGGCAAAACGCAAATCAACCGTGGATACCGTGTTCAGTTTAACTCAAGCATAGGTCCATACAAGGGCGGACTTCGTTTCCATCCGAGCGTAAATTCAAGCATTATGTATTTCCTCGGCTTTGAGCAGACCTTCAAGAACTCGCTTACAGGACTTCCTATGGGCGGCGCAAAGGGCGGCTCGGACTTTGACCCGAGAGGCAAGAGTAAGCAAGAGATTATGCGCTTCTGTCAGGCATTTATGACAGAGCTTTACAGACATATCGGACCGAATATCGACGTCCCTGCAGGCGACATCGGCGTAGGAGCTCGTGAAATCGGCTTCCTGTTCGGTCAGTATAAGAGAATTACTGACGCATTTGAAAACGGCGTTATTACAGGCAAGGGTCTTGCTTACGGCGGCTCGCTTATTCGTCCCGAGGCTACGGGCTACGGCGCAATTTACTATACCTGTGAGGTTTTCAAGCACGAAAACGATACAATTAAGGGTAAAACCTTTGCGGTTTCAGGCTTCGGTAACGTTGCTTGGGGTGCTTGCAAGAAAATTGCACAGCTCGGCGGTAAGGCTGTTACAATCAGCGGACCCGACGGCTATGTTTATGACCCCGACGGCATTGTAACAGAGGAAAAGCTTAATTATCTTCTTGAAATGCGTGCCTCGGGCAGAGACAGATGTCAGGATTATGCCGACAAGTTCGGCGTGCAGTTCTTCCCCGGAGAAAAGCCGTGGGGCGTCAAGGCTGATGTTGCTCTTCCCTGCGCTACGCAGAATGAGGTTGACCTTGAATGTGCAAAGAAGATTGTTGCAAACGGCACTAAATACTATATTGAGGTCGCAAATATGCCGACAACAGAGGATGCCTTCGACTACTTGAGAAGTGTTGACAGCGTAATATTCGCTCCGTCAAAGGCTGTTAACGCAGGCGGCGTTTGCGTTTCGGGTCTTGAGATGAGTCAGAACAGCCAGCGTCTTTCATGGACTGCGGAAGAGGTTGATGAGAAGCTTCATCACGCTATGATTGAAATTCATCAGCATTCCGTCAACGCTGCCGAGAAATACGGCTTGGGTTATGACCTTGTTTCAGGTGCGAATATCGCAGGATTTGAAAAGGTTGCGGAAGCAATGATGGCACAGGGTATTTATTAAGCCGAAAATTCAATAATGACAGAATAAAAGCCATACCAATGGCTGAGTGTTCATAAGGAAGTATTGGTTTCTCGCATAAAAATCCCTTATGCTT
>DAVZHW010000076.1:0-6223 GCA_052273625.1 Candidatus Fimenecus sp. | reverse complement strand
TTTATTTTCCATTTTCTTTTGCTCCTTGTCTTTTATTCATCCTTGCCCAAAGCAAGGTATGTAAAAAGAGATAGGCGGTAGCCGCAAGAGTTACCTCTTGCCCGGAATGCAATTCCGCTATATGTGAATGTGTTCAGACACAGGAGCATTTACCTTCGGGGAACACACATACTGGAATAGAATAACCGGTATAGAAGCGCGCCCTTAGTTCCTAAGGGAAGGTGGCTTGCTTTAGCTTTGAGAAAAGTATAATGGATTTTGAAGTATAGTTTTATTGCCTCGTAGGTAGAGTAAGTTCATTTTTACAGTGCCTTTTCCAGATTTTTATACCCCTGTACAAAGGAACTTCCACTGTGGTGCGCTCTCGATAAAATGCTCAATCTACGATGAATAACAATTTTTAGGACAAAAGAAAAGCACCCAACCGCTGAAGTTGGATGCTCCCTATCAATTACATTGAATTATTTCGTTTTTTTGAAAACATACAGTTTTTGTAAACGCCAAACCGAAGTCGAACAGATAATGTCTGCTTAGGAGCTGAGCGTTGTTTCCTTATAAGGCGCTGCGTGATATCTTTGTGCACCGTAGAAAATTCATTGTATGATTGGCAAACCGTACATGCATTGAACAATACCTTTATTTCATCAACACAGATAATCTATCCTTGAAATATTCCGGATACGAATCAAGACAACTAAAGATTTCTTCACTATGAGCTTTCAACATATTAAGTATCTTATCCGTTCCAATATTCGCATCAGATAAAATTTGAGCTAATTCTATAGCTAATAGACGATCATTAAAAACACTCTCACAAATAGAAATTGCTGTCATATTTGGAACGCCATATTTTACTTTCTTTTGTAACAATGTCAAGATGTTCCGTTGATCAACTTGCGTCTCATTTTCTTCGTCAACTTCTATCAGATCACAGATATTGCCGATAAGAAAATTCATTTCATATGAGATTCTTTTATTACATAATGATTCTACTTCTGCAATTCCAATAGTTTCTTTGTTGTTAATTTCCATTGGAGTCTGGCCATCAATCCATTTTTCACAAATGCTTTGCATATGCTCTTGGTATCTAAACTCTCCACAGATTTGCAGATACAATTCTGCAATAACAGATAACAGTTCTGTTTCTGTATATATCTTCTCTGTAAGTTCATTCTGAACAATCCATTCCTCTATTAGAGAAGACAAACCTATTCCTGACATTGCATTAGAATATCTGTTCAATTTTTCAACAGAATATTGTTGAATATTCTCTTCTATATTCTGAAAAACTTTAATCAGTAATTCTTTCTCTTTTTCTGTTGCCATAGCATACGCCAATGTATTTGTACAAATATCCACAGCACTTTTCTTACTATCATTGACCAATGTTTCTGCGGAACGTACTAAACACAAATAATTTTCTATATTTGATATAATATCCTGACGCAATAATATTTCCTGCACAATCAGATTTTGTGTTCTTTGGGGATTGGCTTTTAAATATGCTTTTTCTAACTTCTTTGCGTGATCAAGCAAGAAATCTCTTTCGTCAAGGTGCTCTATCACTATATCAATAAATTTCTCACCACTTAAGATCACATCATAATCTATGTTAAAATCCTGGACTAACGAAAGAATAGAACTGCCACAAGCTTCTGTCAATTTTGTATCAAATAGCTTCACACAATCATTCCATAAATACCCTCCACCATTTTTCCACTTGGTACGGTTGTCGTATATTTTGCAATCCGTAATAATAATACTTCCTTCTGTGTATATACCTGCTCGTGCTATTCTACCCATCAAGTTTTGAAAATCTCGAGCTTTTACTAATTGCAATCCATTTCGAATGCTGGTGACCAATAAATATTTTATCGGAATATTCACACCCTGTGCAAGCGTCGATGTACACACTACGCAAGAAACATATTTATTCTTCAATGCATGTTCAACAACAAGCTTAACTCCATTTTGAAGATTAGATGAATGAGGCAAAACACCCAATTCCGCTGCTTTCGTATAATAGTGTTCTGAACCATAATAGCTTTCTATAAATCCCTTGATTTTGGAAAGCTCTGCTTGATTTGTATTATCTTTTAATGCTTTCAAATCATAGTTTCGCTTATCCAAATTTATAATTCTTTTAAATACCGTTTTCATTGAACGTTGCTGCCCAAGATAGATAGCAACACCGCCGTTATGACACAACTTTATTGCATTATAAATGGCCACATCTGTAGATAATGACAAATCTGGAAAGTATTTATTACTTCTTTCTCGGGGTAACTTCTTCAATTGTTCAACTCGAAGGATTCGGGGAATATAATAATCTTCATTTGATTTATCATCAGAAAAGAAATGAATATCCCTTTGTGTCGATGAAAATCCTATTGATTTAGGTGTAGATACAATACTATCATCTGTCGCCAAACAACCTCTATCCTCAAATAACCACTGTGCAATATCCCCTGAATTTGGCAATACCGCAGATAGCAAAACCAACTGCTGTTCGCTCGTTATGTTCTGACGTATATGTGTTACTAATAACTCATATGTTGCACCTCTACCTCCATCATCAAACATATGACCTTCATCAAACACAAATAAATCTATAGCACTTAAGAAAAACGGATCATGATGTAATACATAACTCAGTTTCTCTGGCGTACATATTAGTATCTGCCGTTTAATATCTTCAGAAAGCAAATTCCAAAAATCATTTTGAAGTACATCAGAAAACTGATTTATCGTGACATCATTTTCAAAAGCTTTGTACATATCCATTGTTATTTCGTTGCACAATGCTCTTAATGGTGCCACTATAATAGTAATATTCGCTCGTTCAGATAAAAAAGCTGCTCTAATAATTAGTTCAATACTTCTTGTCTTTCCTACCCCTGTCGGAAGTTGAACGACAGAACTTTCTCCACGCAACAATCCCTTTTCGGCTATTAATCTTTGCGCTGGCCATAACATCTTTATTGACATCTTACTTTGTAGATATGGCTCCCATTCTTCATCCGGGATACCTGAACTACTCGACAAAAGACTCCATGACGAATTTTCGCATGCCACAATAATAACTGCCACTAATATATCTACATAAAATATACTATCCGGATCTCCATTCTTGTAGATTTCATTTCTATATACCCATAAGATTGACTTTAATGCTTCTAAAGACTTACCCTTTCCAAAGTAATCCAAGAAAAAATTATTTATTCGCTCATAAGTATCTATAACTCTCAAATATGGCAAATACACTCCACCCAGAAGATAATTATAGATATTCGTCAACAACTTCTGCGGAGATCGCTCCTCATCAATTAAATCAACTACTCTTGCTGCCAACACTTTAGCACTACCAAAATCCTTTCTTAGGAAGTAGGCAGATGCTCCAGATAGCAAAAAATCCCAATCATATTCTGGTCTATCTTTGGACTTAAAAGCTGAATCATAATATTCTGCAGTTGTAATCAAAAGTAACTCCAGCTCTTTTAATTCGTCATGATTATTTTCTATAATGCATTCTGAGTATCGTGACAGCACATAAGTTGTTGGATACGATAATTCATTAGAATTCAGCGGAAAATGTGGATACTCCTGCTTTGAAACATCGTATTCTACCATTTTGGCCTTTGCTTTTTGATATTTTAACATTAAGCCTGCATTTTTCCCAAAAATCATTTACAACACCTCTGATAAATGTTATGAGTCAATTCCATCAACTTTTTACCATGTACATAAAAAATCAGTTCATTTTTTCTAATTTCAAGTTCCTCACCAGAAAAACCTAATTCTATGGCATCATCTATGTTTTCACGACTACTAACTCCTGCAGCTACATATGTAATACGATAATTATTATCTGGTTTAAATAAGAACCTCTTTACCTCTTCTGCCTCTTCTATTTTGCCCAATTCTTTTAATCGCTTTCTGCAGTAGTTTACTGATCTTGCTAATCGATGTTCATCTTTTCTGGAATCGATAATTGCATTTTTGATTGGTGTGTACTCCGTATTAGAGAGGGTAGCTTTAACTTCTGCTGCTACCAATTCATCTTTATCATTTGGAGTTTTATCTTCATTTTTGTACTTATATGCAATGACATCAGTTCCTTGTTGTGAATTGTTTTTTCCGGATCTGTTCTTCAATTTATATCTCGGAACAGAATACTGATGAACAAACTCTAATAAATCGGAAATTAAAATTTCTGTTATGTCTGCAGAACGTACCGTAGCTCCCAATTCTTCTCCTTTTTGTGGAATTACATAATCATGCAAATACTGTTCAATAGTCATTGCATTGTCATCTGCGTCTTCTTTAAGTTCAGTATCTTCTATGTAATTTCTTCGAATGTGCAATGCCCAGTCATCAAGAATACTTTCATCATCTTTATAATCAATTTTATAGCATTTTAGCGGTATGTCATCTTTAATTACAATACCAGTTTCTTCAACTATCCAATCGATGTATTGTGGCTTTTCCATGTAGTATTCCTTTCCTAACTTTTAACCTTTATACAGTCTTCAACAACATCCGGATTATTCATAGATGTGATTTTATATGGTATCTCATCAATCTCATTTTTCACAAAAAGGATTGTCGGGAAAGCAACAGTTGTATTATGTTTTATGTAATCTACTTTAAGCTTTACAATATACTTATCTTCACTTGAATAGAATCCATAACAAAACACATCTTTTATCTCATCAGTGAAATCATCACTATAATCTGGAACATATCCTGGCAAACCATATGGACGTGCTCCATACGGAGTTCTTCCATTTTGCTCTGATTCTGAATATTCAATATATTCAGATGTGCCTTCAATTCCGAACAAAATACTCATATCACAATCTGTAAGCAAATATCTCATCTCTGCATTATTAAACTTAGGGAATTCACCTAATGTAAGCAAGGATTCTTTTGGAACTTCAAACGTAATTTCAGCATCTTCGTCGATGCCCTTACCACAATTCTGAATTGCTAATTTAATACAATTCATTCCAGAAAACGCTTTCTCAACCGGAGCCCATTCCAAAGCTTTAGAAATAGTTTCATGCAATCTTTTGATTTTCCAATATTTCTGCTTTTCTTCGGACGTTCCATTCAACTTAGGACCACTGAGTAGATTTGATGTTAAAGTATCTTTGTTTAAATTTCCAAGTTCAAAAAATGAATCGGACAACTCGCACTCCAGCTGTTCAGCCGCAGCAGTAATAAACTCCTTCTCATCTTCATCTATGTCAACAGGGCTTGTAAATCCAGCAAAAAAAGTATTAGCTGTAACAGATCTACCACCCACATTCATATCAGAAATCTCCTGATACATAGTCTTAATCGAAGTAATGTATTCTTTCATGCTAATCTCTGCATTTAACACGAATGGGCATACCACCGCTTCTTCAGTCAATCTTCCAGTTTCGTCAATACCTAATAACTTTAACTCAGAACGATATTCATTGGTTGTTTCACTTACCCTCTTTTCTGTCAAAAAATGCATGGAAAGATGGGCAAAAAACATCTTTTTAAATTCTTCGTCGGATGAATAAGTGAAATATATTCCTTTGTCTTTATATTTGTCACGGAATGCTTGTATTTTCTCATAGCCGTCACCATTTATTTTTGATGGTGGGATAGGCTTATCCGAAAAATACATAAACACTTGTTTTCCAGATTGAAGCATAATTTCAATTTCTTCTTCTGTTCCAGAACCATACTCATCAGTAGGTGTGCCAAATCTCGTCCAGAAAATCGCAACTGCTGCATCACATTTATTTATAAACTGCTCGTTAAGTAATGCCTGTGGTTTTCCTCCAGACTGAGCATAAGAACTCTTACTCCAATGGCGAGTTTTTATTGTGATTCCTAAAGTTTCAGTATATAATTCATTAAACTCATCTACTGCAGCTTCAATCAATGTAACTTCTTTCTTAATATCACCTGGACAAGAAATCAAAAGGTTATACAATGTCACATTTTGAGCCATTGATTACACCTCCCAAACAGTTTCATCCCCACAAATGTTACGAATTTTAAGGCGGATAGGTTTCTTTATGCTGCGGATGTAACCATCCCAAAACTCCTTGGTTTTATTGCCGTCTACGATAACATAGCCATTTTTATCAATCTTGATTTCACTATCAGAATGCCACTCACCACCGGTCGCAGTGCAATCCAGACTAAGGAATTCAATAAGTTCCAAGCCTTCTTCACTGAT
>DAVZHW010000075.1:1978-6736 GCA_052273625.1 Candidatus Fimenecus sp. | reverse complement strand
CAAAATTAAAAATTTTTTTGAGAAATTCGCAAATTACTATTGACAAATGCCTTATAATATGCTATAATATATATATAAGATAATTAATGCTTACGAAAGAGGTTTTGACTATGTTACTTAGCGAATTTGTTGAAATGACAGGCTTTGAGCCAACGGCTGACGATTATGAGAAAATCGAGCAGAAATACTATAACTTCAACGGAGATAAAAGTGAGTTTTGCCACAACTGGCTTGAAACACACGGCGTACAAAAACTCTACTGTGATACGGCGAAAAAGCTTAAAGCTTCACAATCAAGAATTGAACTCCTTGAAGAAGAAATTGAACGTCTTAAAAAAGAGCTTGACAAGGAATTTGAATGGAAACCAACAACTAGCTGCGGCACTCAGATGAGTAATGAGGAGTACAACGAACTGATGAGTTGCGGCTTTGTGGAAGTAATGACAAACGAGAGCGCAAAAGAACTGCTGTATGATTTGTTTGGCTTTGCCAAAGAACGTATCTCGATTATACCAACTGTTGATAAATACGAGATAAACAGACATAATCAACTCAGAATATCAGAAACGATTTTGAGAAAGCCACTATATGCTTCTTCTGATTATAACTACATACGCTTTGACTGCGGCTGTGTGAGATATGAGTACATCAATGATGAACTTGTGAAATACGAAATATAGGGAGGTGTAAAAAAGAAAAGCAGGAATAAAAGTGAAATCTATGAAAACGCAAAAGGAGTGACTAATATGACAAACGAAAGATTTGATATCACCTTCGACCCCACCTATATTGCAGGACTGAGCGACAAGGAACTTGTGGACAAAATCAATAAGCTTGCCTTTTATGACGGCGACCTTATGAGAGATTTGTGCTATAGGGCAGATTTACTTGACGAATACTGTGAAGCAGATGACACGGGAGAGGCAATCGAAATTTGTATCAAAGCCGCCGAAATTCTCGGATTTGAGATTGATTAAATCAGCCGACAGAACAATTGTCGGCTGATTTTTTTGTGCTGATAAGGCTTATAAAACGGCTCACACCTATCACGATAAAGTTTATGTATAAGAAAGATAATGGTGATAGTGGTAGAGAATGTGCTATATGTGTCCGCCTGGAGTCACAAGATTTGCACTCAAAAAAATAAAAAAATCGCAAATAACTATTGACAAATGCCTTGAAATATGATATAATATAGTCATACAGATAAGATGATACTTTTAAATGGAGGTTTTGATTATGGCAAAATATCATGTTAAATTTTCTTGTGGACACGTTCAGACCGTCGAACTGTTCGGCAAGGACAAAGACAGACAACGAAAAATCGAATATTATGAGGAACGTGGATTGTGTAAAGACTGCTATAAGGCATTAATGCAGGAAATTGAACATTCTAAACCACTAGGAGTGACTGTTCAGCTTAATCCTCTGAACATTTATCCGTTTTGTGCGTACTTTACAGGCGATACAAAGCCTGTAAAAGACAAAATAAAGGCGTTAGGCTTCACTTGGACGGATATTGGTGAAGGTGGAATGTTCGATGTTATGTCAACCGATGTATGTATGGGTTGGAGCTGTGATTTTAAAAGCGGAGAAGATGTTGAGGAAGCTCTTAGAGAAATAAGAAAAGTTTTCCCTGAAATTGAGGTGAATTTCGATTTTAATGACGTTGACATGGCTCTTTTTAAAAAAATAAAAGATCAAGAGGCTGAATTGCAGAAGAAAATAGACGAACTTGAAAAGCCGCAAAAACCCGACTGCTATCCTAAAGGATATTGGAATGGACGGTTTTATAGGTCGGAAAAGGGCTACCGCCGTATATACGTTGACGGCAAGGAACAGTTGATATCGGAAGAGGACGGACAGGCTATTGATATTTATGACAAACAGCTTGAAACTTACAAGCTGAAAATCGCTGCCATAAAGGGTGATGAAAATGCGATAAAGCAGCTCGAGCAAAAAACAAATGATAGATAACATGGTATAATATAATCACAAGCAGCTCATCGGGAAGGTTTTCTCAATGAGCTGCTTTTATATATCCAGTGATTTTTTGCTTGCTGGCATACAAAACGTCTTATGCCTAGCAGCTATGACATTTATATATACACGATTTATGGTGAGAGTGGTCGGGAAATTGTGACACATATAGCACAATTTTTTTCTTAAAAACTTTATAAAATTGCATTTTGCTATTGACAAATACGATATAATGTGCTATAATATATACATAAGATAACTTAACAATACTTATGAAAGAGGTTTTGACTATGACAAATCGTGAACTTGGAAACGCAATCAGAAAGAAGATTAAGGCTCTTGGCTACATTTCAAAAGATGTTTCGGTGAGGGTGAGTTATGCAGGATATGAAACGGCGGTACACATCTATATAAAAAATATGGCTGTAAATGAGCAGGCAGTAAAAGAAGCTGTAAAGTCTTTCGAGTATATCGACCGTGACAAAAGAAGCTTTGAAATACTTTCAGGCGGCAACACTTTTGTTTTTGTAAAATATGATTATGACACAGAAAAAGAAGCTGTAAATAAGTATCTTGAAGCCGCACGAGAAATAATGCAAAAATACAAAGAGCTTACAATTAACGATATTGCACAGCGTGGTGATAAGAAGCTTAAATTCTATCATGGTGATAATTCAGATAGTTTTGTGTATATCGACAATTTGCATAGGTCATATACAAGAGATGCCTACGGTCTTGCTTTTGCTTTGGCAAAGTTTAACGCTTGTGGCTGCATATAATGCAGCCACAAGCGTTGAACAAATTGCTTGCCGTTGTAGGGTAGTTGCTAAGTCGAGCGAGTGGGAAGGTTAGACACTTCCCACTCGCTTTTTAATGCTTAGAAAACGCTTCACAACTAACAGTTATGACATTTATATATAAGGTCATATGGTGATAGTGGTTGAATTGATGTGACACATATAGAACATTTTCTCCGTGACATAAAGCTAAAAAAAATTGCATTATACTATTGACAAATACGATATAATGTGCTATAATATATACATAAGATAATTTAATGATACTTATGAAAGAGGGCTTTAATTATGAACAAGATAGTTGCGGCTGTAAAGAGAAATGGTCTACCATTTGAATTTGTCGAGTATATGGGTATGAATGGCATTATAAAGGCTGTTCGTGTCAATTACACAGGACTTAGACCACCAGTAATAAAAGGTGCTGTTGTAATTAATCATAATGTCTTTAATGAGAGTATGATACTTGTGACAGAGGAGCAGGCAGAAAGCTTAAGGGCATATTCAAAAGCACAAGAAATTTTATCTCTCGCCTTTTGGAATACTCTCAAAAAAACTGGAGACAAAAACAAGGCAGTAGCAGCACAGCGAGTCGCTGCTGAAAAGCATAATTGCTTGAACGTCTTTGAAAATATCTATGCTTAGAGAGGGGATTGACTATGTTTTTTGTTGACAGAGATTTAGTAAAAAACTTAAAAAAAAGATATCCAAAGGGTACGAAAATATGCGTTGACTTAATGAATGACGATCCAAACCCAGTTGAGCAAGGCTCAATAGGAGAGGTGCTTGAAGTTGACGATATCGGCACGATACATTGTCGATTTGAAAGTGGACGTATGCTTGGCGTTATACCTAACGTAGATAGTTTTCACAAAGTAGAATGATTTGAGCGGACGTGTGAGCAAGTCTTGTACGTCCGCTGTTTTGTTGCCGACATTATAAAACGTCTTATGCCTATTCGCAATGACATTCACATATAAACGGTGATTATAGTGATAGTGGTCGGGAAATTGTGACACATATAGCACAATTTTTCTTTGAAAAAACTTCGCAAAACTTGTAATTTGCTATTGACAAATACATTATAATATGATATAATATATATATAAGATAACTTGATAATACTTATGAAAGAGGTAGATGTATATGTTCAAACTCAGAGGCGGCAACACAATTAAGAGCGGTATAATCATTGACACCGATACAAATTCGATAGGGGAATTTAAGACGGTTGCAAAATACGAGAACGGTGCTATACTGCAAGAGCTGACAGCTCAGACCGCAAACGAGGCAGCAAGAAATCTTTATAAGGTGTTTAATGATTACGCTGAGCCACGTCAGAAAGCTTTCTTCAATGCAGGGCTTGTTGAAGGTGAGAAGTACACGATAATGTGTATGAGCGATTTTGGTTTTCCTGTTAATATAAAATGCAGGATAATAGGCGTTGAGTATACAACGTATGCACAGCATAGCGATGTTGTTAAGGTGTGTTGCATACCATATAAAAGCCGCAAGGCTCGTGCGTATTTCTTTTATAGCGGTTCGGTAATGATTTTCAAGGGCTGGCAAGAGCTAAAGGAAGAAGATACATACAACATTGAGGAAGTAAGAGAAAACTGTATAATGAAGCGTTCAAAGTATGGCTGCTTTGACCCTAGATACTTTGAGGACGTTTTGAAAAAGCTCAAAAACCCTGTTGTGGTGTATAAAGAATACAAGAGCGGCACTAACGGAAAGGCGTATGCTTAAACCATTGGAGCAAGTTTAAAACTTGCTCCTTTTTTTGCACTCTTTTGAAGTTTACAAAACGCCTAACAGCTATCACGATATGACGTTTATATATAAATGGCTTATGATGAAGTGATATGAAACGTGACACATATGTCACACAATAATTTCAATTATATTTTCGTTTTAGTATTGACAATCATATCATAATATGATATAATATATATATAAGATAATTTAAAAATACTTATGAAAG
>DAVZHW010000075.1:0-1878 GCA_052273625.1 Candidatus Fimenecus sp. | reverse complement strand
AGATAATTTAAAAATACTTATGAAAGAGGTTAAGAGAATGAAAAAGCAGTATTTTAGCAAAGATGCAAAGAACGGTTTAAAAGCTATGTATGCGGTAGCTTTTACGAATGACGAGGAAATGAGCTTGTTCACTAAGCTCATTGCTGACGAATATGGTTATGAGAAGTATTGCCATATGCCTGAGCTGTTTGTTGATGATGATAAGTATACATTGGCGATAGCGTATGACATTGTGGACGGCAACGACCGAAAGAAATTTGAACAGGCATACAACGATGTTAAAAAAGCTTTGAAAAAGAATGAACCAAAATTGATTACTTTGTCAACTGTAATTTCTATGGGGTGGACGAAGGCAATGATTGAAGCGTTATTACCAGAGCCGAAACTTGTAGAAAATCCCCATTATCGCAAGGCTGCACCCATGAAGTTATTCAGAGAGCGAGATGTTTTGGAAGCGATGAAAAGTGAAGAATACAAGCAAGCACTTGAAAAAGCTAATAGACGGAAAATGTCAGCCAAAAAAGCAACGGAAACTAAAAAGAAGCTTTTGGCAGAAAATATGAAAGCGTTTGCTGATAGTATTACAGTTATTGTCATTGATGATGATAAACTTATAGATAAAACAATAGCAGCGAAAAATCGTTGGTATGACTTAAACGAAAAATATTACGAAGAAATCTATGAGTCAAGTGTTGACCCAGACACTTTGCAACGTTGGATTGTTAATTATATCAGACATAATCTTGTTCACTATGATGATGGTTTATATCTTATGAAAGGAAAAGTGGGGGGAGACGAGGTTTATTTTTCGTATAAAAAAGCCATTATGGAAAAGATTGCGGCGGCATATCCCAAGTATGCCGAAGAGTGCGCACGGCAAATTCAAGAATTGGAATAAATGTTTTTGCGTTACGGTGATGGGTTGGGAATATAAAAAGGCAGAGAAGATGCGTTCTTCTCTGCTTTTTTTTGCATAAATGTTGCAATAGGGTATAAATGTGGTATAATGGAGTAGAAGTGTTTCATAAGAACGCAAAAAGACCCTATTGAAGTATATTTCTGCAAGCGGCGTAGTATGTCAATGGTGTACGCCCATAGTGGATATATGTAGCACAGTCAGAACGGAGTGATTTTTTTGAAAATTGGTTATGTCAGAGTGTCAACAGTTGAGCAGAACGAGATACGTCAAGAAGTTTTAATGAAAAAACTCGGCGTGGAACGAGTGTATATTGATAAAGCATCGGGAAGAAATATGAAAAGACCACAGCTTGAAGAAATGATGAATTTTATGAGAGAGGGCGATGTTGTTGTGGTTGAGAGCATAAGCCGTCTGAGCCGTTCCATACGAGACTTTTTATACTTGCTTGATAAGTTTCAACAAGAGGGAGTAAGGCTCGTGTCGCAGAAGGAACAGCTCGATACAGACACGCCGCAAGGAAGATTTATGTTGAACATATTTGCCTCTTTGGGCGAGTTTGAGGCGGATCAGAACAAGCAGAGACAGCGAGAAGGTATTGAACTTGCAAAGGCGGCAGGAAAGTATAAAGGCAGGAAACCTATTGAGATAGACGAGCAGCTATTCAGGTCAGTGTATAAGAACGTCCGTGAGGGCAAGTGTACCAACATCTACGCAATGAAGGTGCTAGGTTTGAAGTCAAGCACCTATTACAGGACGGTGAAGCGGCTTTTTAAGGGTTAATATATATCAGATATATCGTGATGAAGCTTTTTTTTGCAAAAATAGCTTGACAAATAAGCTATAATATGATATAATATATACATAAGATAATTTATAACTTTGATTTTTTTAAGGAGAAATCAATATGAATTGACAAACCAACAAAAAAATCAACCAGAGCAGTAGCTCACAACTAAAAG
>DAVZHW010000074.1:0-6754 GCA_052273625.1 Candidatus Fimenecus sp. | reverse complement strand
GTATCGATATTGAAACCTTTTCCTCGGTCAATCTGCAAAAATGTGGTGTTTACAAATATGCAGAGAGCGAGGATTTTGAAATATTACTGTTCGGTTATGCTGTGGACGGCGGTGCTGTGCAGGTGGTTGACCTTGCCTGTGGGGAGAGTATCCCTGAAGAGATTATTGACGCGCTGACCGATGATTCTGTTATAAAAACGGCGTATAACGCAACTTTTGAGAGAGTCTGCCTGTCCCGTTACTTATCGGATATGGGTATAAGCCTTGACCCGTTTTGTGATAATCATCCTTTATCGCAGGAATGCGCCCGTTTTCTAAATCCTGCAAGCTGGCACTGCACTATGATTTGGGCGGCAACACTGGGTCTGCCTCTTTCCCTTGAGGGTGTGGGCGCTGTTCTTGGTTTGGAAAAACAGAAACTGACCGAGGGTAAATCCTTAATCAAATATTTCTGCGTTCCCTGTGCGCCGACCAAGGTAAACGGTGGTCGCACAAGAAATCTGCCGGAGCATGATATGGAGAAGTGGCAGCAGTTTAAGGCATACAACCTTCGTGATGTGGAAACGGAAATGGGTATTCAGGCAAAGCTGTCACGCTTTCCGGTATCGGAGCAGATTTGGGAGGAATATCATCTGAGTGAGGAAGTCAATGACCGCGGCATCGGTGTGGATATGGTGCTTGTAAAAAGTGCTATTGAAATCGACAGCAAGAGCCGTGAACATCTGACCGCCAGAATGCAGGATATGACAAATCTCGACAATCCAAACTCTGTGCAACAGATGAAATCCTGGCTTGCTGATAACGGATTGGAGATGGACAGCCTTGGCAAAAAGGAAGTGGCGGCGGCAATCAAAACGGCACCACAGGAACTTACCGATGTGCTGTCCCTCCGTCAGCAGCTTGCCAAGAGCAGTGTGAAAAAATATACGGCTATGGAAAATGCCGTGTGTAAGGACAACCGTGCAAGGGGTATGTTCATGTTTTACGGTGCCAACCGTACTGGAAGATTTGCAGGCAGGCTGATTCAGCTTCAGAACCTGCCGCAGAACCATATGGAAGATCTGGCAGGGGCACGTGGTCTTGTGCGTAGCGGTAACTACGATGCCCTGGAACTTTTATATGAAGATATCCCCGATACCCTGTCACAGCTTATCCGTACTGCCTTTGTGCCGCAGAAGGGCAGAAAATTTATCGTGGCAGACTTTTCTGCGATTGAGGCGAGGGTTCTTGCGTGGCTTGCGGGCGAACAGTGGAGAATTAAGGTGTTCGAGGAAGGCAAGGACATTTATTGCAGTAGTGCAAATCAGATGTTTGGTGTTCCGGTAGAAAAGCACGGCGTGAACGGACATCTCCGTCAAAAGGGCAAAATCGCAGAACTCGCCCTGGGTTACGGCGGCTCGGTCGGTGCCTTAAAAGCAATGGGAGCCTTGGAGATGGGGATTGCGGAAGATGAGTTGCAGCCACTTGTGTCTGCGTGGAGAAATGCCAATCCCATGATAACCAGGCTGTGGTGGGATATCGACCGTGCTGTAAAAACCTGCGTGAAACAGAAGACTGCCGTGGAAACCCACGGCTTAAAGTTCCACTATCAAAGCGCTTTCCTGTTTCTGACCCTTCCTTCCGGCAGACAGCTTGCGTATGTAAAACCACGCATGGGAGAGAACCAGTTCGGCGGTGAGGCTGTCACCTATGAAGGAGTGGGTGCTACAAAGAAGTGGGAGCGTTTGGAAAGCTACGGTCCTAAGTTTACGGAGAATGCCGTGCAGGCCATTGCCAGGGATATTCTGATGTTTGCCATGCAGACCTTGAGCCACTGCGATATCGTTGCTCATGTACACGATGAAATTATCATCGAGTGCGACCGTAGGGTTTCTCTGGATGCCGTTTGTGAGCAGATGAGCAGGACTCCGCCTTGGGCAAAAGGTCTGTTACTTCGTGCAGACGGATATGAATGCAATTTTTATAAAAAAGATTAAAATCAGGGGGTTCGATTCCATCGGATTCTTCGCTTATAGGCAGAGGGATACAAGTCCTTCTGTCTATTTCATTTTTAAGGAGGATTCGCTATGGACGAATTTATCAAAATCAATTATGACAGTGAACGCCCTACTGTGAACGGACGTGATTTGCATGATGCCTTGCAGGTGAAAACCGCATATAAGGACTGGTTTCCGAGAATGTGTGATTACGGATTTACAGAAGGTACAGACTTCTGCTCATTTTTGAGCGAAAGTTCCGGTGGTCGCCCGGCAGTGAATCATCAGCTTACCATCGATATGGCAAAGCAGCTCTGTATGATTCAGCGTACTGATATCGGCAGAAAATTCCGTCAGTATTTTATCCAAGTGGAAGAAGCATGGAATTCACCGGAAGCGGTTATGGCAAGAGCGTTGCAGTTTGCAAACCATCAGCTTGCGCTTCTGAAACATCAGAATATGGAACTGACAGAAACGGTTGCTGTACAGAATCAGCAGATTTTGGAAATGCAGCCGAAAGTCAGCTACTACGATGTGGTTCTTAACTGCAAAGACCTTATCTCCACATCGGCTATTGCCAAGGATTACGGAAAATCCGCTATCTGGATGAACCGCTATCTTCATGAAAAAGGTGTGCAGTTCAAACAGGGCGATATCTGGCTGTTGTATCAGAAATATGCCCAAAAGGGTTATACAAGCACCAAAACCCACAGTTACTCCGGTTCTGATGGAGAACCTCATACAAAGGTGCATACTTACTGGACACAAAAAGGCAGGCTTTTTATCTATGAATTAATGAAATCGGATGGCATGAAGCCGCTGATTGAGCAGGAGGTGTAACACTATGGGAATCAATAAATTCAACTCCGAAGGTTATTATGACCCAACCGGTTATGAGGCTATGAGCAATGTGGCAAAGGCGGAAAAGCAATCCGCCTTCCGTCCGTTGATATATATCTGTTCTCCGTTTTCCGGCGACAGGTCATATAACACGAAACAGGCAAGAAAATACAGCCGTTTTGCATATGAGCAGAACGTTATCCCTGTGACGCCGCATCTGTTGTATCCGCAGTTCATGTGTGATGAAAATCCTGCGGAACGCGCCGACGCCATGCATTTTAACTATGTGCTACTTGGAAAGTGCAATGAATTATGGGTGTTTGGTGATGTGATTTCAAAGGGCATGGCTCACGAAATCGGTATAGCCAAAAAGAGAAATCAGACCATTCGCTGGTTCAATGAAAACTGTGAGGAGGTTAGCAAAAATGCGTGATTTAAATATAGCATACGGCAACAGCCGACAGGCAAAGACCTGGGTCAATAAGACCATTCGTTTCGATGAATTGAAGGAACGCTTGAAAGTCACTATCCGTACTCCGGAGTCAGCAGAAGAATATGCCAAGATGAATAAGGCACAGCGTGATCAGGCAAAAGACCACGGTGGGTTTGTGGGTGGTGTCCTTAAGGGTGGCCGCAGAAAAATCGACACCGTGGAGTCACGCTCCATGCTTTCCCTGGATGGTGACCGCATTACAAAGGAATTTCTTGATAGTTATGAAACCACATTCCCTTACACTTCCGTGCTGTATACCACGCACAGCAGTACAGAGGAAAACCCGAGGGCAAGAATCGTCTGCCCTCTGACCCGTGATGTGACGCCGGAGGAGTTTGTTGCCGTATCCCGCTATGTGGCGCAGATGCTTGGCATCGACTTCTTTGACGAGTGTTCCTATCTTCCTAATCAGCTGATGTACTGGCCGTCTACTCCGCAGAACGGTGTATTTGTATATAAGGAAACGGACGGCGGTTGGCTCGACCCCGATGAGATTCTTAATGCCCATCCGGAATGGACTGACCCTACAAGACTGCCTACTTCCTCCAGGGAGAGTAAGGCAAACAGTGTCACGCAGCAGAAAGTGCAGGACCCGCTTTCCAAGGAAGGTGTGGTGGGGCTTTTCAACCGAGTGTATCATCCGATTTCCAAGGCTTTGGAGATTTTCCTATCCGATGTATATGAGCCGACCGACAATGAGAGCCGTTGGCATTTCATCCAGTCAAGCAGTATGGCGGGTGTAGAAATCAAAGAGGACAAGTTTGTCTACAGCCACCATGCCAAAGACCCTGCATATCTGAAACTGTGCAATGCCTTTGACATTGTCCGTATCCATAAGTTCGGGGATGCCGATGATAAAAAATCCTTTAACGCTATGTGCGAGTTTGCCATGCTGCAGGATGATGTAAAACTCCTTGCTGCCAATGAACGTCTGGCACAGGCAAATGTGGAATTTTCCGTTGACGGTGATGAGGATTGGAAAAAGAAACTCCGCTATCAGCCGAGGTCGAGTCTGTTGGAAAACAGTGTATACAATCTGAACCTCATTCTAAATAATGACCCTGATTTCCAGAACTTCGCTTTCAATGAGATGGCTAACCGTATTCAGATTACGGGTCCTCTCCCTTGGGAGCGTCCTGCGGGCAATGCATTCTGGCGTGATGCGGATACAGCACAGCTTAAATCCATCATCGACATCCGCTATCTGCCGTTTTCCAGCCGTAATCACGATGTTGCCTTTACTAAGGCTGCCGATGACCGCCACTTCCACCCTATCCGTGATTACTTGGACAGTCTGCCTGAGTGGGATGGGGTCAAGCGTGTGGAAGACCTCTTTATCAAATATTTGCAGGCGGATGATACGGAATATGTACGCACGGTTACAAGAAAGACCTTTGCAGCTGCCGTTGCCCGTATCTATGTTCCCGGCATCAAGTTTGACTGCGTTCCCGTGCTTGACGGTGAGCAAGGCATCGGCAAGTCCACCATTGTAAAAGACCTGGTGGGTTCGGAGTATTATTCGGAAACCCTGTCCCTTACGGATATGGATGATAAGTCCGGTGCGGAAAAACTGCAGGGATTTTGGACGGTGGAAATCGGAGAACTTGCAGGTATGAAGAAAGCTGACATTGAGAAAGTGAAGGCGTTCCTTTCTACCTGTGATGATAAATACCGTCCTTCCTATGGTCGAGTGGTGGAATCCCATCCGAGACAGTGCATTATTATTGCCACGGTCAACGGCGAGCGTGGATATCTGCGTGATATTACAGGTAACCGCCGTTTTTGGATTATCAAGGTACATCAGAAGAAACAGAAAAAGACCTGGAACTTTACCGATGAATACCGTCAGCAGTTTTGGGCGGAGGCAAAAGCCATCTGGAAGTCCGGCGAGAAACTGTTCCTTGAAGGCGATGTGCTTGCGGAGTCCGAGAAGGTGCAACAGTCTGCGATGGAAGTGGACGAGCGTGTCGGCATGGTGGAAGAGTATCTGAATGCCTTACTGCCGACCGATTGGGACAGCATGGATTTGTACCAAAGACGGAACTTCCTGCAAGGCAGTGAGTTCGGTCAGCCTGATCATAAAGGCACGGTGGTTCGTACCAAGGTCAGCAATCCGGAAATCTGGTGTGAGTGCTTTGGCAAAAATCTGCAGGAACTGAAACCTTCGGACAGCTATGCCATTGCAGCACTGATGAGCCAGATCAGCGGTTGGGAACGAACTAATTCCATCAAGCGTCAGCCGATTTACGGCAGGCAGCGACTTTACAAATTCGGAAGTTAAGAACACAAGATTATGACACAACACAACTATTTCCCTTATATTCAAAATGGCTTTTATTAAGGGTATAGATAAAAAACACCTGCGTATAGGCGCGTAAGGAATATATAGGGAATGGTTGTGATTTTGTGTTCTTGTGTCAGATGAGGTGTAGACATGAGAGAACAATTTATAGAGAAAAAATTCACGGACGCAGTGAAGAAAATGGGAGGCATTGCACCGAAGTTTGTAAGTCCGGGTTTAGATGGCGTGCCTGACCGTCTTGTACTTTTGCCAATGGGAAGAATGGCATTTGTGGAATTTAAGGCTCCCGGCAAAAAGATGCGTCCTTTACAGATAAGACGTAAAAAACAGTTGGAAAGCCTCGGTTTTAAGGTTTTCTGCGTTGACAGTATCGAGCAGATTGGAGGTGTGATTGATGCGATACAATCCCTATGAATATCAGACTTACGCAACAAATTTTATACTGGAACATCCGGTGGCGGCAGTTCTCCTTGAGATGGGTCTTGGCAAGAGCGTCATCACGCTGACTGCCATATACGAACTGATGCTGAACCGATTTGAAGTACAGAAGGTTCTTGTGATTGCTCCCCTTCGTGTAGCAAGGGATACCTGGCCTGTGGAGATTGAAAAGTGGGAGCATCTGGAGGGTCTTACCTATTCCGTGGCAATCGGAACAGAGGCTGAAAGGCTTGCTGCCTTAAAGCGTCCGGCACACCTGTACTTAATCAATCGTGAAAATGTGGACTGGCTAATTACAAAAAGCGGTGTTCCGTTTGACTTCGATATGGTGGTGATTGATGAGTTATCTTCCTTCAAATCTCATACGGCGAAAAGGTTCAAAAGCCTTCTGAAAGTAAGACCTACGGTAAAAAGGATGGTGGGACTTACGGGTACTCCATCCAGTAACGGTCTTATGGATTTATGGGCGGAGTTCCGTGTGCTTGATATGGGTCAGAGGCTCGGCAGATACATCACCCATTATCGAAATAACTTCTTTGTGCCGGATAAGAGAAATCAGCAGATGGTTTTCTCCTACAAGCCAAGACCGGGTGCAGAGGATGCCATTTACAGACTGATTTCGGATATTTCGATTTCCATGAAATCAGCGGATTTTTTGAAAGCCATGAAGCGGTCCAGAGAGCCCAGGATGGCGCGGTGCAGCAC
>DAVZHW010000073.1:0-6771 GCA_052273625.1 Candidatus Fimenecus sp. | reverse complement strand
CTCCCTCTATCCGCCACAGGCGGCGGTCGCATATGTTGCCCGTCAGAGGGAGGCTGAATGTGCGAATTATATTTTATATCATACCGTAGGGACAGGGCTCGCCCCTGTCCGACAAAGGCTCCCTTGTAAAGGTAGCTGTCGTTTTTCGAAGAAAAATGACTGAGGGATTTTTACGAAATAATATAAAATCAACCTTACAATCCCTCCGAGTTGCCTACGGCAACCCACCTCCCTTTACACAAGGGAGGCTGAATGTGCGGTTGTTCGTGAATATAATTGTACATCAAATTTCCTGCGGACAGCCGCAAGGGCTGTCCCTACGGTATGATATTGAATCCAATTTGATATTTGCCGAAAACAGTTTTGTTTTCGTTAATTTCCTTTGCGGCAGCAAGCCACCGCCCTACTGTGTGCAGAATAAACTATGACTTCGATTCTCCGTTTTGATTTGTTCTGATTTTTTTATTTTGCTATAGAAATGTAATTGCATATAAAAATAAAAGAACATCCTTTCGGATGTTCTTTTTTTGGTGATCCACCGGAGAATCGAACTCCGGACACCTTGATTAAAAGTCAAGTGCTCTGCCAGCTGAGCTAGTGGATCATATATATAAAGCGGAAAAACCGCTTTATAATTTGCCTTGTTTTAATTTATCTTATAAACAAGAGTTATTTTATGAACAAGAGAACAATCCATGCAACGAGAACGAGCACGAAGAAGAAAATTCCAAAATACTTTGTGAATTTTTCGAGCTTAGCCTCAATAGTTCTGCCCTTATTCTTACCGAAGAAGGTATCAGCCGCACCTGAAATAGCACCTGAAAGACCGGCTTCACGGCTCTGCTGCATAAGAACAACTACGATTACTACGATTGATGAAAGGATAACAATTGAGCCGAGAATAATTTCGATTGCTGACATACTGACTTCCTCCTTAACTACTTGTTTTTTCAACGCCCGAGTATTTTATCATATACTAAGGTAAAAAGCAAGCGTTTTTTGAAAAAATATTATAAAAACTGATAATTTCTTTTTTTGTGCATATAATATTGACAGCAAAGGACAAGAAAAAAACAGCGTTTGCAGTCCCTTTGCTCCGTCTGTGAAGCTTTCGCAGGCGGTTTTTTAATTCAAAAATCCAATGATATAATTTGCAAAGCTCACAACACTTGCACCCTGTGCGGAATTCGCCCCCGACCTTCCGAGGAAAAAGCAAACCACACTTGCCAAAAGCATTATAACCGCAAGAAGCATAAGCGTTACGGGCAGGCTGTTACTGACAGGCAACGGCTCGTCGATAGGTCTGTAAACAATTGTAGGGGAAATCTCCCCATCGCTTCCGACAACGACACGTTCCATTTTCACATTATCATCCGGTGCGTCTGCGTCGCCCATCATACCTATCAATTCAACTTGACACTCGGGGCAGACCTCGACCGTATCGGGATAAATTTTTCTGCATTTGGGACAAATCATCGGTCTCACTCCGTTTCAGGCTTTCATTTTAACATTTTACTTGCATAAAGTCAATTTTTTTACCTGTATTTTTCGGCAATAGTCAATATTTCAAGAAAAATCGACGGAACAAAGACTGCCGACAGCATTTCGCCCGCACAGCTTAAAAGCTCGTTTTTCAAAATCAGCAGCGTGTCGAAATTGCCGATTTTGCCCATAATAGCCGAGCAAAACGCCGCCGAGACATACAGCGAAAGCACGACTGCGCCGCCGTATTTTATCGAGAGCTTTGAAAGCCTGTTCATCCCCTTTACACACTCGCAAACAGACGTTATTATTTCCGACATTTTATCACCTCTGCCCTCATAATAAAGGCTCAGCGGCGCAAAATCAATTATCAAATAATGGAAGAAAGAGAAAAATCACGGCTTTAACGCTTTACATTGTGGAAAAACTTTGATATAATACAATATGTAGGATTTAGAAATTTTTTAACTTGGATGTGATATATTTGAAGTGTCCTTTTTGCGCTTTTGAAGAAAGCAAGGTAATTGACTCCCGTCCCACAGATGAGGGAGAGCGTATTCGCCGCCGCCGTGAGTGTATCAAATGCGGCAAGAGATTTACTACATACGAGATTATCGAGAGCGTTCCGATTTTCGTCATTAAGAAAGACAAATCCCGTGAGGCATTTGACCGAAACAAGCTTTTGGGCGGTATGATGAGAGCTTGCGAGAAGCGTCAGGTTACTATCGAAACTCTTGAAAAAGCGGTTGACGAAATCGAAGCTAACCTTCAGAACTCTCTTGACAGGGAGGTTACCTCAATTCATATCGGCGAGCTTGCTATGGATAAGCTCAAGGACATTGACGAGGTTGCATACGTTCGCTTTGCCTCGGTTTACAGACATTTCAGGGATATTAACGCATTTATGGACGAGCTTTCGACCTTGCTCAAGACAAAATAAGTTTAATATAAGCTAAAGCTTACGGCACACCGTTTTTGGCGTGCCGTATTTTTTATAGCAGTCCGAAGCTTACGGACAGTGCCTTGTTGATTTTATTCATTTCGCTGTCGGGAAGATTGCCCATACGCTCTTTAAGACGCTGCTTATCGAGCGTTCTGACCTGCTCAAGAAGCACGACCGAGTCCTTTTGAAGTCCGCAGTTATCGGCGTTTACGCTTATGTGCGTGGGCAGTCTGGTTTTGTACTTCTGACTTGTGATGGCGGCGGCGATTACCGTCGGGCTGTACTTGTTGCCGACGTCGTTTTGAACTATCAAAACAGGTCTCATTCCGCCTTGCTCGGAGCCTATAACAGGGCTTAAATCCGCATAGTAGATTTCTCCTCGCCTTACTGTCATTTTTATCACTCTCCAAAGGTAATTTATGTGTCCTTAAAACTATTTTTACCCGTAAATTACCTCTATAAACATTTTTCGGGGAGCAATACATTATATTATTTTCGTAGTACGCTTGTTAATGTTGCGTTTTCTTAAAAAATGTGGTATATTTTTATATAGTATCAGTTGATAAATTCGGAGGGCTATATGGCTTTGGAAAAACTTGTCAGCGTTTGTATGAATGCTTATAACGCAAGCAATACAATCGCTCAATCGCTTGAAAGCGTGCTTAATCAAACCTATAAAAATTTGCAGATTATCATTGTCGACGACTGTTCGACGGATAACACGGCGGAAATTGTCAAAAGCTATAACGACGACAGGATAGAGCTTTACACCCTGCCGAAAAATTTTAATATTTCCAATGCCAACAACGAGTGTCTGCACCGTGCAAAGGGCGAGTATATCGCTCATATCGACTCTGACGATATTTGGGCTGAGGACAAAATCGAAAAGCAGATAAATTTCCTTGAAAACAACGCTCACTACGGCGCTTGCTTTACCCACGCCACGCTCATAGACGAAAACGGCAGACCCTTTGTAAGCGGTGAGCTGCCCGAAGTATTATTCTCTATATTCAACCGCGAAAATATGACGCAGGCAGGCTTTGTAAGGAGATTTTACGACAGCTCGAATTTCCTTTGCCACAGCAGCGTGGTTATGAGAATGAGCGTATATAAAAAACTCGGCGACCACGATTTGACGCTGAATAAACTGCACGACTACGACTATTGGATTCGTATGAATTTTATATGTCCGCTTTATATTTACCCCGAAAAGCTTGTGCTTTACCGTATTTGGCACCAAAACAACAGCAAGCTCGCCAATGCGGATATCTTAGGTCACAACGAGGAATATGTGAGGATAGCCTACAAGCTTGTCAATGACTGCCCGAGGGAAATGTTCTTGGAGGCTTTTTCCGATAAGCTACAATTAAAGGAGTACACCGACGAGGAAGTGGAGCTTGAAAAGGCTTTTGTTTTGGGCGGTGCGCTTCATATGTATCCCGACAACAAGGTTTTGGAAATGAAAAAGCTTAATGAGCTTTTCAAGGATAAAAAATATGCCGAGCTTGCAGAGGAAAAATTCGGCTTTACAATCAGAGATTTATATAATCTTCATAAAAACGAAATTTATTTCGACAAGCGAGAAGCCGACGGAATAAAGGAGAGCTTAAATTCCTTCAAGGAGCTGTACGAATCGGAAAAGGAGAACGCAAGGCTTGAGCGTGAAAGAAACGCCGAGCTCTCGAGGCTCAACGCCGAATCAGAGCGGCAAATTCAAACGCTCAACGCACAATATGCCGAGCTTTCGGGGCAGTACAGCCTTGTCGTAAACAGCAGGTCGTACAAGCTTTTTTCACCGTTGAGGAAGATTAAAAAGCTCTTTGCAATACTTCGAAGCACAAGGGAAAAATACACTCGTGACGGCAAAAATGTTACCTCGAGATTTATGCTCTACGGCTTTTACGGACACAATGTGGGCGACGACGCTTTCTTTGATATGCTCTTCAAGCGTTACCCCGACACCATGTTTTACGTTCTGCTCGAGCCGAGCTATGCGGAGCTTTTCTCACGCTATCCGAACGTCAGCTTTTATGATATTACCCGACCCGATATTATTAAAATAAACGCTTTCGGAGAAAAATTTAATAAGAGTAATCTTTTTGAAAAGCTGCTTCTTAAAATTTGCGACGGCGTTGTTCATATCGGCGGCTCGATTTATCAGCAGATAGGCAATTGGCAGCTTGAATTTGACATCAGAAAGGAAAGAAAACTAAGCGGTAAAAAATACTTTGCCGTTTCAAACAATTTCGGTCCTTATACCGGTAACAGCTACCGTGATATGTGGGCAGGCGAATTCAAAAAATGGACTGATATTTGCTTCAGGGACAAATACTCCTACGAGCTTTTCAGTGATATTCCCACCGTTCGCTACGCACCCGACCTGCTTTTCGGATTTCCTATCGAGAAAAAAGAAAGAAAAAAAAAGGTATCGGTTTCCGTTATTGACACGCTTGCGCCGTTCAGAACGATTGAAAAATCGACAGCGGAGGCTTATGAAAATAAAATCGTTGAAATGATAAAGCGTTTTTTAAGCGACGGATATGCGGTTTCGCTTTTGAGCTTCTGTGCGTTTGAGGGCGATAATGCTGCCGCAGACAGAATTTTAGCGGCTCTGCCCGAGGAAGCTTCAGGCAAAGTAAAAAATGTTGTTTACAGCAATGCTTTGAGCGAAATCACAAACGAAATCGAGACGAGCGAATATGTTGTCGCAACCCGTTTCCACGCTATGATTTTGGGCTATATCGCAGGCAAGAGGGTGCTTCCGATTTGCTACAGCGAGAAGATGTCAAACGTTATATCCGATTTGAGCCTGAGCGAGAGCATAATCACGCTTGATAAGCTTTCAAGCCTTACCGCAGATGAGCTTATTTCCCTTGCGAACACCGTTTCCGAGAAAAAAATCAACGAGCTTTCGCATTTGTCAACGGAGCAATTTACAGGCTTCGACAAATTTGTAAAACATCATCACGGCGAAATCGCAGAATAAAAATGTGATAAAAAAACAGACCAAGTATAAAATACTTGGTCTGTTTTTTATGCTTCTGAAATTTGAAATTATAAGAGGCTTGCGGCAGCCTTGTCGATATAGACGTCAACGTCGTGGTGGAACTGCAAAATCGAAGCGGGGCAAACGGGTGTAACGTCGCCCGAAATCATTGCCGATATAGCGTCCGCCTTGTCAATTCCCGTTGCGATAAGCACAATTTTCTGCGCCTTCATAATTGAGCCTACGCCCATTGTAAGAGCATGAGTGGGCATCGGATTTTCGTCAAAATACTTTGAGTTTGCGGAAATTGTGCTCTGTGTAAGCTTAACCTTGAACGAGCCCTTTGAGAAGCGAATTGACGGCTCATTAAAGCCGATATGTCCGTTTCTGCCTATGCCGAGAAGCTGAATGTCAATCTTTGCCTCATCAAGCATATCATCGTAGTTTTCACATTCCGCTTCGATATTTTCGGCATTGCCGTTGAGGAAATGAACGTTCTCCTCTTTTATATCGGTGTGGTCAAACAGCTCTGTATGCATAAATGAATAATAGCTGTTTTTATCCTCTTTCGGAAGATTAACATATTCGTCAAGGTTGTAAGTCTTAACGTCCTTTAAGGAAACATTACCGTTTTTGTATTCCTCTGCGATATACTTATATGTCGGAATCGGCGAAGCGCCTGTTGCAAGTCCGAGTGTAATGTCGGGCTTTTTGTTAATTGCGTCAACAAAGAGCTTGCCCACTGCCTTTCCGATTTCCTGTGCGTTCTCCATTATGTATATATTCATACAATCACTTCTCTTCTTTCATTTTTCTTTGAAGTATAATTGTACCATAAATCATAAAAAATTCAACATTTATTTATATTTTCGTTTTATTTGTAATGAGATTTATGGTACAATTAGGAAGTAAGCCAAAGGATAGCATTAACGGAGGCAGATATGATTAAAAACGGTATTGATATTGTCGATATAAAGCGTATTGAACATTCACTCGAAAATGAAAGTTTCAAAGCTAAAGTTTACGGTCAAGACGAGCTTAAAGAGCTTGAAAGCAAAAGGTCTGAAAGCTATGCGGGTGTATTTTGTGCAAAGGAGGCTTTCGCAAAGGCTCTCGGTACGGGTATTCGCGGATTTTCGCTCTGCGAGGTTCAGGTTTTGCACGACGAATACGGAGCGCCTTATTTTTCTCTTTCGGGAAACGCCCAAAAAATCGCAACGGAAAAGGGCTTGAAATTTTCATTGAGCATATCACACACAGACACGGTTGCAATAGCTTCGGTAATCGCTTACGATATGGAGGAATTAGTGTGAAAATCACACTATTCACATAATTATAATGCCCTCAAAATTCGCCTTTG
>DAVZHW010000072.1:0-6783 GCA_052273625.1 Candidatus Fimenecus sp. | reverse complement strand
TACGTACGTACATACCTTTTTCACTTGGAATAAAAATTTTTTTCTCAGGCAGAGAAAAAGATAATCGCCCGATTGTCGTTTGCGCTAACAGTCAGGCGGATTATTTTAAATTTGCCAGTCAGTGTCTGGCATTTTGAAATAACAGACACTGTCTGTTAAATCGTTTTTCTGATTTTATCAGAAATTCATAAGCTCGTTCAAATCCACAAGCATGATACTGCTGTCGGACTTTGCTTCGTTTATCACAGCTTCGGTAAAGCCTGATTTAGAAAACAATGCGAAATATGTGTTGTTTCTGTTCCTGTTGAATATATCGGCCTTTGCTTTAAGGTCATGGAGAACGGAGAGGTCAAGCTTTTCGTTTCGCCATTTGCATTCTCCGAAAATATAATCCTTTCCGTCGTTTGCAACCAAATCAATTTCCTCCTGACCGTGAGTAGCAGGGTTAGTTCCCCACCATCTTCCCACAGAGGTAAATAGTATCGGCAGTTCGCCCTTTGCATTCTTTACGCTCAGGTAATCCGTGCAGACTTTTTCAAAGACAAGTCCCATATAGCTGTTGTAATCAGGCTCAATTCGCTTTGCCCATACAGCCTGCTGTGCGCCTGTTTCGATAAGCGTTCTGTTTGCAAAAACATAGCGATACCAGAAGCGGAACATAAAATCAGAAATGCCGTAAATTGTTTTTCGGGAGGATTCCTTTTCTCCAAAAGGTGTTTCCTTGTGCAGTATTCCAAGTTCGCATAAAGTCTTGATATATTTCAGACACTTTGCGGTGTCCTCGCCGATTTTGGTGGAAATCTCATTCGCCTTTGTATGTCCGCCTGCGATAGCTTCGATAATTGCACTGTAAACGCCCGGCTCCTGCACCTCCTGACGAAGAAGCAGCAAGGTTTCCTCATAGAGATACGAGGTTACTTTCAGATATGCTCTTTTGATATTTTCTTCAAAGTTCTCATTTGCATTTATCTGCTGTAAATACAGAGGAGTGCCGCCGAATGCACCATACAGTTCAAGCTTTTCCGTATCGGAAAATCCGTCAAGGAATTTTGAGCTCGTCTGATAATTAAACGGCTTCATATGAAGCTGTGCAGTTCTTCTTCCGAAAAGAGGACTCTTTGAGCCGAGGACGTCCTTTTCCATAAAACCCATATAGCTTCCGCAGAGTATCATAAAAAGATTTCCGCCGTTAAGCCTGTGGTCGATGAGATGCTGAAGCTCAGAAAGCAAAGCCTTGTTTTTCTTTACAAGATAAGGAAACTCGTCAATGACAAGCACCAGCTTTTTATCTTTCTGACGCACGTCAATATATGACAATGCGTTAGTCCACGATGAAAAAGGCTCTAAATTATTTTCGCCGTAGAAACCGAAAACAAGTGATGAAAACTTTTCAAGATTGAGCTTGTTGTTGCTCTGTTCAGCAGAATAGAAAATGGTATCCTTATCCTTGCAGAACTCGTTGAGCAGAGTGGTCTTGCCGACACGTCTGCGACCATACAGAACGAAAAGCTGGAACTTATCCTGTGAATAAAGCTCGTTCAAATCCGCAAGCTCTTTTTCTCTTCCGATAAAAATTTCATGCATAGCACCATCTCCTTGAATTGAAATCAAAGTAATTTACTCTAAAGTTAATTATATATTATTGAAATGATTTTGTCAATAGGGAAATGATGTAGATTGTGAAATATCAGGTTGTTTTTTTAAATATCGGCGGTCTTTTATATTTATCGGCACTTTGCTGTATGTATTCGCTCTGAGTCCTCGGGGTAACAAGGCAACATCGCCGCCGCACCACTTAGTTATACCCCATCCAAAGTTAAGTACCCAATTCGTTATCGCAGAAGGCTGCGGTCATTGATGCGGTTATCGGCGCAGTCCTTCCGGCACTCGACACAAGCGGACTGGAAACCGAGTCTGCCACCCTGGAAGAGGAACTGACTGTGGTCTCGGATCTGATGCAGAAGTGCATCTACGAAAACGCACACGTCGCCCTTGACCAGACGGAATACCAAAAACGCTACGATAACCTGACCCAGCGCTTTGAAACCGCCAAACAGCGCCTTGAGACGGTGATGGCAGAGCTGGATCGGATGCAGACCCAGAGAGCCGACATTGAAGCCTTTGTCGAGAGCTTCGAGGCTCTGCCGGATACGCTCACCGAGTTCAAGCTGGAAAACTGGCACTCGCTGGTGGATTACGCCACCGTCTACAGCCTCGACGATATCCGCTTCACCCTCAAGCACGGGCAGGAAGTTCAAGCATAATCCCATAGACGCAGAAACGCCTCACCACTGGATTTGATTCCGGCGGCGAGGCGCTTTTGTTCGTTTATTCAATTCTCGATGTTATTTTTTCTTCAAAAATTTAGCAATCTCATCAACAAGTTCGGGATGCCATGCGTCTGAGTTCAGCACACCTTTGTGCCACATTGAAAACTTGGCTCCCGCATCAGTGGTACCCCAGCCGTTGCCATAATGAATCAGCAGTCCCATCTTTTCCATTATCTTATTCAGGGCATTTACGCTTTTAACGTCAAAACCCATGTTCTGCAGCTTTTTTACGATTTCGATTTTATATAAATCTCCCTTGCAATTGTATGGCATAGATTTTCCCTCCGTTCAAATTTTAATCAATCATCGTTTGGCAGGTACCAGCCGTGTTCTCTGTGAGGCAGGTTGAGTGGAAATCTGCTGGCGATAGCGTTTACTACATCGATGCGTTTCAAATCAAGCTGCAGATATTCATCAGAATCGTAATCCATTGAATCCAGTTCAGCTCGCATTTCATCCTCTACTGAGCGAAGTTCGTCCTCAGACGCTGTTTCCATCCAATAATCCGTGACATGGCCGAATCTCATATCAAATCCTCCTTCATCATCTCCGTCCGGGAGATATTTATAGTCTGTATCGTCATCTTCACCTGACGACTGAGAGGCCAGATATACCGTACCCGCAATTGCCGCAGCAACACCGACAACTTTCCCAGCTGTTTTTAGTCGCTCTTTTGCCTTTGCCTTACGAGCCAGCTTGCAATCAATACAAAGCGTACTGTCCGGATCAGGAATAACCTTTCCACAGTCAGAGCAAATGCCTTTCAAATTTTCAAATGTTGTGTCATTCTCATACCCGCAATTACCGCATACATGCCGTGTTGATGTTCGGTCGAAGCCTTCTTGGATATTGAGGTATGCGCCGCACTCGTCGCAAAACCAGAAGACATAATCATCCTCAAATTCATCTGCTGATAGCTTATAGCCGCATTCTTCGCAAGTCCAGAGCGTGGATTTTTTATTGATCGTCATCTTACCGTTATGGCAAGCTGGGCAGAACATCCATTTTTTGATTTTTCTTATGTAAGCATAAGTGATGGTATCCACTATGTTTTTTCGCTTTTTCTTTGTCTCGCTCATAGCATGACCTCCATTAGTTATTTTTCTCTTTCGTCTTATACATCCATGCAGTGCAGACCGTCTCCTTGCATTTAGGATAATCAGGTCTTCCGCATTTATTGCAGATTAAATGCTCACGGCCAAGATCAGGAATATCCTCTTCAAATTCCTTGATAACAGTAGTCCATGTCCCATTCTTTTTTACAGGGCATACCATTTTAGATTTAACCTTCATAATCAAGTCTCCGTTATAACTCATCGATATCATATCCACCGTAATATGCCAACGCCTGTGCGATGAACAGACAACCATCTTTACCGTAGTTGCGTTCATGCTGGATTGCAATATCACCACCAAGGAAAAACGGAGCCGTGTATTTAGCAATGAACTGTGGTGTGATTTTACCATCAAGCTCTGGCTCTGTATTGTGGCCAACCAGATATTCATGCAACAGTTTTACAACCCTCTGCACGGTATCGCTGTCATAGCCGAGGTCCTTCATATCAGAAATAACCTGATAATACCCATGAAGAGCGTAGGTATGCATCATTCCCTCTGCGTCAAAGTTCTCAAACATTTCCAGAATACGCTCCACATCATCAGGACTCCATTCCTGTGGTGGTTTTGAAATGAGCGTATCCGCCATTTTCATAAATGGAGCAGAACGTGGGTCATCGTAAAAGTTCCAGTTCTCATGTGCATATTCCAGAAAATCATCAAACTTGACGCTGCCCACTTTTGATGTGGTAGGAACACGCCCCAGAAACTTTATGCTTTTAGCAAACTCCAGATAAATCAGATTCTCATCGTGTTTCCGTTCAAGCTCTGCCACCTTACCGGCAATAGCAGTATCGAAATCGAAATCCGGGTCATTCATAAGAGCATAGATTTCTTTAGCTGTAAACCCAATGCCTATAAGGAGTTTAATTCCCCAGATTCTTTCAATATCCTCGTCGCTGTAGTCACGATATTTATTCGTGGGATTACGGCTCTCGTTTGCCGGGAGCAGTTTCTCCTTTTCGTAGTAACGAAGCATGTCACGAGTTATGCCGAGATTTTCTACTACCCATTTTACTGAGTATCCCATTAGATCACCGCCTTTCACTAATATAATACACCTTGGGGTCACACCAATGTCAATAGGTTTTTGAAAAATTGTGCAAAAAAATAGCCGGTCACAAAACCGACACCCTAAACGACACCCCGACACCCTTGTGCCTATGCCACATATCTTTGTATTAAATAGCGAGTCTTAATTTCAAGGAAACGGCTGTCAATGCGTTCCGTTTCATGTTTTACCAAATCACACATTGCCTTTACCTCACGCTCGGCTGTAAAAACCTCGCCGTAATCAGCTACACGCTGTTTTGATTTCACTTGTTTAGTCATAATATCACCACAATTGCATATCAAGCAATTATTTTACATAAAATTGCGTTATATGCAATTAGTATATCATAAAATTGCACTACATGCAAGTGGTTAGTAGGATAATTTGTATATTATAAAATTTCGGGCGGTGATATAGTGTTCAGCACGAAAAAAGTTGAAGAAATAATGACAGAGCGTAAAATAAAAAATAAAACTATGGCGGAAATAGTAGGGGTAACCCCGTCAATGATAACAAGATACCTGAATGGGGATAGTGAAATACCTATAAACAACCTATGCAAGATAGCTTCCCATCTTCATGTTTCAATGGATTATTTATGTGATATGGAGGCTTCGGGAAGTATGTCAATAGTAGGACTTACAAGCGAACAAGTCAATATCATTCAGAATCTTGCAGCCGCATTCCGCAACCACAACTCCACCATAAAGAAAAAACTGTCTGCAGAGCAATATGAGCTTCTGGGACAGATTGTAGCTGAGTTTTCGAAGAAATAAAAAATCCACAGGCATACTACTATTTTAATAGTGCGTCTGTGGATTTCTCTATGTATGACAAAACGCCCCTGTTCTTAATTGAACAGGGGCGTCGTTTACTTTATCACCCAACATCAAGACAAACCCTTACGGTCAAGTCTTTCCATTGGTTTTGTCGGAGATAGGCATTGTGCGCTTTTCTCCAGTTTTTCGCCATTTCGTATGTGATTTTGAAGTCCCATACGAGTGCGAATTCAGGTTTGACTACCTTAGCGTAATGCAGCCTGTGCGGCAGCCAGTCTAGCGATCGGAACGCGGAACGGCGAGCAGGAAACGTAAGTTAAGCCGAGCTTGTGGCAGAACTCAACAGATGACGGGTCGCCGCCGTGTTCGCCGCAGATACCGATGTGGAGTTCGGGGCGAGTAGCCTTACCGAGCTTGATAGCCATTTCCATGAGCTTGCCTACGCCTACCTGGTCGAGCTTTGCGAAAGGATCATATTCAAAGATCTTTGCGTCGTAGTAAGCGTTAAGGAACTTACCTGCGTCGTCACGGGAGAAGCCGTAAGTCATCTGTGTAAGGTCGTTTGTACCGAAGCAGAAGAATTCAGCTTCCTTAGCGATTTCGTCAGCGGTAAGAGCAGCACGCGGAATTTCGATCATTGTACCAACTTCATACTTGAGGTCAGCGCCTGCAGCAGCGATAACTTCATCAGCAGTCTTTACAACGATGTCCTTAACGTACTTTAATTCCTTAACCTCGCCTACGAGCGGAATCATGATTTCGGGAACGATAGTCCAATCGGGATGAACTTTCTTAACGTTGATAGCAGCCTTGATAACAGCCTTTGTCTGCATCTTTGCGATTTCGGGGTATGTTACTGCAAGACGGCATCCTCTGTGACCCATCATGGGGTTGAATTCATGGAGAGAAGCGATGATGTTCTTGATAGTCTCAACGGACTTGCCCTGAGCCTTTGCAAGAGCTTCAATGTCAGCTTCTTCGGTAGGAACGAATTCGTGGAGAGGCGGGTCTAAGAAACGGATAGTAACAGGATTGCCTTCGAGAGCTTCATAGAGCTTTTCAAAGTCGCCCTGCTGCATGGGTTCGATCTTAGCGAGCGCAGCTTCTCTTTCTTCAACAGTGTCGGAGCAGATCATTTCACGGAATGCAGCGATTCTGTCAGCTTCAAAGAACATATGCTCGGTACGGCAAAGACCGATACCTTCAGCGCCGAGTTCTCTTGCCTTCTTAGCATCAGCAGGTGTATCAGCGTTTGTTCTAACCTTTAATGCTCTGTACTTATCAGCCCAAGCCATGATTCTGCCGAATTCGCCTGCGATTGTAGCGTCAACAGTGGGGATAAGTCCGTCATAGATGTTACCGGTAGTACCGTCGATAGAGATAGCGTCGCCTTCGTGGTAAATCTTGCCTGCGAGTTCGAACTTCTTGTTTTCTTCGTCCATCTTGATGTCGCCGCAGCCGGATACGCAGCAAGTACCCATACCACGAGCAACAACGGCAGCGT
>DAVZHW010000071.1:0-6914 GCA_052273625.1 Candidatus Fimenecus sp. | reverse complement strand
TTCTCCGAAACGGTCAAAATCTTTGATTTTGCAAGCGTTTCGTGAGGTTATTATAGCATAGATTTATTTGAACTTCAATCAAATAAAATATCCGCAGTAAGTATTTCCTCCGTTTCTCCTGCCTTTTTGATAACCTTGCCGTCTTTTCCGCAGAAAAACGAGCTTCCGCCGTAGACGGTTTCGCCTGCCGTACCGCAAGAATTACAGACAGCATAATAAACTCCGTAATTTTCGGCGTGCTCTTTTGCGAGTGCTTCAAGTTGGTTTATTCGCACATTCGGCCATTGTGACACAGTGAAAACAAGGCTTGAATTTTCCGAAGCGGCTTTAACGGGATTGTCAAAGCGAATATCAAAGCAGATTATAACAGAGCATTTTATCCCGTCAAGCGTGAATGCGCAAGGACTGTTGCCTGCCGTGAAATACCTGTCCTCGCCCATCGGATAGAAAAGATGTGTCTTGTCATATTCCAAAACGAGCTTTCCGCTTCGGTCGAAAATACAGGCAGTGTTATAATGTTTTCCGTTTCTTATGTTGGCTACACTTCCTGCAACGATATTTATATTAAGCTCTTTTGCCAATGAACCGATTTGCGATTTTACCCGTTCACAGTTTTTGTCTAAAAGCGTTTCGAAATTGTCTTTCGGTAAAAATCCCGTGTTCCACATTTCAGGCAAAACTGCCGTGTCGCAGCCGCACTTTGCCGCTTTTTGAATAAGAAAAGCAGCCCGATTGAAATTTTCATCGGGCTTTTGGTATGTCATATTCATTTGTATAAGACTGATTTTCATAAGCTCACCGTCAAATCGTTTTTTCAGCATGTCTTGTTACATGACAGCCGATATTTACCGAAGCGGGCAAGCCGGCAATGTGCGTCGGTGCAACCTCGATATTAACTGCGAGTGCGGTTGTTCTTCCGCCGAAGCCCTGCGGACCTATATCGGTTTCGTTTATTCTTTTGAGAAGCTCTGCTTCCATTTCGCTGTATAAAGGATTAGAGTTTCTGACGCTGACTTCACGGCAAAGAGCTTCTTTTGCAAGATATGCGCATTGCTCAAAATCTCCGCCGAAGCCTACGCCCACGACCATAGGAGGACAAGGGTTACCGCCTGCGGATTTTACCGTGTCGAGTACGAAATTCATCAAATCTTCTTTTGTCGCTGACGGAGTGAACATTTTGAGTTTGCTCATATTTTCACTTCCGAAGCCTTTTGGGCAAGCCTTGATTTTAACGCTTTCGCCGGGTACGATTTTTGTGTGAATAACGGCAGGGGTGTTGTCCTGCGTGTTTACACGGTCAAGCGGATCACGAACAACGGATTTTCTTAAAAGGCCGTCTGTGTATCCGTCCGCAACGCCCGAATTTATGCTCTCGTAAAGGTCACCGCCTACAAAATGCACGTCTTGACCGATTTCAATAAAAATAACCGCCATTCCCGTATCCTGACAGATGGGAACATCAAGCTCCTTAGCACAGTCAAGGTTGTTGATAAGCTCGCCCATAATCTTTTTCGGAAGCTCGTCCGTTTCGGCTCTTTGACCGCATTTTATACAATCGCAAAGGTCATCGGGCAGAATTTTATTAGCCTTGATGACAAGCTCCTTTACGGTTTCTCTGACTGTTTGAACATTTATCTCTCTCATTATGCCACCTAAAAAATATGCAGGCAAAAATGCCTGCACCGTTATTTTACTTTCTTCTTGAATATGAGCTGCGTTTGCCGTCGGTCGCTCTTTTAAGGTCGGTCATTTTCTCGTCGCTGACCTGCTTGAATTTAGCCATCATATCCTCAAAGGACATAGGGCCGTCATTCTTAGGCTCGGGAGTTCCTTTCCAAACGTTGGAAGCGTTATTCCTCGGTCTGCCGTTTCTCCTCGGCTTATCACGCTGTTGCTCGTCAGGCTCCGGATTGTCCGTAGCTTTCTTAATTGAAAGGCTGATTTTGCCCTCCGGCGTGACGTCGATGACCTTAACCTTGACCTGCTGGCCCTCTTTAAGGTGATCGTGGATGTCATTAACATAGCTTGATGACACCTCGGAAATATGTACCATACCGGTTTTATTGTCAGGCAAGCTGACGAAAGCACCGAAATTGGTTAATCCTGTAACTTTTCCCTCAAGTATTGCGCCGATCTCGACCATAAAAAAGATAGTTCCTCCCCGAAAACAAATTCAGTTGTTAGGTGTTATGTTATAATATACCTTTTCGCCCGGCTTAACATAACCCAGCTTTTCACGGGCAACACGCTCAATGTAGCTGTCCTTATCGCTGTTGTCGATAACATCCTGCAAATGCTCATTTTCAGCAACCTGCTGTTCATATTGAGCGTTCAACTCATCGACCTTGTTTTTGCGGTCCTTTATGTCCATTTGAGTATTGATAAGGCTGATTATAAAATAGCCTGCAACAAGAAGTAAACATACGGTAAGGATAAAACTGAATTTCTGCTTTTTAGGAGCTTTTTTCGTTTTCTTCGCTTTCATATTTTTTCTTCACTTCCGTCCTCTTTGGTTTATGACATAATTTGTGTATATTATTATTTAAATTATATAACAAAGACTTGTCGTTTTGCAAGAGGATTTTTGCGTTTTTTATTGATTTTTTCGTTGATTTTCGGGTTTTCAGTGCGACTTTCTTAAAAAGAACGGATACTCTTGTGAAAATCTTACGAAAAGGAGTGAATATAAAATGAAATGCTTTTTTGAAAAACACTTTGATTTTTTCGACGGTTTTTGTCGAAAACTTTACCGCTATTATTCCGAAAGAAAGGTAATAGATAAAAAATCCGAGTGCTTCGCCGAACAGGATGTAAAATCTGAGCTGTCCGTCGGTCACGGTAAGGCAAAAAAGAAAGGTTGCCACCGAGGCTGTGAATACAAATATAAAATCGGTTATATATAACGCTCTTTTTGAGGAGGAAACGCTCATTCTGACTATACGCAAAAGGTCGTAGAGCACACCGATTAAAACGCCGAAGCCGAGAGAGAAAAGAAAATTTTTCGCCTGTGAGGAAAGGCTTGTTATATACTCCATTATCTGAACACCTTAGAGAAAAAGCCGCCGCCCGACTGACGTTCCTCTTTATCGGCGTAGATAAGAGCGTAAATATCGCCCTCGACAAGCAGCTCGCCCATTTCAAGGCTCAGCCTGTTTATATGTAAATCGTTGCCCTTGACCGTGAGCTCGCCCATCTCCGTATACACCACGACCGATTGCTCGTCGAAGCTGTCAATATCGGAAACTCCCGATACGGTAAGATGACGCCTGTCCTCCATTATTACATTGTGTGGAGCTCGCTGATTTGTTATTCCGCTGTTTTCTGCCATGAAAAAACCTCCTTTGTCCATATAATATGCCTTGATAGCATATAATATGAAAACAAAGGAGATTTAATTACGGTTTGTCTGATTTTTAATGCTTTCTTTCTATTGTAAGCTCGTAGTCGTCAGGCTCTTTGTTGTAAAGCGCCTGCTTTATCAAATCGGTGCTTTTATGCAGATCCTTGAATTTCTTGAAATGTGAGAGCTTGCCCACAACACAGTCGATTATTGCGGAAAACGCCTGATATTCGGGCGTGTCGGGAGAGTAAGGCTCGTTCCCGCGGTAAACGTTTTGCAAGGCTTCGAGAAGAAAATCCCTGATTTTTACATTTTTAACGCTGTCGGGAATTTTCCTTGAAATGAAGAAAAATCTTCCGAGACTGCCGAACGTCCATTTTTTGAGTCCTTTTCCGATTATCTGAAGCGGAATTTTTAATTTATATACCTGCTCCTTTGTCATACTGAAGCCGGAGCCCAGCTCTGCAAGGTGGTCAATGTCGTCCGCCGCAGAGTCGAGTATATCATTTAAGAAGAAAAGGAAATGGTGTCTTAAATATTCGTCAACGGACAAGCCGTTTCTGTCCCAATCGAAGTCATCTATGGTTTGTGTCTTGATGTCGATTGCTTTATCGTCTATATGTACCTTTCTTATGCAGGACGGATAGCCGACCATTGACGAGGTGTTTACGTCATAATATACATTGCCCTTTTCCGTGACTTTTTTAGCAATGTTTTGCATGTGCGTATGACCCGTAAACATAACCTCAATGCCCTTGTCGGCAAGGAAGGCGGTCGTTTTATCCCAATCTCCGAGCATATCACGGGCGGAGATAAGCGGATATATCGCAGACGGCGGAAGCGTCGGGTGGTGCGTCATTGCAAATATATAATCGCCTGCCGTATGAGCCTCGTCAATTTGCTGTTCTATCCATTTTAATTGATTTTCGGAGTATCCGCAAAAAACTCTGTCGCCGTCGTCATTGAGGCACAGAAGTCTGTAACCGTCCTGTAATTTCACGCAGTAGGAGTGGCTCTCCCTGTCAATGCTCAAAGCCTTGTTAAGTCCGTACTCAAAGTACATATCAAAAAGCTCTTCCCTTGAGGTGTTTGTCGCAGGGACGGTCTTGTCGCCGACGCATTTTTTTGCCATGCCCGTGTTATTGCCCTCGACATAATAGTCGTGCGTGGCGGTTATGAGGTAAATATCCTTGCCTGCGTCTTTAAGGCGTTGCAATCTCGGAAGTAGGTCAAGGTGACTTTCCATAGCGCCGTCATTTGTGAGGTCGCCGTCGATTAAAATTATTTTTGTGTCGGTGTCGGCAATCAGCTTGTCGAAGTATGCGTCGATAATTGCACCTGTTTCCGCAAGACACTTTTGCTCTCTTGCATTGATTTTATCGTAAGCCTTTCCGCTTGTGCCGAGAGCCTCGCCGTAGTGGTGTAAATCGGTTATCAAATAAAAATCCAAAGGGGAAGCCATATTTTTACCTCCTTAAAGCCTTTTTATTCATTATGAATCACTTGTGCCGAAATGTCAACTAATATAATGCTTCGTAAATCACGCCGAGCCTGTCGAAAAGCAGCTCGTCAATGTCGGGAGTGCGATATTCGGGAAAATCATCTTTGTCAACTATCGGTATAGAAAACAGAAAAGATGTTTTTTCCCTGTCTGAATTCATCAGCATACACCCGTTGTAAAGCCTTGCGGTTCTTGAAATGAAATTCAATCCGCCTGTGCCGTCAAGGGAGTTAAAGTAATCTAAAATCGGAAAATTCCCCGAGCTTTCAAAAGAAAAGACGGCTCTGTTGCCAATCTTCTCAAGACAAATACCGATATAATCTCCGTGAGAGTATTTGACGGAATTCGAAACGGCATTTAATATCGCCCTCGTTATGAGCTTCGGGTCGGCAAGCGTGAAAATATCGTCGCTGTCGGTCAGAAAAATCAGACGCTTTTCGCTTTCGCACAGCACCGCATCACAGCAAAAGACAAGATTTTCGGCTAACTGCGTGAGATTGCATTTATATTTACAAGGCTTTTCGGGGAAGTCGAGATTGTTTACTTTACGAAGCAGAAAAAAAGCGTTTTTAAGCAATTTTTCTTTTTCGGCACATTCCGAAAGCATAATTTCATCAAAAACGGCTTGCAGCTTTTCTCTCACACAAGGGAAATCGGCATCGGGAAAAATCATACGGTTTATCTGTTCGAATTCGTGACAAAAGTTCATTATATGCACAACTCCTTTGTAAATAGTATATCCTTTTTGCGTTACATAACGCATATTTTGGTTAGTTTGACAAAAATATATCAACTGACAATAAAATTGCTTGCATATTTGTACTTTTCGGTATAAAATAATATCGCAATAAAATTTATATTCTATTTTGGAGGTAATATCCATGTCAGTTAAAGTTGCAATTAACGGCTTCGGCCGTATCGGACGTCTTGCTTTCAGACAGATGTTCGGCGCAGAGGGTTACGAAGTAGTTGCTATCAACGACCTTACAAAGCCTTCTATGCTCGCAAACCTTCTTAAGTATGATACCGCACAGGGCGGCTACTGCGGAAAGATCGGCGAAAACCTTCACACAGTTTCTGCTGATGACGAAGCAGGCACACTTACTGTTGACGGAAAGACTCTTAAAATTTACGCTGTTGCTAACGCAGCTGAGCTTCCTTGGGGCGAAATCGGCGTTGACGTAGTTCTTGAGTGCACAGGCTTCTACTGCTCAAAGGATAAGGCTATGGCTCACGTTACCGCAGGCGCTAAGAAGGTCGTTATTTCAGCTCCCGCAGGCAATGACCTTAAAACAATCGTTTACTCGGTAAACGAAAAAACTCTTACTGCTGATGACCAGATCATTTCTGCTGCATCATGCACAACAAACTGCCTTGCTCCCATGGCTAAGGCTCTTAACGACTATGCTCCCATTCAGTCGGGCATCATGGCTACAATCCACGCTTACACAGGCGATCAGATGATCCTTGACGGTCCTCACAGAAAGGGCGATATGAGAAGAGCTCGTGCAGGCGCAGCTAACATCGTTCCCAACTCAACAGGTGCTGCTAAGGCAATCGGCCTTGTTATCCCCGAGCTTAACGGCAAACTTATCGGCTCTGCTCAGAGAGTTCCGGTTCCGACAGGTTCAACAACAATCCTTACTGCTGTTGTTAAGGGTGCTGACGTTACAGTTGACGGCATCAATGCTGCAATGAAGGCTGCTGCTTCTCAGTCCTTCGGCTACAACGAAGAGCCCATCGTTTCTTCGGACGTTATCGGTATGAGATACGGCTCACTCTTTGATGCTACGCAGACAATGGTTTCTCACATTGCTGACGATCTCTATGAAGTACAGGTTGTTTCTTGGTATGACAACGAGAACTCCTACACATCACAGATGGTTAGAACAATCAAATACTTCGCTGAGCTTTAATTCTTAAAATTCAGTAAAAGCCGTCTGTCGTAAGGCTGAGTGTTCATAAGGCAGTTTTGCTTCAAAACAACATCTTTTTGCACAATAATTCGTTAACCCCCGCAGATATGCGTCAGCATTATCTGTGGGGGTTGCCTTTTCTTGTATCAAAAATATA
>DAVZHW010000070.1:0-7216 GCA_052273625.1 Candidatus Fimenecus sp. | reverse complement strand
GACGAAAACGGCAACAAAAAGGCAGTATTCAACCACAAGGAAACTACGGCGGCACAGGCAAAGCAGGAAGTTATCAAGCAGGCGTTTCAGGATTGGATTTGGAAAGACCCCGAACGCAGAAACCGCCTTGTCCGTTCTTACAATGACACTTTTAACTCTGTCCGCCCCCGTGAGTATGACGGAAGCCATATCACTTTCGGCGGCATCAGTCCAGAAATCACGCTCCGACCCCACCAAGTCAATGCGATTGCCCATATCCTTTACGGCGGCAACACGCTCCTTGCACACAAGGTCGGTGCGGGCAAGACCTTTGAAATGGTCGCCGCCGCACAGGAAAGCAAGCGGCTCGGCTTATGCCAGAAATCCATGTTTGTCGTGCCAAACCACCTTGTCGGTCAATGGGCGTCCGAGTATCTGCGATTGTATCCGAGTGCCAATATTTTAGTGGCACGGAAGCAGGATTTTGAAACCGCCAACCGCAAAAAGTTCTGCGGCAGGATTGCCACGGGCGATTACGATGCGGTCATCATAGGGCATAGCCAGTTTGAAAAAATACCGATGAGTATGGAACGCCAGAGGGAGCAGCTCCAAAGACAGCTTGACGATATAGAGATGGGCATTGACGATATTCAGAAATCCCACGGCGAACAGTTCACGGTCAAGCAGCTAATGAAAACCCGAAAATCAATCCAAGCGAAGCTCGACAAGCTCAATGACACGAAGCGGAAAGACACCGTGATTGACTTTGAGGAATTGGGCGTTGACCGCTTATTCATTGATGAAAGTCATTTTTACAAGAATTTGTACCTCTACACCAAGATGAGAAATGTCGGCGGCATTGCCCAGACCGAAGCACAAAAAAGCTCCGACCTCTTTATGAAGTGCCGCTATCTGGACGAAATCACAGGCAACCGAGGTACGATATTTGCAACGGGTACGCCTGTTTCAAACTCAATGGTGGAGCTGTATTCCGTTCAAAGATACTTGCAGTACGACACGCTTATGCAAAACGGCTTGCAGCATTTTGACAGTTGGGCTTCGACTTTTGGAGAAACGGTCACGGCTCTGGAGCTTGCCCCAGAGGGTACGAACTACCGAGCCAAGACGAGATTTGCCAAGTTCTATAATCTGCCAGAGCTTATGCAGATGTTCCGTGAGGTGGCGGATATTCAGACCGCCGATATGCTAAAGCTCCCCGTTCCAAAGGTCAATTACCACAATATCAAGACCAAGCCGAGCGAGATACAGACGGAAATGGTCGCCAACCTTGCGAAGCGAGCCGAGAAAGTCCGTGCCAGAGCTGTTGAGCCACAGGTCGATAATATGCTCAAAATCACGAATGACGGGCGGAAACTTGCTCTCGACCAGAGAATGATTGACCCGATGCTGCCCGATGACCCTGACAGCAAGGTCAATGCCTGCGTGGATAATGTGTACCGTATCTGGGAGGAACACGCCGACACGAAAGCAACGCAGCTTGTGTTCTGCGACCTCTCCACTCCGAAAGGCGACGGCAGTTTTAACATCTATGATGATATTCGGGGTAAGCTCACCGAGAGAGGTATCCCTGCTGAACAGGTACGCTTTATCCACGAAGCTACCACCGACGCACAGAAAAAGGAGCTGTTCGCAAAGGTACGAAGCGGCGAAGTCCGTGTGTTACTCGGCTCTACCCCGAAAATGGGAGCAGGCACAAATGTCCAAGACCGCCTTATCGCCATTCACAATTTAGATTGTCCGTGGCGACCCTCTGACCTTGAACAAAGGCAGGGGCGAATTGAACGGCAGGGAAATATGTTCCCAGAGGTTGAGGTTTACCGCTATGTGACGGAACAGACCTTTGATGCCTACCTCTATCAGTTAGTGGAAAGCAAGCAGAAATTTATCAGCCAGATAATGACGAGCAAAAGCCCTGTCCGTTCTGCCGAAGATGTGGACGAGGTGGCATTGTCCTTTGCGGAGGTCAAAATGCTTGCCACAGGCGATGAGCGTTTCAAGGAAAAAATGGACTTGGATATACAGGTATCGAAGCTTAAAGTATTAAAGCAGAGCTATCTGTCCGAGCATTATGACCTTGAGGACAGAATCTTACAGCAGTTCCCGAAGCTGATTAAAGAGTATGAGGAACGCATTACGGGCTATGAAGCGGATACTGCACTTGCTGAACAGCACAAACCGCAGGGCGAGGATAAGTTCTGTCCGATGACCTTGCAGGGCGTGACCTATACCGAAAAAGCAGACGCAGGACAAATGCTGCTTGCTGTTTGTAAGGAGCATCCTCTGTCACAGCCGACTGAAATCGGCAGCTACCGTGGCTTCAAATTAGAGGTTTATTACGACCCTGTTAATTCAAACTATTGCTTAAATCTCTGCGGAAAGAGCAGGCACAAGGTCGAGTTAGGCTCGGACGCTTTCGGTAATCTGACCCGAATTGAGAATGAGTTGTCAAGACTTCCTGCTATGCTTACAGCCGCAAAGACCAGAAAGGAGGAAATCGTCACACAGCTTAAAAATGCGAAGGTCGAAGTCAAGAAGCCTTTTGCATTTGAGGAGGAGCTGAAAGAGAAAACCGACAGGTTGAACGCTCTCAACATTGAGCTGAATTTGAACGAAAAAGACCCCTCTGCCATTGATACCGAGCCAGAGCAAGGTAACGAACTGCCCGAAAGAAAAAATAAGGATTTGGAACGGTAACGGCATTTGCACATTTGTATTGTGGAAATCTGGGCATTATAATAGGTGTAGATTAGCAAACAGCGGAGGTGGTAAAGGTGTCTGGCGAGTTCAGATTTGAAACATTTGTAGATGTCCACAGCAATATTTTTAATGAGTATCTCAGCTCTGTCATAGCGAAGCTCCCAAAGGAGAATGAGGAATACCGTGCCGTGCAAGCCGAGATTGAGGAATTGTATGAGAAATATCCAAAGGTTTTCGGCGTGTTCGATACGGAGAAATCTGCGGAGCTGACCGAGGAAGAATGTGCGACTCTCATTGAGGTAATGGAGTTAAAAAACAAGCTCACGGACTTGGAAATGCAGTCCGTTTATTTCCGTGGCTGCTATGACAGCGTAGGGTATCTGAAAAAAGCAGGGATTTTATAACGAACTGACCGAAAAAAGACGGCGTTAGCGTGAAGCTGATGTCGTCTTTTACATAGCCGAGAGGTGGAAAATAATATGCCTTTGTGGTATAATTGGTGACACGAAAAAATTTAAATTAAAAGAAATGAGGTAATAAAATAGATGGGCTTTAAAGAATGGTTTGATACAAATTGGTATTCAAACTGCTTTACTATGATAACCGTTGTGTTATCGGGAATAGTATCATTGATAATTTCAGCAGTTTATTATCATAAAGGCAATAGGAACAACTTAAAAATGTCAGTTATCTATCCAATAGTTAGATTGCTAAAAGACGGATATACTCGGCAAAATTACAATTCATTATGCGAGATTTCCAAGGAGTATAGTACACGATATATGAGTAAGAATGAAGCAAAAAAATTGATGTTGCTTTTGGTTGCTTATAAAGAGGTCAGCACTTATAGTGATATTTATGTCAAAGCTGCTATATTATTTTCATATTTTGAGTACAAGCTGAAGAAAAATCAAATAGAAGTCAAGCCCGTTCCTATGGAATATGATGGAGAAATTGTTTATTATGATTATCCCCCAGACCTGCATTATTTGTCTAATGATTTAGAAAAAGCATTAAAAAATTTCGACCCCGATTGTGAGCCAGATGAATGCAAAGATGCAATAATTTCTCTTTATTCGCATTATTGCAAGGAATACTATTCTTCAAAGGAAATCGAATATTTTGATGATTATACACTTCAAGAGGTATTAGAAAAATCAAAAATTCGTGAAGAATGGGATAATAAATTCGATGCTGTTAAAGATGCAAAAGAGCAGTTTTTGACTTTGAAAATAGCTAAGGAAATTACAACTGAATAAGGTTATATACTGTTTTACATAGCCGAGAGATTTTCTTAACGGAAAATCCCTCGGCTATTTCTATTTAAGGAGGTGATTTTACCCATTGAGAAGCAACAGACCCTATGTGCAGCTTGACCCTGCCGTGATTGAGCAGGCACGGCAAATGGACTTGCTGACTTATTTGCAACACTATGAGCCAAGTAATCTAAGGCGTGTGGCAGGCAATGTTTACTGTACCAGAGAACACGACAGCTTGAAGATTTCCAACGGCAAATGGTATTGGTGGTCGAGGGGCTTCGGCGGAGTTTCCGCCCTTGATTATCTTATCAAGGTCAAGGAATATTCCTTTGTGGAAGCCGTGCAAACTCTCACAGGCGAAGTCAGTAATTGGATACCGCCACCCCCTGCCCCAAAGAAAGAAGAACCGAAAGAATTGTTAATGCCAAAGAGATTTAAGAACTGTGACAGAGTGATACAGTATCTTTTTGGGCGAGGTATTGACTATCAGCTCATACAAGACTGCGTTGCGGACGGTACGATATTTGAAAGTGCCGAATACCACAACGCTGTTTTTGTTGGGAGGGACGAAAGCGGAACACCAAAGTATGCTGCCTGCCGCAGTACCCTCGGAAGCTCTTTTAAGCAGGACGCATCGGGTAGCGACAAGCGGTATTCGTTCCGACTGTTGGCAAGAGAGCCTTGCGTATCGGTGCATTTATTTGAAGCTGCCATTGATTTACTCTCTTATGCCACCTATTTAAAGTGTGAGGGAAAGGATTACAGAAAAGAAAATCTGCTCTCTCTTTCGGGTGTGTATCAGCCAAAGAAAGAGATGAAGGACAGCAAAGTACCGATTGCCCTGACCACATTTTTGAAAGCAAATCCCCATATCAAGACCATTGTCCTGCATCTGGACAATGACAAAACAGGTCGGCTCTGTACCGCCGCCCTCAAAGAACTTTTGAATAAGGATTACAAAATCGTTGACGCACCGCCGCCTGTCGGTAAGGACTTCAACGATTTTTTGTTGTCCTATTTAGGTCTGGAACAGCGAAAACCGAGCCGTGAAAGGAGTGATGCCCGTTGATTGTCTGCTGATTTTGTAACCCGTAAACCAAGAAACAAAATCAATTTTAAGAATGAAAGTGAGGAAACTGCCTAATGAAAAAGTATGCTGTTACCCTGCGTGGACACTATGAAAAGACTATATCCGTCTATGCTGATACCCCAGAAGAAGCCAAGAAAAAGACCGAAATTGTCCTCTTTGATACCGACCTTATCGACTTTACCGATGATGATTTTGTCTGCGGCGAAGCCGATATTACCGAGTGTCTGGAGGACGGCTGTGAAGAAAATGCGGACGGGAACGGCGGTCTTGAGATGGAGGATTGCTCGGATTGTCCTTATTACTGTTCCGTGTGCGGAGAATGTATGTATGAGGACGATTGTGAAGATTAAGTCTTACCAAGCACTGAATTTGGTTAGCCAAATTCGCTTGTTAGGGGCTGCCCCTAATACCCCATAAAAACAGGAAGGAGTTTTTAAGAATGAATGAGCTTTTGTTTTTCATTATCGGCACTATGCTCGGCGGTCTGGTCGGCGTTGTGCTGATGTGCCTTTTACAAATAAACAAGCTCTCCCAAAGAGAGGAAGTGGAAAATGCGAAAACGAAATGTGCAGATACTTTTCCGCTTGAATGAGGAAGAAGCAGACTATCTTTATGACCTTGTGAAACGCTCTGGTCGTTCTAAAGAAGCGTTGCTCCGTGCAATGGTCAAAGGGTATCGACTCTGCGAAAAGCCAGACCCAGAGTTCTATCAAATAATGCGTGAGCTGTCCGCCATCGGCAACCGTATCAATCAGCTTGCAGTCAAGGCAAACGCCCTTGACTTTGTGGATACGCCTATGCTCCGTGAGGAAGCGAAAAAGTGGCAGCAGTTCCAGATTGATGTCCGCAAAAAATATTTGCTTCCTAAAGGAAAATCGGACTAATGGCGGTCTGCGAGATATGGGACGTGCGTGGCAGGCTCGACCACCCAATCGACTATGCCGAAAATCCAGACAAGACCGCCAATCCGAAATATACCGAAGCTGACTTGCAGGCTCTCGGAGATGTAATGAAATACGCCACCAACGGCGACAAGACCGAGAAGCAGTTTTTTGTAACAGGCGTAAACTGCGACATCGCAACCGCCAGAGATGAAATGCTGATTGCCAAAGCCCAATGGAATGATGAGAGTGAGATTGTCTGCTATCACGGTTTTCAGAGCTTTAAGTCTGGGGAGCTTACGCCAGAACAGGCTCACGAGGTCGGCGTTAAACTTGCCGAGAAAATGTGGGGCGACAGATTTCAAGTCATTGTCGCAACCCACCTTAACACGGACTGTCTGCATAATCACTTTGTCGTAAACTCCGTTTCCTTTGCGGACGGCAAGCACTACCACGACAACAAAGCAAATCTGCGTCTGCTCCGTCAGCGTTCCGATGAGCTTTGCCGTGAATATGCCCTGTCCGTGATTGAACACCCAAACGGCAGGAAGAAACCATACGCCCTCTATCAAGCGGAGAAGCAAGGGTTTCCCACCAGAGATAATGTGGCACGGCAGGCAGTTGATGAGGCTATCTCAAAATCATTTACGCTCAAAGACTTTGACCGTCTTATGGCGGAGATGGGCTACAAATGCAGCTTTGACCCCAACCGCAAATATTGGACGATTATCGGCAGAGGTTGGAAACGCCCCAAGAGGTTATATAAGCTCGGAGAGGATTACATCAACGAGCGAATTATGGAGCGTATTCGTGAAAATTCCTATGCCGTAAAGTTCGCCCGATTTACAGAGCCACAAAAGCAGATAAAAGTCTATCGGCTCAAAGGCTCTTTGTCTGGAGCAAGAAAAATCGGGGGCTTGCGTGGGCTGTATCTCCATTACTGCTATAAGCTCGGTATCCTGCCCAAAGGCAGAAAACAGAATTATGCGAAGCTCCATTATCTTCTCAAGGACGACCTGATGAAGATGGACGCTATCACAAAAGAAGCAAGGCTGCTTTGCCGCTGTCACATTGACACCGCAGAGCAGCTTTTGTCATATCAAGGCTCTTTGGAATCAGAGAAGAATGAGCTGACCGAACAGCGTAAGGGGCTTTATTCCCTCTCCCGTAAAGTAAGCGGCGAAGAAAAAGAAGCGGTCAAGACTCAGATTTCCGATATTTCAAAAAGGCTTGGTGAAATCAGAAAGGAGGTCAGGCTTTGCGAGGGTATCGCCGCCCGCAGCGGTACG
>DAVZHW010000069.1:0-7284 GCA_052273625.1 Candidatus Fimenecus sp. | reverse complement strand
TACAGACTGATTTCGGATATTTCGATTTCCATGAAATCAGCGGATTTTTTGAAAATGCCGGAATGCATCATCAACGAAGTGCCTGTTTTCCTTTCGGAAAAAGAGTGGTCGGTGTACCAAGCCTTGAAAGAGGATATGGTGGTCGACCTTAAGGATGAGGAGATTGATGCCGTAAATGCTGCAGCACTTTCCGGTAAACTCCTTCAGATGGCAAACGGTGCCGTCTATAACGAAGAAAAAGAAGTCATTCACATCCATGACCGCAAACTGGATGCCCTTGAGGATTTGATTGAGGGTGCTAACGGAAAACCTGTGCTTGTGGCATATTGGTATAACCACGATTTGCAGAGAATCAAGAAACGCTTTTCTGTACGAGAGATTAAAACAAGCCAGGATATCAAGGATTGGAACAATGGAGAAATCCCCGTTGCTGTTATCCATCCTGCCAGTGCAGGTCACGGTCTGAATATCCAGTTTGGCGGCTCCACGATTATATGGTTTGGGTTGACATGGTCACTGGAACTGTATCAGCAGACCAACGCCCGCTTGTGGAGACAGGGGCAGAACGATACCGTTGTGATTCATCATATTATCGCAAAGGACACCATTGATGAGGACGTGATGAAGGCACTTCGTAAAAAGGAGAAAATTCAATCGGCGCTTATCGATTCCGTAAAAGCCAGGATTAGAGGTGCTGCCCATTGACCGACCCTTATGAAAATCTCGCAAACAGCATCGTCCTTTTAGCCGTGAAGGACTACAGGGCAGCACTTAAGAAACTGAAAAAATGGCCCAGAAATGAGTCAGCAAAAATTATGAAGGACGAGGTGGAGAGGTTCTTCCGCTCTGCGTGGTATAGGGAACTTACCTCGGTGGATGGAGAGTTTTTAATCTCCAAATTACAAGCGGAGGTGGATGAACCATGAAAGTAAAGGAATATTTAGGACAGGCATACCGATTAGACCAGCGAATCAACTCGGATATTGAGGAACTTGGGAAACTGAGGGAAATGTCGAGCAGTATTGCATCCCCTTGTCTGGAGGAACGTGTGCAGACTTCAAGAAATACGGATGCACCTTTTGTACGCAGTCTTATGAAGATTATGGAACTGGAAGATAAAATAAACGCAGAAATCGACAACCTTGTGGAACTGAAAAAGCAGATACGCAGTGTTATTGATGAGGTTGCCAATACCGATGAGCGTATGGTTTTGCGTTACCGTTACATCCATAACCTTACCTGGGAGCAGATTGGGGATGAACTCCATGCCGACAGAACCACGGTGTACCGTTGGCATAACAGTGCCCTGAACCATGTGGTGATGCCGGAAAACCCCATCAAAATATAAAGCCTGCACACTTTGCAACACTTTGCAACAAGATACCACAGTGGCAATTATGATATGATATAATCAGCGAAAAGCAGAATGATGAAAGCCTTGAGGGAGCAATCCTTCAGGGCTTTTCTTATGCCCCAAGGGAGGTGAAACAAGTGCCAAGAAGACCAAAGCGTCCATGTTCTTTCCCCGGCTGTCCCAACCTAACGGACGGGAGGTTCTGTGAGGAACATGAAAAGCAGGAAAACAAACGCTACGAAACCTATGACCGTGACCCCGCTGTACGTAAACGCTACGGCAGAGCGTGGAAAAGGATAAGGGATTCCTATGCGGCTGCCCACCCTCTGTGTGAGAAGTGTCAAGCTGAAGGAAAACTTACACCAACGGAAGAGATACATCACAAGCTGCCGTTGTCACAGGGTGGAACTCATGCAAGAGAAAATCTGATTGCTCTCTGTAAGCCGTGTCATGCAAAGATACACGCAGAAAGCGGCGACCGTTGGCATAATCACTGACCCCGGTAGGGCGGTCAAAATCTCCGGGACCTTTATCCCGTGCAACGGGCGTGGGGTTTCGTGTGAAAAAATTGCGAAATCAAAAGGGTAATAAGGCCCGCAGACAGAAAGGCGGTGAGAAATGTGCCAACAAAATCGAATAACACAGGCGGCCGTGGTGGAAAACGTCCGGGTGCAGGTCGTAAGCCGAAGTCAAATTTAGAGAAGGCTCAGAACGGCAACCCCGGCGGTCGCAAACTTACGATGTTGGATATCCCCGATGTGGAGGGTATCCAGATGCCGAAGCCAAATGAACTGCTTAGTGCAAAACAGCGTGACGGTACGGAACTGAGGGCAAAGCAGATTTATGAAGATACATGGAACTGGCTCAATTCCATCGGCTGTGCGGGTTATGTTTCCCCACAGACCATTGAACGCTATGCCATGTGCGTTGCCCGTTGGCTACAATGCGAGGAGATGACAAACGAGCTGGGATTCTTATCAAAGCATCCCACAACCGGAAAGCCTGTCACCTCTCCGTTCATCAACATCGGCATCAACTATATGAACCAAGCCTCAAGGCAGTGGGATAACATCATGCAAATCGTAAAAGAAAACTGTTCCGTGGACTTCTCCGGCACCAATCCGAATGATGACCTGGAACGACTATTGCACCAACGAAAGGGGTTCTAATCATGATTGAAAAAGTAAATCCGTGCCATCCGGACAAGGTGGCAGACAGAATTGCAGGAGCCATTGTGGATCTGGCTTATGCAAAAGAAGAAAATCCGAAAATTGCCGTGGAGATTTTAATCGGTCATGGTGTGTGCCATGCCATTATTGAAACCACAGCAGATTTGTATAAAGCAGATATTATAAATGCCGTGCATCGCATCGCAGGCGTGATGGATACGGACATCGTTATCGTTTCCCAGGATAAGCACCTGTCGGATAATCAGAAGGACGGTGTGCGTTGCGGGGATAACGGCATCTTCAAGGGTATGCCTCTGACACCCGAACAGAAGAACCTTTCCAGAATGGCTCGTGAAATTTATGAGGAGTATCCGTATGACGGGAAATACATCGCAGACGGAAACAGATTTATTGTTTGTCAGAGTAATGCTCCGACCGACATTCTTCGTATCAAGTGTCCTCTTACAGAGGTAAATCCTCTCGGTGATTGGACTGGCGGCACCAATGTAGATACAGGTGCTACCAACCGTAAACTCGGTTCGGATATGGCTGATTCCGTTACAGGTGGCGGTCTGCACGGTAAGGACTTATCCAAGGCGGATGTGTCTGTAAATATCTATGCGTTCCTTAAGGCACAGAAAATCAAAGAGCCTGTGCAGCTTTGCTGTGCCATCGGAGATGACACCATTGATGGCAAGCCTTATGCGGAAATCGTAGACATTGCCCGTCAGTACATTCACAGTCTCGGCGGTTTTGAAAAGTTCGCTGAATGGGGTCTGTATTAAGGAGGGTGCTATGGGAAGAACAACAACGCAGATGGAACTCGTTTCCATTACAAAATTAGTGCCGTATGTAAATAATGCCCGCACCCATTCTCCGGAGCAGATTATGAAACTCCGTTCTTCGCTCCGTGAGTTCGGCTTTATCAATCCCGTCATTATTGATAAGGATTACGGTATCATTGCCGGACACGGCCGTGTGATGGCTGCCAAGGAAGAAGGCATCGATGAGGTGCCTTGTGTTTTTGTGGACTACCTTACCGAGGCACAGAAGAAAGCCTACATCCTTGCAGACAACCGTATGGCGCTTGATGCAGGATGGGACGAGGAGATGTTAAAAATCGAAATCGAGTCCTTGCAGGGCATGGATTTTGATATCGGCCTGGCAGGCTTTGACGATGATGAAATCGCAGACCTCTTTACAGGAGATGATAAGTCTGATGTGGAAGAGGACGATTTTGATTTAAGCGATGCCTTGGAAAAGGCTGCCTTTGTGGAACGTGGTGATGTGTGGACGGTAGGCAGACACAGACTGATGTGCGGTGATGCCACAAATCCCGATGACGTTGCAACACTTATGGATGGTAAGAAAGCCAACCTTGTGCTGACCGACCCTCCGTATAATGTAGCCTTTGAAAGTTCCGATGGTCTGTCCATCAAAAACGATAAGATGGCAAGCGAGAAGTTTTATGAATTTTTGCTTTCGGCATTTCAGAATATGGCTGCCCACCTGGAAAAAGGCGGTGCTGCCTATGTGTTCCATGCTGATACGGAAGGCTTGAATTTCCGTAAGGCATTTATCGATGCAGGCTTTCATCTTTCCGGCTGCTGCATTTGGGTGAAAAACTCCCTGGTGCTTGGCAGAAGTGATTATCAGTGGCAGCACGAACCCGTGCTTTACGGTTTCCTTCAGAACGGCAAGCACTACTGGAGCAAAAACGCAGGCAGAAGTCAGACCACCATCTGGAACTTCGATAAGCCGAAGAAAAATAAAAACCATCCGACTTCCAAGCCACTTGACCTGCTTGCCTACCCGATTGGAAACTCAAGCCGTGAGAATTCCATCGTGGTCGACACCTTTGGTGGCAGTGGTTCTACGCTGATGGCTTGTGAAAGAACCAATCGCATCTGCCATACGATGGAACTGGATGAAAAGTACGCATCGGTCATCCTCCGCAGATATGTGGAAGATACAGGTGATGCAGACGGTGTCTTTGTTATCCGTAACGGTGTGCAGATACCGTATGCCGACCTTGTGAAGGAGGTTGGTGCAGATGAATAAAAAACCTATGACCCTCGGCAGCCTCTTTGACGGCTCCGGGGGATTTCCTCTGGGAGGCTTGATTTCCGGTATTACCCCTTTGTGGGCATCGGAAGTTGAGCCTTTTCCTATTCGTGTAACAAGCAAGCGTATCCCACAGATGAAACACCTCGGTGACATCTCCACCATCAACGGTGCGGAGATTAACCCGGTGGACATCATCACCTTCGGCAGTCCCTGCCAGGATATGAGCGTGGCGGGAAAGCGTAGCGGTCTGGATGGAGAACGCTCCTGCCTGTTCTACGAAGCAATCCGAATCGTAAAAGAAATGAGGTGTAAAACCAATGGCGAATATCCAAGATACATCGTGTGGGAAAATGTCCCCGGCGCCTTCTCCTCAAACGCAGGAGAAGACTTCAAAGCCGTCCTCGAAGCAGTCGCATCCGTCAAAGGCGAATATGCTGTGCCTTGTCCTACAAAAGGAAAATGGACAGGAGCAGGAGAACTGTTGGGATACGGTTTCAGTATCGCATGGAGATGCGTTGACGCGCAGTATTGGGGAGTTCCCCAGAGAAGAAGACGTATCTATCTTGTCGCAGATTTTAATGGTGGGTGTGCCGGAAAAATATTATTTGAGTCAGAAGGCTTGTTTGGGAATCTTGAGGCGAGCCGATGCCCGTGGAAAAGAATTGCCGGAACTTCTGAAGAAAGCACTCCTGCGACAGGCATCGTCTTAAATGACCAGGGTGGAAACCGTATGGATGTCACCGACGATGTTACCTGCACCCTCCGTGCCGAGGCACACCATCCGCCTTGTGTAATGGAGTCTGCGGGATTTTGCACGGAACATTCTGCCGACAGCCGTGGCATCGGCTATGAGGCGGAAAAATCTCCAACGCTCCGAGCAGGAGTTGTCCCTGCAACCGTTTATGAAAATCACTCCCAGGATACCCGCTATGTGGGACCCCTTGAAGTGGCACAGACCGTGGCGGCTACTTATGGCACAGGCGGAAACAATCAGCCGTTTGTGGTAGAGCCGACCGCTTTTGGTGTATGCTCCAAGGACAGCAATGCCATGAAATCGGCAAACCCCAACAGCGGTTTTTATAAAGCAGATACTTCCCGTACCCTTGATGGAAACGGTGGCAATCCTACCTGCAACCAGGGTGGCATTGCCATCGTGGAAGGCAACGGCTCCCGTCCTTCCCACCACGGCAACGGTTATGCGGAAAGTGATGTCATGTACACCTTAAATACCGTTGACCGCCACGCCGTTGTTTACGCTATCGACCGTGAAAGTTATAACTGCGGTCAGAACTTTGCAAGGAATATGGGAATCAGTGATGAGGGTGTCAATTCTACACTGAAAGCCACGGGACCCGATGCGGTTGCCGTTCCCACCTACTCAAGCAGTAAGGCATCGTTCTTTACTTCTGCGGAAGAGGAACTTGCCAATACTTTAGTAGCAACGGATTACAAAGACCCTCCGCTTGTCAATGACACAGATTCGGATCTGGAATACATTGTCCGCAGACTTACTCCTACGGAGTGTGCAAGGCTCCAGGGATTTCCGGATTGGTGGTGCGCTGACCTTGGTGAGAAACTTCCTTCTGAAGAGGAACTCACACGGTGGGCAGAAATCTTTGAAACACATCGTAAGATTGTGGGAACATCAAGCAAACCAAAGACACGGAAACAAATCTTCAAGTGGCTGCAGAACCCTCACTCTGATTCGGCGGAGTATAAGATGTGGGGCAACGGCGTGGCACTGCCCAATGTGGTCTATGTGCTGACAGGCATCGTGTACTATACACAAAATGAAGGGGTGTAAATCTACAAACTTTCTCCCTTGTATTTTGCACATATTACTTGCTATTTTGAGCCTTTAGAGTGATATATGTAGTACCGAAAATTAAAGGAGGTACTCACAATGAGAATTGAATTTCATGTAACAGGAAGTGACCGGAAGGCACTGGTTACGGCAATGGCTGAAATCCTGGGTGTAAAAGCAAAATACATGGGGATGCCAAGCATGAACTACGAGGTGGATTATTTCACGGTTACAAAGGACGGCACGGTGGAGTTTGATGACAGAGCCGACAGCGAGGAAATCGAGCAGTTGCTTGAAGGTCTTGCTGACAAAGGCTTTGTCGCAGCTCCCGCAGAAATGGCGGAGACTTGGCTTGAAAAAAGAGCCGAGGAATTATCCGAAGAACCTTCTGCCGAGCCACAGGGTGAAACGGTGGAGCTTACGGTGGCGATTCCCCTTGATAAGGTTGCGGTCGGTAACCTTACAAACCTTCTGGATGCCAAGGGGGGTCTTATAAAGAAAGCCTTGGGCATTCCCGCAACACCAATCGAAATCGGCGAGGACAGGGTTTCCTTCCCTTGGTTTGGAGAGGGACTGGATGCAGACGAGGTCAAGGCTTACAGCCATTTCATTGCAGCCCTTTGCGAAATGAGTAAAAATCAGAAACGCATCAGCGCCACGGAAAAAGCGGTGGACAACGAGAAATACGCATTCCGCTGTTTTCTCCTCCGCCTCGGCTTTATCGGAAACGAATACAAGACCGAGCGAAAAATCCTGCTCCGCAACCTTTCCGGCAGCAGTGCTTTCAAAGGAGGTACCAAGCATGAGATTTCCGAATAAAGAAACAGTCGAGCGTGTACGCAAAGCCTACCCTGTGGGCTGTCGTGTGGAACTGGTGCAGATGGAAGATG
>DAVZHW010000068.1:0-7288 GCA_052273625.1 Candidatus Fimenecus sp. | reverse complement strand
TCGCCTTGCGAGGCTTTTTGGCAAAAGCATAATGGATTTTTATGTGAGAAACCAACACTTCCTTATGAACACTCAGCCAAACACCTCCGTAAAACCGTTATAAAGCCGTTTAAGCCTCTTCCTTTGTGCTTCTGCGTTGCTGAAGAGCCTGTGAAATTTTCTGCTTTTTCTCGCCCACAAGGTCGTATTTGAACATCGGAATAATCGAGAGAAGCGCAAGTATACCCGGTGCTGCCGTGTATGCAAAGAAAATCATATCCTTTGTAGCTGCGGTAAAGCCCGTTGCCGTACCCTCGTTAATCTGTGCAAGCGTATCGGCATAACCCGAAAGCTGAACGAACACAAGACCGAGTGCCGTACCGAGAGCCAAGCATACCTTAATTGTAAGAGTGAGGATCGAATAAGCCGCACCCTCCATTCTCTTGCCTGTTTCGTACTCATAGTAGTCAACGGCATCTGCGGTCATAATCATCGGCATAAGCGTAACCGCACCGAACTGAAGTCCGATAAGGAAAAGCGAAATATAGAACAAAACGGTAAGAACCGTATTTTCAGGACTTCTAAACCAAAAATGACCGATTACAAACGAGAATATCGAAGCCGCAAAGCCGTAAACCGAGAGCAAAATATATGCTCTTTTTTCGTTGAGCTTTTTGATAAGAACGGGGCAAAGAGCCATTGAAATCATTGAGCCTACCGCCGTTACGATACCGAGCACCGCAACAAGATTTTGCGAGCCTAACAATACGTTTGCCGCCTGCACCTGAATACCCATTGCCATCTGTCTGCCGAAGCCGAGGAAATAGGAGACGATTACAAGCATAAGCGGTTTGTTGTTTTTAAGAGCCGAAAGCATATCCTTAGCGGTTGTCTTTTCGTTGCTTTCGACCTTGACACGTTCCTTGTTGACAATCGGAATAAGTGCAAAAAGCACACAGCCGAGAATTGCCGTCAAAACAGCCGTTCCGAGATATTCCGACGCTATCATCGGGGTATCGGTTTCGCCCTTTGCGACGATAACTCTTGAGCCGCCCTTTATTATAAGGCAGACAATCGGCACGATAACGACGCAAGCCGAAAAGCCTATCTGCTTAAAGGTATTTGATATTGAAACAACGTTTGTTCTCTCCGTCGGGTCGGGAGTGAGTGCGGAGGCGATACCCTGCGAGGGAACGTCGCCCATTGTCATTGCGATACTCCAGATAAGATATGTAATAAATATCCACGCATACAGTCCGAAGCCCTTAAACGGAACCTTTACAAACACGACCGCCGTAAACACAAACAAGGGTACAAGCGAATAGACGATCATTGACTTGAATTTGCCGAGCTTTGACCTTGAACGGTCAACCAAGCTTCCGACAACAGGATCGGCTGCGGCGGAAATAATCTTTGCCACAAGAATAAGTATTCCGACAATTGCAATGTCTGCGCCGAGGATTGATGCGTCAAATTCTGCCTGATACGAGTTCAAAAGACCGACTATCGCCTGAAAGCCGAACAGACCGAGCGAATACGCCGCAACTTCCTTGAAGCTCATATACTTTTTTGTGTCATTTCCCATTAAAATCACCCCTAAAAAATAATATCTTAATAATAAATCATTGCCGTCTTACAGTCAACAAAAATCTATTATTTTTTATTCAATCGGTATATTATTCTGTATTTTAGCCGCCGTAACAGTATTTTTCATAAGCGTTGCAATGGTCATAGGTCCTACTCCGCCGGGAACAGGTGTGATATAAGAGGCCTTTTTCTCAACCTCCGCAAAGTCAACGTCTCCGCAGAGCTTGCCCTCCTTGTTTCTGTCCATTCCGACGTCGATTACAACCGCACCGTCCTTGACCATATCGGCTGTTACAAAATAAGGAATACCGACAGCCGCAACCAAAATATCTGCACGGGAGGTTACCTCTTTAAGATTTTTTGTTCTCGAATGGCAAACAGTAACAGTGCCGTTTTTCTGCAAAAGAAGCATTGCCATAGGCTTGCCGACAATGTTGCTTCTTCCGATTACAACACATTCCTTGCCCTCGATTTCAATATTATAGTATTTGAGCATTTCCATTATGCCTGCCGGTGTACAGGGTAAAAATGAGTAGTCGCCAATCATAATATGACCTGTGTTTACAGCGTGGAAAGCGTCAACATCCTTAATCGGGTCGATATTTTCAATTACAACCTTTTCGTCAAGGTGCTTCGGAAGCGGAAGCTGGCAGAGAATACCGTTAATGCTTTTCTTAGCGTTCAACTCTTTAATAAGAGCGAGTAATTCCTCCATTGTCGTATCTTCCGGCAAGGCGTACTCCTCGGAGATAATTCCCGTTGCCTCACAAGCCTTTTTCTTGTTGTTTACATAGGTTCTCGAGGCAGGGTCATTGCCCACGATAATAACCGCAAGTCCAACCGAAACGCCCTTTTCTCCGAGAGCCGAAACCTCTTTTTTAACCTCGTCTTTTACGAACTGTGAAACAACTTTACCGTCAATTATTTTAGCCATTTTATTTACCGCCCTTTAAGTCTTTTTCCGCTTGCTTCTTTTTCTTCTTCTGAGTTTTGACTATATTTTTAGCCTTTGCCTTTTCCTCGTCCTTTTTCTTTGATTTTACCACATAGTCAAGCTCCGCAGGTAAAACCTCGACGGGGTCATAGGGCTTGGGATACTTTTTAAGCTCGACAAGCTTTGCTATGAGAATTGCAAGGCAAAGCACCGCAATTACAGCCGAAAGCAACTGCGAAATTCTGATTGCCGTACCCGGAATATATAAACTGTCTGTTCTAAAGCCCTCGACAACAGCCCTCTCCGCACCGTAAATAACGCCGTAGCAAAGTATGAGCTGTCCGGCAAATTTATAATGCTTTCTGCATATATAATAGATAACGAAAAAGCCGATTATACACCAAAGCGACTCATAAAGAAATGTCGGATGGACGGGCAAATTCGGGTCAACGGTAATACCTTTTTCCGCAAACAAGGATTTATTGGCGTTAAGGTAATCCGCAACCTTTGAGCTGTACATACCCCACGGCATACTCGTATTCGTTCCGAAAGCCTCCTGATTTGCAAAGTTACCCCATCTGCCTATTCCCTGTCCGATAAGGAAGCTCATACCGCACATATCAAGCAATTTAAGGAAGTTCAAATCAATCTTACGGCAGGTAAAATATGCAACAAGTATCGCACCGATAAGTCCGCCGTAAATCGCAAGTCCGCCGTTCCATATTTTCGGAATTTCAGAGAGGTGGTGGCTGTAATAATCCCACTCGAAAAGTACATAATATAATCTTGCGCCGACAATTCCGCCGATAGTACCGTAGAGCAAAACGTCAAGCATTTTGTTTAAGTCGATTTTCCACTTATAAGCCATTCTTCCGCCGAAAAGTACGGCAAGCAAAAAGCCGAAAGCGATAATCAAGCCGTAAAATTTAATGCTAACATCAATATTTACAAACGGTATAGTAAACTCAACAAAAGTCGAATAAACATTAAACGCCTTGTCTATACCCGTAAATGTAACCGCTGTATAATCGGTCAAAAATTTCATACTTACACTCCTTTGATTAGGATATTAAAAATTATTTTATCACATTGATATAAGAATTTCCACAGTTTCTTGAAAAATTGCACATTTCGCTCCTAAAGTTAAAACATTGTTCATTTACTTTATATTTGAAGTATGTTATTATATTATCAAACAAGAATGGGAGATGCATAAATATGGCACAATCACATGCAATTCAAAAAGCTGCTATACGCAAAACTCTTGAACAGATTTTGAAGTATATTGACAAGGATCCCGACGCAAACCTTATCAAGCTTGCTAATCGTGGAAGTTCACTTTTTAAGGGCGTTTTCCCCAATCGGAATTTCGACGCTTTCAAACAAGCGGCTGCCGATAAGGACAACATTTGGCGCCGGTATGTTTTAGGCCTTTTGAACGATATTGACAGAAATATCGTTGAAGAAATGGCGATGGCTCTCGGTGTTGACGCAGCTCTTTACGGCACAAAGGCTGTTCGAGCAAACCGTGAAAAATATCATTGCAATATCCCGTTCATCATACTTTTTGACCCGACAAGCGCTTGCAACCTTAAATGTAAAGGCTGTTGGGCTGCCGAATACGGTTATAAGCAGAGCCTTACAAACGAGGAAATGCAGTCAATCGTTACTCAGGGCAAGGAAATGGGTACACATTTCTATATGCTCACGGGCGGCGAGCCGCTTATCCGTAAAAACGATATTATCGAGCTTGCAAGGAACAATCAGGACGCAGGCTTTGTAATTTACACAAACGCCACATTGGTTGACCAAAAGTTCTGCGACGATCTTAAAGAGGTCGGAAATGTCGCTCTTGCGTTGAGCCTTGAGGGAACCGAGGAGTCTAATGACTGGCGCAGAGGCGACGGTGCATACAAGCGCACAATCGAGGCTATGGATCTGCTCAAGGAGAACAAGTGTCTTTTCGGCGTTTCCATTTGCTACACAAGAAAGAATATCGAGTTCGTTACATCCGACGAATTCTTTGATATGATTATCGAAAAGGGCGCAAAGTATTCCCTTATGTTCAACTATATGCCTGTCGGTCACGATGCGGATAAGGAGCTTATCCCCACACCCGAACAGCGTGAATATATGTATAATTGGCTTCGCAAGGTCAGAAATTCAAAGACGGGCAAGCCGATATTCGTTATGGACTTCCAGAACGACGCAGAGTATGTAGGCGGTTGTATCGCAGGCGGAAGAAACTATTTCCATATCAACTCCGCAGGCGACATCGAGCCTTGCGTATTCATCCACTATTCCGATACAAACATCAGAACGCATACGCTTATGGAGGCTCTTAAATCTCCGTTGTTTACTCAGTATTACAAAAATCAGCCGTTCAACGACAACCATTTGCGTCCCTGCCCGATGCTTGAAAATCCCGAAGCACTTCGCAGGATGGTCAAGGAAAGCGGCGCTCATTCTTCGGATTTGCTTCACGCAGAGCCTGTTGACGAGCTTTGCGACAAGTGCGTTGACTTCGCAACCGCTTGGGCGCCCGAGGCAGAGAGAATTTGGAATTCAAGGAAGCACAGAGAAACCCACACTCAGTATTACAGAGATACCGAGGAGGGCAAAAAGGAGTTTGGCGGTTGCACAGGCTGTTGTGCCGAGTGTGCAAACAGAGATAAGGAATAATCCCGAAAACACAAAAGCACATTCATTCTTTTTCAGAGTGAATGTGCTTAATTTTTTATTTTCTGTTTTTAATAATTTCTGATAATACCGACTACCTTGCCGAGAATAACAACCTCATTAACGATTATCGGCTCATACGCATCATTTTGCGGCTGAAGACGGAAATGACCGTTCTCCTTATAAAATGTTTTAACCGTTGCCTCGTCATCAATAAGAGCGACAACCATTTCGCCGTTCTGTGCCGAGGGAGTTTTCTCAACGATTACAATATCTCCGTTCAAAATGCCTGCGTTTATCATACTTTCGCCCTTGATTTTAAGAGCGAAAAGCGGCTTGTCATTCGAGCTTCTGCCGATATACGGAACATAGCCCTCAATCTGCTCAACAGCCAAAATCGGCGTACCTGCGGTAACTGTACCCACAAGCGGAACTTGGGTGTAATCATTCTGCGGTTCGTTACAAACACGCACGGAACGCTTGAGCATCGGATCCCTTTCTATAAGACCTGCTTTTTCGAGAGCGTCAAGGTTAGCCTGCACCGACGAGGGCGATTTCAACCCGACAGCAGCGGCAATTTCACGCACCGTGGGAGGAACCTTACTCACCTGCGAGCGTTCCATAAGATATTCATATATCTGCTTTTGCTTTTGATTTATGGATGCCATAAAAACCTCCTTATAAATTCGCAAATTTATTCTTGTAATCATATTAGCACAAATGTTCTTGTTTGTCAAACATTTGTTCGCAAGAAAAGGTGTGTATTTTACGAAAAATTATACAAGTTAATAAATTATTTGCGGTATTTTAATTGTTTGTTCATTTTCAATTCATAAATTGCCGTTATTATATGAGTGTACTTTGAACGGGGGCCGCAACCCGTCAGAGTATTTATACCCCCTCCTCAAACAACCCTAAATTGAAGGGAAATGACCGAGCAATCGGTCATTTTCCTTTTTTAAGAATAATTTATCACGCTCTCTTTGTAAGAGGGCATTTTTTATTTCAAAAACCTTCGACATATTTCGAACAGTATAAAAATAAGTCTTTTTGTCATTTTTATACATTTGCATATATTCGGAAAAATATGGGAACACTCATATCGGAGGTGTTTTTATATGAAAACTGATATTTCACTTACTAAAAAACAAAGACAGCGCCTTGCCTTTTATTCGATTATAACCGTCTGCCTTGCCATAGCGGGTGCCGTTTCCTATGTTTCAACCTATCGAACGGTAAAGGATGCAAACACGCCCGAGGACATAACCGTTCCGCTTGAAATTACAATGCCGAGCATTGATGAACAGCCGAAAATTCCCGACGAGCAGGTCAACGAGGTGAAAGACGATGTTCCCGACACCCGTTATGAGCCGGAAACAGAGCCGCAGTCGGCAGTTGCGACGGTCACGAGAGCCGAGAGCTTTTCATTGCCTCTCGGAAACGCCGTATCGAAGCACGCCTCACTCTCCGAGCTTGTGTATTCAAAGACGATGGAGGATTGGCGAGTTCATAACGGAATTGATTTTCCCGGTGCGACAGGCGATCCCGTAAAAGCCGTCAACAACGGAATAGTTCTGTCCGTTAAAGACGATGCTCTTTGGGGGACTGTTGTCGAAATTGACCACGGCGAGGGTATGGTTGCCCGATATTGCGGACTCGGTAAGGGCAGCACCGTAAACGAGGGCGACACGGTAAAAATCAATGATAAGGTCGGCAATCTCTCGGTAATTCCGATTGAGTCGGCGGACGGAGTGCATTTGCATTTTGAGGTGCGTATAAACGGAGCGTATGCAGACCCCATTGCCGCCTTGGGCAAAACCCCCGAAGATTTTAATTGAATGTAAATAGTGTGTGGCGAGGCAAATTAAGAGTGGAGTATGGAGTGTGAAGTGTAAAGTGTGGAGAAGGCATTTTCAGCCTCCCTTGTGTAAAGGGAGGTGCCGAACGAACGTGAGGCGAAGGGATTGTAAGGTTGATTTTATATGATTTCGTAAAACTCCCTCAGTCATTTTTTTGTTATGAAAAAAATGACAGCCCCCTCAAAGATGGGGCGAAAGCACGAATTGAATTTGATATTCCACACGGTAGGGCGGGTGGCTTGCTCCCGCC
>DAVZHW010000067.1:0-7540 GCA_052273625.1 Candidatus Fimenecus sp. | reverse complement strand
GGAATGCTTTATTGATGTTAAATATAAAAATGATAGTTATTGTCTTACAATATTCTGCTCTCAAATTTCTGCAAAGTAATCAAATAGAAGCATATATGCCAACAAAATGCGACAAATGTAATATGAATGATAAAGACTTAAAATTCTACGAAGTATATACCGGTAGACTATCTTTGGAATCATGTATCAATCTTTATTATAGTGCACAAAAATTAGCAATAGATATTGTAGAACATAATAATGTATATGCTATTTTTATTTTTAACGGTGAAAATGTAGAACAAAAGGCAGTATCTGACATAGCAAAAAAATATAATTTGCCGACATTATTCTTTGAAATAGCAAATATACCAGGGAAAATTTTTGTTGATAGATTTGGTACAAATGCACATTCTGAGTTATATGTAAATCCTGAAATTTTGGATTTATTGCCAGATTGCCATGAAGAATATTTGAAGTGGAAAAGTAGCTATTTGCTGCAAAAAAGAAAAACAAATTATATACCGCAACGAAGAAGTAAATATTCTGACTTATCTGTAAAAAATATACAAGATTTGTGGGGAATGATTCGTTATAGCAATTTAGGTTATGATAAACAGTATGTTAAAAAAAAGATTTATAATGCGGTCATAAATTTATTTGGGCATTTTGATTTTGATGAATTTGATTATACAAGCAATGAATATATTTTTTTCCCAATGCAAGTGACTTATGATACACAGGTAATGGTTAATAGTGATATTAGTGTATTTGAAGCATTGGAATACACAATAAGAAAAGCTGAAAATGAGGGGAAAATACTTGTTGTGAAACCTCACCCACAAGAGTCAGATACCTACATATTAAGCGCTTTGAAAAAGCTAAGACAAAAAAATAATTTTTTTGTTGTAAATGACAATGTTTTTTCGATTTTAAATAATGCAAGTGAGGTTGTTACTATCAATTCTACCGTGGGGTTAGAGGCTATGATTTTAGGAAAAAATATAGATGTTCTTGGTAGGGCAACGTATGTAAACTTTAATGAAAGTAGATTAGAAAGGTATATATGTGAATATTTAGTGGATATTGATTTTTGGAATGATAAGTATATATCTGAAGCTGATATAAAAGGTTTGCTAAAAAGAATTTAGCTTTTAGGGTATGGTTTGAATGAAGAACATATTAGTAATAAGTTACATTCCTGTTGTAAGAATGTACGATGAAATTTTATACTCGGTTCCTAACACCAATGTTAAATGTATTGAGATTTTTGGTAGGTATAGTGTTATTCGTCGATTGTGTATTATATGTTTGTGGTTATCCTTGGATAGACTAATTTTTTCAATAGTTTTTAAAGAAATAAATTTAAAAGAATATGATTTAATTGTTATTAATGAAATGAAATATTCTGATAAATTAACTAAATGGATAAGACAATATACGAATAGTCCTGTTGTTTATCAGCTATGGAATACAATCAGTAAAATACCAAAATCAAATTATGTGTTTTTTAATATTTATTTACTTTCAAAAAAATATAATGTCAAGATATATTCATCTGATAAAAATGATTGCAAAAAGTACGGATTAAATTATAAGAAACAGTTTATACCATGGTTTGTTTCAAAAATAAAAAATGATGAGTATGATATGTTGTTTATTGGACGTGATAAGGGAAGATTAGAAACTTTAATGGATTTGAAGAATGAAGTAAATAGATTGGGTATAAAGTGTTTGTTTTTAATTTATGACGATGCAGGTATTTGGAAAATATACAGTGATTATTTCGTTGATATGAATATGTTGTCAGGATTTATGTCATATGAAAAAGTAGTTAGCTTTATAAAAAAATCAAGAATTATTGTAGATTTAGTCCAGCCTGGTCAGAATGGCTTAACTTGGCGACCTATAGAAGCCATGATATATGATAAGAAATTAGTAACAAATTATATCAGCATAAAGACGGAAAATTTTTACAATAAACAGAATGTATTTATCATAAATCATGATGATATTGAATCTTTTCGTGAATTTGTATTTTCTGATGTATTACCTGTGGATGATGAAATAAAAAGGGAATATACCTTTACCGGATGGCTAGAAAATTATACTAAAAGTTAGGAGAAGTATATCAAATGGGGTATATTTGTGTTTTGATAGTATTGTTCATTTCAATATATTCCGTAAAATGGGAATTTTTTAATAGCAAATATGTTTTATTCGGGATATATATGTTGCTATTGTTACTGGTAGGTTTTTCTTATGGATTGCCAGATTATAGTATGTATGAAAGGTTTTTTTATGGTGCTGTAAACTTTGATTTTCGCAATATATTCGGTGGTTATGAAATTGCAATTGACAGTGAATATAGTAGGGATTTTGGTTATACTGTTTTATCTTATTTATTTAATAATTTGGGATTACATTTTATAGAATATAGATTTTTTCTATATGCGCTGGGGCTGTTGATAATTTTCTTTATTGCCTGTAAAAAATGTAAAAATCCGATAATGCTCATAAGTTTATATATGTTATATCCATATGTAATGGATGCTATACAGCTGAGAAACTATATGCTGGAATGTGTTCTTTTTGTTGCTTTTTTTGTGTATTCTCTTCAATGTAATGCTTTATTTAAGAGAAGTGTTATTTGGATTTCATTAATGCTTTTAGCTGCAACTTTTCATAGTTCAGCACTGCTTTTATTGTGCTTTTTTGTATTTGATATTGCATTGGATACTAAGTTCAAATATATTGTTTATTGTTTCATAGGTGTTGGCGTATTAATGCCGTTGTATGCTGACTATATCCAATCGAATTATATGCTTATAAAATTATTGTTTACAAATATGGACTCAAGTCTGCGTCATTATGCATTTTATACTGAAAAAACTGTGATTAGAAAGCATTTTACTTGTTATTTATTTTTAATGTCTTTGTATATTTATATGCATTTTTTAATATACTTACAGGCAAAAACACATCAATTAGGTATGTGTTTTAATAAGAATTACATACTTAAAGCAAAAAGATTTATTATGTATAATTTTTGTTTGGCACCACTATATCCTATTTTTTCTGATCTAGCTATTAGATTTCCAAGAAATTGTATGCTGATAATATATATGTCTACAGTGTTAGTTATAGACAATTCATCTTACAGAGTAAAAATTTTATTATTAGTAATAGCTAGTATTCTAGCATTGACGATGGGAAGATTGGATTTATACGCACCAGTTTTGATTGATAATGTTGATTTATTTATGAATAATAATTATTTGTTTGATTTGTAGGGGACATCAAAATGAAAAAAGATAACATTTATTTTACCTTTTTATCAAAAAATATCAGGTGGACATAAAATGGTGTATGAATATGCTAATAGGATGTCTAAAGATGATTATGAAATAACTATGATAGATTGTAAAAAGATAGAACGAAAATACAGAATTATTCCCAAAAAATTAAAATATGCAGTATGTAAATATTATGTTTGTAAAACAAAGAAATGGTATAATTTGCAACACCAGGTTAGTCTAAAATGTATACTTGGAATAAATGACGATACTGTACCTGATGGAGATGTTGTTGTAGCTACTGCAATAGGCACAAAGAAACTAAAAGAAAAATATCCCAATTTACAAGCAACTTTGTTTGGACCATCGTCACGTTCGAAGGATATTCCTAAATGGATAAAATATATTCATGCTGCAAATCAACAAGAATTAAATCATATATACAATGAAGCAGCTATATATATGTATCCAGCAATCAAGGAAGGATTTGGTTTGACTGGTGCAGAAGCTATGGCTTGTGGATGTGCGTATGTCTCTAGTGATTATGGCGGATTGCATGAATATATGATTTCGGGAAGAAATGTACTACTATCTGCACCTAAGGATGTACAGGGATTAAGTTGATAATGTATCTTATTTGATAGAGCATGATGATAAACGAATTGAGCTGGCAGGTAATGGCTATCATGACATTCAAGTTTTAGATTGGCAGAAAAATATAATAAAACTAGAATCTATCATAGATTCCTTAGAATGATTATGGAGTATTAAGAACGATTATTTTTGTCATGAATAAAAATAGTATACTCATGGTCATGAAATAAAAAATAAGATTTTTATCATTGAGATGTATGAAGTAGAAAGTGTAGTAAAATGGAAAATTTGCTAAATTCAATATCAAAATACCAATTAGCCATTAATCTTATACCAGGTTATATTTTTGCTATATTATTGCAACGATATGCACATATTGTCCTACTTGAGGGGGATGTATTGCAAGATGCGTTTGTAAGTTACTTCTTTGGATTAATTATTGGCAGAGTAGGTTCAATTATTGTTGAAGGATTGATGTGTATTTGCGATAATACATATATATCTGCTCCAGGTTATGATAGGAAAATAAAGGCTGAGCGGATTGATCCTAAAATAGAAATCTTAGATCGTCAATGTACGATATATAGAAATTGTTGTGCAGGATGCTGTTGTGTAATAATCGGAATTATAATCAATTTATTTTGGGGAGATGGTTTGCTTCTAAGTTCGCTTAAATATGGTTCTATTTTTTTAATATTGACCATATTATTAGTCGTGGCTATGGATAAACAGTGTGCTTATGTAAACAAAAGAATAGGAATGGCCATAAGTGGAAAATTGAATCATAAGGAAATAATGAAAAAAATTAAGAAGAGGTTGCGTAGGAAGAAAATAGGTATCATTACATTCCATCGGGCAGATAATTATGGTGCTGTTTTACAAGCTGTAGCACTGCAAAGGGCAATTATATGGATGAAATACAGCTGTGAGATTTTGGACTATGATGCGAGGATAATATCACAGAATTATGACGTAATATTAAAAACATCTGTTATACAGACAATTAAATCAATATTAAGTTATAGAGAGAGAAAACGTAAAAAGCAAGTTTTTGAGGAATTTAGAAAAAATTACATGATAATTTCATCTCCAGTAGCTAAAGAAGACCTTGGTATGATTGCTGAACAATATGATAAGCTTATTACTGGTAGTGATCAAGTATGGAATTATAAGCTGACAGCATCAGATGGAACCTATTTTTTGGATTTTGTTTCCGATAGAAGGAAAAAACTTTCTTATGCAGCCAGTTTTGGGTTAGGAGAGATACCAACACAGAAAATATATTGGTATAAGGCAAATTTGATAGAATTTGGACATATTTCAGTGCAGGAAAAGACGGGTGTTGAGCTAGTAAAAAAAATAACGGGCAATAATGCAATAAATGATGTTGATCCTGTGTTTTTGTTATCAGCAAGCGAGTGGGTACAAATAATGTCTGCTAGGCCAACGGGAAAAAAATATATACTTGCTTATATGTGTGATGAAATAGGCGTAAGCTACGCCAAAAACATAGCTGAAAAAAACTGTCTAGACTTGGTAAATATTGTCTATTATAAATCTTATCGACATCCAAAATTGAATGTTGGAAATTGTCGTATGGATTTTTCACCAGAGGAATTTCTATCCTATATGTATTACGCCGATTATGTAGTAACAGGCTCCTTTCATGCCACAGCGTTTTCGATTATTTTTAATAAACAGTTTGTAGTTAGTGTTCCAGACAATGTTGGTTCAAGGATTACTGATTTACTTGATATGACGGAACTAAAGGGAAGAGCTTTGTCTACAGGGCCAGATATAAAGGGCAAAATTGATTGGGAACGCGTAAATAACATTGTAACTAAGGCGAGAGAGACTTCATTGAAGAATTTGCGGGAGTCAATTGAGGCATGAGCAGGACAAAGGTATTTATACATAATATGGTGGCTTCGGCGGTATTACAGTCAGTGAATATGTTGTATGGTATTATCGTGCCGAGGATTATGCTTATATATTATGGCTCTGAGATAAATGGACTGGTGTCATCTATTGTGCAGTTTGTTTCCTATTTTAATATTGTAGAAGCTGGTTTGGGAGGGGCTGTGATTTTTTCACTATATAAGCCATTGGCGGATAGGAATGTGTCAGCAATCAGCAACATAGTAACAGCAGCAAAGGGCCTTTATTACAAAACTGGAGTATTTTTTTCTATACTTGTGTTGATACTAGCATCAATATATCCTTTAATGATAACAGTGACGGATAAAAGTCCTTGGCAAGTGGCGTTATTGGTTATTATTTTGGGAGCTGATGGAGTTCTGAATTTTTTCGTCATGGCGAAGTATGCAACTTTGTTTGTTGCGGATCAAAGATTGTATGTAATTTCCTTGGCAAGTTGTGTGGAGACGATTTCTAAAACTGCCATAATTGTTATCCTAGCTCGTCAGCAGATTGATATAGTAGTGCTGAGAGCTATATTAGTAATGGTCATTTTAGGCAAGGCTTGTCTAATACGATGGTATGCTGGTCGGCATTATGCGATGATAAACTATAGCAGCGAGACACCTAATTATACAGCATTGGAAAAACGCTGGGATGTGTTTTATCTGCAGTTTTTGAATGCGGTGCAGACAGCAACGCCTATAGTGTTGCTGACACTTTTGACAAAGGATCTAAAGCTGGTTAGTGTATACGTCGTGTATAATATGGTGCTAACAGGGGTAAATGGTATTTTAGGTATTTTCATGAACGGCTTGGAAGCAGGTTTTGGGGAAATTATCGCCAAAAGAGAAATAGATACTTTGCAGAGAGTTTACAGTGAGTTTGAATTTGTGTACTATAATTTGATTGGTATAGTCTTTACCGTGACATTTGTTACAATACAACCTTTTATTCGTCTGTATACAGATGGAGTCACGGATATTGACTATAATGTGCCAGTGATTGCAGGGGTGTTTGTGGTCAGTGGTCTATTATATAATTTGAAAACACCTCAGGTAATGTTGACACTAGCGGCAGGATTATACCGAGAGCAACGAGTGCAAATAACGCTTCAAGTTATGATATTGCTAGTATTGGGGTGGGGGTTGACTGCTGAATATGGCATTGTTGGTGTGTTGATCGCTGTGATAGCCTCAAATGTTTTTCGAGATGTGGAAATACCTTATTTTGTGCATAAAATACTTTTACGAGAAAGCCATATAAGTGCTTATAAGAGTATGTTTTGGTGTTTATCATTTTCGGCAATAGCTACCTTTTTCATAGAGGAGCATATGTATGTAGAAGCTTTTAGTTATGTAGAATGGTTTATTTTTGTAGTACAGGTAGTTGCGGCTGTTGTACTTATGTTTACAGCTAAATCTTTTATCGTGGAAAGGGATGCAATGCAACATTGTTTGTCAAGAATTAGAATGAGATTGTTTGGAGATAAAAAATGAATTGGATAGATTTTATAAAACGCACAGCAAGATATATTATGAAGGGCACTCCTGTTATTCACACACAAGTAGTGGTAAAAGAAATGTCGACTTTGAATATGTTTCAGAATAAAAATATTTTAATTACGGGTGGTAGTAGTGGCATAGGGTTTTATCTTTTTAGCCAGAAGACTCCTACCTCTTAGGTGGGAGATTAATGGCGGTTTGCCGAATTTGCGTAAGCAATTGATGGTGAACAAATGATATGTATGCTAT
>DAVZHW010000066.1:0-7690 GCA_052273625.1 Candidatus Fimenecus sp. | reverse complement strand
CCTCCCTCGTCAGAGGGAGGCTTTGTCGGACAGCCGCAAGGGCTGTCCCTACGGTATGATAAACAATTCAGTCCGTGCGAAGCACCCACTTCTCTTCACTCTTCACTATTCTCTGCCCGAAAGGGCAAGCCCGTCAATTTCGGCGACAATATACAACAAAAAGGCGAACACCGCAGATAATGCTGACGCATATCTGCGGTGTTTAATGAATTATTGTTAGAAAAGATATTGTTTTGAAGCAAAGCTGCCTTATGAACGCTCAGCCTTCGACCTTTGATAAATTTACAAATTTAATTTATTGTTAAACCGAAAGAATTGTGTCGAGGCTGCATTTTTCGAGCTGCTCACGGTTACCGACAACGCACACGGCAGGGTCTTTGTAGCACTCCTCAAGGCTTTCTGCAACCGCTTTCAAGTCATTGTGAGAGGTGGAAACGATCTCCTGCATTCTCGTTTTTCTGTCGCTTTCGCTGACGCCTCTGAAATAGAGCCTGTCGCCGAGCGCACCCTTCGCTCTCGGAGTGAGAACGGGAAGCGAATCGGCAACCGTACCGATAATAAAGCCTGTTATATCGCTGTCTGCGTCTGCAACGCTTCTAAGATAATCAGGCGTTTTTTTGAAGCTTTCAAGTGAAGCCGAAACCGACGGGTCACGGTATGAATAGCACGAAACAGTACCCGACGGGCGAACAACCATACCCGTACCGTAAGCGCCGCCCTGCATACGAATTACAGTCCACAAATAGTTGAGGCTGACGATTTTTCCTGCGACGGATACGCTGCCGACTGCTGTCTTGCCGAGCTTTCGCAAATCGCCCGTCATAACCGCAAAGGAAACATCTGCCGGAATTGCAATTCCCTCTTTTCTCAATCCCCACGGCTCGATTTTGCCGTCGAGTGCTCCGATTGACTTTTCGGGGAGAGTGCTTGCGATTTCGTTTACGATTTCCTCTGCGCTTTCGGGTGTACCCGTTATGCTGACGGTCAGCTTTTCACGGCAAATTATTTTATTGAACAGAGCGTTGATTTTCTTGCAAAATTCCTCTGCCGACCAATTTTCCTGCATATTTTTAAGCCAATTATAGTATTCAAAGCCGTAATTGCACTCGGAAATTACACCGCCTTTTGAAAGCTGTGCGGCAGTTCTGCCCATTGCAACCTGCGAGCCGCTTACGAGAATACCTTGGAGCGTTTCCATTCTGTTCTGACAAAGCAGTGAAAAAGCGTCCTCACCGTTTGAAAAGTCGGTTGCCGTGAGCACTTCGCCGATAAGCTGTATCGCCTTTTCTACATTCTTTTCCATTGCCGAAAAATTAACATGGAAATAGGCGGAGCAATCCGTACTGCCGTCCTTTTCGTAGCAGGAAACAGTGCTTGAAACACTTCCGCAAAGGGTCCTTTTAAGCGTCAAAAGCTCCTCCGACGAATGTTTTTCGGTTGCAAGCTCGCCCAAAAGGGATGTTGCAAACGATAACGCCGATATTTCATTTTCGGTACAGCCGTTAGCATCAAAATAAAGATTTATATAGACAATTCCGTTGCTGTTTATCTTATGCACAAGCACAGGAACATTGCCTACCGTGATTTTCTCTGTCGGTATTGCCTCGGGTTGAGCCTTTATGTCTTGGAGTGTGAGTCTCGGCAATGTAGCTACAGCTTCTTCCGTATCGGGAGTATCTTGCCAAAGCGCAAGTTTTTCACACTCGTTTTCTACCCTTTCCCAATCCTCATTGTCAAAGCGTTCAGACGCCTTTTTAAGACGCTCCGTTTCCTCTGCTCTTAGCTTATCGCCGACGTTTTTTGACGGTACAAGCATAACCTTACAGCGATGCGGATTTTCGATAAATTCCTCTTTGATGATTTTTTCAAAATAGCCCTCGTCAATCTTTGCACGAAGATTTTTGAACAGTTCGCCGACCTCAAGGTTAGTTTCGGGCTTACCGCCGTAAAGCCAGCTGTCTAAAATATCCATTCCGAAAACCAAGCCCTGCGGATAGCTTCCGTAGTCCTTTTCACGCATTTGAAATTCAAGATATGTCAAAGCCGCTTCGAGCTGATTGCGGTCAATTCCGTTTTCGGCAAGGTCAGAAAGAGTTCCGAAAATTCTCTTTTCAATTTCGTCGGCATCTTCTTTTTTAAGGTTTTGAGCCTTAATTATAAGCTGGGGCTGCAAAACGATTTCGGGCAAATCAACACTTACCGCTTCAGCAAGAGAATCACCTAAAATACAGGCGTTAAGCGGAGATTTTACACTTCCGCAAAGCACATCGGAAATTGCTCTTACAGCCACGATTTTTTCAATATCCGAAAAGTCGCCTACAACCCTACCCCACGCAAGAATATATCTGTTATCTGCATTTTCGTCGGGAGAAATTTCGTATTCCGCTACGATTTCGCCTGCGTCAACAGCCTTTTGAAGCTCGGGCAGTTCAACTCTTTCGCCTGCGGGAATATTCGCAAGATACTCGTCATTTATAATTTTCAAAACAGCATCAATATCCATTTTACCGTCAAGAATTATAAACGCATTTGACGGGGAATAGTGCTTTTTATGAGCCTTGATAAAGTTTTCATAAGTAAGCTCGGGTATACTCTTGGGGTCGCCGCCCGAAACATAACCGTATGCGTTATCGGGAAAAAGAGCCTTGCTCATAACGGTTTCAAGTTTAGCGTCGGGATCGGCAAAAACGCCTTTCATCTCATTGAAAACAACGCCCTTGTATAAAAGCTCGCCGTTCTCGCCCTTTTCATAGTGCCAACCCTCTTGACGAAAGCACTCGGGATTTTGGTATATCGCCGGATAAAAAACAGCGTCAAGGTAAACCCTCATAAGATTTATAAAATCCTTGTCGTTTTTACTGCTTATCGGATAAAACGTCTTGTCTGAAAAGGTCATTGCGTTCAAAAATGTATTCATTGAGCTTTTAAGGAGTTCAACAAACGGGTCCTTTACCGGATAATTTTTCGAGCCGCACAAAACCGAGTGTTCGATTATATGGAACACGCCTGTATCGTCCTCGGGAAATGTCGGAAATGCGATACCAAAGGTCTTGTTTTCCTCATTCCTGTCAAGCCAAAGGAGCTTGAGTCCTGTCTTTTCGTGTACCATCTCGTGCATATCGGCTTTAAGCTCTCCGAGATGCTTTGTCCTTATCTGTTTGAAACCGTGAACCATTTTCTTTTCATATCTCCTATCAATTATCAGTCTTTCTCTTTATAGTAGAGCTTACAATGACAGTATCCCTCAAAATCGGGGTCTGCTATTTGATTGCGAAACTCCTCACAAATACACTTATACTTTTCGTCCTTACCTATTCTGCAAGGGCAATAGCCGTCTTTCTTTTTTAAGCCCTCTTTTATTGTTTTGACGATTTCCTCGTCTGAATTAAGTCTTACCTTTGCCATATTTTCGCCCCTTTTTGATTACTTTTTCTTCTTAACCTTATTGAGAATTGCGTTCATTCGGAGGATTTCCTCTTTTGTGAATTTACCGCCGAGCATTGAAACGGCTCTCTTAACCGTAAAGCCGTAAGCGAGCTTCAGCATATCCTTATTGAAGCTGAAGCCTGCAACGCCAACTCCCTTTTTCTTCTTTTTATCGCTCTTTTCTTTCGGCTTATCGCTCTTTAATGCACCGAGCATAATTTTGCCGATACGAAGCATTGCGATTTTACCGCTGAGCGTTGACATAATATCGCCGATTGTATCGTTTACCGAACAATAGCCTGTCGGGGTGTCAATCTCAAACCAGTTGATTACCGCACCCTCTTCTTTCATTCGATAAGCCTCGTTGAATTTATCAACCTTGCGAATATGACTTTCGTCGGTAAGCTCGCCTGCCTTAGCTGTTATAACGGACTCGCCGACATTTGCGATTTCAAACTTAAAGAACGGATACTTGCCCTTTTTCTGAGTGCCGACGCTCTCGCCGTTTACGAAAAGCTCAACCTCATCAAGATTTGAATAAACGGTAATGCTCGTCTTATCCTCTACCCTGTCAACATAACGCTTTGAGCAGATGTGAAGCACAGGCTCACTCGAAAGCCAAGCCTTATATGCGTAAAAGCTGTCCTTTTTATATTTTCTGTCAAAGGTGACAAGTCCCTTGTGGTTCATACCGTTTTCGCCGCCCTCAGCTCTTGCGTCTGCGGCAAAATCAAACATATTCCACACATGAGTTGCCCAAAGATACGGTCTGTCGATTATCTGCTTTATAACCTCTTCGTGATAGAGAGCCTGATACTCCTCGGAATAATCGCCCTGCTCGGGATTGCTTGTGTGCCAATTAAGAGCCTCACAGCCGTATTCGCTGATACCGATAGGCGTGTTCGGATATTTCTTATGGAATTTGTCGAACCACGGACCGTACATATCGTATTTTCCGCCGTACCAACCGAAATAATGGTTATATGAAACAACGTCGCTTATATGAACATACTCGTCGTCAATCGGGCAAATTGTAACAACCGCCACGGTGGTAGGTCTTGTGCTGTCAAGTGAATGAGCAAGCGAATTTAACATACGGTGATTTTCAACAACCGATTTACCGCTGCCCGCCATGGTAATTTCATTTGAAAGTCCCCAAACAACTATTGACGGATGATTATAGTTTTGATAAATAAGCTCGGTCATTTGAGTTTTGGTATTTTCAACGCCGTTTTCAAGGTGCTTTGAAATATACGGAATTTCCGCCCATACAACAAGTCCTCGCTCATCGCAAAGGTCATAAAACTCCTGTGCGTGCTGATAATGTGCGAGTCTTATTGTATTAGCGCCCATTTCGCAGATTAAATCAATATCCTCTTTATGATTTTCATACGAAAGAGCGTTGCCGATTTCCGGTCTGTCCTGATGCCTTGAAACGCCCCTCAACGGGTAAAGCTCGCCGTTTAAGATAAAGCCCTTTTCAGCATCAATCTTAAATGAACGGATACCGAATTTTGCAGAAACCTCGTCCTCGACCACGCCGTCAACCACAAGCTGTGCGGTTGCGGTATATAAGAACGGATCTTTAGTTCCGTTCCACAAATGCGGGCTCTCAATTTCAAAGGTTACATCGTTTCCGACAAGCTCTTTTCCGTCAACAAAAACGTGAATTTCCCCCAATCCTTGTGTAAAGGTCTTCACATTTACACTTGCGATATTTCCTTTAATATCAGGGGTTACAGCGATTGCGTTTGAGCCGAAGCGGTCAAGACTGAAATGATTGTGAGAAACACCTATCAAGGTTACGCTTCTGTAAATTCCGCCGTAAAAAGTAAAGTCTGCCTGCTGCGGATAGACAAAATCATTGGGAGAATTATCGACCTCAACCTTGATTTTATTCTCATCCTTGATGTTCTCAAGCTTAACTCTGAACGCAGAATATCCGCCGTGATGTGTCGTGAGCTTTTCGCCGTTAAAATAGACTGTCGCAGAAGAATTTACGCCGTCAAACTGAAGATAAATTTCCTCGCCCGACGGAAAATCCTCCCTTTTCAAAGTCTTTTCATAGGTGCAAGTGCCACGGAAATAATCGTTTCCGCCGTCCTGCCCGTCCTTACCGTTCCAAGTATGCGGCAAATCGAGCGTTGCGCACTCGCCCTGCTTTGTAAAGTCCCATTGGGAGTTGATAATTTTTGTCTCTCTCATAATACGGTACCTCATTCAAATTATAATTTAAGTATAGCACAATTTCCGTTTATGCTCAACTTTTATAACTATATTTTTACTCCTTATTAACATTTAATTCCCTTATTGACTGAAATGCGTAAAAACATTATAATATTTACGACTTCAAGAAAGGAGATTCGTTATAAATATGAACATTTCAAACGACATTAAATATATCGGTGTTAATGACCGTGACATTACGCTTTTCGAGGGTCAATACCCCCTTAAAAACGGTATGGCTTATAACTCTTATGTGATTTTTGACGAAAAAATTGCCGTTACCGATACCGTTGATAAAATCGCAGTTTCAAGATGGCTTGAAAAGCTTGAAAATGAGCTTTGCGGCAGAAAGGTTGATTATCTCATAGTTCAACACCTTGAGCCCGACCATTCGGCAGGCATTGACGCTCTTTCGGAAAAATTCCCCGAAATGAAAGTAGTCTGCTCGGCAGGTGCGTTGAAAATGCTCCCGAATTTCTGCGACGTAAGCCTTGACAGAGTTATGACCGTCAAGGAAAATGACACTCTTTGCCTTGGCAAGCACACGCTTACCTTTGTTATGGCGCCGATGGTGCATTGGCCCGAGGTTATGGTAACTTACGACAGCACGGACAAGGTGCTTTTCTCCGCCGACGGCTTCGGAAAATTCGGCACGGTTGACGCTGACGAGGATTGGACGGACGAGGCGAGAAGATACTATATAAACATTGTCGGAAAATACGGAAAGCAGGTGCAGGCGCTTCTCAAAAAGGCTTCGGCGCTTGAAATTGACACGATTTGCCCCTTGCACGGTCCTGTTTTGACCGATACAATCGGCGAGGTGTTAAGGCTCTATGACCTCTGGTCGTCATACACCCCCGAAAAGAAGGGCGTACTTATTGCCTGCGCCTCAATTCACGGAAACACCCTCAAAGCAGGTAATGAATTAAAGGAAATGCTCGAAAACAAGGGCGAAAGCGTTGTTCTTTTCGACCTTACGAAAGGCGATATTTCCGAATGTGTTTCGCTTTGCTTCTGCTATGACAGAATTGTATTTATGGCGTCAAGCTATGACGCAGGCGTGTTTGCACCTATGAGCGATTTGCTCCATCATCTTCAGTCGAAGTCGTTCCAAAACAGAACGGTTGCACTCTGCGAAAATGCGAGCTGGGCGCCGTCGGGTATAAGAACAATGAAATCGGAACTTGAAAAGTGCAGTAATATCGCAATCCTTGACAAGACGGTTTCAATTAAAACAAGACTTTCCGAAGCCTCCCGCTTGGAGCTTCAAGAGCTTGCAAACGAAATTTCTAAATAACAGATTATATAAAATCGGAGTTGATAATATGGACGCTAACGAATTCAAAAGAAATGAAATGCTTGCACAGCTGATAATTAAAGGCTTGCAGTCAAGAAATATGACAGGCTACTATGCCGAGTCAAAGGAAAAGGCAAAGGAAATTGCACTTTCGCTTATGCCGAACGGCTGCTCGGTATCACACGGAGGCTCGTGCTCGATTAAGGAAATCGGACTTATCGACGAGCTTAAAAGCGGTAAGTTTAATTATATTAACCGTGATACCGCACCCGACAAGCACCAAGCGGAGCTTGACGCGTATGGCTGTGATGTGTTTTTGGGCAGTTCAAACGCAATAACCGAGGACGGTGTTCTTGTAAATATTGACGGCAATTCAAACAGGGTTTCGGCTTACGCTTACGGTCCTAAAAAGGTAGTGCTTATTGTCGGAATGAACAAGGTTGCAAAGGATGTTGACTCTGCTCTTAAAAGGGCAAGAAACATTGCCGCACCCGTAAATGCTCAGCGTTTCGGTCTTAACACTCCTTGTGCTAAAACAGGTTCTTGTCTTAATTGCAAGTCCACCGACACAATTTGCTGTCAGTTCCTTATAACGAGATTTTCTCGCCATAAGGACAGAATACACGTTATTTTGGTCAACGATATATTGGGGTATTAAATTCAAATTTACGGGCAACCGCATATTCAGGCTCCCTCTGACGAGGGAGCTGTCATTTTTCTTTGAAAAATGACTGAGGGAGA
>DAVZHW010000065.1:0-7752 GCA_052273625.1 Candidatus Fimenecus sp. | reverse complement strand
TGAGTCCGTATTGAGGTTTGAAAACAGTGTGTTTATAATATCATTATTTGAAACAACGGCGTTCTTACACTTGATCTGAGGCTGTTGAGCAAGGCTTTTCACAATGTTCTGATATGTGTCGCTCACCTTAACGCCGTATTTATCTGTAATGTGTAACCAGTTCACCTTGCGAACAAGAGCTGTAAGCATTTCGTGAGAAATTGTTTTTCTCTCCTCAAAAACAGGCATATTTACGGTATTTTCTGAAATAACCTCGCCTGTCTCTGTATCGACAACATATCCACTCTCAGTAGTTTCTTTTGAATTTTTGACAACAAGGTTTTGCTGTGCAAACTCAATAAGATGCTTCTGAACTTCCTGAACGTGCTGTGAGCAGTTAGCAACGCTCATAACTCTGCCGTCAATGAGTATAAGACCATTTTTTGAACACGAAATACATTTCGTAAAGGTAGGGTCTGGCTTATCATTGCAAAAATACACATATCTCCACGAGTTATTGATATTATTGCGTTCACTGCCTATAGGAATACGAAACTGCCATATGTAACCACGTTTTTTAAGCTGCTCAATAGCAGTACGAAAGCTTCGCTTGCTGTTGTGACCGTCCTGCAAAAAAATATTACGGACATGGTTATATGAGATGTTCCACGGTGTACCGTCTCTGAGAGTTTTTTTTGCAAACTCACAGATGATGATGTACAGGTGTATCATCGCAGAGCTAAACCCTGACTTCGGGTTAAGAATAATTTCTTTGCTTATTTTGGCAAAACCGAACAACGTATTTTCAGTAGTTTTCATATCAAAAATCTCCATATCACTTATATTTTTCGTAATTTCAACAAAAAAAGAGTATAGCCTCCTGGGAAGCTACACTCTCTACCTCAAAACACCTTGTCTTTATTATATATACAAGATTTATGATGAAAAACTTTACACCTTTTTGGTGCAAAATCCTTGACAAAACTTGCGTGATATGCTATAATGATTAAGACAAGGGAAGGTGGAGTTGAAAGCGTGTCTTCCCAATCGTATCAAGGTGTGCCACCACCGAGATACGCTGTCGGAACTTGTTCCGATAAGAATATTTTAGCACGAATTGGCTGTTTTGTCAAGATATTTTTTCAAAAAATCGTGCAATTAATAGAAAATCACTAAAAGAAAAGCGACACATTTCATTTGAGATGTGTCGCTTTTCTTTTATTTTATAAAAAAATCAGAACTTCTAACGCAATACTGTAAAGCACAAGAAGCTGCTTTCACAATATTACTTACTTTTATATATAAAAAAATGCAGAGGTAATTTTCATAATTATTACAAAATCATTATAGAAAGATATATATAACATAAATATCTTTGCGAAGCAAAGGAATGTATATACTAGACGTTTTTGCATTTGTATGGAGACTGCATTTTATGCAAAAATGGCGAGTGGAAAAGTCCATAACATTAAATATGATAAAATGGATATGTTTAACGTATGAAAGTGCCAGTAAAAAAATATACTGCACAAGGTTCGTTCCTCATGCAGTATATAAAAGATTTAATGTGAAATGCTCTGTATGCCCTCTAAAATGCGTTGTAATCAATTTCAGAACGAACATAGTGTAATTTGTCGTTTAAAATCAAAACGCTGTATAAGCGTTTTAGCCGCACTGCTGTGCAAGTGCAGGATAATTGCCAAAATAGTGTTCGGCAGGGTCGGATAGGTGTGAGATATTATCGTACACAAACTGCTTGCACTCCATTATTGTTCCCTCAAAAACCTTGCCGAGATTGATATATCTGCTCTCACCGCAGATTTTATACAGCGTGACCGATGAACGATTTGCCGCATAACATTTGCGTGAAAAATCTATCTCAAAAAAGCTGTCACCTGTTTTCTGTGCTAACATTTTTATCATTTCCTTCCTTATACGTCTCGTATTCTTCTGTAAGGTCAAGCTCCGTGATCGGCGTTGTGTCACCTATATAGTCACACAGCTTAAAAATATCTTCATTATTGATGATGTATTTGATATTCTGATAGTCCACCAGTTCTACCCCTAGTTCCTTGATTATCTTTCGATAGGTGCGAACGTCAAGCGGCTTTTGCTTTTTGAAGATGTTAAGCAGAGTTCTGAACGTCACAGAGCCATTGAGCCTATTGTTAAAAAGTGGATTGTGCTTTATAATCAGGTGGTCTTGATATGACTTTGCCTCGGCAGAATTTTTAAAGCCTGTAATGATTTGAACCTTCGTGAAGTCCTCTGTTTTCTGAGCAAGCCCGAATACGCCTAATTCTGTATATCCAACAAACACCACCTCGGTGTCCTCATAAACAACGTATACCACGATGTTATCCGTGATGTTTACTTTCCGAATACTCATTTTGCCACTTCCCTTTCACTATATTTCGAGCTTATAGTAGATAAGCGTGTACATTTCGTCTATAAACTCATTTTGTCCTTTTGCTGATATGAGCGGTTGCATCTCACCATTCTTCATTTTTGCGGTTAATACAAATTGAGACTCACCTGACATTTTAACGTGCAGATACATAGCCTTGTTGTTTTTTGTAAGCTTATATGTGTCTATCACCTTTTTGGTCTTGTCGCATGGAATAACATCACGGCTGATTTTTTCCATTTCAAAACCATTGAGCGAAAGAAATTCTTTCAGACGAGTAAGTTTAACCATTTCACCTTTACCTCACTTTATAGGAACATCTATTCCGTTTATATTTACTGATGATGAGTTTAATCGTATTTCTATGCAATTAGTACCATTGTGAACACCAATGTCGATCAAATCACTGTAACCGCTGTCCAACGTCAGCTTAAAGCCCTCACCATTTATTACCGTTTTATCATCACACAGGTTTGCAGTTCTGAAAACATTGCCGCCTGCAAGCTGCTCATACATTTTCGGCAAGCTGCTAAGACGTTCCTCAGACACTCCCATATCTCCAAATAGCTTCTCTATACGCCCTTCGTTCATAACAGGCTGTTCTGTATCGTCTGTAGAAAACGCTATATCCTGCTTTAATTTCTTGTTCATTGATACGAGCATATCGTAATCAATATCATCTCCTATCACACTCCCGATAAGCTCATTAAATGTCTTTCGTTCATTCTTTGCACTTAAAAAGAATGGGCAGTCAAGAAGCTGCACAATGATCGTTCTATTTGGCTTTGAGGCGTTTTTTGAGTAATACAGAACGCTGTTTACGTCCGTTGTCCTATCTGAGAACGTTGGAAACAGGAAGCCGTGACTTGCCTTCTGTATCACCTTGTCCGCATCTTCCTTTTTGGAAACAACGTCATTTTTATCATCGTACACAAGCTCGTCAACGTTAATATCTATCGGACACAGAGCCGTTACGATAAACTCATATGTCTGCATATCATTGTCTTTGGTCTTATAGTCATAGGCGCATTGAGCTGAGATTATTGAATAACTGCTGTCAATATACACTTTTTCGGCAATTCTTTCCACAAAAGCCATTGCCTTTTCATCACTGACAAATCTGTCCTTGGATATATCGTACAGAAATGATTGTGCGCCATTCTCCTCATATGCACTCTCATTAAAATGGTATTCGCTGACCTTTTCGCTTAATTTGCCTTTAAGCACGTTTTTGAGCGTATTGAGTATTATCTCACTATTATCTTCACTTAGAACGTTCCATAACTGCTTTGAAAAATATTTCACGGTCGCAGAGTTATCTACAATGGCAGTAAGAACATAGCCAAAATGAAAAAAGCCGTTATCGTCATTGAAATTCTTTCTGATTTCCGACAGCTCTTTCTTATTCAAACGGAACACCCCTTTCATATCTCTATAAATATATTATAGCATATTATATTACATTTGTCAATAGCAAATATAAAAAATCTATAAATTTCGCAAAATTGTGCTATATGTGTCCGCTCACTATTACCCTCTCTATACATAAAAGAGGTATCAGAAAAACAATGTTTCTCTGATACCTTATAATCACAACGTGAGAGCCTGCATATTCTGTTGTGCAGCCTGTTGCATCGGGTGAATTTTTGCAAACACATCAAACTTCTTCATTGCGTGTTGCAATTCTATTAAATTTTCCTTTTTTACTGTAAGTTGCGCCGTTTTGCCCTCAAAAAAGGAACAGTTATATGGCACATCATATCCGTCAAACCTACTGCATATCATCAACGCATCTTCTATTTTGCAAGCTATCTGCACATATTTTTCAGGGTTATTTGAGTCAAGCTCAAGCTTTCGATTTATTTCTCTGATATTATTTCTGTTCGTGTTAATAAGGCGTGTAAGAGTGTTGCCGTCTTTTCTCTGCACTGTGATCTGACCTTCACCGTCCTGCTTGATAACTGCACTATACTGAACTTTTCTTTTATTCAACTCTTTGGAAATAATGTAAACCTCTCGTGATGATAAATGTTTATAGAATGGATTGTTTTTTTTGATTTCTTCAAGTGGCAAACCAAACTTAACCGAATTATATACTCTCTTCTCAAGCGTATTAGGATTGAAACTAACATCTGTTCTACTATATAAGGAGGTGTATATTCTCGTTAAAGCCGCCTTGTATTCTTTTTCGGTCTTACAATCATCTAAATATCCCATATAATTATGATATACGACCTTTTTTTGCTCTTTTACAGAAAGCTCATTAAAATGTCTATAATCAAGTTTTTCAAACCCTTTACGAATGTTAGTTACATCTCCCCAAAAAACTTTATTATTTTGTTGCATGAGGCATATTTTTTTTGATAACATAGCCTGTGCTTTTCTAAGAATAGAACTGTGCATAGGAATATTTCTACCAGTATTAGCATATGGCGACTGAATATGTTTCGGCAAAACAGGAAAAGCGTTACTAAGCAAAATTGCATTTTTTCTCTGCCAATTATGAACAAAAAGATAACTTTGAGAAGAGCCATATTTGAGCTTTTCTTGTTCATAAAATTTTTTGTATTTCTCATATTTAGAAGATAGCGGTGCTACCCAAATAGTGCTATCTTCTTTATTACAAAATACAACCATATATGGTCGCCCTTTGTTTTTCAAAAGATGTCCTGAGTCGATTTCTTTCTTTATGAAATCGAGATTTTCAATAGCTGGATCAAGCTTATAGCAACAACCTTCAACAATCTCACTCTTTTTCATAATTATGCTCCTTATCCTTACAAAAATAGCCTTGCCGAAAGTGGCAAGGCTATAAAGGTCTATTTCGTCGGGGGAAGCCAAAAGGATAGCTGACTTATGTCCGAACGCAGCAGACTCGCTGCAATATATCATATGCCGTACATTTATTCAACGCTGAACGGGGTGCGTTATCTTTCGACAACTATATTATATCATATTACAACGCATTTGTCAACCCTTTTCAAGCATCTTTTTATGCAATTCTGTTCCCACATTTCTAAGCTTTTCGATCTCGTTCTTTTCAGTCTCGAGAATACTTCTAAGCTGTTCATAACGTCTATGACCGATATAATCATCTATGTACAGCTCAATGAGCTTGCTAGCTGACATTCTTTTTCTTCTTGCCTCGCTGAACAGAATAGAAAAAGTATCATCGTCCATATCTATACGAGGACGAATTTCTTTTGCTTCAACGTACTTCTTTTCTTCTAATGCTCTTTCCTTGATTTTTTCAATGACAATATCAAATCCTTCTGAAAGTGTTATGCCCTCTTCCTTGCAAAATTCCTTTAGCATTTCCCAACTATGCCGATCAATTTTAAAATTTTTTCTCATTCTCAGTTAAACCTCGCACAATACAAAAGTCTACGAAAGAGCTTATGCTCGTTCTATATGTTGCTGCTATGAGCTTTGCAAAATCATAAGTACCCTGAGCTTCGGCATCGCCTACGCAGGAATACTTTGTCCTGACACGTTCGCTGCTTCTCTTATACTCTTCTATATGCTTTCTAAGCTCGTCTACGATATAAGGTGGCAATATCTTAGCATTGCTCACTGTCCGAACTTTGCTTATGCAATTTTTGATTGCCTTTGTTTTCGTTAATGGTTGGTTGTTGAGCAACTCAACAGCCTTTTTGCTAAGTCTAAATTCCATTATTTTTTTTCCTCTTTTCGTACACAAAGTCCACCCTATTTGTGGCTCGATTATATGCGAGCCTGCAAGAAAACGTTGTGCCTTTTTTGCTCACAAACCCTTCTATCACATCTGTTTTTCCCTTTGTCATAAGATCAACGGCATCTGCCTCTGATATTGCCTTCTGCGCTATTATTGTATTAATTCTGAATTTACAGCCCTTATCCTTATTTGTACAGTACCAAGCATACTTGCTCTTGCGAACTAAGCCGCCGCAGAGGGGGCATACATAGCTTTCATCATCATAAAGAAAGCTTATTGAGCGCCTATACTTATCATATGCCAAGCTTGACGAAAACTCAACATCATCATCGTCTTTAAAGCCTGTAATAACTTCTGTTCTGCCTTTTGAGATAAGGTCATAAACATTCTTATCTGTCAGCTTTTTCTTTTTTATATTTATGGGCATAATGAAGTCACACGTTTTATCAAAATTTCCTGTGCAGTACCATGAGTTAAGGCTTTTCTTCATCTGCCTTCCGCATATCGGACACTTGAATTTTCTTTCCTTTTCGGAAACATATTCTTTTATTTGTACGCCCTTTAATATGACAGCCCACTCTTTAAGTTTCTTTATCACGTCTGACATATACTTATCCGCTGTTTCCTCTCCATTGTGGACGTCATAGAGCCTACGCTCCATATCAGCCACAAGGTCAGGCTTTTTAAGTTCCTGTATTGGAAAGTTATTTATGACGTACTCTCCCATTTCTGTAGGGTATATGGTTTCATTCTTAACCATAATGTACCCATTATCCAAAAGGTTTTGTATTATAATCGGGCGTGTATCGTTTGTACCGAGCATAACTCGATGTTTGCGACCCCACACCGCTATTTCTTCATTCTCTATATGTTTGCCTGCACGTTCCATATACAGCATAAGCGTACTGTAGTTAAATCTTGCAGGCGGCTTTGACTTTATCTCAGCTACGCCGTAAACACCTTTTAAAACACTTCCCTTTTGGTATTGTGCAAGATAACTTGTACGAGGTGTTTCACCGTAAAGGTTTTTCCACCCTTCGAGTGTGCAAGCCTTGTCAGCGGTTATGAACTCATACGCTCCGACTGTTATCGTCATATTGCTCTTCGTGTATATTGCATCATCATAGACCAAACTCAACACTGACCTACAAATCATATCATACACCGCAAGCTCCTGCTCTGTCAATCTTTTTATCTCTGAAAAAATCGGCATTTGTGGAACGATCGCACTGTGAGCTTCATTTTCAAGTTTCTTATCGTTAAAATGTCGGTCGGTAAATTCACACCAGTTCTCCGATGAGACGGCGCACGATTTATACAGCATATCAAATAGTGCCTGAACTATCCTCTTTATCTGCGCCTTATCTGACTCAAACAAAAACTGCATTTCCGTTCGTGGGTATGTTATGAGATTTTTCATATAAAGCGTTTGAAGTATATCTGCTGCCTTTGTAGGCTTGATTTTGAGTTTTTTGCAAATTTCAGACTGCAAAACCGTTGTATTGTATAGCAACGGTTTCTTTTCTGTGACTGTTGTCTGTTCATAGTTTGTGACTGTTGGAACAGAATTACTAAGTGTAGACACAACGCTCTCAGCGGTTTCTTTATCTGAAAAACGCTCACTGAGTATCGCAGGAATTTTTACTCTGTCAAAAGATGCTTTAATTGCAAA
>DAVZHW010000064.1:0-8021 GCA_052273625.1 Candidatus Fimenecus sp. | reverse complement strand
AAGCAAATTCGATTGCGGAAAGGATGTCGGTCACAGCGGCTTTTGAGGATTTGGATACCACTCCCAAACCGGAAAAGGCGTCAAGGCTTCCGCAGAAGCCGCATACCCCCTCGGAGAGCCCACGGTACTTTGCAGCCGTAGGATGAAAGTATCATAGTGGGTTATTACACTTTCGCAAAAGTGTCTCTCCGAAACGCTACCCCTACAACACCAATAAAAATTACAGGAGGAAATGCCTATGGCAAGAGGCGATGGTATCCATCGTACAAGCGCAAGAAATGCAAGACTGCCCGATGCAGACATCGGGAAAACGCAAGGTCACAATGAACGAGAAAAGGAATCCTATTCCAATCAAGATATAGTCCCGGAGCGAACTTCGATGAACGTTCATTTCAAAAAGCCGACTGCCGGTTACACGGAAATGTTTGAGCAAATGAAAGCAGACGGAACGATCTCCACCAGTGGTCTGAAAACCGATGCCGATAAATTCGGTGAGCTGGTTTTCGATGTAAACTCTGCCTACTTCTACAACCACGGTGGCTACGATTTCGCAAAACAGTTCTATGCCGATGCTTACAAAGCTGCGGTGAAAATCGTTGGTGGTGAGCAGTATATCCTCTCTGCGGTGATGCACGCCGACGAGCGCAACCGAGCCATGTCGGACGCATTGGGTCGGGACGTATATCACTATCATTTGCACGTTGTCTATGTGCCGGTGGTCGAGAAAGAAATCCTCTGGACGAAACGATGCAAAGACCCCGCTTTGGTCGGAACGGTAAAGGAGCGAATCATGCAAGTCAGCATGAGCAAGAAATGGGACTCCAAGCCTGTTATCGGAGAGGACGGAGTGCCGCTGAAAACCAAAACCGGCAAAGCCGTTCTCAAACAATCCTACTCCGTGCTGCAAGATGATTTCTTTGAGTATATGCGAAAAGCCGGGTACACCGATGTGGAGCGTGGAGAGCGTGGCAGTTCCGAGGAGCATCTGACGGTCACACAGTTCAAGGTGGAGAAGGAGCAGGAACGGCTGGCGACATTGACCCGGCAGACGGTGCAGAAATCGCAGGAGGTGGCCTCCCTCGGAAAGCGGGTGGAGAAGATCCAAAAACAGAATGTTGCTTTGGATGCGGTGGAAAAGATTGAAGCGAAGCCCGCCATGCTGTCCCCCACGAAGGTCACGCTGGAAAAGTCGGAATATGAGCAACTCAAAACCGCTGCCCGGAAATATGTAGCGATGGAGCGACAGGAAAGCAAGCTCCAAAAGCTGCTGGATGCTGCCAATCGGTTGATTGCTGATTTGAGGTCACAGATTGCCACCCTCACCCAGGAATTGAGCAAGTACAAGTCTGTTCGCAACAGGCTGAGTAATGCCAATCTGGAACAGGAGAATGAACGCCTGCGGGGTAAAATTCGCACCTATGAGGATGTGATTTCCCGCAACAATTTATGGGATTCCTTCCGTCCCAACCGCAATAAAAACCGCAATCGGGACGATGCCCGCTGATAGCGTGTAGATCTGTAAAAAACGAAATTTTCCGAATGGGAGCGAGCCGAATGCAGTCTGCATCGTTTGGCTCAATCCCATAGGAAAATCCATCACTTTTCACGGGTGTAGAGCCGTGAAAAAATCTCAAAATCGGAGGTATTTATGAAAACAGGTCTTACCAAGAAGCAGAAAGTAACAAACATCTATTTTGATGAGGTCGGCGATATGGTAGAAATTTGCACCTACAATACCGACCTAAAAAATCGAATTACAGACTTTCTTGCAAACTACCCCAACGAGGGGCGCTTGATTGACGATGACGAGATGGGCTGTAAAACCTTTGAAGTCAAGAAAGGTCGCTTTGGCTTCAAGCTGACCGCACCCTATTCCGAGGAACGCCGCAAAGCTGCCGGGGAGCTGGCAAAGAAACACACAAAAAATCTAAGGAGGAGCGAGAAATGAAAATTCTATCTTGCGAATTTAACATCGACACCGCTTGCGTGGAGCTGCGGCTATCGAACGGCACAATGATTTCCATCGACACAATCGCCGTGGAGAGCGAGGTTGCCGACAATATGTATCAGCGGTCAGAGCTTGACTGGCTGATCTACAATACTCCCTTAGAGTACGCCGATTTGATACTGAACGGCGATCCAGAGAAGTATCTGAAAGCGATCACGCAGTATAAGCCATTTGAAAACTGAATAAGAAATAGCCCGCAGGAGCAATTCTGCGGGCTATTTGATCGTACACAAAAAAGCAAAAATTATTTTTCAAAAAAGTACCTATGTCGCAGAAAATTAACATTAATGATATTGACATTGTTCGCTAAAAAGAGTATAATATAATCATTAAAGGTTAAGAGGTGCGTTGCTATGTTTATATCTGTTTCTGATGCCGCAGAAAAATTCAATATATCAAAAAGACGTGTTCAAATCTTGTGTGAACAAGGAAGAATAGAAGGCGCAAATATGGTTAGTGGCGTGTGGCTTATCCCTACAGATGCACCTAAACCAGAAGATGCACGAATGAGAAAAACAAAGAATGCGGATCAGATTTCTTTGTTTGATAATTTGGGGGTCAATTCAAACGAATCTATTTCATTAAATGAAGTTTGTGATGTTCTTTCAATATCAACGGCAACAGCGAAGAATTGGATTAGATTAGGAAAATTAAATTCTTTAGATGACGGTAAAAATTTTAGCAAAGACTATATTATAAAAGTAGCAATGAAAATCAAAAGCGGAAAAGATGGACGCTTAAAAAACAGACGGAACAAAAAAAGTGTTAGCGGCAAAACGCTTTACAAAGATTATATTAAATGCGAAAGCAACTACGCTGTAGTAGAAAATATTCTCGCTTCTTGCGATCACATTTCAGAAGATGAACTGAGGGTGATTCTCTCTCATTTTGCTCTGCAATTATATAATCAAAAACATGGTATTGATGAGCCAAAACCATTGTTTTCAAGTAATCATACGAAGGTCTCCGATAATGCTGTTTTTAATCAATTGTTATCAGACTTAATGGGAACCATCAATTTATTAGAGATGGATACTTCTAATATTGAGGTTGTTTTTTCACAGCATATACAATTGGTTCCGTTTGAAGATACTCTTGGCTTTATTTACATATCTCTGCGGGATTTAAGCGAACGAAAGCAAACTGGTGCCTACTATACCCCAGAGCAAACAGTAACAACTTTGCTTAATGGACTGCGATTTTCTTGTGCTGCTGAAGATATGACCTATTGCGATCCATGTTGTGGTACTGGAAATTTCTTGATTGGATTAGTGAACAACGGGGTTAAAGTTGCGAACATATATGGTCAAGATATAGATGAATTGAGTGTTCTGATTGCACGAATCAATATGTTCTTGCTTGATGATACCATAAGCATAGAGAATTTACGTTCGCATATTACAATCGGTGATTCTCTTGAAAAATCATATAGTAGTCAATTTTCCGTAGTGTTGGGAAATCCACCTTGGGGATATGATTATTCTAAAAAAGAAACTATGTATCTTTTGAATAATTATCGTACAGCAAAAAACAAGGGAATGGAATCCTATGACCTCTTTATTGAAAAAGGTCTTATGCTTCTAAAAGAAGATGGTTATATTGCTTATGTTTTGCCGGAGGCAGTTTTAAGTGTAAATTCACATACGCAAGCAAGAGAACTTATTTTGGAACAAACTTCGTTTAGATTTGTAGACTATTTAGGAAATGCATTTTCTGGTGTACAGTGTCCCGCAATTGTATTGGGATTACAAAAAGATGGTAAAGGTCATACCGCCGGATGCAAAATATCGGGGAATGAAATCGACTATGTTATTCAAACAAATAGAGAGTTAGATGCATCATTGTTTGCCTTCAACATGAATGACGATGAATATTCTTGCATTGATGCGATAAGTCATGTCCCAGATGCACACTTCTTAGCTGATAATGCAAAATTTGCGTTAGGAATTGTAACAGGAAATAACAAAGAGTATATTTCATCATCTAAAGATTGTGGCTATGAAATGGTGTTGAAAGGTAGTGATATTCTTAGATATTCGATAAAAGAGACAAGCAATTATATCAGATTTGCTCCAGAGTCGTTTCAGCAAGTTGCGCCGACAGAACTTTATCGTGCCAAAGAAAAGCTTTTGTATCGTTTCATAAGTGAAGTCCCTGTATTCACATACGATGACAAACAAACTTTATCGCTAAACAGTTGTAATATATTGATCCCTCAAATAGAAGGTATGGAAATTAAATATATATTAGCTGTTCTAAATTCGAGCGTTGCGGCTTTCTTTATTTCTAAGAAGTTTAACTCGGTTAAATTGTTGCGTTCACATATCGAAGCTTTGCCTATACCGATGATTAGCTTGTCAAGGCAACGTGAAATTATTGAAAATGTAGATAGCATATTGGATTCACCTACAAATATCTCTGAAAAATACGCAGAAATTGACGAGGCAATATTGGATATCTATCAATTGACTTCTCTCCAGAGAGAAACCATCCGTAATGCGCTGAAAGGGAAAAATTTATTTTTGACATAAAATGCAGGGCAATCTACCCCGATTGCCCTGCACATAAAACAACATTATTTGGATGTTTTACCTTTTTGTTTTACTTTGGTTAGAATATCTTTTTCCTCGACCTTGTAAGGAGCAAGTTCCTCTTCGGTCATAAAAACTTGACCCTCGAACACTTCTACACCATCAACTTTTGTGTTTTCGTTACGATGTTGCGGTCCTAACTTCCCAGTTGAACGCAACTCATCACTGGTGATAACCCAATAAATCAATTCATCTCGACAAGTACCGATCCAAATAAACACATCACAGCAAGAGGGTTTCAACTGCTGATAGTGATATTTGAATCCCGCTTTTTTTGCCTCGCTATGCAAATAAGCTCTACTCGTCAAGCTGCCCTTGCCCTTTTCAAAATTGGCTCGGCAAGCTTTTACCTCAACTCGAATACCATCGATCCACAAATCAAATTCGCCATCAAAGTCAGGGTATTCCTCTACAAGGTTTTCTTTTGTGGCTTTTGTAAATTCTGGAAACAGAGAACGTATGTGTTGTTCTCCCCATGTTTGTCCATATGTACGGGGCGCCATGTCAAATAAATCTAAATACTTATTGCGTTGAGCATATTCAGTATTTAATTGGGAATACCTTGCAAACGATATCTCTCCAATGGACAAGAAATATGTTAACAGACTACTTTCCGCACTAAAAGGAAACAAAGACTTTTCTTTTTTGATTGTTTTGATAACGCTTTTGTCACCTTTAGTATTTTGTTCCAATCTTTCTAATTCGGTGTAAAGTTCTTTCATTATACATCCTCCTCCAAAAACAATTTATACGTTTCGATTTCAAGTGCATCGGCTATACGCTGAATGTTCTCAAGGGAAATACTTCTGCGATAGCACTCGATAGCACTGATATATGTTCTGTGAAGCCCGCACTTCTCAGCAAAAGCCTCTTGGGAGATACCCATCGCTTGCCGATAGCGCTTCACGTTTGTTCCAAAAACTTTTACAATATCCATACTTGCAAACCTCCCCTATATATGATATAATAATGAACACAATAAATCTACAGACAATAAGTAACATCAGCTAAAGGTGGTGATCAAATGGCTAAAAAGGCTATAAACAAGATTATATATTTTGACAAAGAGACCATTCGTAATATTTTGCAAGAAAGAGATCATGGCGAGCTGTCGAAAGTAACCGATATATCTTCTACTGCACAAGTTCAAGCCTCTATCGCTACAGAGGCATCGGCAAAATTGAAGTTAGAGGTGCCGTTGGTTTCACGAATATCTTTTCTGTTTACTGGCAAAATTGATGCATCTTACGTTATCAAGAGGGACAGCACGACAACAATATCATCAACAGAAATTTCTGAATTTGAAAAGCTAAAGCCACTTCTTGTGTCCATTCCTAATGTACAACTTTCTGACATTGAAAATTCTTCAACATCGCTTAGAGTTGCTGGAGGATATCTAAAAATCGTCAAAGGCGGAATTGAGGGCTTAGATACAAAAGAATTCAAAACTGTAATGGATAGCTACGATGGATATGATACTTATAAGGTTGATGAAAAACGCTATGTCCGCTTTAATAATTCGGCATTTGTAAGTAACTATAAGAGGAACGATCTGCTCACAACAACCATGACCCTATATTGTATACCTGTTGGCAGTTTTGACAAAATGCGTTTCGATTTCATCCAGGAGATAAGTAAAATGGAACGCCTAATATCAACTGCTGAACAGCCTCAAACTTTAGCTGATTTGTATCCATCAGAAATTGAAATTAAGAGGGAAACTGGCACGGCAAATTCACAGAAAGAAATTGAAAATGTAACACTTTACGACGTTTTATATGCCTGTGTTACTGCGGAGGCATCAAATGGAGGATAAGCGAAAATATCACATAATTATCGGTTCCAAAGCTTATTTTGATGTCTCTCTACCGGATTTTACCGAAGAAGACGAGGTGGACACTTTTCTGGAGCTTGTAAAGCTTTCGGATGCAGCAAAACAGAGTCGTTACCCCTTCGATCAATATGCAAATACGCTGATTGTCAAAAATAACAACTATCACGGAATTGTAGAGGCTGCACATGATCGTTTGGGTCCTCTAATTGAAGACCTAACAACTGATGTTGCAGAGATTTACATTCACAATCCACCACGTGTTCTTAAAGAATACTTGGAAGATCAACATAAGCGTTCGCTTATCGAGTTGGATGTTAAATCGGAAGAATATGGAATAAAACGTGACTCTGAAATGTTTGTCGAGAACATTGCAAGCATATCATCGAATTTGTTTGGACAGGAAAATGCGATTACGGAAATAAGCAAGAGTCTGTGGTATTTAACAACCGTCAAACGAGAGAAGCCATATGTAATAATGTTGTATGGTAACAGTAGCTTAGGTAAAACCGAATTGGTGAGGGAGATTTCCAAAAAATTCTTTGACAGCAAGTGCTTAGAAAAGCACTTGTCGATGTTCAAAAATAACAATTATTCAGAGTACTTTTTCGGAGATGCACCGAATCGTAAAAGCCTTGGGTTTGACCTGCTCGAACGTGAATCAAATTTGATCTTCTTTGACGAGTTGGATAAATGTCCGGAACACTTTTTCTCAGCATTCTACACGCTGTTTGATAACACCCTCTTCAAAGACGCAACGTATGATGCTGATGTGTCTGGCATTGTAATTATTCTAACATCCAATTATCAAACTGAGGATGAAATGAAAAAACAGCTCGGTCTTCCTATTTTTTATCGTATTGACAAGATGATTCATTTTAATGATTTTGGTTGCGATACGATATATGCGATCGTTAAAAGTGAAATCGAAGCCAGAAAAAGCGAATATGAAGACAAGCTAACTCCAGAAATGGTGTATGCTGCCGTAAGCTCTTTGGTATCCGCTACCGGCGAAAATGCAAGAACCATAAAGTATAAAGTTCAGCAAGTTATTGAAGAACTCTTATTCCAAGAGGTCGTAGAGAGGATGTCCAAAAGCTGAAACAATTCAGATGCTATATTGACAAAATAAACTTGTATTCCGTGGCAACGTTTTGGCAACAAAAAATCAGATAGCCTCTACTATCTGAATAATGAGAACAATATAAATAATTCAAGTCAAATCCCATAGGCAAAACTGTTTAGGATTAAATAATAGGGAGCGAAGTGCAGTGTTCTGATGGAAAGCTCTATGTTTCGCCAATCCTTGACTGTTTCAACGGTGAGATCATCGCTCTTGAAATGCGTGACAACATGAAGAAAGAACTCTGTATCGACACCGTAAAACAGCTGCGTGTGAAGTACGGCAAACTCGAAGGAACTGTCCTTCACAGTGACCGTGGCTGCCAGTATACCAGTTACGCTTTCCGCAGAGAGCTTGTAACAAACGGTCTTGTCCAGAGCCTCAGCGGCACAGCTCACTGCTATGACAATGCCCGTATGGAGAGCTTCTTTGCCACACTGAAGAAAGAAAAACTGTATCAGATCCCGA
>DAVZHW010000063.1:0-8172 GCA_052273625.1 Candidatus Fimenecus sp. | reverse complement strand
AATCAACATTGTAGCGACCAAGCCCGCCGCAGCGTGGATTGACGAGGACGGTGCGCTGTCTTTCGGGGAAGCTACTTTTGCGCAGATTAACCTTGACGCGCACAAGCTGCACGTTGCGGTTAAAGTGACCGAGGAGCTTCTCTACGACAACGCTTTCGGGCTTGAAAGCTACATTATCGAGCAGTTCGGCAAGGCGCTTTCCAATGCGGAGGAGGACGCTTTCCTCAACGGCGATGGAGTCGGCAAGCCTCTCGGACTTTTCTCCGATAAGGGCGGCGGCGAGGTTGCTGTTACTGCGGAGAGCGCAACTGCGATAACCGCCGATGAAATAATCAACCTTGTGTACTCCCTCAAGCGCCCGTACCGCAAGAATGCAAAGTTCATAATGAACGACCGGACTATTGCGGCGCTCCGCAAGCTGAAGGACAACAACGGCGCGTATCTCTGGCAGCCGTCCCTCCAGGCGGGCGAGGTCGACAGGCTGTTCGGCTATGAGGTCTACACCTCTCCGTATGTCCCCATAATCGCCGCAGGAAAGCCTGTAATCGCGTTTGGCGATTTCAGCTACTACAATATCGGTGACCGTGGCACTCGTTCTTTTGCGGAACTCAAGGAGCTGTACGCAGGCAACGGCATGGTCGGCTTTGTGGCAAAGGAGCGTGTTGATGGCAAGCTCATTCTCCCCGAAGCAGTACAGATTCTCAAGATGAAAGCCGGCTCGGGTTCGTGATGAATGAACTGCTTACCAAAGTAAAACAGAACCTCATACTTGAACACTCGGCGGACGATGAACTCATAAGTGGGTTCATCACCGCCGCTGTTTCCTATGCCGAAAGCTATCAGCATATCGAGCAGGGATATTACACGGATAATCCCATGCCACCGACTACAGAACAGGCGGTAATAATGCTGTCCTCGCATTTTTACGAATCGAGGGACGGCAGTACCGGCGGATTTTTCGGGGACAATGTTCAAGCCGGAAAACAGGTGTGGGATACCGTAAATATGCTCCTGCGTTTGGACAGGCGGTGGAAAGTATGAGTTTCGGAAAGATGAACACGCAGATACAGATAACGCAGAAACAGGTCACGCTTGATGACGAGGGTTTTCAGACGGAATCCGATGTTGTTGTAGCAACAGTCAGAGCCTATCGGGAGGGGCGGCACGGCAGTGAGAAATTGGCAAACCGAGCCGCTTTTTCCGAAGCTACCGACCTGTTCCGTTTTCGCACTATTCCGGGAGTGAAAATCTCCACGGATATGCGGCTTATCTGCGGCGATTCTGTATTTGAGATAACCTCTGTCGAAGATGTTAAGGGTCGCGGAATGTATATTGAAGCGCTTGCAAAGGAGGTGAAGCCGAGTGGCTAAGGCTGATGTTAAAATGCCCGATGAATTTCTCGCGAGGATTTCTCGGCTTGGAGCGCAGACCGACAGCATTGCCGAAAAGGTTTTGCAGGCAGGCGGCGAGGTCGCTCTCGCAAAGGTTCGGAGCAATCTGAAATCCGTTGTAGGTTCGGGAACGAAAAGCAAATCCCGTTCCACAGGTGAACTTGAACGTGCGCTCGGCTTATCTCCGGTTATGGTCGATAAAAACGGAAATCATGACATCAAGGTAGGTTTCTCCGAACCTCGCTCTGACGGGTCAAGCAATGCTAAGATAGCGAATATCCTCGAATACGGCACAAGCAGTCAGTCGGCGAAACCGTTTCTGAAACCCGCGAAATCCGCTGTGAAAAAGCAGTGCGTGGAAGCAATGAAATCCGCATTTGAAAAGGAGGTCGAGGGGCTGTGAGCCTGCTTTCAGAACTCCCTGCGATAGCCAAAAAGCTGAAACTCCCGGCGCAGACAGCGGTGTATTCCGGTAACGCTCCCGATGAATACTTGGTGTTCACTCCGCTGTACGACAGCTTTGAACTTCATGCCGACAATACGCCGACTGCCGATGTGCAGGAAGTGCGGATTTCTCTTTTCACAAAAGGAAACTACACCCACCCTGTAAGCAGGATTGTAAAGGCTCTGCTCTGCGCCGATATTACCGTAACCGCCCGAAAGTATGTCGGTCATGAGGACGATACGGGCTATCATCATTATGCCGTTGATACGGCGAAAAACTATGAAATGGAGGATATATAAATGGCAACAATAGGTCTTGACAAGCTGTTTTACGCTGAGATAATTGAGGACAGTGACGGCAGCGAAACCTACGGAGTTCCCGCTTCGCTTGCAAAGGCGATTTCGGCTGACCTTTCCGTGGAGCTTGCGGAAGCAACGTTATATGCCGATGACGGCGCTTCCGAAATCGTCAAGGAGTTCAAGAGCGGTACGCTTTCCCTTGGCGTTGACGATATAGGAAATGATGCGGCTTCGGTTCTGACGGGAGCGACTATTGACAGCAACAACGTGGTCATTTCCACCAGTGAGGACGGCGGCAAGCCTGTGGCAATCGGGTTCAGAGCAAAGAAATCCAACGGCAAGTACCGTTATTTCTGGCTGTACAGAGTGAAGTTCGGTATTCCGTCAACATCGCTTGCCACAAAGGGCGACAGTATAACGTTTTCCACACCGACCATTGAGGGCACGGTCTTACGCAGAAACAAGCCCGATGGCAACGGAAAGCACCCGTGGAAAGCGGAAGCCACCGAGGGCGAGAAGAACGTTCCTGACAGTGTAATCACGGGTTGGTACAAGTCTGTATATGAACCAACATTCACGGCAAAGCCTGCTGAAACAGGCAAGTAACGGAGGTATGAGCAATGACGAATGAACGCAGTTCTTTAATAACCATCGGCGGTGAGCAGCACGAGATGATCCTCACCACCAGAGCGACAAAGGCTATCTCTGCCCGCTACGGCGGTCTTGACAATCTCGGCAACACGATGTTGCAAAGCTGTCACCCAAAGCGCGGCATGGACGCCGCGCAGCTAAGTGACAGCGGTGATAAGCTGATGAAGTCCGAAAATATGGAGATGGCTCTGGACGAGATAATCTGGCTGATAACGCTGCTTTGCAATCAGAGCATTGAGATATATAATCTCAGAAACAGCGATAAAAAGCCACTTCTCACCGAGGAAACCGTGGAGCTTCTGACCTCTCCCGGCGAGCTTGCCGAGTACAAGGACACAATCACCGAGGCTATGCTGAAAGGCACGAAGCGGAATGTAGAGAGCGAGTATACCTCAAAAAACGCAGTAACAGCCGAGTAAACGATGATGATTTGTTTGCCCGGCTGCTTTATTATGGTCTTGCTCTTTTTCACCTCTCATACGAGGAGTTCTGGCTTATGCCATTCGGTGAGATTATGGACTTGTGGGAATGTCACAGGCAGTACATCGGAGCGGCTAAGCCGAAAAGAGAGAGGTTTATTGATGAGGTAGTTCCGACGGGGATATAATTTTTTGAAAAATTATCTGAAAATAGGTTGAATTTATCCTATTTATAGTGTATAATAAAGGTATGAAAGGAGGAGTGCATTATGACAGTAAACACAAATACACTCGTATCGATTACCGAAGCTAATCAGAATTTTTCCAAGGTGGCAAGACTTGTTGATGAAAACGGCTCTGCAATTATTCTAAAGAACAATGTTCCTCGCTATATAATTATGGAGTTCCCTGAAGCAGAAAAACTCCAGACTGCACCCGATGAAGATGTAACTGCCGTATCACAGCGGTTGATTGCACAAAATCTTGAGGCATACAAGGAGCTTGCAAAATGATACGACTTATCAAAAATCAGGTTGTTTCAATTCACAGTGCTCTGATTAGTGCAACAGGCGGCAGTGATGGGGTTCGTGATGATGGTTTGCTTGAGTCTGCTCTTGAGTCACCATTCCAAACCTTTGACGGAACAGAAATATATCCGGCACTTTTACAAAAAGCCGCAAGACTTGGTTTTTCCTTGGTTGCAAACCATCCGTTCATTGACGGAAACAAGCGAATAGGAATACACACAATGCTAGTTTTTCTTGCATTGAACGGTGTAGAAATATCTTCCACGCAAGAGGAACTTGTTGAGGTCGGTTTAGCACTTGCCAATGGTTCGATGAATGCCGATGAATTGTTTGCTTGGTTGAGCAAGCACAATTTATAACAAGTACAAAGGAGCATCCCATGTGGTGCTCCTTTTTCATATTCTCACCGAGCCGAAAGGCTCTTTTTTTATGTTTGTTTTAAGGAGGTGAAACAGAATGTCAGAGAATTTCGGCTTGAAGATAGGTCTTGAAGGGGAGAAGGAATTCAAAAAATCCCTCGCCGATATAAACAACTCGTTCAAGATTCTCGGTTCAGAAATGAAACTTGTAGATTCCCAGTTCGACAAGAACGACAAATCCACAGAAGCACTAACCGCCCGCAGCGAGGTTCTGAATAAGGAAATCGACAGTCAGAAGCAGAAAATCGAAACGCTCCGTTCTGCCCTCGCCAATGCGGCAGAGTCATTCGGCGAGAACGACCGCCGCACACAAAGCTGGCAGATACAGCTGAACAATGCGCAGGCGGCTCTCAACGGCATGGAGTGTGAACTGAATGCCAACAACACCGCCCTTGAAAAGGCTGACAAGGGCCTTGACGAAGCCGGAGATGAAGCAAAGGACTTCTCCAATTCCGTAAAGAAAGCCGCAGATACCAGCGAGGACGCTGACGGAAAGCTGAGCAAACTCGGAGATACCGCAAAGAAAATCGGCGCGGCTCTGGGTGCCACTGCAGCCGCAGTAGGAACAGCCTGCGTTGCCGCAGAAAAAAAGCTGTGGGACATGGCGAACGATGTAGGTTCGGCTGGCGATCAGATTGACAAGACCTCGCAGAAAATCGGCATAAGCTCCGAAAGCTATCAGAAGTGGGGCTATGTGTTCGAGCGCTGCGGTTCAGATGTAAACAATCTTCAAGCCGGAATGAAAACCCTGTCAACGGTTATTACCGATGCGGCAAACGGCTCGGATTCAGCCGTGGAAAAGCTGTCTGCCGTGGGTCTTTCTATCGAGGATTTGAACGGCTTATCTCAAGATGAACAACTGGATAAAGTCATTATTGCTCTGCAAGGCATGGGCAGTGGTGCGGCTCGTACTGCGGCGGCTACCGACCTTCTGGGAAAATCCGCAACGGATATGGCGGCGGTGCTGAATACATCTGTCGATGATGTGGCGGCATTAAAGCAAGAGGCAGAAGATTACGGCATGATTATGAGCAACGAAGCGGTAGCTGCGTCCGCTGCTTTTGAGGACAGCCTTACCAAGCTGTCGCACACGGCAGGCGGTCTGAAGAACCGCATGGTGGGAGAACTCCTGCCGGGAATAACGCAGATCGCAGACGGTCTTGCCGACCTCCTCGCAGGCAACGAGCAAGCGGCGGACGAACTGAAAAATGGCGTTACTTCTGTTATCGACACTATCCGAACGCTGATTCCGCAGTTTGCGGAACTCACAACTTCGATTGCGGGAGCGGTCCTCGAAAGCGCTCCGGATATCATCAAGGCGCTCGCGGACGGGTTACTCTCGGCTATCTCGGAACTCACTCCGACCATCGCCAGAATTGTGACCGAGATTATATCGGCTCTGGTGGGACTGCTGCCGCAGATAGTTTCGGCGGGAGCGGATATTCTGCTGTCGCTCATCAAGGGCATTGCGGACACGATTCCACAGCTTGTTCCGCAGATAGTTGCTGTTGTCGTGGAGATAGTGAAAACGCTTGTGGACAACCTGCCGCTTATTTTGGACGCAGCTTTACAGCTTATAACGGGACTTGCACAGGGTATTCTTGACGCTCTGCCTGTACTCATTGAAGCGCTGCCGCAGATAATCACGGGAATTGTGGCCTTTCTCATCGGCGCGATACCGCAGATAATCGAAGCGGGAATACAGCTTCTCACCTCGCTTGTGGCGGCTTTACCGGATATTATCTCAGCAATTGTTGAGGTCATTCCGCAGATAATTGACGGAATAATCACGGCGGTCATTTCGGCTATTCCTTTGATAATAGACGCAGGAATTAAACTGCTCATCTCGCTTGTGCAGAACCTGCCGACAATCATCACGACTATTGTTGCGGCTATTCCGCAGATAATTTCAAGCGTTATCGACGCTGTTATCGGAGCGATTCCGCAGCTCGTTGCGGCGGGCGTTCAGCTGTTTATTGCCCTGATTGAAAATCTCCCGACTATTATTGTAGAGATAGTCAAGGCGATTCCGCAAATCATAAGCGGCATTGTTGACGCATTCGGCGGCTACTTGGGCAAGATGGCGGAAGTCGGCGGCAATCTGTTGAAAGGCCTGTGGCAGGGTATTTCTGACGCGGGCGCGTGGCTCTGGAATCAAATCAGCGGATTTTTCGGCGGCATTGTGGACGGAATCAAGGACTTCTTCGGAATACATTCTCCGTCAAAACTGTTCGCAAACCTTGGTGGCTTTATGGCAGAGGGACTTGGAGAGGGCTTCGGCGATGAGATGAAGGACGTTTCAAAGAGTATGCAGAATGCAATTCCGTCAGATTTCGATTTGGATATGAACGGCAATATTACAGGCTTTGAGAGAGTTGGACAAAACGGAGCAATCGATGTTACAATTCCCCTCACCATTGACGGAATTACGCTTACAAAGGTTATTTCAAGAATACAGTGGAGCCAGAATAAGGTTACTGTTCGCAATATGGGAGTAGGATAATGACGAAGATATGTATTGTCAGCGGTGAAAGCCTTATATGCGAATTTTCAAAGGTCATATCCTCTCGGCTTGCCGATAGCTTAAGCGGAGAGTGTACATTCGAGTTTACAGTAACCTCTGCGATGGCGGCACGAATCCGTTCGGAGTATGAGGTGCGCTTGATTGGCGACAGGCTTGATTACAGGTTTAATATAGCACGAATTGAAAAATCCATATCGGACGGAATTACAATCTGCACAGTCACCTGTGAGCATAAATCATACGAGCTCAACAATGAAGTCTACGAGATAACCGAGTTTGAGTTCAGCGGCGGCGCCTATGACGGACTTGCTTTGCTGCTGAAAGGCACGTCTTTCTCGGCAGGTGTCTGCGATGTTACAGTTCCTGTTGAAATGAAAATCAATCAGAAATGCACCCGCCGTGCTGCTCTGATGCAGCTTGTGGCGCTGTGTTCGGGCGAGGTTGAATACGATGCCGACAAAATCAATATCCGTTCGCACAGGGGCAGCAACGACGTCCGTATGGTTATGGGCGAAAAGTGTGTATCAAATCTCACAATGTCAGCGGATTTACGGGCGGCAACACAAACCTACGGTCTGACACTGTACAAAAAACTGGATATCAGCGTTGGTGATAATATCCGCATTGTATTCCGTCCGTTTAATCTTGATATAGAAACGAGGATAATATCGGCAGAATACAACCCGTTCAACTGCCGTGAAATTTCAATCGAGGTCGGCAGCTATTATCCGAGCATTTCCGACAGCCTGTACAAGATTGACAGAATTGCGGAAGATGTGGAAAAGAAAATCAATGACCTTGAGGACTCAACCGCAATGATGAAGGTGGCTACAAACGGCTCGGACATTTCGATTGACGGACTGCAAAGCGACATAATCAGCATACCGTACACTGCGCTTGCGTCAACCTATGCGGCTTTCTGCATTACGGTAAAATTCACGGTAACGACAGCGGGAACTGTCGTTTTTGTTTTGCAGAAAGATAATGCCGAAATAATGCGTTATCCGCAGTATTACGCTGTGGGCGAATATGCGAAAACATACAGCTATCCGTTTGCGTCGTTGAAAGGTCTGAACACCATTCATTTCTCGGTTCTTACAACAGACGGGGCAATCGGATTGCTGCCGAAACAGCAATCCTGGGGTTATGTGCTTGGCGCATATCTGGCGGGTGATGAGCATTGGGACGGCAGAATTAAAATCTCGGAGGAAATCCCGAATATCACGGTGACTGCCGATAATATTGCGGTTTCAGAATATACCGACAGCATTAACCTTGGGTTAATCAGCCGCATTGAGCTGCTGTTTTCGGACGCTGTATCGGAAGTGTCTGCAGCTGAAATTTCAGCAATTTCTGCTGATAGTTGGAATGCCGAATTTATACTTCCGCACGAGGTTCACTACGCATATTACATTGACAGCACACATCTTGGCGTGAAGTTCTTAAACCCTGTTCGTGCGTCAAGCGTTGTTATGTCGGATTTCTCGGCTATGGGCG
>DAVZHW010000062.1:0-8472 GCA_052273625.1 Candidatus Fimenecus sp. | reverse complement strand
TGTTAATTCCATATGTCTATTATAACATATTATTCGGCAAAGTACAATAATTTAATGTGAACATGCTCTAGAGCAGCTCGGCTATTTGCGCCGAAGCTATCCGAGAGATGAATACGAGCAACTTCACGGTGAGTAACGAAAGGGACGGTGATTTACCGCTCCCATAACCAACGTCGCAAAATGCGACACACATTATGTTGACAATGCGACCGTTCAACGATGACGGGACTTGGGGCGATAAGCAGAAAAAGGAATATGTGCTTGATGAGAACGGCGAGAAAATCTATGATAAACGTAAGCAGACTTATAAATGTAAATCCGTTCCTACTACCGATTGGAACAGTCGGGAGAAGGCTGAGGAGTGGCGAGCCGCTTGGTCTGATTTTGTAAACTCCGCACTTGTCAAAAATGGTATTTTTGAAAAGGTTGACCACCGTTCCTTTGAGCGTCAAGGCAAAATCGAGAAGCCTACAATCCATCTCGGAGTGTCTGCAACGCAGATGGAGCGCAAGGGCATTTCCACTGTCAAGGGTAATATCAACCGTCAGATAAAATCGGAAAATGACAGAATTCGTGAACTGATGAAGCAACTCAAAGCCGCCGATGAGAAAATTGCAAGGCTCAAAGAAATCCCCAAAGAGGACAGCCTTGTGGATATGCTGCTGCGTTATTGGGGCAATGGCAGAAAGTTTTCGGAGGTGCGTGGGCATACAATTTCCAACCTGAAGAAAGTGGATATATTCAAGGACACCAGCCACGCCATTGCTTTTGTGCAAGCTCATAATATCAGAAATATTGCTGAGCTGAAGGCAACGTCTGCAAACACAAAAACAGCGCTGAAAAATCTGAAAGCGGAGTTTATTCCGAAGCTCAGCAGAATTACCGAGCTTGAAGAATTGCTCAGCAATTATGACCGCTACAAGCCGAATAAGGCGGTGTATCAGCAGTGGCAAAGCATTGAAAATCCGAAGAAAAGGGAACGGTTTTACAATGAGCATTACGGAGAAATTAAGCTGTACCAGACCGCTAAAAATTTCTTCAAGAGCAGACTGAACGGCGGTAAGCTTACGCCGAAAGCGTGGAAGGCGGAACTTGAAGAACTGAAAAAATCTTCTGCTACGGACAGAGCGAAAATTTCAAAGCTTGAAGATGATGTTGCAGTCCTTGAAACTATTGCTGTGAATGTGGATAGACTGGAGAATTATGAGGAAAGGACTCAACATCGTGATGTGCAAAGGAAGAAAAATAACGAGTTGGAATGAGGAAAGGTGATATGAAAATGAAATATTACGCAGTGATGGAGGTGATACAAATGGCTGTTTATGCAATGAATGACTATGAAATAGAAATTCTTGCGAAAAGTTTTCTGCCTGAAATCCAAGCATTTTTTGAAAGCGAAGAAGGCAAGGCGGAATATGAAAAGTGGCTTTCCAAGCAGGAAAACGATAACTTAAAGAAAACAGCCTGAAACAGATATTTGGATTTGGATGACATATCCCTTTATGGGATTGGCGAAATGCCCACAGGAATTTTTTATGAGTTTCAAAGAATTTCGCACTTTAAAGTGTTGATATTTCTAAAAATATATGCTATACTGTTAGTGACATAGCCGTAAGGCGACAGCAAAATCCGATACAAACAGCAAGCGAAAAATCCGAATTGATTTCAGCGCAATGCAGAAAGGAAAGGTAAAAATGAAAGCAGTAATTTATGCAAGGTATTCTTGTGACAATCAGCGTGAAGAAAGTATTGACGGACAGCTTCGTGAATGTAATACTCAACACCGATTAAAAACTATACAAAAAATCGAGTATAAGCTTGCATATGGGGATTATACGAAGATTTTTTGTCTATAGTTTTATCGGTGATTAGTATAAGGCGTTTCTGGAACGACAGGGAATGACCTTTATACGCTCATATATCGACAGAGCAATGTCGGCGAAAACAGATAACCGCCCCGAATTTCAGCAGATGATAAAGGATAGTGCAAAGGGCGGATTTGACGTTGTGGTGGTATGGAAGCTTGACCGTTTCGCCCGAAACAGATATGACAGCGCACATTATAAAGGAATACTTCGCAAAAACAGCGTCAAGGTTATTTCGGCAACGGAACAGATTTCAGAGGGTGCTGAGGGTATCATTCTTGAATCGGTGCTTGAAGGGTTTGCGGAATATTATTCTGCTGAGCTGTCCGAAAAGGTTATCCGAGGAATGACGGAAAATGCGTTGAAATGCCAGTATAACGGCGGTGGGATTGCGGTTGGATATAGAATTGACGAGGACAAGCATTATCAGATAGATGAATATGTTGCTCCGCTTTTACAGGAAGCGTTCACAATGTATGTAGGAGGAGTAAAAGTTCCCGAAATCGTGAAATTTCTCAATGATAAAGGGGTTAAAAGCAGTCAGAATAAACCGATTACAATTACCTCGTTTACGGCAATTCTGCAAAACAGAAAGTATATCGGCGAGTACCGATACAGAGATATTGTAATTCCTGATGGGATTCCTGCGATAATAAGCAAGGAGCTTTTCGCTGAGGCTCAAAATCGATTGGAGCGTAACAGATATGCGCCGTCAGCGTCAAGGTCTGAGGTGAAATATTTGCTGACGGGTAGGCTGTATTGTGGTGACTGCGGAGCAATTATGGCAGGCGAAAGCGGGACAGGGCGCACAAAACAGAAGTATCACTATTATAAATGTGCAAGGTCGAAGAAAAAGGAAACCTGCAAAATGAAAGCGATACGCAAGGACGATATTGAAGAAATCGTATTACAGACCACGCTGAAAACAATCTTTGAGGATGATTTTATTGACGATATTGCATCAAAGGTATTTGCTTATCAACTTCGTGAGAATAAGGCAATTCCGCTGCTTCAGAAGGAGCTTGACGAAACGGAAAAGTCTATCGGAAACATTATGCTTGCGATAGAGCAGGGAATTATAACGCCGACAACCAAAAAGCGTATGACCGAGCTTGAACAGAAAAAGCTTGAGCTTGAAGCAAAGATTGAGGATGAAAAATATAACTCCGAAAATCTTACCGAAAGGCAGATTGCATTCTGGCTGAGAAAGATGAGAAATCTCAATCTTGCAAGTGACAGAAACAAGCAGAGAATAATAAACACATTCGTAAACTCGGTTTATGTTTACGACGACAGGTATGTTGTGAATTACAACTGCCGTGAGGAATCCGACGTGATTCCTCTTTACATAACGACTAATGTTTCTTATTTAAATAGCGGTGGGGAGCCAAATTATCGTTAAAGTGACCTTACTGAATAGGGATGAGAGCAACGTTTGCAAAGCTCTGTTCTACGTCATTTAAGCAGAGTTTCTGTTGAGTGACCATTCAGAAGGCACTTTAATTTTTTGCCTGTAAATAGTAAATATAGGGTGTTTAAAACTCCCGTAGCTTATGAACTGAAAAAGTTCGTGAGTTACGGGAGTTTTTTGCGTATATTTGCATTTTTTGACGATGTGAAATTTCTACAAAGTTTTAAATAAAGAATTATATAATCTGACAAGGAAAGGCGAGATAGATATGTTTGGATTTGATTACTACTACGGTTCGGAGGCAGAACAGTTCAGATTTCTCAGACTGCCCTATGTGCTGATCACCGACAGAGAGCACTTTGGAAAACTTTCATACGGTGCGAAGATTTTGTATGCAATGCTGTTGGAAAGAATGAACCTCAGCAGAGAAAACAAGTGGTTTGATGACGAGAACAGTGTGTATATCATTTTCACCATTGATGAAATCAGCGAGAAGATGAATTGCAGCAATCCAACGGCAATAAAAATGCTGCAGGAGCTTGATGATGAAAGTGGGGTCGGACTCATCAGCAAGAAGCGGCAGGGTGCAGGACATCCGACTATTATTTATGTCAAAAAGTTCATCACAGATGATAGTAATAATCCGTCAGTTTCGGCAGTAGAATCCGAAACGGCAGTAAAGAATTTTAATTCGAGAAGTAAAGAGAGTTTACCCGAAAAATCAAAATCTTTTACCCGTGAAGTTAAAGATTTTAACCCTAATTATATTGATAATAATTATACTGAAAATATTTATACTGACAATCAATCTATCAGTTAATCACGCACGCAGGAAAATTTCGGGACGATTGATAGGATTGACAGAGAAGAAATCGAAAATTCTGTTAAGGCGCAGATCGAGTATGAGTGCTTTGCGTCAAATTCCGATGAAGCTGTTGTGGATATGGTAAACGAAATTAAAGATTTGATCGTTGATGTTCTTTGCGGTGAACGGTGTGTTGTCATAGATGGCAGGCGAGTTTCCGATGAAGCAGCCAAGTCTGCATACAGGAAACTGACATCTGAGCATATTATGTATGTTCTGCATGGCATTTTAAATTATCCCGAAAAGATAAGCAGAATTGACCGTTTTCTGACGGTATCTCTGTATAATGCTGCATTTACATATACGAATTCAACGTTTTCAGGCTTTGAACACAACATCGGGAAGATGCTTTGAGTGGAGGATCACGATGAGCAAGCATAAGAAAAAATATTTCGTGACTGAATTTTGCAAAATGAATAACCTTAAGCCAAATGAACTTTATGGAGTGCTGCGAAGGCATCCGGAACTGGCAAGAAGTTTGAAAATCAATTTAAGAGGTCAAAGAAAAATTGATGAAGGATCTGCAAAGCCTGTTCTGGCGTTGATTCGTAAAGATAAACTTGAGAAAGGTGGTGGTGACAGGAAAAAGTGTATCTCAGGCATTGCCGATGAGATAAATATTCTCGCTGCACAGGTTGATGATCTCAGAAAGGAGGTAAAGAATTTACAAAGCGAAAACGAACGGTTAAAAAAATTTCTCGGCAGAGAGAAGAAGGACGGAAGAAAAAACAAAGCAATAGCTTCTGCTGTTCTGAAAACTTTGGGCAGAGATTATCTTCCCGGCGATGAAAAAAGATTGGCTGAATATCTTTCAAGCTGTGCTGATTTCAAAATCTTTATGGACAGCAGAATAGAAAAAGCAGAGGAGTGTGATTTTAAAAATGAGGATAGATGAAATTGAGAAGCTGGACAGAAATTTTCTGACGGCGAGCGAAGCTGCTGCGGCTATTGGAATTTCTCTTGCTACATTTTATCGGAACAAGAGCAAAATGGAATTTCCGATTATCCGAATCGGCAGGCAGATACATATTCCCAAAGGGCCGTTTTTGAATTTTCTCAGATACGGTGAGTGCAAAAAAGTTGAGGAGAAATATCATTGAACGAAAATTTTTTTGAAAAAGTAACAACGGTGTGTTACGGAAATGTTCAAGAATGGGACAGCAGGAGTGAAGCAAAAAGATATTTTCTTGAAGCTATGCTTAACTCGGACGGCTCTGAGCGTGAGAGATATTCAAACGTTTATCTGAAAATTATGCTGGGATATTTCTATTGCACCGACAGCGTTGAGGACTGATTTCCTCAATTCTCCCTTGTGGAAAATGCGAATCAAGCCGCATTTTCCACGGTTGGGGGGTGTCAACGGTTGAAAGGCGGAGTGGTGGGGCAGTTCCCCGCAAGCGTAGATTAAGTCTGGACTTAATCGTATCAAACGCAATAGAATAGGCGTTTGTCAGGGGCAACCCTGTAACCCGAATAACAAAATACAAGGAGGTATCAGAATGAAAGATAAATGGAATAATTCAAGAAAATACGGCAGACGTCACAACAGATTTGATGTGAAGCTTACCGATGAGGAGCTGGCTATCGTAAAAAGAAAAGCTGAATTTGCGAAAATGCCTGTGGGAAGATTTCTTCGGGTTATGGCGGTCAAGGGTGAACTCAAATATTATGACTTGAAAGAAATGATGGCCTTGAAAAGAGCGTTTCTGTCAATCGGCAATAATCTGAACCAGCCGAGGTCGAAGAAATGGGCAGAATTGCCGATGAAATCGAAGCGGCGATGTATGAAGCACATCTTGACGAATTTGTCAATACCTTTTTTGAAGAAAAATTTGGAGAAATCAGAGAGAACGATATTCTCGTGCTGGAGATTGAATTCAGATGGCGTATTGCAGAGTTGAAACAGCGGACGGATACACAGTAATGTCAAATTACCATTTGCGAGATAAGCGGCTCTCCCTTAAAGCCAGAGATTTACTCTCACAGATATTATCGCTCCCCGAAAAATGGGATATGACAATCGCAGGCTTGTCGAAAATCGATCGTGAGTGTTCCGACACTATCGCTTCTATCATAAAGGAACTTGAAAATACGGGATATATCACCCGATACCGTGAACGACGGGATAACGGCACTTATAATGCACCCGTAACCCTTGATAATTATTATGCCGCCGAGGTAAATCACGATTTGTATGGGACGGACTAAGTTCCGTCACTTTACTTTTCGGGCGGGATATGGTATAATGTGGTTGGCAGAGTGGGTTGACTACTCGCTAAATCGTAATTTATAAAACAGATACTATTTCAGTGTACTTAAGGAGAGCGTGTTCGATGAAAAAAACAAAATCAAAAAAGAAAGTTGCAATTATCGTTCTTTTGAGTGTTATCGTATTATTACTCATAGGCTGGTGGGCATTTTGTGTGATGATGTATAATGAGAATTTTAATGTTCGTTGTGATAGCTACGAACCACTAATGCTTAGAACAGAGGATTTCGATTTATTGGAATGCAAGGAATATTCATTTTCCTCTGATAACGGACAGAAATTGGCAGGTTATCTTTACAGTGTTGGTGACAATCAGCACGGCATTGTAGTCATTGCTCATGGATTTGGCGGAGGCGGACATAATTCCTATATGGATGTTGCAAATTATTTTGCATCAAACGGGTATTATGTATTTGCCTACGATGTCACCGGTTGTGACAAAAGTGAAGGTGAGGGCGTAGGCGGCGTTCCGCAGGGTGTGATTGATCTTGACCATGCAATCTCCTTTGTTGAAGATAATAATGAAATTCCTGAGCTTCCAATCATGCTTTTCGGTCATAGTTGGGGTGGATATTGTGTATGTAATGTTCTGAACTACCATCCCGAGGTCAAAGCTGTGATCGAATGTTCGGGCTTTAACAGTTCATCTGATATGTTTGAATCAGGTGGTAAGTCTCAAGCTGGAAATGTGATCTATGCGATGACACCGTTTATCAAGATTCATGAGCGTTTCAAGTATGGTAAATATGCTTCAAACACTGCGATGGACGGCTTTGAGAACACAGATGCATCAATACTGGTTTTACACAGTGCAGATGATAATGTGATAGGTATTGAATATGGATACGATAAGTATTATGAGAAATACAAAGACGATCCACGATTTACCTTCATTAGATTTGAGGACAGAGGGCATAATGAAGTATTCAACAATCCTGATAACACTTATAAAGATGAGTTCAATGCCGAATTTGACAAATGGCTCGAATCACTTGATTATGATTACAAAGCTGAAGAGAATAAAGAGCGGTTTAAGGAAGACAAGGCTAAGTATATAACTGAGAATCTCGATCGCGCAAAGTGGAGTACACGATTAGATGAAGAATTGTTTGTACAGTTTTTAGATTTTTATAATACAGCTATAAAATGATGTTGTGCAGCTATAAGTTGCATTACAATGGAAATAGGATTCTATAAATTTCAATAAACAAATTACTATTTATAGTGAAAATAAAAATCGAATATTTACATAGCAGTCAAGTATTTAAAACACTTGGCTGCTTTTTTATACCCAAAAGGAGGTCAGACTATGAGTTTCCCACTCAAAATCCCTTAGCAAAAATCAAAATATCCCGAAAGGAGGACAGTAATGCAGGAGCAGAACTCCGAAAAAATCGTATCGCTGTCGGTCGGGGCGACCAAAGTAACGGCGAATGTGCTGAAATCGGCGGTAAGAGCCTATCTCTCGGCTCAGAAAAACAAGTCCCCGTATGGTTCAATAATATTATCATACAAGCAGAAAAACTGCTCCTCAATCTTCATGGAAATGTTCAAAGTACCATTCGTATGTAACGAACAGCGGTGCGGGCGAAGGACTTATCTTCTACGGAAATGTCATTATTCCCTTTGTCGATAAGTTCCCGAAGGACACACAGCTCTACAAGATAATGACCACAAAACCCGAAGAACAGGAGGAAAACTAATGAAGATGAAGAAAAAGACCATTAAGACTATCGGTATCACAGCAGGCGTAATTGCAGCGGTGGGTGCAGGTGTAACAGCAGTTTGCCTTACAATCAAGAACAAGAAGAAGCCTGCGGTTGAAGTGCCTTACCCTGCGTCCGCTTGGGACAGCAAGTAATGGGGTGGCTCATTTTCCTCGGCGGTGCGATGTTTGGCGGTACAGTAGGTGTATTTACAATGTGTCTGCTTCAGGTCAATCATCTGAACGAAGCCGATAGAGAGGAATAAGAAAAGCCGTACTCGGATTTTTCCGAATACGGCGGTACATATTGAACTGTTCGACAAATTGGGATTACCGATGAGCTGATAACCGATGTGC
>DAVZHW010000061.1:0-8708 GCA_052273625.1 Candidatus Fimenecus sp. | reverse complement strand
TAAATACATCGAGACTTTGCTTGCCTGCCTCACTGGTGTAATAATCCAAAATCTTCACCAGCGTAGGAAGAACCATTCCTTCCTTATGGCAGTATGCAACCCCCGTTTCTAAGGAGCCAAGCTGAATTGCATCATCACCAGTAATGCCAATCGTGTTAGCAATAGTCTGTTGGTCGTCAGCAGAAACAATACGTTGCACGATCTTCGTTGACGAGTTCTTTATAACATCAGGAGCGAGCTTAGTCGGTATCTGTTCAGCAACAATAACACCTTGACCATAGGAGCGCATTTCGGCAATCATATTTGTGAAGTGCTCAACTGCTTTTCCTTTAGGATTTCCCTCAGTTTCGGTTGACCGTTCGGTTTCGACATTTTTAAGCAAACGGTGAGCTTCTTCAATGACGAGAAGATGTTGCAATTCGTTTTTTTGGTTTCCGCTGATTTCCTTCAGAACTTGCCGATACTCGTTTATGAAGATGACCAACAAACCGACACTAAAGGCTTTATCGGAGTCGTCTGCGAGCCCCTCTAACTCAAACACAACATTCTTATCAAGCATCTTAGCGAAATCGAAAAACTCATTTGTGTTGAATGTATATCCCTTTGCCCCCACGCACAGGTTCTCCAACCGCACCTTCATAGCTGTTTTTACATTTCCTGCAACCTCACCGTCATACTTTAGTTCTTCCTCAATGTATCGTGCAATTTCATCTTTAAGTTCTTGCATTGTGGGGAACAGGAACTTGTGAGACAGGTTGGAATACTGAGATTTTGTATGCTCGATACTGAAAAAGTCAGTAGTGGTATTTGTGTTTGCAAGCAGAGGATGGTATCCGAGCGTTAAATCCCATCCTTTATTCTTGTAAACGGAGTGCAGGCACTTCTCCAAAATATATGGCATAGGGCCATAGAAGGAGAAAGAAGCGTTAAACAAGTCTTTTAGGTAATCAATGTGAACCTGGGGACTTACACCCGGCATAATGTAAAATGGATTGATTTGCGGTGCGTTGATCTCCGGCTTCCCAGGAGTGTATACCGTTGTATCCATGGCAATATTCCGATATTCCTTCTTTGCGGATTCAATCACAAGGAAAGGTTTTTTTGCCTCAATAAGTATTTTCTTTACTGTTGTGGTTTTGCCACTACCAGTAATACCGCAAACAAAAGTATGTTTGTTCAAGTCGCGTTCACTCAAACCAAACGGCATATTCTCCATAGGGCGTTTGCCGTCTACAACATTTCCAATTTGAATTATATTTGCTTCAGCTCTGCTTGCAACCAAGGGGAACTTCTTTTCAAGGCGAAGTTCAAAATCGGGGACACTTTCTGTAGGGACAGTACACAGTAAACCCAATTCAGCAGAGTTGATGTAAGAGCAGAGGGGGTTTTGGTAATCACTTTCAAGAAAATTCGGTATAGCCAAAGCCTCAGAGGACTTCTTAGGCTCAAACGCCAACATAGGCAGCTTTTCTGCATCGAGCTTTGAAAGCTCACCACTTAAACAAGCTCTTATTATATTTCTGGAAATCTCACTATCTGCAGAGTAGGCAATAGCAGTTTGCCAGATGCCGTTGTTTTGGCCGCCCTTCAATCTTTCAATAGCATTATCGGCATAATTCATCAATTCAAGAGCAAACCCGTTCTGAATGTCACCGGAAATAGTTTCGCCATCCGTTATTGCCTTAGAAACGGATTTACTCACTCCTTCGGAATGAGATTTACCTTTACCAACAATATTGCCGATGATAGTTCCCAAACCACCACCAACTGCAGCACCTATGGCAGTACCGATAACAGGGACAAATGATCCAATTACGGCACCTACACCTACACCGAATCCTCCTCCGATTGATCCAGCGACACTATTTTTAGTATCGTTTTCGGTCGTAGCATCGGTTGTGTTTTCTGAATAGCTTTTGGCACGGGCAACATTGCGTTTGCTAACCGCAAACGCTTGGTCCCGTACATTTATCAAATCTGAAAGATTTTGAGAGATAATATCTTGGCTCACGGGTTTCGCAATAAATAGGAGAGTATAGTCTTGGCCGTTTAAGCTCCGCATGATGGATGCCAAGCTGAAGGTCTGCTTCTGCTCTTTTACATATAGAGAAGGAACACCAGCTAAAATACCATGATTGATGTTAGCGTTTGTACCGGAAGAAAAGTCCGGAATGATTTCCTTCATGTCTACTCCAGAAAGCATACCCTGGGCAATGGTTTTAACACTCTCCACATCGCTACTGGAATACACACCAAGCACGAGATTAGTCACTCCGTTACGGCTCACAATTCCATAGGCAATAGGGATGTTTATGGAATACAGAGCAGTAAGGAGCTTTTCAAACCTCTCATTTACATTCTCAAAAGCCTTATCCACATTGTCTGCGGTACAACTTTCAATACGGAAGAAGGTTATACTTTGAAGTCTAAGTGTGCTGTCTTTTTCAAGCAGCGGTTCAAGGTCGGTTTTATCAATGAGATATGAAGGATAACCCAACTTTAGGAACTTCTCAGTTTGCTCTCCAATGATTTGGCTGTCAGCATTAAACGCTTTTATAAAGGCTTTTTGATTAGCAGTAAGTTCATTCATAACTACCACCTAACATTGCCTGTTTAATTTCTTCAACTCGCACATTGAAGTATTTTTCAACTTCATCAAACCAGTTCAAGAACTGCCGCTTTGCGTCCACAAGATAATTGTCTAATGCCTGTGCCAATGCTTTCTTATTTTTTGCAGGCTCGATGGCATAGTAGTCTGCCAACGCAGCTCCGATAGAAGCAGCAATCAATATGCTGATGGGAATAGGCACTAGATTGGAGATCGAAAGTCCAGCAATCAAAACGACACCAATTTCTATAGCACCACCGACTACAAAGGTTGCCCCGCCGACCTTTAATGCTTGAACGGTTCTGGAAGCCTCCCTATAGTTTACAGTTGTGCTCGGTGCAAATTGATATTTACTTAAAATTTCTTGGCGAAGATTGATTTCAGCAAATCTGTTTTGCTTTGCAATATCCGCAAAAAACTCTGTATCCATCAATTTATCAGAGAGGTCGAACAGCATATCACTCAGAATGGATTTGCTTCGTGCTGCAAGTTCGGAACTAACCAGTTCTGTTGCATTGTTAATCGCCTCATTAGATGTGTAGGATTCAATCACATTGGTGGAAACCTTTGTTCTTAGGTCATTAAACATTACATCCACTTTGGGTTTAATTGTTGTGCTGTACATATTTTGAAATACCTCCTTTAATTTTATTAGCCTCTGCACGAACCGAAGCAATTCTGTCAGCCTTGGCAGAGAGTTCCTGGATAATATCTCTTATCATTTCTGCAGCTGCTTTAGCTTCCATGATAGCATCCAATTCATTTTTCTTACCACGAGCATTATTATCAAGTTCTGCAATATATTTTGTCCCAATGTTCTCAACAAAGTCTTCAAGGTTAACAATCAAGTCATTTTTTAACTTATCCAAACGACGCAGAATGTCATTTTTTATAATATTAAAATGCTTATTTTGGACATATTCGGAGTATGTATGTGTCTCCGTAAAAGTGATACCATCCTCGTAAGAGCGAGTTTCACAGGCTTTAGATTCTGTTTTTTCTTTGATCTGCTCAAAAGTATCCGCCGTAAAATCGGGTTTCAAAGATACAAAAGGGATTGAACTCTTGTCGCTTAAGACTACTAACGCCTCATCGAACTCCGCAACAACTTGATGTTGAACCTTTTCGGTCAATTCCTTAAATTGGTCGATTTTTTTCAAAGATAGCCGTTCCAGTTGGTTGAAAGCATCACTTGAGTCGGGGCCTATCTTCCCGACAGATGCTAAAAAATCCTTTACCGCTGCCTCCGCCTCAGTTCGGATGATTCCTTCATCGCCACGAAACCGACGAACAACACCATCTACACTTCGGCTCATTTTGTTTTGAATTATGTCCAAGTCCTGCTTGACTTCAGCAATTTTCTTAGCAAGTTCGGTGGGATCTTCTGCTTTCTGCTTGAACATATCTATTCTGAGGTTCATATCGTTCCAGAGCTTTGCGTAGAGATTGTTTATCGAGTCGAGCAGAGCTGCCAGCAGAAGATAATGAGCTTTTCTGCCAAAGATGTTCAAAGCATCATATACCTGCTTAAAGCGGGATTTTTCTTTTAGCTTATCAATGAAATCCTGTGTATCACCAGAGCCAAACACACCATTTGTTTCACAGTATGCCTTTGTAACAAAATCGTCCAGGGTTCTATTGTTGTTCAGCCTACGAAGTTCATCTTCAATGTTCTCAACAGCGGAGAACTTTTTTGCATACAATTCCGCCTTGCTATCGACGATTAAGATGTTTCTTTCATCCAAATTAGAGAACTGCTTGTGAGCTTCTTCTTCCAGGCGTCTCAAATCAGCCTCGGTCACATTGGTAGCACGAGTAAGCACAAGGAACAAAGCATTTTTATTTCGTTCAACACTTACGTTTTTCATAAATTGATTGAACTGTGTGGATTCAAGAGCTTGTCCGGAGACAGGCTTTAAGAAGATGATAGCATCCGCATTTTCGATGTACTGAGATGTAATCTCCGCAACACCACCACGAGCACAAACACCGGGGCTGTCGATGATCTCTATACCACGCAGATCATCACCAAAAGGAAACATGACTTCGATTTTGGTTACAATATCTTGCCAGCTATTCTTTTTGGCTTCGATATATTCTCTAATTTTCTCGTTATAATCTGGCAAATTGTGAATATTTGCTCCTTGCACTTCGGGAGACTTTAGCATAGCCTCAACTTCGGCATTGGAGACAGTTATTTGAGCACCTTTAGCACGAGCACGCAATCCGGATTTTACAAGAATCTCGCTGTTGATCGTGGGAACGGGAATATCTCTCCAATCGTCATCCAACGCAGCGTTTTTCTGCAAAAAATCACGAGCTTCTTCGTCACCAGTAATAGTTATTTGTCTGCCGTCTGCATAAGTAGCTCTAACTGAAAAAGCCTCCCCGTACTTAATCTCAACAATGGAGCTTGTACATTGCTTGACATCCATCGGGAGCAATTCGACACCCAGATACGCATTTATAAAGGTTGATTTGCCGCTTTTAGATTCGCCGGCAATTATAATGTTGAATCTATCTGCCTTGACTTTTTCAGCTTTACCACGAATATCTGCCAACAAAGTTCCCAAGTGTTCGGTAGGATTGGGCAAATTGCTTTTCTCTGCATAATCTCGAAGCTCTGTGATTAATTCTTCGACGGTATAGTATGAGGATAACACCTCGTTTTTTCTTGACTTATAATCTACAACCATAAATATGTCTCCTTTCGACACAAGAAATACATGTTAAAGATATTGTATTCTCATCAGTTCAATTTCTTTTTTCATTTCCTCGACAAAATCATCCGGTGAAATAACCTTTATACGGCGACCTTGGCTCAATAGCCACATTTTAATTCCGTCACCATATACATCAGCTTCAACTGTATAAGTTCTGCCGTTGCGTTCAATTACTCTTGCGGTTGGTAGCTTGTCCAGAATAGCTTGAATAGCTGAACCTGTGAACTCAAATCGAATAGTTCTAAGCTTTCCTGGCCACATAAACAAGCTGCGTTGTCTTAACAAACCCTCGTCAAAGTCTGGAGCATCCAAATCGGTGAATTTTTTGCGATGCTCCGTTATGTACTTAATTCTGTCAACACGGAAGTAGAGGGGTTTATCAAAATCGTCCTCTGCGCTAAATGCAATCAGATAGAAATAAAAATCGTTAAACATTACCGAGGCAGGACGCAATCGGTGTGTAACCAATTTTCTGTCCGAACGATAATATTCTATGGAAATATCTCGCTTATCTGTGATGCAGTTAATGAGTTGCCACAAGATGGCTTGCACGCTTTCGCAATCATGCTTGACTTCGGGGTAGTGGTACAATTCCTTGCGGATAAGCTCATTCAGTTTTGGACGGTCATCCGGTGTTGTAAATCGCTTCATCTTTTCAACAATTGTGAGTAATTCCATCTTTGAAAAGGCTCTTGCACCGATCAAAACTTCAATGAGCGAAAACAGCTCTTTATTTGTGAGAAACTCATCCATATAGAGGCGGTAGCATTTCTCATTATGTGAGTAATGCAGCTCCGTGTTTCCAACAAGCTCTCTATGATCAGCCAAGAATGCCTTCAGATCATTTATATCTCGGCTGATGCTTTTTGTGGAAACCCCATATTCAGCAGCCAAGTTTTTTACAGAAATATCCTCGCCACGAAGCCCACGAAAGAACAATTCTAAAACACGATCTTGCTTCATATTTCACACCTCCTCAGCCTACAGCTTAATTATACAGATAGAACAAGACAACAAGGTGTCCTGTTGAAAATAAATTTAATGGTTTGCCGCATCTTTTTTTAGTTCTGGAACATATTCCATAATATCTCCAAAGTCACAATCAAGAACTTGGCATATCCTGCCCAATATGGCGATATTAACAGCTTCATCTCGTCATAGTTTAGTCATCGTATTTGGTGCAATATCTGCTGCTTTTCGCAAATCTCCCTTGCTCATCTTTTTATCTACAAGCAGTTTCCACATTAGATTATAAGAAAGTGCCATATTGTATCCTTCTTCTGTAAGACTTCGATATTCTGAGCAATATCGGCATTTCCATTTATATCATACTGTAACTTTCAAATAAATCAATAGACTTTCGCAAATCTATGCGAAAGTCTATTGACAAATAAGATATTCGTTTGAGTAAAGATGTATTTTGCAGAAAAACACCTTGACAAATCTCGTCTCAGGCAAAATATCAGATATTTTTTCCCATATCATAGGCTTTGGCAAGGGCTGGGTGGTTGGTGATTTCCCCTGGGCCGGTAACACCTCCAGCAAAGAGACTGCCAGCCAGCTCTGCCTTGGCGAAGCACTCTATCCAGCCCTCCAGACCGTTAACGGCTCTATCTGCCACATGAGGGCCATCATCTGCAGCTGTGGATAGCATATAAACATCTCTGAATTTGTAATCCGCAGAAAAAAGAGGATTCATTCTATCCAGCAGGGTTTTTAGCTGTCCCGCCATTTCATAGTAGTAAATAGGCGTAGCATAGCAAACCACATCTGTCGCTAACATTTTCTCTGCAATTAGATTAGCATCATCCTCAATAACACATTGACCAGTGCGCTGACAGGAAAGACAGCCTACACAATATTCAATCTGTCTGCCAATCAAGCTGATTAATTCCACCTGATGGCCAGCCTCCTTAGCACCTTTGGCAAATTCCTCAGCCAGGGCATGGGAATTACTATTCCTACGCAAGCTGGTGGAAATAACAAGAACCTTTTTACTCATTTTTATCAACCTCCTCAATTAATACACAAGTTAAGTTTAACACCTAAAGCAGGCTTCAAGTCAACAATATTTTTAGTAATAATATTTATTTTAGTACGATAGTGTGCTAAAATGATAGAAACTGAATTGATTTGCTTTTTTCAGTAATAAATCGCCAATATTGCATATGGAAGGACTTGATAAAAATGATGTCACTGAATTTTCAGGCTGAGAAACATGAAAAATTAATTGTAGAGCGCAAAAAAAAGTGCACTGTCCGTCTAGGTGATGTAAGTGATAAATACCCAGAGGGCTCTATCGTTTGGATTACTGCCGGCAAGAAATTTACTCCTAAAAAGCATTTGTATACTGCTTATCTGGATAAGGTTCGGGTTAAGACTATGGAAAACCTTACCTCTGAGGACCTTGGACAGCAGAATCCAGATATTAATTCCCGTGAGGAATTAATTGCAGATTTTGAGCGTATCTACAAGAAGCGTATTTCTATGGATGATACTGTAACTGTTATTTATTTCACTGAGGTATTTGGTGGTTAATATGGCAAAGGAAATAAAGGTAGGTCTTGTTAATGAGGCTAAAACTCAGGTAACTGAGGCAAATATTGCCAGCACTATGGGCAGCGGCTCCCTGCGGGTTTTTGCTACACCAGCTATGTGTTGTCTGATGGAAAAGGCAGCCTCTGAATTAATGGATTCTCTGGTGGAGGAGGGCAGCACCACAGTGGGAACAGCACTGAATATTGCCCATACTGCTGCTACTCCCATAGGCATGGAGGTAGTGGCAACAGCGGAGATTACCGCTGTGGAAGAGCGTAAAATATCCTTCCGGGTTACAGCTAGGGATCAGGCTGGTGAAATAGGTGCAGGCACCCATGAGAGATTTATTGTCTTTAAGTATAAATTCCAAGCCAAGACAGATGCCAAAATAGCCAAGGACTAAGGAGAAGTTTAGAATGATAACAGGTCAGACAAAAAATTTCGGTGTTATAGGTCACCCAATTGGTCATTCGCTATCTCCTGCCATGCAAAATGCAGGGATTCAGGCTGCAGGTTTGGATTGTGTCTATATAGCCATGCCTGTGGAGGAAGAAGATTTGGCTCAGGCTGTAACAGGGCTGAAAACCTTGGGCTTTCAGGGCTTCAATGTTACCATTCCCCACAAGCAGGCGATAATGCCTTTTCTGGATGCTATAGATGAGGATGCCAAGGTTATTGGTGCCGTAAATGCTGTAGCTATACAGGATGGCTTTATGACCGGCTACAATACAGATGTGGTAGGCTTTTTGCAGGGGATGCACAATCAAGGTTTTTCCCCTGCTGGCAAGCATGCTGTGCTGTTGGGAGCTGGAGGAGCAGCCAGAGCTATTATCTGGGGC
>DAVZHW010000060.1:0-8816 GCA_052273625.1 Candidatus Fimenecus sp. | reverse complement strand
CCCGAACAGCGAATGGCTCGATTTCCGAAGCCCACAGCGGAGTAATGCCAGCAAGCATTCCTCCGAGCGGGAAACCGCCGCTGCCGTCAAAAAGGCTGCCGAGCGTGAGTTCATTCTTCATCGGCAACCTCCAGTTCTGAATAAGCCACCGTCTTACCGTCCCGAACCACAAAAACACCATCAGCCGAGCCAACCTGCTCAATGTACCTCTTCACGATTACATCACAGAATTTTTCGTCAAGCTCAATGGTGTGACAAATACGGTTTGTCTGCTCACAAGCAATGAGCGTACTGCCAGAGCCGCCGAACGGGTCAAAGACGATGCAGTTGCTCATGCTTGAATTCTTTATGGGGTAGGCAATAAGCGGAACAGGTTTCATAGTGGGGTGGTCGCCGTTCTTTTTCGGCTTGTCGAACTCCCATATTGTCGTCTGCTTGCGGTCGGAATACCACTGATGCTTGCCGTTTTTCTTCCAGCCGAACAGGCAAGGCTCGTGCTGCCACTGATACGGCGAACGACCGAGAACCAGCGACTGCTTCTTCCAGATACAAGTTCCCGAGAGATAGAAACCCGCATCGGAGAATGCTTTTCTGAAATTCAACCCCTCTGTATCTGCATGGAAAACATAGATGCTTGCGTCGTTCGCCATGACTTTCTCCATGCAGGTGAAAGCGTCAAGCAGGAACTGATAGAACTTATCATTTTCAAGATTATCGTTCTTGATTTTACCCGCCGAACCCTCATAATTCACATTGTAGGGCGGGTCGGTAACTACCAGGTTTGCCTGTTTTCCGTTCATAAGAACTTCGTAGGTTTCCTGCTTTGTACTGTCACCGCAGACAAGTCTGTGACTTCCGAGCAGCCAGAGGTCGCCGGGTTTTGTTATGCAAGGTTTTTCCAATTCACCATCAACATCGAAATCATCGTCCTTGGTGTCGGAGTCATCGTCAAAGAATGCGGCGAGTTCCTTTTCGTCAAAACCCGTCAGTGAAAGGTCGAAATCGTCAGCCTGCAAAGCTTCAATTTCAACTTTCAGCATTTCCTCGTCCCAGCCTGCATCGAGAGCCATTCGATTGTCTGCGATTATGTACGCTTTCTTCTGCGCAGGTGTGAGATAATCCACAAACACACAAGGCACTTCGGAGATGTTTTCTGCCTTGGCGGCAAGAATTCTTCCGTGACCTGCTATGACGTTGAAATCCCTGTCGATTATAACGGGATTTATAAACCCGAACTCACGCAGTGAGGAACGCAATTTGTTCAGCTGCTCCGGCGAGTGGGTGCGAGCGTTGTTGACATATGGTATCAGCTTGTCTATCGGGACAAGCTGCATTTCACTGGTCGTGTTCATCTGACGTTCCTCCTTTTCAGAACCTTGTGCAAACCTTTTCGGGCGTCCGCAATATTGCCCTTAACAGCCTGTCCCTTGATTGTTTTGTACTGCTGAATGGTAAGGTTCGGACGGCTGCCTTTAAGTTCTCTGAAAAATTCGATGGTGTCCTTTGACAAAGCGTTATCCTTTCCTAGAACGAAGAAGTCTTTCCATTGAATCGTTCAAATCATCACCGACAGGCTCGGCGCAGTTCTCCTTGACTATTCCGTAAATCTCATACCAGATGAGATTTGCGTTCTTCTGAAACTGCTGCGACATCTGCACGAACGGCGAAGCAATAACGCCGCCCGTGGTCGGGTGTTTGCCAAGCAAGCCGTAAGTGCTGATTGCTTCCTCGCACTGAATGTATCTTGCGTACGCCTGCGCATAGGCTTCAATGAGCCGCTTGTTTACGAGGTTCTCACAATTCCTTTGCTTAAGCCACAGCCAGGTTTCTCGGTATATATCGTCAGCGCCGAGCGGAACTCCGTTCTTTTGCCGAGCCGAGAGATAGTCGCTTGGCTTTGGCATATCCGAGCCGTTCAGAACAGCGCCCTCCGGCAGGTCAACCGCTTCAAGCTCGGCTGTGTCAAGCGCAGGTATGTCGTTGCTTATGATTTTCACCGGAAGTCCTTTCTGCTTTTTCTCTGCGGCAGGAGCGGGCTTATCTCCGGCACGTACCCGTCTGCCGCCTCTGTTTGTGCCGTCCTTAGCCATGATTTTCACCTCCGCAGGACAAGAAAAAAGGACGGTTCGCACCGCCCGAAAATATTTCAAGGTTTAATACTCCGTTTGAACCCCGGTTTTTGCGCACGAAGCCCCGGGCCGCTGTCCGCTTGTATTGGTCCCGGAGATTTTGACCGCCCCTAGGGGGATTATCTGTCACCAATGTCGTGATGTATTTTCGTGTGGCAGGAACGGCACAGTGACATCAGGTTGCTGAACTCACTGCCACCGCCTTGCGACACAGGCTTGATGTGGTGAACCTCATCAGCGGGTGTCAACTTTTCTTGTTTCAGACACATCTCGCACAGTGGGTGCTGACTTATGTATCTGCTGCGGATTTGTTTCCACGCTCTGCCGTAATGCTTGTTGGTATCGGGACTGCGTTCATATTTGTTGTAACTGCGCCGTGCCGATTGCTCGTGTTCCTTGCAGTATTGACCGACACACAGGTTCGGACAACCGGGAAAGGAACAGGGTCGCTTGGGTTTTGTAGGCATTGGGTTCACCTCCATTCTGTATTCTTTGCTGATTATATCATACCACAAAGGGGGTACTGTAAAACAGTTGATTTTACTGTAAAGTTTCCGGAACGGTGACTTCGCGCAGTGCCTTATGGTGCATTTTGTAGATGTTATCTATGCCGTATCCCATCTGAACCGCTATCTGCTCCCAGGTCTTGAAACACAGGTACCGCAGTTCAAGTAAGGTCTGATATTCAAGATTTGAAACACCGCGAATCACTCCGGCAATCTCCTTTTTGAGGTCAACCAGGCTGTCTATGTCAGCGTTTATCTCGCTCTCCATATCCACGATTTTGATTATGACGTCCTCCATGCGGTGAATACTGCGGGTCGAGTTGCCGGGCATATCACTGAAAACCGTAGTCGCTTTCTGTGCAAGCAGGTTCAGCGAAGCTATCTGTTCCATCTTGCTGTTGATACGCTGATCTATTCTGTATGCCTGTCCGAGATATTCCTTTGCCGTCATGCCGAAACCTCCTCTTTTAGCTTTTTCAGAAGCAATTCTCCGTTCAAATCCGAAAGTATCGAAAACCAGTTTGAACGGAAGAATTTCTCAATACTCCGCTTATCGTGCTGCGCCGATTTATCGTCCGGTGTGTAGCGCAGACGTTCCACGGCGTCACGGTAATCCTTGACCGCCTGTACGATTATGGCGTTTGCCAGTTCCTTGTATGGATTCATTTATGTACCTCCGCTTTCACTGCGGCGATAAGTGCCGCCTGTGTTGTGTCCTTTGTTTTCAGAGCTTTCATTATCTGCTCATCGATAGTGCCGTTTGCGATTATGTGTTGAATTACCACAGTGTCTGCAGTCTGACCCTGCCGCCATAGCCTTGCGTTTGTCTGCTGATACAGTTCAAGGCTCCATGTAAGCCCAAACCACACAAGTGCCGAACCACCGCTTTGTAAATTCAATCCGTGTCCCGCAGAAGCGGGGTGGATAAGTGCCACAGGGATTTTTCCGCTGTTCCAGTCGGAGATATCTTCGCTTGACTTAATCTCTCGGACATCAAACCGCTTTCGGATACGCGCCAAATCATGCTTGAACCAGTAAGCAACAAGCAGTGGCTTGCCGTTCATGCTTTCGATTATATCTTCCAAAGCGTCCAGCTTGCGGTCGTGTATTTCGATAATGCTTTCATCATCGGAGTACACTGCTCCGTTCGCCATCTGCGACAGCTTGTTGGAAAGAGAAGCGGCATTTGCCGCAGTTACTTCTTCGTTGTCATCGGACAAAACAAGGTCTTTTTTCAGACGGTCGTATTTCTCCTTTTCCTTTTCGGAAAGCTGAACCGTGTATTCCGCACTTATGAGTTCGGGCATTTTGAGGTGGTCGGCGGCTTTCATGGAAATCGTGATATCCGAGATTTTGTCATATATCTGTTGTTCGGCGTTGGGCAGAGGCTTATAGCTGTAAATCACCATTCCGTTACGCTTGTCCGGCTGAAAATAGGTATTTCTGTACTGCCCTATAAACCGACCGAGCCGCTCTCCCATATCCAGCAGCTTGAATTCTGCGAACAAGTCCATCAGACCGTTGCCGGCGGGAGTACCCGTAAGACCTACTATGCGTTTCAGCTTAGGCCGGACTTTCATAAAAGCTCTAAACCGCTTCGACTGGTGGTTCTTGAACGAGGATAGCTCGTCAATAACAGCCATATCGAAGTCGAACGGCAGTCCGCTTTCCTCTACAAGCCACTGTATGTTTTCGCGATTGATAATGTAGATGTCAGCCGGAGTTGTTAGGGCTTTCAGACGCTCCTGCGCCGTTCCGATAACCACGCTGTACCTCAGATTCTTCAAATGCTCCCACTTTTCGATTTCAGCCGACCAGGTATCACGAGCCACACGCAGTGGTGCTACCACCAGAACTTTATGCACTTCAAAGCTGTCGAAAAGCAGATCGTTTATCGCCGTCAGAGTGATCGAGGTCTTGCCAAGACCCATATCCAGCAGAAGCGCTGAAACGAGGTGGGCGATTATGAACTCGGCGGCATACCGCTGATAATCATGTGGACTGTATTTCATCAAGTATCGCTCCTATCTGCTCCACGCTGTCAATGACATACACACTAAACCCGAGTTTCATCAATGATTTGTGCCTTGCTATTTGCAGGGGACGCGGCTTTTTGCCGGGTGCTTTTACCTCCACAAAGCCGATTTTCCCATCGGGCAGAAGAACTATTCTGTCGGGAACCCCATCGTAACCCGGCGATACGAACTTTAGTGCCAGACCGCCGATTTCCTTTACTTCCGTCAGAAGTTTGTGTTCAATTACTTTTTCTCGCATAAATCGCTCCTTTTTATCCAAAGGTGGAGGTCGATGACGGTCGTTACATAAACTATTCTATAGGACTATTTTTATCAATTTTTCAGCCCTAAAGGGGGTTTTATACCAAGACCTCCATCGACCTCCACCGTGGCGGCAGCTTCTGCCTTTATGACTCAATCGTCAAATTCTGACTTCAGCTGAAGTCCCATTATTACGTTACCCACCTTTGTTTTCTTTCTCGAAAAACCTGCAATTTCAAGAGCAGTATAGAACTCCGAAGTGCTTCGTGCAAACTCTCCGTTTCTCGTACAGTACGCACGATACTCCTGGTACAACTCGCCCGATTTCTGAGTGTAGGTCTTGTCCACTTCGCAGCAATCCTCAATGAAGATAGACAACCAGTCGTTGCCCTCACGGTAACGGCTCACGGCATCTTCCACTACCTGTGGAACGGTCAACTTGAAATTAGCAGTGATAGCCTTTTGCGCACCCTCAATAATCCAGGTAAGAATAGCTCCACCCGCTTTCTCCACTAAGTAATCCGCATAGTTTTTGATATGGGAATTCTCCTTGATTTTTGCATTGAACGGGATAACAATAAGCCTGCGCCAAGTTCCATCATCATTCGCTCCAACCCTAGGAAGGTGGTTGGTGTACAGCACAAGCGTGTGGGTAGGAATGAACTTGAACGGGTCTTTGTATTTTTTCTCGGCTGACACCTCATCGGTGGAACACAGCTGTTTTACGATTGAGGTATTCAAGCGGACACCTTCTTCTAGCTCGGCGGCTATTACAAGCCTTTTGCCCTTGAGTTCAGCCATTTCGGGTTTGACATTTCGCTTGCAGCCTACGGTCAGAGCGTCTGCGGATATAGTTCCGCTGTAACTGCCGAGAACCCTCGCTATTGCGTTCCAGAAGGTGGATTTACCGTTACTGCCCTCACCGTAGGCTATGATAAGCGCCTCTTGATATACTTTACCGATTGCCGCTAACCCCACCGTTTGTTGAACATACTCGATAAGTTCAGCGTCACCGCAGAAGAAATTCTCCACAGCGGACAGCCACAAATCCATATTCTCATTTGACGGAGATACCGAGGTAATTTTGGTTATAAGATTTTCCGCACTATGTTCGCTTGCGCCGTTTATACCAAGCCGCAGGTCATAGGTAGCATTGGGAGTATTCAGCAGAAATTCTCCTGTATCAAACTCGCTGATGTTGCGTAACAGCATAGGCTTTGCCGCCTGCAACGCAGAAACTATGTATTTCATATCCCGGCGCTTCATAACGAAAGCCTTATATGATACCGCATTGCAGTATTCGAAATATGCGACCGAACTTTTCTCGTCAATGGCTTTTGCAAGTGACTTACCTCCGGTGGATATGGTTTCCTTGTCAACTCCCGCCTTTTCAAGAGCCTTCTTTGCTTTAGCAACAGCGTTTTCCGCCTCGTCAAGCTGACGGTCAAGGAATTCCTCGCAAGCGCCGACAGCAAGCTGCTTTGACTCGGTCCAATGCGTACCGTCATAACGCATATAATCGGTTGAGTCGGTGTAGACCAGTTCCCCGTTATACTCTCTGGCCAAAACCTTTGCTTGTCCGATGTCCGAAAAATCCTCCGGACAGAGGTTGAAATCCGCATTGTACTGCTCCGGAGCGATATATCCGACCTGCTTTTTTACCTTACCGTAGAATTTCTGTGCGCTGTGCCAGATGGTAGAGAGTTCTGCATCATCGAGTGGCGGCGAACACTTTGCCGCTTCATCAAGAAAAGCCTGTCGAGCCTTGTCGCAGTCACCGTATTTTTTGAGAACTCTCCCCGCAAAATGCGATAAAGCAGCATTACGATTACCTTCGGGAATTGTTACATCTCCATACTGTCCTTGCGACATATTTTCGTCAAAGTCATCACAGGGTTCTGTTGTGTGGGGAATAGTCGCTAAATGCTCGGTCAGATTCATAAAACCGGGATAGATTTCAACTTTCGGGGTTGTCGTTCCGTAAAAGAACCGTGCCGCGTCAAGCGCCTTTTTGTCAAAGTAAGGAAACAGAGCGTTCACTTGTTTCTTCATCTTGCTGTAAACTGTCGGGTCACTTACATAATCAATCGGAAAAAGCACGTGAAATTTAGGTCTTGCCGGCTTGCCGTTTTTAGCTTTATTGTGATTGCGGCTATAATGAACAGCAAAAGTAACTCCCGGGAACGCATCTGCGACATCTTCGGGAGTTACCCAATCTTCGGGGTCCTCTGAATGGTCGTTGTCGCAATCTACCGGAAGGCAATCGCTGCCGATAAAGTTGCTGTTTGAGCGATAGTTGTTCTTGTACTCGGCACAAACATAGTCATACAAGACGGCGGCTTTGAGGTCGCTGTCGTCCTTGATGTTAGCTTTGTGCGGGTATAAGCAATTTGAAGGGACGTCCGCCCGGTCTGCACTGTAAATTGTAAACATCAGTCTTTTACCTCCTTGATTTCATCGCAAAAATACTTGATAGTGTATTCCTTTCGTCTTGCATACTCAATTTCCTCTGCCATACCGTTGGAAATTGTTTTTCCGAAAACCCACACCTCCGCACATTTGCTCATCAGTGCATTTCCGCAATGCAGACCCAACATTCGTTCCAACCTGTCACTGTCATTCAGAAACTGCGGAAACAGAAGATGCGGCGCAATCGGTATATACCCGGCATCAATAGCAAACCTGCAATACCTTCTCGCATTTGCCATATTAACCTCAACATCACCCGAATAGGGCGAACAGATATACACGATAGGCCGGTATGCTTTAACTGCTCGTTCTTCGTTTTCTACTGCTGTCAGTGCGGCGTATGCCGTAGGGTCATAGTAGCACTCACTGTTGTACTTCCCTATACTCATAAGAACTCCTTTCCGGGCAGAAGCTGCCGCCACGGCAGAGCCTGCCACGCTGGCAGAGTAAAATCTCCGCCCTTAATATCCAATGGAAATAAAAACATATTTTGAGCCATATTTTCTAGTCCTTTTTGTAAAAATTACATTCATAGCCGTCCGCACGGAGCAATAAACCACTTGCATAAGGCGGTGTCCCGCCCATAACCTCGCAAACCTCGGTGAGAGATGTGTTCTTGTCGCACTCGATAATTACCTCATCGTGAACGTGAGCGACAATACCCCATCTCCGCGACAGGTTTTTCATAGCATAGCAGAGGATATCCCGGCTGATTGCCTGAACGATATTCTCCACGAATTTCGGGCCATAGCTTTCGAGCCGCTCCCACTTTTTGGTTGCTCCAATGCCCTCGTAGGTTACCGCCTCGCCGCCAAAGCGGTTCTCTCCTATACGGGGTTTGATGTAGGAAAGCCGTCTGCCACTTGGTAACTCGATAAACAGAATACCGCTTTTGTAGATAAACTTGATATTGTGCGTTTGCGTGGTTATCCGCATTTTTACCGTTTCTTTAACACAGCGGTCAACCTCCCACCAGAACCGCACTATATTCGGGTTAGCGGTTCTCCAACTGTCAACGAGCGGCTGCAGTTCGTCCTCGGCAAGTCCCATTTCCAGCGCACCCATTGCTTTTAGCGCACCAACAGAGCCACCGTAACCGAGAGCGAGTTCCGCAATCTTGCCTTTCTGCCGCAGATGTCCGTTCACCCCGTGCTTTTCGACAGGTACACCGAACATCTGACTTGCCGACGCACAATAAATATCTCCGCCTGTTCTGAAAACCTCCGACCGCCACTTTTCTCCCGAAAGCCAAGACAGAACTCTCGCCTCAATTGCAGAAAAGTCCGCAACTATAAATTTAGAGCCATTCTGTGGTACAAAAGCCGTGCGGATAAGCTGTGAAAGCGTGTCGGGGATATCCTCGTAGAGCATTTCCAGAGCGGTATAGTCGCCGCATTTAACCAGTTCCCGAGCCTGTTCCAAGTCGGGGATATGGT
>DAVZHW010000059.1:0-9577 GCA_052273625.1 Candidatus Fimenecus sp. | reverse complement strand
AGCGCATGACTGTTAATCATGATGCCACTGGTTCAAGTCCAGTAGGGGGAGCCAAACAAAGATAAAGGCGAAACACCAATTGTTTCGCCTTTTTTCGTTTTTTATGAGGATTTTCCTGCTTTCGGGGTTGTGGTGCCGAGAGAGGTGAGCTGAGATGTGATGAGAGCCATAGTGCGCGTGCGGTATGGCTCATTTTCCCATTTATATCTAATTTTCATCAAGCATTTTTGATGGGCTATCATAATTTTTGTTTGTTAATTCTGAAACTAGATAATCGTCATTCAAAATTTTTAGTAATTCAATTACGTCCTTATTTGTTTTTATTTGTATCACATTGTTATTGATTTTAATTTTATCTTTATAACGGGAAAGTGTTTTCAAGCGTTCAATTAACACTGTATTTTTCATATGCAGTACCGGTGAATTTTTGATTTTCATTAGCTTCTTGGCGTTTGTCAACTTTTCTTTTCCTTCAAAATCAATAATTTTGCTCATATCATCGATAATATCCATTTCGGCTATCAGCTCTATGGTTTTTTGCGATTCGTTGCGAATAAAGGTTTCAAAGCCAAATTTGTTTTGAAGCAAACCTATGTTTTTGGTTATAATCGAACTATCAATTAGTATCAAATCTACCCTATAATCTATTATAATTAGTTCTTTTGTGAATTCTTTATATATATCGTTTTTGCCAGCATATAAATATGTACTTTTTTTTTGAGGAATTGTAACGGGATATATTTGCTGATACGCCCAAAAGAAATTATTGTTGATTGAAAATTTAAATGCCATTCCAGTTAAAAATGATTTTTCACTATCTGAGAATGCACTGTCTTCAGGTGATTCTAAAAAATCAAACGGGGAGTAATCTTCATTTTGTACTATTTCATAGAATGAATTTGTATTATCGTGAATATCGGCAACTTGTTTCAGTTCAATATCAGAAAGAAAAATATCTGATACACACGATGCAATTTTATCAGCAATAACATCCTTAAAGCTGTTATTGTCTTTATCTTCAAGAATAAACTTAACACATCTTGAATTTTGCAAGCATGCATATGCTTCAAAACCATATCCTGAATTAGCATTAAGTATGTTATTGATTTTCTGTTGAAATTCCGCTTTAGTCATTGTTCCTATTCTCCCTTTGTTTTATACATACTACATTATCGCTGATTGTCTTGTACTTGATAACATATTGAGTATCTATTTCATTAGGACAAATACCAATCATTGCAGTGTTATCGTCAGTTGTAAAATTAAAATGTATAATCTTATACCCCAATATAACTAAGATGGGATTTTGATAGTATAAATTCGTTTTGAATAACAAAGCTATCATTAGTAGTAATATTATCCCGAAAACAGCTGCGTTTTGTCATTTGTTCAGTTCATCTAACAATAGTGGAAATGCATATGTCAGCCAAAAATTCAATCCCGCATCGCTTTCGTATTTAACATTTTCTATTGTATAGCCTTCAACACAGCTAAAGGTGCTATACATTCGAAATCTGAAATAAACAATTAGCGAGTAAATGAGCCATATAATACATATCGCCATTACAATCAGAAGGCATATATTATGATTGTTTATTTGAACTGGTTGTCCAGAAATCCTGTCGGTTATAAACAAGGTCTTCTTCCTCATGTTCATCATCCTCATTAGTGAATGTAATCGAAGATTTCTTGCCGAACGGGGGATTTGTCAGAACATAATCCACACGATAGCCAGGGTCGGAAAGGAGTGCATCCCCCAATGTAATCGGAATTTCACCGTATATATCACCGATGTTATGAAGATACAAATTCATCAGTGCTGTTTTAAATGTTGCGGATACAATTTCATTACCATGGAAGGTTTCATTTTTCAAAAATTCCTTTTGGCTGCGGTCAAGGGTGTAGTTTTTTGTATCAGAAAGGAACGATTGACAAGCGAGGAAAAATCCTCCGCTGCCGCAGCAAGGGTCTGCAATGTTTTTTCCCAGCTCAGGGCGAACACATTCCACCATAGCCTTAATCAGCGGACGTGGGGTAAAATACTGTCCTGCGCCGCTTTTAATATCCTCAGCGTTTTTCTGTAACAAGCCTTCGTAGATTTCGCCCTTGACATCGGAGTACATACCTACCCAGTTTTCCTTATCAATCATTTGTACAACACGGTAAAGAATTGCCACATTGCTGATTTTGTTGACAGCACCCTTGAAAATCTGTCCGAGGATGCCGCCTTCATCACCGAGCTTTTCAAGAGTATTTTTATATTGTGTTTCCAGTTCCGCACCCTTCAGCGTGTTCATATCCGACCAAGTATATCCCTTCGGAATACCTGTATTACGCTTGTAAGGCGGTTTGGAATATTCGTCTGACATTTTCAGAAAAATCAGATAGGTAAGCTGTTCCAGATAATCGCCGTAGGAAACGCCGTCATCACGGAGGGGATTGCACAGTCCCCATACCATTGATACGATTGTTGATGTATTTTCACCTGCCATTATGCAAGGCTCCCTTCAAATGCTTAAGGCTGTGCATAATCTCATACCCAATTTTTCGCAGAGTGGAAGAACCGCGCTTTGAGATATTGCGTTTAGTACCGATAAACTTGCCCGATTCATAAGGCGGAGCGTCAATGCCTGCAAAGGCCACAAGAGCGCTGCCGTTATGGAAACGTCTGACATCGCCGATTTCGGCAATTAAGCGGACAGAAAGAACATCTCCAACGCCTTTCATATTCCTAACCACAGAATATTCTGGTAAAGTACTTGCAATTTCCTGCATTTGTGATATAATTAAGGATAAGGTGATTTCGGCGTCTCTTACCGCTTTCACCGCTTGCAGTACCAGCATTTTAGTGGATGGGGTACCGGATTTAAGGGTTGGGATATTGTTCTTCGAAAGCTGATATATTGCTATCGCTTGACTTTCGCTGCAACGGTATTCCTTCTTCTTTGCCCACTTACCATAGTCCTCAATAAACCGCTTTTCGCTCATCTTTTTGATATTGTCATAGTGCCAGTACTTCTCCACAAAGTCGCAAAGCTTGTCCTTTGTGCTGTATGCAGGAACGGTGTCTTGCAGTATGGTTTTAATTCCGGGCATAACACCGTCAAGAAGATTAGCAAGCTGGATTTTGCAGTTTACCTTTAGCCGAACATACCGGTCGTATTGTCTGCCGAGCAGCTTTAGTTCTGCGTAAACTTCATCGGGCGGACAATAGGCTGACATTGAAAACCAATGGTCAATGCCATAGTTAGCAATACGGATAGAATCAATTTTGTCCGTTTTAGCTTTTCTTAATGTTGCTGCACAGTATTTTTTCATTATGTATGGATTGACCACAACAGTGAAAATTTCTGCTTCAAGCAGCTTTGTAACAACTACTTGGTGATAACCGCCTGTAGCTTCCAGAACGACCTTAACATCTTCGTCGAATGACTTGACACGCTCAATGAGAGCGTTCAGAGCTTGTTCGTTGTGTTCAACATCGTATGGAGCTTCCACGATTTCACCATAAGGTCGAAGCATACAAACCGTGCTTTTTTCTTTTGAGATGTCAATACCAATGCTAATCATAGTTTCCCTCCGAGAATAATTTGAAAAGGTAGAACCACTTACTCTTATTGACACTCATTTTGGTTCGTTACACGAAGGCTTGCTTCAACCTGTTTACTCGAATGCTTACAATAAGAGGCGGTCGACAGTTTATCGAGCGGATGCGTTAATCCAATCGGAATTGCGCCGGACCTTTCCTTTCTTATTGTAATAAAATAAGAGCAGATTTGCAATGCCTTTCAGCATTGTTTGTCTACTCTTATATTGTACCAAATCAGAATTTGTGAGGTAATATTTATTGAAAAAGCGTATATTTAAGGCTATAGGAATTGTTCTTGGTATTATATGTTTAACACTATTGGCGCTTTATGTAAAACACAGAATTCAGTTAAGCAGAGAGCAGGATTTACTGAAACCTCTTGGTGAATTGGTTGAAGTAGATGGCAAGAAAATGAGTATCTATACTGAAGGCAGTGGAGAGCAGACAATAATCTTTATGTCCGGAAGCGGAACTTGCTCTCCGATACTTGATTTTAAGTCGCTTTATTCTTTATTAAGCGATAAATACAGAATAGTGGTTGTTGAAAAATTTGGATACGGTTTCAGTGATATTACAGATACAAGCAGAGATATAGATACTATACTTGAAAATACGAGAACCGCACTAAGCAAAGCAGAAATCAACGGACCGTATGTGCTATGCCCTCATTCAATGTCAGGTATAGAAGCACTGTATTGGGCGCAGAAGTATCCTTCGGAAGTATCAGCGATTATAGGACTTGATATGTCTGTTCCGGAAGCATACGAAAATATGCAGATAAATATACCTTTGATGAAATTACTACAATTTTGCGCAAACATCGGAGTAACAAGAATCGGTAATTTTTCAGAAAGTGCTGCAATTACGAACGGAACCTTGACTGACGAAGAAAAAAATATATACAGAGCACTCTTTTTCACTCGCACACTGACAAATGATATGATAAACGAAGGTGCTAACATAAAAAGCGGGGCTGAAAAAGTTGGGAATAACGAGATGCCTCAAATTCCTATATTATTGTTTTGCTCTGACGGCAGTGGCGGAACAGGATATACAAAAGAACAATGGCGGGGAATACAAGCCGATTTTGCCAAACAAACAAATTCTGAAATTATATATTTAGATTGTGGGCATTATGTTCACGACTATGAATACAGTAGAATTGCAGAAGAAATAAAACTATTTTTAGATTAGCAAAATTACAGTTTTGATTTAATCGAATCCATGGAGTTGTTATAGACTCCATATGATTGATACGGAACAGATGTAGGGAAAAGAGAAAAAGGACGCGGCTCGTTCTATTTTATGTACTTTACAGATACTTTATTCTGTCAAATTTATCTTCCCAATCCGCCGGCAGAACACCAAGTTGATACACATCAATTTTAGCTCTTGCAATGATTTTCTTTAACTTTATTTTCATTGCTTCCTCAAGCTCCTGTTGCAGCCGCAGGTTCTCCTTCATTATGTCATATTCGTCATTTGCAGCGGGGTTTGTTTGGCATTCTTCACGGTACTTTTTTATCCAATAACTTATGCCGTTCTTGGATATGTGAAATTCATCTGACAGGCTTCGTATTGTCCTTCCGCCTTCAAGATGTGGTTTCACGTTTTTCTTTTTGAAATTTTCATCATATGTTGCCATTGCTTTTCCCTCCATGTTTCTATTATATCACTTTGGGACACATTGTTACAACTTTATTATAGCACGTCAATCTAACTTAAAAGTTAGTCGAATCTAACTTGATACAAAAAATCTGTTCTTTTGGACAGATTTTTTTGTGAAATTTTTCATAAAAGAACACTTGACAAGAAAAAAATTTTAGTATAATATTTTAGTAAGAAATTTTGAGCGAATGACGCAGAAAAATGTCAGACCGTAATTTACTTGGCTTTTTCGGGCGATTTCGGTCAAAAATATAAATCAAGGAGTGTTTTATTATGGCTAACATTTTCAAAAATCAGAAGTTCCTCTGCGCTCTCGGCGGTGCAGCAGCAGTTATCGTAGGCAAGAAGATCCTCACAGCTAAGAAGACCCGTCAGCTCGCTGTTTCGGGACTTGCAAAGGGAATAAAGCTTTCTCACGATGCAAAGGAGGTTTTCCAGAATATGAAGGACGAAGCTTCGGACATCTGCTATGATGCAAAGACCGAGGCAGGAATTGATCAGGAAAAAATTGACGACTAATGAACTTTAAAATAGTTTATGACCAACCGCGCCGTATAAGATTCCGCTGCGGCGGCTTTGCGTTCGATAAGGAGCTGGAATACAGCATCTACAAGCGCATCACGTCTGAAGATTTCGTTACCGATGCGGAGATACGCAGCGAAAACGGCGGCATACTTATTTATTATAAAGACGGTTCGCGAAGCAATGTAATAAAGCTTGTTTCAAGCCTTGACCCGAGAAAAATGGAGATCGTCCCCGTTGGCTCAGACTACAGCATCGCTGAGTTAGACTGCAAATTCAAGGACAGTATCCTTGATGTTACACTGAAAAATCTCGCCTTAAAGCTTTTTCTTCCGATGTGCATAAGAAAGTACATCATCATTTACAAGGGACTTAAATTTGTCTTAAAGGGCATAAAGACCTTGCTTGAAGGAAAACTCACGGTCGATGTGCTTGACGGTGCTTCGATAGGCGCTTGCCTTATCCAGAAGAACTACAAGACCGCTGGCACGGTAATGTTCCTGCTGAATATCTCGGGACTTCTCGAAGATTATACAAGAGCGAGAACGAAAGCCGCACTTGCAGACAGCCTTGCAGTTAAAGCCGACAAGGTATGGCTCGTTCAGGATGGCGCAGATGTGCTTATCCCAATGTCCGAGCTGAAAAAGGGCGATGTTATCCGTGTCCGCACGGGCAGCGTTATCCCTGTAGACGGTGAGATCTCCGAGGGCGAAGCTTATATCTGCGAAGCCGCAATGACGGGCGAGCCGCTTGCCGTTATGAAAACGGTCGGAAACTCGGTCTTTGCAGGCACAGTAGTCGAAGAGGGAAGCGTTGCCGTTACGGTAAGAGAGCTTTCCTCGGGTACAAAACTGAGCAGGATAATAGAGCTTATCGACAATTCGGAAAACCTCAAGGCAGGCGTTCAGAGCCGTGCGGAAAAGCTTGCGGACAGCATTGTCCCTTTCAGCTTTATCGGCTTCGGTCTTGCACTGCTCTTCACACGGAACATCACCAAGGCGGTTTCCGTGCTTATGGTCGATTATTCCTGTGCGATAAAGCTTTCAACGCCTATTGCCGTCATCTCGGCGATAAAAGAAGCCGCAGATATGGACATCACCGTAAAGGGCGGAAAATATCTCGAAGAATTCGCTTCGGCAGATACAATAGTATTCGACAAGACAGGTACGCTCACAAACGCAGAACCCGTTCTCGAAAAGGTAATTCCGTTCGGAAGATATTCCGAGGACGAGGCGCTCAGGATCGCAGCCTGTCTCGAAGAGCATTTCCCTCACAGCGTAGCAAAGGCTATCGTAAAAGCCGCCGCTGATAAGGGACTTGACCACGCGGAAGAACACGCCGAGGTCAACTATATCGTTGCTCACGGCATCGCAACAACGCTCAACGGCGAACGCGCTATCATCGGCAGCAAACACTTTGTCTGCGAAGATGAGGGTATCGATATAACCTTGGAGCAGCAGGAGAAGATAGATGAACAGTCGGGCGCTTGCTCGGTAGTATATCTTGCCGTCGGCGATACGCTTTCGGCAGCACTCTGTATTGCAGACCCTCCGAGAGCCGAAGCAAAGGACGTTGTTGAAAAGCTGAAAAAGAGCGGCTTCAGGAACGTTATAATGCTCACCGGCGACAGCACAAAGGCAGCGGAGATGATAGCTTCTCAGCTCGGCATTACCGAGTTCTATGCTCAGGTGCTCCCCGAAGACAAGCACGGTATGATAGAAAAACTCAAAGCGGACGGCAGAAAGGTTGTTATGGTCGGCGACGGCATAAACGACGCACCTGCACTCGCCGCAGCGAATGTTTCGGCAGCCGTCAGCGACGCTTCGGATATCGCAAAGGAAGCTGCGGATATAACCCTCCGCGGAACGGGACTGGAAGAGCTTGTCCGTCTGCGTGAACTCAGCGTGCTTCTTATGGAAAGAATACATAAGAATTACCGCTTCATACTTTGGTTCAATTCTGCATTGCTCCTCACGGGCTTCTGCGGAATAATCGCACCGGGAACATCAGCGTTCCTGCATAACGCTTCAACAATGGCGATATGCGCAAAGAGCATGACAAAGCTTTTACCCGATAAGGAAAAGTAAATCTATAAATAAAAAAAGCACGGTTCGGAAAATGAACCGTGCCTTTTGATTTTTGGCGTTTTGGGTTTGAATGATATCCGATTTTTGCAGATATTGCGGTCGGGATGCGATAGCAGCGCATCCGCATCTACGTTGTATGCAGGTGCAATATCTGCGCAGGGAGGTTTTTTATACTGTCTTAACGGACGAGTCTGATGATGAGTTAGACGTATAAGAAAAATGCCACGAATTATTCGGGGTAATACATATCTCTCCCTATAAAATAAACATTTTTGAATTTTTACTTGACAAAGTTATAATTTTGTGTTATGCTTAATTTACTGAAGGGGGTTGAATAAGATGTCTGTATTTAGTGACAGGATAACAGGTTTGATGATTAAACAGAAAGTTACGCAGAAACAATTTGCTGAAAAAGCCGGTGTAACTGAGTCGGCAATGTCTTACTATGTAAAGGGCGACCGCACTCCAAGAAGTGATGTGCTTTCGAGAATTGCAAAAGCACTTGGAACAACAACTGATTATTTACTTGGTAATGATGTAGTTTCAGTTCGAGATGACGATAAACTTACTTATCTTCAAAGAAATCTCGGAAAGCTTGATGAAGAACGGTTAAAAAAGGCTGAAACTATTTTGAAAGCCATGTTCGATGATATTTTTGACGATGATGAGGAGGACGATTGATAACAGACAGTTCACCTGATTTTAAAAAGGCTTATTCGTCAGAAATGAGCTTTTATGTTTGTCTGAAGTAATCAGTACGTTTCCATTTTCACCACAGAAACTTGTGAAAGAAAAATCCGATATACGATGCAGAACTTATTCAAAGGCACTTAAGTATGGTGTGGATATTCGCGACTTTGGAAGTAAGTCAGCTACAATTTTCAGGAAGGGAGCAAAAGAAATCATATTTTATAATGAATCCAAGCCTGAAAATCATACACGCTTTTCCATTCTTCACGAATTTGGTCACGGCTATCTGAAACACGATTTTACTGATAAGCATGAAGTTTCTTACCATAAATTTGAGGTTGAAGCTAATTCCTTTTCTGCACAGCTTCTTATGCCTGAGCAAGTATTGCGTGAATTGCAGTATAGAGGTGTTGCTATCAACAAAGCTTTTCTTCAGAATTATTTCGGAGTTTCGGAAGAAGCAGCTGAAAAACGTATAGGCACACTTGCAAGGACAAATTATGAATGGCGTTCTCGTGAAGAAAAAGAGTTTGATGATATAATTCTGATGAAATATTTTGCATTTATTGATAATATTAAGTCCAAATATTCATATTTCGACAGCAATTTTGAAGAAGATATGCAGAGACAGCGTGATAGTTGGTATTAAAAAACATTTCAGAAAGGTGTGATTCCAATGAATTATTTATAAGACAAAGAAAAACGCATTGAAAAGTTGCTACCAACAACAAATCCAATGCGTTCTGAAGTCGTGATACAATCACAACCTTAAGCAAGTTCATCATACCACAGCTTCTTTTCTTTGTCAATTGACAATTTATACAAATTCAAAATTGAATTGTTTATGATGATAATTTAGATTCTCTATTGACAAACACAGCTACATATGCTATAATATGACTGAATAGACGATTGCAGTCATATTTTATGTGAGGCGTGGATTTGGCTTTTTCCGATTACGAGACCGAGCAGCTCCGCAAGGCGTTGCTGAAGGAAACGAGACATTGTGCTGTCACGCTGG
>DAVZHW010000058.1:0-9794 GCA_052273625.1 Candidatus Fimenecus sp. | reverse complement strand
TTTCGCTGCCTGTGCCGCCTTTTGTGTTGCCTTGACCGAAGCCTGTGCGGTTTTCTGTGCCGCTTTTGCCGAAGCTTGCGTGGTCTTAATCGCCGCCTTTGAGGTGGAATGAGCCGTTTTGACACCTTTTTCGGCTGACTTTATCGTACCTTTGGCGGCAGTCTTGACCGTTTTCCCTGTGCTTCTGGCAGACTGTTTTATCGTCTTTTCCACCTGCCGCTTTGTCTTTATGGTCGGGGCAGGGGTATCGGGAACAGCGGCACGGTTAGCAGCACTTTGACGGACGGCAGAGCCGCTTCGTATAGAAGCCGCCTGTGCCTGTTTCTGCTCAGCAGCTTTCATCGCCCGTTTGGTCTTAAAGTCCGCAATCTTATCCTTTGCCTTGACGACATTTTCCTTTGTGGTCTGCACACTTTTCTGCCCCTGCTTATTGAATTGGTGGATACCCTCATCCTTGATACGGTCAGCCGCATAGGACACCTTATCGGAAGCATACTCCGTAGCAGAGCTTTCCTCAAAATAATAGCCCTGTTCCGCCTTATCCTTTGTCTTGGCATAGGCAGATTTCATACGCTCGCCTGCAATAGCCGCCTTGTCAATGGTCTTAATCGTACCCTTGACCGCATCTCTGGTCTTTATATTCGCCATACAAAACCTCCTTTCCCAGAAGTTTTGCGGTCATATCAAGATACCTTTTTTGCCACCACCACAAGCCTGCCGTTCTGGGCAGAGTATTCACAGGTGGAAAGGGTAATCAGCCTATCGCCATATTCAGCACTTACACCCGTATCGTATAAGGCAAGCTCCTTACACTTGGCGATATAGGAATCAAAGGCTTCTTCATTTTCTGCATTCACAAAATCATAGTAGCGGAAGCCCTCCGAGCTGTACGCAACAGTCTTGAAAACAGCCACGATTTCATATTCTGCCTGCTCGGTCAGCGTATCAAACTGAATGGTCTTGTGCTTTTCATAAAAGCTCTCTGCCTTGTAATCCTCTAACGCCCCGAACATCTTGCCGCCCTTGATGTGATGACCGTAAATCACAAGGTTGTCGCTCTCCAAAAGGTTGCAGTTTTCTTGGATATAGGGCGTTCCCAAATCACTGTATGCCTTTTCAAAGTTGTGTTTCAGATAGAAGTTCGGATTGTTCGGTGTCTGCATCACAGGATAGTTGAGCTTCGTGCCGTCAATGGAAATCCAACCGACCATATCCTCATTTTGCAGATACAGCTCCCTGTATTTCGCAAGGACATCTTCGCCCTCACTGACAGGCGTATCCTCTGGGATTGCTTCTTCGGGAGCTTTCTCTACAAGCTTCGCCATCTGTTCAAATGCTTCGGTCTGTTCCTCCACCTGTGCATAGTGGTGGTAAATTTGAAAGCCGCAAAAAACCGCTGCACCCAACAGGGCAACAGCGGCAGCGATACAAATCTGCATTTTATATTTTTTCATAAGCTCATCCTTTCTCATCTTGAATGTTCCGTCTGCTGTTTCGGTGCAGGGAGTTCCCTGCAATACTCTGGATACCTTACCTTAATGCCCTCCATAAAGTAGGGAGCGAACTCACAGCAGAATAAGTCCTCTGGCGTGAAGTCCTGTGGACGCTCCTTATCGGTGTAACCGTTCCAAAGGTTAAAGGCAAGGTGGCAGACCTTGACCGTGCCGCTTGTCTGCCAGCCGCCGTGCATCCCCTCTGGCTCAATGCAGTCTGTCTTAAAGTCAAACATCTGGTTGATGTTTGCCCTCGTTTCTGCGGCAATGCCCATCACATAGAAAAAGGCTCTGTGATAGCAGTCATTGACTCTGCTTTTGTTCATCATTTCCAGAAAGAAATCACGATGAGCCGCAGAGCGAAATCGGATATTAGACATTGAAATTCCTCCTTTCTTAAACCTCACCAAATTTGGTTGTCATCAATTTATAAAGCTCTGTGTTTCTTGGGAACTTGTTGACAAACGGCACAAGGGAGCTGCCGACTTTCAAAAGCCCCTGTCCTGCACCCACGTTCGTAATATAGCTCATCTGAAGGTCAGAGATGTTAAGGAGCTTGGCAAGCTCAAGCCTGTCGGTGGACGCTTGGTTTAACATAATGATAAACTCGGAGTTTGCAAGCATTGTCCTCGCCGTATGGCTCTGCAACAGGTCGTCTACATTCTGGGTGATACCCGTACAGTACGCACCATATTTACGCACACGCTTCCAGAGGGTAAAGAGGAAGTTGGCGGAGTATTCGTGTTGGAACAGCAGATAAATCTCATCAATGAAGATAAAGGTATTTCTGCCTTTCGCTCTGTTCTGTGTGATACGATTGAGAATACTATCGAGGACAACAAGCATACCAATAGGCTGTAACTGCTTACCTAAATCTAAAATATCATAGCAGATAAGGCGACTGTGGGTGTCCACATTGGTGTGTTTTGCAAAGGTATTGAGAGAGCCGTCCGTAAACAGCTCAATGGCAAGGGCAATTTCCTGTGCTTCTGGCTCGTTCTGTTTCAGAAGTTCCTCACGGAAATCCTGCAAAGTCGGTGGTACTCCCATATAGTTGCCCTGCTGATAGTGGCGGTACACACTTGCCGTACAGCGGTCTATGATTGACTTCTGTTTTGCTCCCAGAGTGTTGCCGCCGATGAGCTGTTCGCAGAGAGATAAAATAAACTCCGATTTCAAAATGACAGGGTTTGCACCGTCACCGTAATCGGAGTTCATATCCATAGCATTGATATGGTTTTCACTTGTCGCAGAAATGTGAATGACCTCGCCCTGCATAGCCTTGACAAGCGGCGAATACTCTCGCTCTGGGTCTATAATAATCACATCAGCGTTAGGGTCTGTGAGAATGATATTTGTCATTTCTTCCTTTGCCGTAAAGGACTTGCCTGCACCAGACACGCCGAGGATAAATGAGTTACCGTTCAAGAGGTGGCGGCGGTTGGCAATAATCATATTTTTGCTGATTACATTCTGTCCGTAATACACACCGTTTTCGTGATAGATTTCCTGCACACGGAACGGGATAAACACCGCAAGGCTTTCCGTAGTAAGGGTACGCAGAGCATCTATCTTTCGCACACCAAATGGCAGGGCTGTATTCAGTCCGTCCATCTGCTGATATTTCAGCACGGCGAACTGACAAAGATGCTTTCGTGCGGTAGTCAAAAGAGCTTCCGTGTCACTATCAAGCTGTTCCTTTGTTTCAGCCGTATGCACCATAGTTAAAACAGCAAACATCATTCTTTGGTCACGGGTCGTAAGGTCGTCCAAAAACTCCTTGCTTTCTTTCCGCTGCTGTTCAAGGTCGTAAGGGATGACCGCCGAAAAGTTATTGTTCTGGTTTTGCTTTCTCTGCCAGTTCGTGATGTTGGTTTCCACACCTAAAAGACGGTTTTCCACCTCACGCACCGCTTCATCCGTGGGAACGGGAACGACATCCACGGACAACATCATATTCCTGTTCAGCTCGCAAAGCTCGGCTACCATACTGTCCTTGATATAGGCGGCATACTCTCTAAGGAAAATCACACGCCCGTATCGGTTTCCGATTCTGAAACAGTCCTTTTCAAACTCAAAAGTATCGGGGCAGATATAGTCCTTGAAATCGTGACCTTTTTTCATACTCTGCACCATATCAAAACGGAACGCTGTTTCCTCGCCTGTGCGGTAGAAATCGTGGAAGATGCGGAGCTTTTCTTCTGCGTCAAGCTCAGTGCATTTTGAGCCGAGCTGTGAAAAATGCCCGATAAGGTCAGCTCCCACACGGGCAAAGTAGTGTCGTGCTTCTTCGATATTCTTCTTGCAGACGGATATGGTCACATACTTATCCTGCACGATAGAATTAGCTCCTGTCGCTTTATCAAGGAGCATTTTGTTGTATTCTGTACGGTACTTATCCAAACCGTCCTCCGCCATAGGGATTAAAATGGTCTGCTCAAAGTCTGCCTTATTCAAGCGGCGGTTGTTGATAGTGATTTTCGTGGTCGCACCGCTGTCGAGGGCATTGAGAAGCTCCGAATACTCAAGGAACATCGCTTCCTTGTCCTCACGGCTTGCCACGGCATAGTTTATATCCTCAAACTTAAAGGTCTTTGCATACTTGTTCTTGCCCACAAGGAAAATGCCGTCCTCCCAGATTGTCTTAATGGGGATAACCGCCTGCACCGACTTCGGCACAACAAATTTCTCCTTGTCCTGCTTGAACAGGTTTCTAAGCGTTTTTATCATAGTCTGCCTCCTTACGCTTTTTTGATTTTCTTGGTTTCTTTTTCTCTGCCTTCGCCGTCTGCCGTTTCTGCTTCTTTTGAGCAACAGGCAAACCTTTCTCACGAGCTTCGATATTAGGCTTCAATGCTTCATAGTAGAGATTGTCTGGCAGGAACATCAGCTTTTTCGGCATCAAAAACTCTGACTTAATCCACGCCCAGACAAACTGCTCGGCGGTCATACCGTTGTATTTCACAAAGCCCATCATCGCAAAGGGCGAAGCACCTAAGATACATACCCAGCTGAGGGTTTCTGTTCCGAAATGCGGACGGAGCAGGAAAAACAGACCTACAGCCACGCCGCAGGCAAGGGCAGAAAAAATGAACTGCCTTAGTGACAGTCCAAAAAACATACTTTCCGTGTAGTTACGGATTTCCTTATTTATCTTGACTTCCAATAGGTTGCACCTCCTTTACAAGCCCATCATTTCACGGACAACACGGTCTGCCATTTTGACCGCACCAACCAAAACAAGCATATTAAATACAAGCTCTCCTATATAGCTCCACACCATTGATACTGCCGCAGCGTTGGGGTCAACCGCAGGGGGCGTGGCTGCGAACAGAGAAAAGATAATGCAGGCAAGGACGATGATTGCTCCCTCCAGACAAACGGCGGCATAGCTTTTTATAAAACTCTTGCCGACACTCTGGCTCGGCTCTCCTGCAAAAGTAGATAACGGCACGGGAGCGATTGCGGTATAAAGGTAAAGCTTGAAAAATCGTCCGTAAACCGACATTATCATAATGAATGACAGAACCGTAATGAACAGACCGCCTATAAGCGTGACCGCCCATAGAGGAATACTCTCAAAAAATCCGCACTCCTCAACGGCAGTTACAATCTCCTGCGGTAATACTGTCTGTGCTGCTGTACCGAAACCTACGGTATTCATTATGGTGGAAATCATGCCCTGTACGATATTAAACAGAGCCATCATCAGCTCCAAGCCATAGGTTACAACACCTTTGGCAAGGGCAAATCGAATAAAGAGCTTGAGTGCATGTTCGGGCTTCTTGACTTCTGCAAAACTACCGCAGGTACGCATTACGCCTACGACAAAAAACAATACGAGCAGGGCAAGCCCGATAGCCTGCAACGCACCGTGGATATTGACGATAACTGACCATATCGTACCGCCCTTAAACTGCTCTGGAGATTGGGTAACGAGCTGCCATATTTCCGCTAATTTCTCATTCCAAGTATTCAGAGCGTTTTCTAAATTCTGTACGACCCAATTATCAGACACTTAAACCACCTCCGTTCTTAAAATAGCCTTACGGAGCAAACCGCAAAGCGGATCTGCCCCGTAAGCTCTGTCTTGTGTCTTTTTATTGTCTGATATTAGCCTGTGATAAGAGTCAAAATCTCTTTTGCAAAGGTAATGATGACGCCGCCTGCAAGGGTCAAAAAGCCGTTTGCTCTCTGGGACGGGTCGTGAGATTTAAGAGAAAGACCAATCTGCACGATACCGAAGCCGAGCAAAATCATACCGACGGCACGGATTAAGCCGAAGATAAAGTCGGAAAGGTTGTTGACTACGGTAATCGGGTCATTGGCGGCAAAGGCGGTAACGGAAGTGCCGAGTACCATTGTAACGGCGAGTACCGCCACGCAGTAATTACGGAAGCCCTTTTTTACCTTGCCTGACATCGGCAGTTTGGTGGTTTCCTTGTTCTGGGTGTTCTTCTTGTTAAAAAACTTCATAGATAAATCCTCCTTAAATTTTGAATTGTTCTTCCAAGTCCTCCTCGGACAGAAGCTCATAAGATGTTTTGACAGGCTTCACGCTCACGGCGTTCATCATCAAAGCGTTGTCAAATACAAGGGTTGCGACAGCCTGCGTCGGCTCACCGTGGATATACGGCGGCTGACCTCCGTCGGTTGTCAGTTTCACATTCGGGTGCTTCAAGATGTCATACTTAAAGTCCATTACAGGGCGTTCTCCACGAACAAAAAGAAGTGCGTAGCGGTTATCAAGCATACGCACTTCGTCTGGGGTCATCAGCTCACGCCCCGATATTTGGTAGTTGGTGGAATAGTTACCGCTTCGCCCTGTACTCTTTCCGTAGGTGTTGGTATCAATAGTTTCCTTGCCCAAAAGCTCCGACACATACTTGTGGGTGCTTTGCTCGTTGCCGCCGAGATATAAAAACTCATCGCAGTTGCCGACAATGCTTTCCCATTGCTTCTCAAACAGAGCTTTAAGCTGTGCCAAGTTTTGCAAAATAATACTGACCGACACACCTCTGGAACGCATAACCGAGAGTATCTTATCGAAGTCATCGGGCAGCGAAACATTGGCAAACTCGTCCATTATGAAATGACAATGCACGGGCAGGCTTCCGCCATACTTGTGGTCGGCAAGATAGAAAAGCTGTTGGAAAAGCTGGGTGTATAAAATAGACACAAGAAAATTGAAGCTCGTGTCATTGTCGGGTATCAGAGCAAACAAAGCGACTTTCTTTTCACCTAAACTCGGCAGGTCAAGCTCGTCGGTTGCAGTCAAGGAAGCAAGGCTCTCCAAGTTGAATTTTTCAAGCCTTGCCGCAAGGGTTATCTGGATACTCTTTAAGGTCTTTGCAGAGCCAGAGTGATAATCCCTGTAATACTTTAAGGCAATATGCTCTGGGTTTACCATTTCCAGACGGTCAAACAGTTCGTCCAGAGGGCTTACATAGCTGTCGTCGTCCTCACGGACTTCGCCTGCACGAAGAAGCTCCATTACCATCGGGAAATTCTGTTCCTCTGGCGGTGCTTCGTATTTTAGATAGAACACCAACGATAACAAAAGCATACTCGCCGCCGTATCCCAGAACGGGTCTTGCGACTGGCTGCCTTTCGGTGTGGTCGCCTTAAAGAGATTGGTCACAAGCCTTTGCACATCGTTATCGTTCCGAAGATAGACAAAGGGATTGTAGCAATGGCTCTTGTGCATATTGATAAGGTCAAGGACACGCACCTCATAGCCTTTCTTTTCCAAAAGACCGCCGATGTCACGGACGATTTCGCCCTTTGGGTCAAGCACCACAAAAGATGTGTTGCACTGCATCGCATTGGGCTTACAAAAGAACCTTGTCTTACCTGCACCAGAGCCGCCGCACACAAGGATATTCAAATTTCTGCGGTGCTTTTTTCCGTCCAGACCGATACGGACATTCTGGGTAAGCAGCTTATTTTCCGTCGGGTCTTTATCACGGTATTTCTTGTTAATAGCACCTGCGTCGCCCCATTTAGCAGAGCCGTGTTCCTCACGCCTGCGGTAGTTCCTGCGTGTGGAGAGATAAATGCCGATACCCATACCGTAAGCAAGCAAAAAAATAAGGGCAGTTTTTAGGCTGCCCTCACATACCGTTACGGAAAACGGATTGTTCATTGCTTGGGGAAGGTTTCGCACTATCTCTACCAGACCTCCGCTGACAAAAGGTGCTGTCAGCAGGGCGAACCACACGACAGGAACGATACCGCAGAGGGCAAGGATTAAGCTCGCTTTCTTATCGTTATCGTTCCTCACGGCACTTACAGGGCATCACCCTGACCTTTCGTGTGGGAGCGTGAGCCACCGTTTCTATCAGCTCGTCCACAGGGTCGGTGGGGCGTTCCTCACGTACTTGCTGATTCCGCAGGGTGTTTAAAGCATTTAAAACGATATTCTTATCGTATCGGTCAAGGGCGATGTGGTATCGTTCTTCTTTCATAGGCTACACCTCCGATTACCGTTCCTGCTCTTTGTTTCTGGCAGGCTTGTTCTTTTCCATACTCTTATACATTTCCGACTGCACCTCGCCTAAAACATCACGCATAGAGCCAAGCTCGCCCTTAAAGTCCTGCGTTTCCATTTCGGCGTACTCTTTCGGGAGTCGGTCAAAGTTAAAACCTCTGGTATCCACGCCGTAACGGGAGCTGACCATATAGGCAACGCAGTAGGCTTTGAAGTCGGAAGCATCACGGCTCTCATTGTGCTTGAAATCAAAGACCGCAGCAGCCACCTCCTTTGACATACTGACAAAAAGCTGTTCTTCATTTAAGCCTGTGCGGATAAAGATAGTCTGCTGTCCGCTGTCATAGTAGGCAGGCAGCTCCAGATTGTCCATCGGCTGAAACGGCACAGGGCTTGCGTCAATCATTGCGGACACAAGCTCACGCATTGATTTCGGCTCTGGAGCTTCCTGCCTGTCTTTTGCAGAGGTTTCGGAAATGTCATAGACGGCTTTGGCGTTATAGGACACCGCCTTTGTACCGTCATCACGGGTGTATTCCTTGCTCGGCTCAAGGATAATGATTTTCTGTGCGTCCTTGTTCACATAGACACGGTTTGATTTCCAACCTGCCTTATCCTTAAGCTGTGATGCTTCTGGCATCTGTGCCGATACCAGAATGGCGTTGTTGACGGAATAGCGGTCAAACCGCCCCTGCACATCAAGATACTGGCGGAAGCTGTCGCCGCCGACTGCCATTTCAGCACAAGTGTTGTCAATCAGCTCATAGGCTTCCTTTCGTTCCGCCTGTTTCTGTGCCGCCCACTGTGCTTTGTCATACGGCTTATTTCCGCCGCTGAACACATCATAAATACTCATTTATCTTGCTCCTTTCGATTTTTTCGGGGTCTTTCTTTTTGGTGGCTGCTTATGCTCGGTCTTGCCGACCTTGCCCTTTGCCCTGTCAGAAGCTTTGCTTTTGTCCTGGGCAACAGGGGCATCGGCTTCCTGTTCTTTGCGGCTCTCCTTGATTTTCCGCAGTTCCTCTCTGACAGAAGGCTTTTCCTCCTTAGTCATAGTAGCCCCCTCTGCGGACTTGCTTGGCTTCTCGGAGAAAGGCTCGGACGGAGGGGATTTTTCTGTCTTTGCCACCGAGGGGTTTTCTTGGGCATTTTCCTCCTTCTGTGTCGGCTTGCCCATCAGAGCGTCGAGCAGCTTATCTTTCTCTGCCTTTTCCTGCACACCGATGTCTGGCTCTGGCATATCGGTTTTTTCATCCTTACTTTTCTCAACCTCCGTCACAATGGAAGCGGTATCCACCGAAGCAAGGTTGAAGCGTTCCACAATACGGCTGATTTTCGATGCGTCCTCGGCACGGGCAATCACATCCACCTCCGCATTGGGGTCTTTGTTCTTACGGTCAGCCAGAACGCAATAGAGAACGCCGTATTTTTTCGCCTCCTGCGTAAAGCGTTTCAAGTCCTCATTCTTCACGGTAAAGACTTTCAGCTCCTTGCCAGAACGGAGCATACTCGTCAGCCTTGCTTTGCCTTTGGTTTTCTGTTCCTCTTTGAGAATGGAATACAGAAGTACAGCGATATTCTTCGCACCTGCACCTGTCAGTTTTGCGGCAACCTCAAATCCCTCTAAGCTCATCCTCACGATTTGTTCCGCCGCATCGCCGCCTGTGTTCATTCTTCATCAGCTCCTTTCGTTTAATTTCCTGTTCATCTGCCCGCACTGTCTGCAATTTTTCTTTGAGCGTACCGCTGCGGGCGGCGATACCCTCGCAAAGCCTGACCTCCTTTCTGATTTCGCCAAGCCTTTTTGAAAT
>DAVZHW010000057.1:0-10129 GCA_052273625.1 Candidatus Fimenecus sp. | reverse complement strand
GACGATAAAACAGTCTGCCAAAAGCACAGGGAAAACGGTCAAAACTGCCGCCAAAGGTACGGTAAAGTCAACCGAAAAAGGTGTAAAAACAGCTCATTCCACCTCAAAGGCGGCGATTAAGACTACGCAGGCTTCGGCAAAAGCGGCACAGAAAACCGCACAGGCTTCTGTTAAGGCGACACAAAAGGCGGCACAGGCAGCGAAAGCAACGGCAAAGGCTACTGCCCAAGCGACAAAGGCGGCAGTCAGAGCGACTATCGCCGCTGTCAAGGCAATCATCGCAGGCACAAAGGCTCTGATTTCTGCCATTATTGCAGGCGGTTGGGTTGCGGTTTTAATTATCCTTATCATCGTGCTGTTTGGTTGTGCGGTATCTTTATTCGGCGGTGGCGGCAACAGCAACTCCTATACGCCAGTCAGTGCCGAGGTGGAAGCCTATGAGCCTTTGATACAGCAGTATGCAAGGCAGCACGGTATTTCTGAATATACGGAGCTGATTAAGGCGGTGATGATGCAGGAATCTGGAGGGCGTGGAAATGACCCGATGCAGGCTTCCGAGTGCGGATACAATACCCGTTATCCGAATACGCCAAACGGCATTACCGACCCAGAGTATTCCATCAATGTAGGTATCCAGAATTTAGCCGCCTGCCTAAGTGATGCGGAGGTGGAAAACCCGATTGATATGGAGCGTATCAAGCTTGCTTTGCAGGGCTACAATTTCGGCAACGGCTATATTTCGTGGGCGAAAACCAACTATGGAGGATACTCTTATGCAAATGCAGTTGAATTTTCAACTACGCAGGCAGAAAGGCTAGGTTGGGACAGCTATGGCGACACACAGTATGTTTCCCATGTACTGCGGTATTATCCATACGGACGGACATTCACAAGCGGTGGTAACCAGGCGATTGTGGAGGTCGCTTTGACACAGCTTGGCAATGAGGGCGGTCAGCCTTATTGGAGTTGGTATGGTTTTGACGGGCGTGTGGAATGGTGTGCCTGCTTTGTGTCTTGGTGTGCCGACCAATGTGGTTATATTGGAAGCGGGATTATCCCTAAATTCGCAGGCTGCGTGGACGGCTCAAATTGGTTTAAGGGTAACGGACAATGGAAAGACCGAAGCTACGAGCCGCAGGCAGGCGATATTATCTTTTTTGATTGGGAAGGCGACGGAGAAACCGACCATGTAGGCATTGTGGAGAAATGCGAAAACGGTGTCGTTTACACCGTGGAGGGTAATTCTGGCGACGCTTGCAGGCAAAAGCAATATACGGTTGGAAGCAGCTCCATCTATGGATACGGCATTCCTGTCTATTAATATTAAGAATGGGCAAAAGAAAAACCAGAGGTTTATTCCTCTGGCTCTTTTGCCTTACATAGTCCGCTGACAGTTGCTTCAACTATGGACAGCTCTTTATCGTTTAGTTTGTCGAGTTCTGCGTCTAAGCGTCTGCGGACGGAACTTTTCTTGACCTCATTATCTGGGAATATGTATTCGTCAACCGATACACCGAACATCGTTACAAGCTGAATGAACAGCTCCAGACTTGGCTTTTGCCCCTCATTTTCAATCGCTTGCAAATGTCTTGGGTCATAATCCACAATACGGGCAAGCTCATCTCTGGTCATACCTCTTGATGTTCTTGCTTTTTTGATTGCCTGTCCTATTGGCGTAAAATCGAAGTCAAAATCATTGTTTCTTGCGTCCATAAACTCACCACCTTAGTCTGTAAAATCCTACTATTATATTTTACAGAAATGAGAGTTCTTATAGAACGGTTTGAAATCTCCGATATTAGGATATAAAATCTCTTATTACAGGCGGTCAAAGTTCACAATTGCACACTTGATATTGTTCGTTCAAACGGCTGTAATATACACATTATATTTTGGAGGACGAATATGTTTGAATATATGACTGCACAGGAAGCCGCCGAAAAGTGGAATGTATCATCACGGTGGGTACAAAGATTATGTAAAGGAAATCGTATCGAGGGGGCTTTGAATATTAACCGAGTATGGCTTATTCCAAAAGATGCAAAGAAACCTCTTGATGGAAGATGTAAGAAACTATCTGCGTCTTTATGAAATCTTCAAAATCATAAGGTATTCTTTTCTTGAAATAAAAGAAAGGATACAAGAACTATGAGTATGATTTTGAACACTACTGACCTTTGTAAAAAATTCAAAGGTCAAACCGCAGTTGATAATGTATCGCTACACATTGAAAAAAATTCAGTATATGGATTGCTTGGACCGAACGGCGCAGGTAAATCAACAATTTTGAAAATGATAGCAGGTATTTTGAAACCTACCTCTGGCGTTATTGAAATAGACGGTCACATTTGGAGCCGTGATGATTTACGAGATATTGGAGCGTTAATTGAAACTCCGCCGCTTTATGAAAATTTAACAGCTTACGAAAATCTCAAAGTAAGGACTTTGGCACTTGGCTTACCAGAAACACGAATTGATGAAGTGCTGAATACTGTTCAATTACTGAATACGGGAAGAAAAAAAGCAGGGCATTTTTCTTTGGGAATGAAACAGCGACTTGGAATTGCTCTTGCTCTTTTAGCACAGCCCAAATTGCTGATTTTAGATGAGCCTACAAATGGTTTAGACCCTATCGGTATTCAAGAATTAAGAGAGTTAATCCGTTCTTTTCCGCAGCAGGGAATAACTGTAATTCTATCAAGTCATATTTTGTCCGAAGTTGAGCAGATAGCAGACCATATTGGTATTATTGCTTCTGGAAAACTCGGATATGAAAACCACATTGATAAAGGCGTAGATTTGGAAGAAATTTTTATGCGTGTTGTTGCAGATGAAGGAAGGAGGGATAATTGATGTTCTCCTTAATTCGTTCTGAACTTTTGAAAATGCGTCATACATTTTCATTCAAACTTGTTGTACTCGCTCCTGTTATAACATTACTTTTAGGATACCTTTTAAGCGGTAGCTCGGTACAGTTTGCGGCATATAATTGGTGGTACACTATGATATTGCCTATCACTATTGCAATATGGGGTTCGAATACTATCACCCGTGAAACACGCACTCACTACCAAAATGTATTGTGTTTGTCTGCTGGATTACCAAAAGTGTGGATAAGTAAATTCCTGTCGGTAGCTATATTGTTGCTGATTTCCAATTTAATAATGTGGGGCGGTTGTACGGCTTTCGGTTTGTTTACAGAAATGAATATATCTGCTTTTAACGGCTTAATCGGTTGTCTTCTCTTGTTCTTCACATTTATTTGGCAAATCCCAATTACAATGATTATAGCTAAATGGACAGGATATTTGGTTGCTGTATTATTTTCTTTTGGCTGCAACATAATTTTGTCATTTGTCGGAGCGAAGAAAGATTTGTTTTTCTTAAATCCATACGCAATTCCATCACGAATAGTATGTCCGTTTTTCAAAATGCAACCTAATGGAATGCCGCTTGAACAAGGGTCATCTTTGTTAGAAAATACAAATATTTCATTCGCTCTTTTTGTTAGCTTGCTTGCAGTCATTGTTATGCTGATTATTACTGTAAAGCTGTTTTCAAGGGGAGGAAAGCATTATGATTGAGAGCGTTCGTTATATAAAAAGCGATTTGTATAAGCTAAGACATTCGGAATTTTTCTGGCTTCACATTATTTTTCCGATATGTGGTGCAGGCTTGATATTACTGTATTCAACGCTGACACATATAAGCGTTGAGAATAAAGTGGCGGCATTTTTTCAAATACTTGCTATGGCATACCCATTTGTTATCAGTATAGTATGTGAAATCGTTTCCGAACAAGAAATGTCGGCAGGAAACTGCCAAAATATTCTTACGCTTCCTTGCAGAAGAAAAGTCATTAACACGAAGCTGGTTATATTACTTTCTTTCGGCTTCTTTTCTGTAATGCTTTCTTCGGTACTGTATGCTTTGTTGCTCCTGATAACAGAGATAGAAAAGAGTTTGCCGCTTTCGGCATTTCTTATTCCTGCACTTGTGCTTTGGGGAAGCGGCATTGTATTTTATGCCTTGTATCTATTGTTGGCATTTCAATTTGGCAGAAATGTGTGTATTGGCGTAGGTGTTCTTGGGAGTTTACTTACAGCTTTAATGCAAACGGGATTAGGAACAGGCTTATGGTATGTGATTCCATACGGAATAAGCATTCGCCTTACTGAATGTTCGTTTGCATCGGTTATGGGCTTATCTACAAGAATAAATAAGGAAATAGAAATAGCTGTTGTATGTGATATAATATTGGTTGCTGTTTTATTGATAACATTGGTTGCGTGGTTTTCAAATTATAGCGGAAAACGAGCAACAGACTAATTTGGAGATTTGATTATGGGTTGTCTTGGAAATATAATATGGTTTTTATGCGGCGGATTTTGGCAAGGTATAGGTTGGGCTTTTTCTGGAGTTATATGGTGTATCACGATTGTAGGTTTCCCCATTGGGAAACAATGCTTTAAGTTCGCTTCCCTTGGCTTTTTCCCTTTCGGAAAGGAAGTCGAATACGGCGGAGGTACAATGTCCACTCTTGCTAATATTGTCTGGCTTATTATCAGCGGTATTCCGCTTGCCATATCCGCATCTCTAAACGGAATTCTTTTGTGCTGTACGATTATTGGAATACCGTTCGGAAAACAATGTTTCAAAATAGCAAAATTGGCTCTTATGCCGTTTGGTGCTACTATTATAGAAAGATGAAAGGAGGTTGAACAGGTATGGCAAACATATTGATTGCAGATGACGAAGTTGATATGCTGAAGCTCATTAAGAGAGTCCTTGAAAAGGACAATCATTATGTAACTCTTATAAATCATTCAAAGGATATACTTAATATTGATTTTAGAAAGTACGATTTGCTTCTTTTGGATATAATGATGCCCGATATGGATGGCTTTGAGGTTTGCCAACAAATTCGTTCTTTTGTGGATTGTCCAATTATATTTTTGACTGCCAAGACACAGGAAGCAGATATTGTGCGAGGATTAGGTTTAGGCGGCGATGATTATATCACAAAACCGTTTGGAGCAAATGAGCTTCGTGCCCGTGTTAATGCTCACCTGCGACGAGATACACGAGAGAAAAAATATTCGGTTAATATTTCTGGCGTTACCTTTTTGTTAAATGCCAAAGAAGCGCAGTTCCATTCAGAAAAACTACCTTTGACGAAAAGCGAGTATGAAATTTGCGAGTATTTAGCTTTACATCGAGGGCAGGTTTTTTCAAAAGAACAGATTTATGAAGCTGTTTTCGGATTTGACGGAGAAAGTGACGATACTGTTATCGCTACTCATATCAAGAATATTCGTAGCAAATTACTTGCTGAAAATCTTTCACCGATTGAAACGGTATGGGGGGTCGGATATAAATGGGAGTAAAAAAACTTCGCTCGATTTTTATGAGGTATATTTTAATCGTTGCGGTCGGTATTTTGCTAATTGTTTTTTCAAATTTAGGGCTTTATATGATTGCAACAAAAACTGAAGTGATTTATCCTGCTGTCGAAATCGAAAAAATGGTAACCGCAGTTGAGGAAAAATTACAAGCATCACACGAATTTTCCCCTGCCGATATACCGTCATTTACTGAATACGCTTGGTTTGATTTAAGCGGGAATTTGAAGCAAAGTTCACTTGATACAGCCGAAGCTGAATTGATTTGGGATAGCTGCGTTGTAAATCAAAAGGAAAGTGAAGCTCAGTATCGTTTTTCATTAGTCAAACGAGATGACGATATAATAATTCTTCGCTACCGTTTTACTGCTCAGTTCAGCAATCCAACTTTTAGAAAGATAATCCCGATGGCAGACCTGCTTGTGGTTATAGTCAGTCTGGTTGAGGTAATTGTATTGTTGTTTGCCGTTTCTTATTTCTTCGGTAAATATACAGGCAAAAAAATCGAGAAAATGCTTCTTGTTACACAGAAAATTAAGGAGCAAAATTTAGACTTTACGGTTGATAGCAGTGGGATTTTTGAAATAGACCAAGCATTGAACGCACTGGACGATATGAAAATAGCGTTAAAGCAATCTCTTTCAGAACAATGGCGTGCTACCAAGGTTCAGCAGGAACAGATTTCCGCATTAGCTCACGATTTGAAAACGCCATTGACAATAATCCGTGGAAATGCAGATTTATTGTATGATACTCCGCTTAATGATGAACAAAAAGAGTGTGCCGATTTTATTGGAAACAGCTCCATTCAAATGCAAAATTATATTCAAACACTAATTGAAGTAACCAAGTCAAACACAGCGTTTGTGCTTCAGCCGCAAAGTGTGGACACAGCCGACTTCTTGTTTGAAATCAAAAAACGGGCAAAGGGGCTGGCTTCTATAAAAGGGATTTCAGTTGATTGTACTGAACACTATGAAACAGCTCATATAAATATAGACCAGACTCAATTACTTCGTGCGTTTGAAAATATATTGTCTAATGCAGTTGAACATACTCCCGAAAATAAGTCTATATTCCTTACCATTACTGAAGAAGATAATCTTATGAAAATTGCTGTTAGTGATATGGGTAATGGCTTTTCACCAGAAGCGTTAAAAAGGGCGACAGAACAGTTTTATATGAGCGATGATAGTCGCAGTTCAAAGTCACATCACGGCATAGGGCTTTACACAGCCAATACTATTGTAAATTATCACGGCGGTCAACTCATTTTGGGCAATGATGAAGCAACAGGCGGTGCCGTGGTTACAGTACAAATTCCTATCTGAAAAAGTGGGCGGTGCAAACCGTCCGCTTTTTTTCAAATCTTTATGAAATCTTCAAAATTAAATTCTAATATTGATATACGAGCTTAGAACAAAAGTCAAATAAGTCCACCAAATAAAAAAAACGGTGCTTCTGGTGGGCTGTTTGTTCACGCCTTGATAAATAGTTTCCCTCCAGACCCGTTTGAGTTTGGAGGGATTTTATATGTTTTGGTCAAATACCGCCAATTCGCTGCTTATTAGAAGCAGCAGTTACCTACATAGCAACACGGATTAGCGAGGATAACCTGTTAAAAAAATTCTTGCTTCTGCGTGGCACTCTTATACCCTCAAAGTAGATGCCAAATATCTACATAATAGAAATAATAACGCCTATATCCGCATTGGCTTGACAGCCTTTGCGGTTTTTCTTTTGTCGTTTTTTGCAGAAATACGCCGCAGGGCTATTTCTGCCGTGGGATGCCGTTCTCCGCCTTTCAATCTGGATTTACAAAAAAATTCAGATTGGAGGTAACAGATTATGGCTTACAACAAAGCCAAAGAAGAACGGAAATGGCGGCTCTGGAAAGAAGCCGAAGAAAAGAAACTGCGGAGTTTAGGTGTCAGTGAGGATGCTATTGAACAGCTCCATATCCATGATTGGGCGGTTTTCAATTCCGACAGGAGGTATTATCAGCGTTTGCAAGACGCAGGTACATACCTTGAGGAGATTGCAGAACAAGACCAACCGATAGAAGCAAAAACGGTTGAGGATTTACTTGCCGACATTGAAAACGAAAAGCTCTATGCCGTTTTGATTAAAGTGGACAAGCAGACTTTACAGGCGTTATTGCTCAAAATGCAGGGCTATTCTACCCAAGAAATTGCATCGAAGCTCGGTATCACGGAAAAAGCTGTTTACAGGCGAATGGACAGGCTCAAAGAAAAAATAAAAAAGTTTTTTGAATAGAGGGGAAATTTGAGGTTTCCCACGGGCTACTGGGTGAGAGGACAAAAACTCTTACCCAGTTTTCCTTTGTGTGGCGAAGATTGGGCAGTTCCTTGACAACCGAATACCCATTCGCCAAATACTTCCTCTTTGTGATTGTGATGAGCATAAGCGTGTGCAGCGGTACGCCATGACCTGCCGAAAGGCAGAGAGCGATAAATGCCGACTCAAAATATCGGGCAGCTCCCGATTCCGCCATAACCCACAAAGAGAACAATGGTACTCCCGTCCAGTCACAGTCCGAGCGTGATTAAACCGTCGCAGGCAATGAGGGCGGCTCTGTCAGACCGACAGTTGGGGTGAAACTCCCGTGGTGTCAGTTCGCTGCTGACCGTTTGGCGACTTCCCATAGCATTTCGGGGTGTCGAGGACAAATTGAAATGCTTCCTATCATAATGCCAGACACAGGGCGGTCATAAGAACAGAGCTTTGTTTATATGCTTCCGACCTTAAATACTTCCTTGTGTTTGGCTGTTACATAGGCAGGATGCTCCTGCCTAAATCCAAATGGGAGGTCAAACACTATGGATAGAATCATTAAGCGTGGCGACATCTACTACGCAAACTTAAATCCCGTCATCGGCTCGGAGCAAGGCGGTACACGACCTGTACTTATCATTTCTAATGATACAGGGAATAAGCACAGCCCTACGGTCATTGTAGCGGCGATTACAGGACAGATTGGAACAAAGAAAAAACTACCGACACACACTATCGTACACAATGTCAATGGACTTGATAAAGATTCCATTATCTTATTGGAGCAAATTCGTACCATTGATAAACAACGCCTGCAAGAGTATTTAGGAACTCTTGATGGGCGTTTTCTTGTTGCTGTTGATAAAGCTCTGGCTATCAGTGTTTCGCTTGAAAAAAGAATTGATAAAAATGTGTAAATGTGAATGTGTGGGTGGATTTGCACATTCGCCAAAGGACGGTTGTATCTCTATAATTTAGAGTGTACAGCCGCTTTACTCTTGCGGAGGTATTCGGATGGAAAGTGTAAAAATAATGGAGAATGCAGAACAGCAGCCTGACATCGTAGCTGATGAAAAAGAAAACTTTGACGCTTTTATCAGTGCTATGGTGCAGATAGTTGAAAAATACGGAAAATCAGTTCTGCAAGATTTAGATTGTGTTGCGTAATCTTACGCAACCTTACATATCACATTTTTCTAAACTATCGGAGGTGACAGAATGAACAGAGAGGGAAAGAAATGTGTTTTATATCCAAGAGTAAGTACAGAAATGCAGGTTGATGGATATAGCCTTGAAGGTCAAAAAAATAGTTTGAAACGATTTGCAGACAGAGAGGAAATGGAGATTGTAGGTGTATATGAGGACGCAGGAAAGTCAGGAAAATCTATAGAGGGGCGACCTGCATTTAAGAAAATGCTGTCTGATATAAAAAACGGATTAGAGATAGATTATATTTTAGTATATAAGTTGTCACGCTTCGGAAGAAATGCAGCAGACATCTTAAATTCATTGGAGTTCGTTCAGTCTTATGGCATAAACCTTATTTGTATTGAAGAAGGAATTGATTCATCACAGACAAGCGGAAAGCTCTTAATATCTGTTCTTTCTGCTGTTGCAGAAATTGAGAGAGAAAATATTATTGAGCAGACAATGAATGGACGCAGGGAAAAAGCCAGACAGGGCGGTTGGAATGGTGGATTTGCCCCGTATGGATATTATCTTGAGAATAATCAGCTTTTGATAGAAGAAACGGAAGCGAAAGCTATTCGCATTATCTTTGAGAAGTTTGGTAATTCTGATATTGGACTTGGTGGAGTGGCGAAATATCTTAATCTTCAAGGCATTAAAAAGATACCACGCCAGAATGGAAAATTGGAAACTTGGAGCAGCCATCTTATACGACAGATATTAGATAACCCTGTTTATTGCGGTAAAATTGCTTATGGAAGAAGAACAAGAGAGAAAGTAAAAGGAACTAAAAACGAGTATAAGCAGGTTCACACTGATGATTATATTTTAGAGGACGGACAGCACGAGGGTATTGTAAGTGCGGAATTATGGGAAAAGGTTCGTGCAAAACGTATCGCCACAGGAATTAAACAGCCATCAAAGGTTGGTAAAGACAGGTCGCATCTTTTGACAGGTGTATTGAAATGTCCTATGTGTGGAAGTTCAATGTATACCAACAAACACGCTTGGACAAATAAAGACGGCACATATAAGGAAGTTTACTATTATATATGTGGAAGAAATAAGCAGGAGCGAGGACATCATTGTGATTATAAGGCTTCTTTGAGAAAAACGGATATTGAACCGCTTGTTATCGAAGCGGTCAAAGAATTGGTAAGTGACAAATACTTTGCCAGAGAGATAAAAAGCAGAATTGGAATACAGACAGATACAGGTAATGTTGATAAGGAAATTGCAAATTA
>DAVZHW010000056.1:0-10252 GCA_052273625.1 Candidatus Fimenecus sp. | reverse complement strand
TCTCCCTCAGTCATTTTTCTGCGAAAAACGACAGCTCCCTCGTCAGAGGGAGCCTGAATATGCTGTTGTCAGTTAATTTGATTTAATATGTAATTTGCTGCGGACAGCCGCAAGGGCTGTCCCTACGGTTTAATGCCACAAAATGAAAGCAGGTGCACGGAAAATGAATAAACCGTACACCTGTTTTCTCTATATGAAGTGTGTTTGAGGGGGGCTTGTTAATCCTTGAAAAGGTCGGTTGACAAATATCTCTCGCCTGTATCGGGGAGAAGCGCAACTATCGTCTTGCCCTTGTTTTCGGGGCGTTTTGCAAGCTCTGTTGCCGCATAAATCGCTGCACCCGAGGAAATACCTACCAAAAGTCCGTCGGATTTCGTTACGGCTCTGCTCGAAACAAATGCCGCCTCGTTCGGAACGTCGATTATCTCGTCATAAATGCTTGTATCAAGGGTTTTCGGAACAAAGCCTGCACCGATGCCCTGAATTTTATGCGCACCTCCGTGACCCTGTGAAAGCACGGGAGAAGTTTCAGGCTCAACCGCAACAATTTTCACATTCGGATTTTTCTCTTTAAGATATTTGCCGACGCCCGAAAGCGTACCGCCTGTGCCTACGCCTGCAACGAAAATATCAACCTTGCCGTCGGTATCCTCGTAAATTTCGGGGCCTGTTGTTGCATAATGCGTTTTCGGATTGGCTTCGTTTACGAACTGTCCTGCTATTATACTGCCCGGGATTTCCTTTTGAAGCTCCTCCGCCTTTTCGATAGCGCCTGTCATACCCTTTGAGCCGTCGGTCAGGACAAGCTCTGCGCCGTATGCCTTCATAAGCAAACGTCTTTCAACCGACATCGTTTCGGGCATTGTGATTATAACCTTATAGCCTCTTGCCGCAGCAACCGAGGAAATTCCGATACCCGTATTTCCGCTTGTAGGCTCGATTATCGTGCCGCCCTTTTTGAGAACACCCTTTTTCTCGGCGTCCTCGATAATTCCTTTGGCAATTCTGTCCTTTACGCTTCCTGCAGGATTAAAATACTCCAGCTTTGCAAGAATTGTCGCTGAAAGATTGTTTTCCTTTTCGTAATTTGTGAGTTCAAGTAACGGTGTTTTGCCGATAAGCTCGGATAAGCTCTTATAAATCTTTGACATAGTGTTCTCCCCTTATTCTTCAATTGCTTTGAAGGCATTTTCAAGGTCTGCGATAATATCGTCGATATGCTCCGTGCCTATCGAAAGCCTGATTGTATTTTGCTTAATTCCCTGATCCTCAAGCTCCTGCTCGGTCAACTGTGAATGTGTTGTGGTCGCAGGGTGAATTACAAGCGATTTCACATCCGCAACATTCGCAAGAAGCGAGAAAATTTCAAGGTTATCAATGAATTTGTGCGCTTCCTTCTGTCCGCCCTTTATTTCAAATGTGAAAATACTTGCACCGCCGTTCGGGAAGTATTTTTCATAAAGTGCGTGGTCGGGATGGTCGGGCAAGGACGGATGATTTACCTTTTCGACAAGCGGATGCTTTGAGAGGTATTCGACAACCTTTTTCGTGTTCTCTGCGTGGCGTTCAAGCCTCAAGGAGAGGGTTTCCGTGCCCTGCAGGAGCAGGAATGCCGCAAACGGCGAGATTGTTGCGCCCTCGTCACGAAGAAGTATCGCCCTGATATATGTTACAAAAGCAGCCGGACCTACCGCATCGGCAAAGGAAATTCCGTGATAGCTCGGATTCGGCTCTGCAATGGGAGCGTATTTTCCGCTTTTTTTCCAATCGAATTTGCCCGAGTCAACGATTACACCGCCGAGCGTCGTACCGTGACCGCCGATAAATTTCGTAGCCGAATGAACGACAATATCAGCACCGTGCTCAATGGGTCTTATGAAATAAGGAGTGCCGAAGGTGTTGTCAACCACAAGCGGAAGTCCGTGCTTGTGTGCAATTTCGGCAATTTTGTCAATGTCGGGAATATCGCTGTTCGGATTGCCGAGAGTTTCGATATAAACCGCCTTAGTTTCGGGCTTTATGGCACTTTCAAGCTCGTCAAGGTTATGTGCGTTGACAAAGCTTGTGCTGACGCCGAACTGGCTCAAGGTGTGGGCAAGAAGATTATATGTTCCGCCGTAAATTGTTTTCTGTGCGACAATGTGGTCGCCCGCCTGTGCAAGTGCCTGAAGCGTATAAGTGATAGCCGCCGCACCCGAAGCTACCGCAAGTGCCGCAACTCCGCCCTCAAGAGCAGCTATTCTCTTTTCAAAAACGTCCTGCGTTGAGTTTGTGAGTCTGCCGTAAATGTTTCCTGCGTCCGCAAGTCCGAAGCGTGCCGCTGCGTGTGCCGAATCGTGAAAAACATAAGATGTTGTGGCGTATATCGGAACAGCTCTTGAATCTGTTGCCGGATCGGGTTGCTCCTGTCCTACGTGAAGCTGTAATGTTTCGAATTTATAGTTTTTGCTCATTATAATTACCTCTTTATAAATAAATTTTTAGTATTGTTTTCATTATAAAGAGCTACACATTCGACTGTTACGCCAGTTACATTGTTGAGCTTTTATTCTTTTAAGTTTGTTCATTTCCATACCTCCGAAGCATTTTATATATTTCCTATCGGTTAAGTATGGAATTACTATATCACGTTTTATTTTATATGTCAACAGTTTTTTATAATTTTTTTTGAATTGATTTTGATTGTGCATTAACTTTTGTTCCGCAATCCCTCCGCCTCACGTTCGTTCGGCACCTCCCTTTACACAAGAGAGGCTGAATTTCAACAAAAAAAGCACCCTAAAAGAGTGCTTTTCATTACTTATTCGATAATTTTTCAATTACCTTTTCGTAGTTTTCCGCCTTGTGAGGAAATAGGCAGCTTGAGCAATCCTTAACTCCGTTTTCGAGAATTTTGAAATTGCCGCCGCAATCCTCTTTCAAGTAAAGCGGACAATAGCAGAAAAGACAGTTGAGCTTTTCAAGTCCTTTATGGCAGGGGTAAAACTCGCACTCCCTGTTTTCAAAAAATTTGTAGCTCATATCAGTCTGCCGTATAATTTCTGACTCTTAACGGAATACCCATTTTATCCGCAAGCGCCTGACAAGCGTCTATATCTTCCTTTGAAATAACGTCAACGAGAGAGAATTTGAGGTTTACTCCGCAAGCCTTGCAGTCCTCGGCAAATTTAAGGATTGCAGGAAAAGCCTTTTCACCGAAGCTCGGATGGCAAAGCGCCTCGTACTTTTCGGAATTGCACTCATTGAGAGAAATTGAAACCGTGTCCATAAGCTCGCAGATTTCCTTTGCCGTCGGACGCTTGTTGAGGAGGTCTGAAAGTCCGTTAGTGTTAATTCTCAGCTTACATTCGGGCAGCTTTTCTCTTAAATATTTTGCGGTTTTTACAAGCACGTCATAAGCGCAGGTAGGCTCACCGTAGCCGCAGAAGATAATCTCCCCCGTGTAGCCCGAGAAATCGAACTCGTCAATTTCCTTTTTGACCTGCTCAAACGACGGACTGTGCCCCGAAAACCAAAGCGTATCGGCATCTCCGACGCTGTCGCCGTTATTTCTTATGCAAAATTCGCATTTGCACGGGCACGCATTTGTTATGTTCAAATAAACGTGACCCTCAAAGGTATAGACAATATTTGCCATATTTATCGCTCCTATTATTTGATAATTTTAGATTTGAAATTCATCTTATCAAGAGCCGCGGCAACAATATAATAGATAATTGCGCTTCCGACAGCCTGAATAATGCTGAACGGAACAGATGTCCAAGCCGTGGGGAAGGAATAGAGTATTCCCTCGGCAAGAAGATATCCGAAAACGGTTATAAGTCCCGAAAGCACGGGCATACCTGCGGTTGCCTTGTTAAGTATCCTGTTCGGCTGCTTTGTAGCCTTGAGAGTGTACATAAGAGCGAACGGAACAGTGTTCAATGCCTTGATTACCGCTGTGAACGGCGCCCAAACAGCCGCACCTGCGAGAATATCCGCAAGAGCGCCGCCGAGAGCAGCCGCTACCATTGCATAGGGAAGCGGAAGTATGCACGCCGCAAGGTATACCATACTGTCGCCGAAATGCAAATAGCCGTCGTTGATACCGGTATTGAACTTGACAAAAGCCGTCATAACCGCAATAAGCGCCGCACAAAGTGCTGCCGTCACTATAAGATAAAGATGTTTCGTTTGAACCTTTTTAGTTGTTTTTTTAGCTTCATTACTCATTTGTAAGCATCTCCAAATATTTTTGAAAATTAACTCCGTCGTTTCGGTCTGTACCCTCACGATAGGAGTCTTTTATGGATTTTTCTAAAAATCTTGTTGCGGACTCAACCGCATAGACCATACTCGTACCCTTTACGGCATGAGCGCAGACGATACTTGAAAAAATATCACCTGTTCCGGAATAACTTCCGCCGAATATCTCCGATTTTGAAACAGATACCTTGTCCTTTTCGACAAGAATATTGCAAATACAGCTCGAGCTGCGCACACCCGTAACTATAACGCACTTGAGGTTTCCGACAAGAAGCGTTCTTGCAATTTTTTCAACGGTTTCAAGATAATCCGCACGAGAGCTTTGCATAATAAGGTCCTTATAGCTGTGCCTTGCCAATATACATAGCTCCGTAAGATTAGGCGTGATTATATCCGCTTTTTTCGCAAGTTGTGCAACCCTTGCACAAAGTGACCTTGAATAGGTGCTGTAAACCTGACCGTCGTCAGCCATAACGGGATCGACAACAACAACCGTGTCCTCGGTTGCAAATTCGTCGATGAATGTCGAGATAAGCTCCGCCTGCGTAGCGGAAGCAATGTAGCCTGTAAGTATGCCGTCAAATTTCGTGCCGAGCTTCTTCCACTCGCCGAGAAATTTTGAAAGCTCCGTAGTCAAATCAACACAGTGAAACGAGTCATAGCCTGTCTGATTTGACAAAACGGCAGTCGGCAACGGACAACATTCAATTCCGAGGGCAGATATGACGGGCAACGCCGCCGTAAGAGAACATCTGCCAAAGCCCGATATATCGTTTACAGCCGCAATTCTCTTCAAATAATCACCTACTTGCATTTTTCTCTTATAGCATATATAATATAACTGATTTGTCATTATTAAAATAGCCAAAAATCAAAAAAGTTAAGGGGACAGTTATGGAGCTTTCAGGCAGAGAACATATTTTATATATGGAGGTTTACGATTATTATAAATCGCTGATTCTCACGGGGAAATTGCCGAAAATGTCAAAGCTTCCGTCTATTCGCCGTTGCGCCGTCCAGCTCGGTGTCAGCCGAACCACGGTAGAAACGGCATATTTACAGCTTGCCGCCGACGGTTATATTCTCTCAAAGCCTCAAAGCGGATATTATGTTACCGATATAGCCTCGCACTCGCAGAAAAAGAGTGAAAATGTTAAAAAGAGCGATACAAAAAAGAATGAGATTATATATGATTTCGCTTCTCTTAAAGCCGACAGGGAAAGCTTCGACTTCGATTTGTGGCGAAGATACTTAAAAAGTGCGTTGCGGCAAGACGACAGACTTCTTTCCTACGGTGAAGTTCAGGGAGAAACAGAGCTTCGTCAGGTGCTTTCAAAATACATTACAGAAAACAGAAATGTTATGTGCAACGAGGACGATATTGTTATCGGCGCAGGTGTACAAAGCCTTTTGAACATACTTTGCGGAATAATCGGCGACAAAAAGAGCGTATTTTTCAGAGACCCCTCATTCTTGCAGGGTATTGCGATATTCGACGACCATAAATTCACGCTTACAAAATCCGAAAGCAATGCGGACGTCATATACATTTCCCCCTCGCACATAAACAGCTGGGGCGACGTTATGCCCACGCAGGAGCGTTTGGAGCTTATCAAGCAGGCTCACGAAAACGGAACGCTGATAATTGAGGACGACTACGACAGCGAGTTCGGATATTTCAACCGCCCTACCCCCTCTTTACAGGGTCTTGACGGCGGAGAAAACGTCGTATATATAGGTACATTTTCAAAGCTGCTTGTTCCGTCAATTCGTATCAGCTTTATGATACTTCCCGAAAAGCTCAAGGCTACGTACAAAAAAAAGGCGATCGCTTACAGTCAGACGGTTTCGACAACGGATCAGATTGCGCTTTGCCAATTTATCCGTGACGGTCATATGTCAAGGCGTATTAAAAAGGTCAGAAAATTATATTCGCAAAAGGCGGTTGAGCTGAATAACGCAATTCACTCGGTATTCGGCAAAAGGGCAAAGACGCTTATCGGACAGACGGGATTTATAATTAAGCTTCGGCTTGACTGCGAGCTTTCTGCCGACGAAATAATCAAGCGTGCCGAGAAAAGCGGAATTTCTCTGAGAACGGGAGAGCAGTCCGAAAAGCCGCAGCTTCTTTTGTCCTGCTCATCGGTTAAAACGGAGGATTTTCTTCCGGCAATGCAGCTGCTCAAAGCGGCGATTGAGGATTAAAGGATAAAAATTGCGATTTTTCCGCTTTATTAAATTATGCAAAAAATCTTGCAAATAGAATTTTTTCTAATAGGCTGAATGTATAGTTAAAAATCAGGTAAAAATCAATGTAAAGTAAATTTACTTTACAAAAATGTCGAAAACAAACCTTGATTTATCAAGTTTTTAACATTTTGAACAGAGTTTTGAACCGTTTTTATGATTAAAAGTTGTTTTGGTAAAAATTGGGAAAAGTGCATAAGCCTTTACACAATTCGACCGAAATGTGCATATTCCGAGCCGAAATCACGAAATTTTCAGACGGAAATCTTGCATTTTTAATTAAAATAAGACGCCCTATCTGCTTAATCGACAGACAAGGCGTCTTGAATTTTTTATGAATTTATTGTAATCAGTTTTTAAGGCTCTGTAACGGAGCAGGTATTCTTCCGCCTCTTGAAATGAACTTAGCCGGAGAAGCGGTGCTGACCTTCATTATCGGAGAAACACCGAACAGGCCGCCGAACTCGACCTCCTCGCCGTCCTTCTTGCCGATAGCAGGGATAACTCTGACTGCGGTTGTTTTGGAGTTTACCATACCGATAGCCGCTTCGTCGGCAATGATAGCCGAAATAACCTCGGCAGATGTATCGCCCGGAATTGCAATCATATCAAGACCGACAGAGCAAACAGCCGTCATAGCCTCAAGCTTTTCAATCGAAAGCACCTTGCTTCTTGCGGCGTCAATCATTCCTGCGTCCTCGGAAACAGGGATAAATGCGCCCGAAAGTCCTCCGACATGAGAAGAAGCCATAACTCCGCCCTTTTTAACGGCGTCATTGAGAAGTGCCAAGCAAGCGGTCGTACCGCAAGCGCCGCACTGTTCAAGGCCCATTTCTTCAAGTATATGTGCAACGGAGTCGCCGACAGCAGGTGTGGGAGCTAATGACAGGTCAACAATTCCGAACGGAACATTGAGCCTTTCCGAAGCAACCTTTGCAACGAGCTGACCGACTCTTGTGATTTTGAAGGCAGTCTTTTTAACCGTATCCGCAACCTCGGTAATATCGGCGTCGGGAATTTTAGAAAGAGCCGCACGAACAACGCCCGGACCCGAAACACCGACATTTATAACGCTGTCGGGCTCGCCTGCACCGTGGAATGCGCCTGCCATAAAGGGATTGTCGTCGGGAGCGTTACAGAAAATAACAAGCTTTGACGGACCTACAAGTCCCTTGTCAATGGTTTTCTCCGCCGACTCCTTGACAATTTGCCCCATAAGTCTTACGGCGTCCATATTGATACCTGCTTTTGTCGAGCCTATATTTACGCTTGAACAAATTCTGTCTGTTACGGCAAGAGCCTCGGGAATGCTTCTGATAAGTCTTTCATCTCCTGCGGCAAAGCCCTTTTGAACAAGAGCAGAATAACCGCCGAGGAAGTTTACGCCGACCTCTTTAGCAGCCTTATCAAGCACCCTTGCGTATTTTACGGGGTCGCCGCCGCTTGCTGCGCTTACCATTGCGATAGGAGTAACGGAAATTCTCTTGTTGATAATCGGAATACCGTACTCTCTTTCGATATTTTCGCCTGTCTTAACGAGGTTTTCGGCTCTTTTGCAGATCTTGTCATAAATCTTATCACAAGCCTTGTCAATATCAGAGTCTGCACAGTCAAGAAGCGAAATACCCATTGTGATAGTACGAATATCGAGGTTTTCCTCTTGAATCATATTTATAGTTTCGAGTATATCGTGAGTATTTATCATTATGTAATATGTCCTTTCCGCTTAATAAGGATTATATTTTGTGCATGGAGTTGAAAATATCCTCATGCATAACGTTGATTTTAAGCGCCTTATCCTCTCCGAGCTTTTCAGCCTCATCTGCGAAAGCGGTAAACTCAACGTTGCACCTTGAAACGTCAACGAGCATAATCATACAGAACATTTCCTGCAAAATCGACTGTGAAACCTCGATTATATTGACCTCATGCTTTGCACAAAGCTCAGATACGCTTGCGAGTATTCCTACGGTGTCTTTTCCGACAACTGTTATAATAGAACGCATAAAAAGTTACCTCCAAAATTATATGCAAACATTTTATCACATTTTGGCGATAAATAGTATATAAAATTCACTTTTTTTCAAAAAATGATGTAATATCCTCAAAAATATGGTATATTAGGTAATATATTAAAAAGGAAGAGCCGATATATGAAAGTTAAAGCCGCAGCAAAAATAAATCTTATGCTTGATGTCGTCGGAGTTTTACCCAACGGCTATCACAGTCTTTATATGATTATGCAGTCGGTTGACTGCTATGACTATGTCAGAGTTGACAGGGCTGAAAATTCGGGCATAAAAATAATAACCGACGACCCCCGTGTGCCGACGGATGAAAAGAATATTGCTTACAAGGCGGCGAAGGCTTTTTTCGACAAAACGGGTATTTGTGAAAACAACGGTATTGAAATTGAAATTGAAAAGCATATTCCGATGGCGGCAGGTCTTGCAGGCGGAAGTGCCGACGGCGCAGGCGTTATTTTTGCGCTCGACAAGCTGTTTGACACAAGGCTTTCCACTTTTGAACTGTGTGAAATCGGCGAAAAGGTGGGCGCCGACGTTCCGTTTTCAATTCACGGCGGAACAGCGTTATGTACCGATATAGGCTCGGTTATCGCACCGCTTCCGGATTTAGATAATTGCTATGTTTTAATCTGTAAGCCGCCCGTTGACGTATCGACTCTCAGCGCATATAAGCTGATTGACGAGGCAAAGCGACTTCGCCACGGCGACAGATGCGGTATGCTCTACGCTATGAAGCACAACGACAGAGAGCTTATGTATAAAAAGGCTATGAACGTGTTTGAGCAGGTAATCGAAGTGCCGCAAAGGCCGTATCTTAAAGCGTTTATGAAAAAGCACGGCGCAAAGCTCTCCCTGATGAGTGGCTCGGGTGCTGCAATTTACGGTGTATTTGAGGACAAGGAATGTGCCGAAAGGTGCTTCGAGGAATTGAAGAAAAAGTATGACGAGGTATTTTTGACAGTACCGTGTAAGAAATCGGTCGAGGAGGTTTTTGACAAATGAAATATTCAACAAAAAGCAGATATGCTCTGCGATTGATGGTCGATTTAACCCTCCACGGCAACGGCGACTATATTGCGTTAAAGGATATATCCGAAAGGCAGAATATCTCGGTTAAATATCTTGAACAGATCGTGTCGGTGCTCGGCAAGGCAGGAATGTTGAAAAGCGTCAGAGGTCCGCAGGGCGGCTACAAGCTGGCAAAAGACCCGTCGGAGTACACGGCAGGCGATATTTTGAGGATAACCGAGGGAAATCTTGCCCCCATCCCCTGCCTCGAAAACGAGGAAAACGACTGCGACAGAATTTCACAATGTGCGACCCTCGATTTTTGGAAAGGGCTTTATGATACAGTCAACAGCTATGTTGACGGCGTAACCCTTCAGGAGCTCGCCGAAAGATTTAAGCTGAAAAGCTCAATAGATTTTATTATATGATATTAGCCGATAACAGTCATATATTCGCTGATTTCCACGGCGGGAGCAAGCTGTATAGTGTAATAAGATAGTATACAGGTTGTGTAAGGACATAGTATACAGTTTTGAAAAAGCGGACAGGGGCAAGCCCTGTCCCTACGGATATAAAATATAATTCGCACATTCAGCCTCCCTCTGACGAGGGAGGTGGGTTGCCGTAGGCAACTCGGAGGGAGAGAAAGCAATAAACAGTAAGTTTTCTGTATCTCTCCCTCAGTCATTTTTCTGCGAAAAACGACAGCTCCCTCGTCAGAGGGA
>DAVZHW010000055.1:0-10480 GCA_052273625.1 Candidatus Fimenecus sp. | reverse complement strand
CTATGCCCTTACACAACCTGTATACTATCTTATTACACTATACACTGTGTTCGCCCGTCAATTTCATTTGACAATAAAAATAGGCGAACACAGTTCGCCCCTACGGGTTGTGTGTGGATTTTATGTCATTTCAGCCGTGAATTATGATAAATCAATCGCAATTTAACGGCGGGAGCAAATTCTCCCGAATTCCGGCACCCTTTTGTCTGCTGTGCAGACATTTCCCCTAACAGGTGAATAACACCCACCCTGCTATAAAAATGAAATTTGTTGACTTTTTATTTAATTTTACATATTTTTACACGGTCTTTTTTTACTTGACAACAAATACTGTATATTGTATAATCATTACGATTATTATAATGGCGAAAATTTGGATTATTTTTAATTTGCGTAAAATTTGTTACGCTATTTCTCAACAAATATTCACTTTTTTTCGGCTTTTTTTTAGTCATTATCGGTAATTATTTAGGAGGTTATATACATGAAAGTTCAGTTTACCGAAACCGTCCTCCGAGATGCTAACCAGTCGCTTATCGCAACGAGAATGCCCTTTGAAAAATTCGACGGAATTCTTGAAACGATGAACAAAGCCGGTTACTATTCTATGGAATGCTGGGGCGGCGCAACATTTGACTCCTGTCTGCGTTATCTTGACGAGGATCCGTGGGAAAGATTGAGGAAGATCAAGGCTAAGTGCCCTGATACAAAGCTTCAAATGCTTTTGAGAGGTCAAAATCTTCTCGGCTACAAGCATTATCCCGACGACGTTGTCAGAATGTTCGTTAAAAAGAGCGTGGAAAACGGTATCGACATTATCCGTATTTTCGACGCACTCAACGACACAAGAAACATCCGTGTTGCCGTTGATGAGACCATCAAAAACGGTGCTATCGCATCAGGCGCTATTTCCTTTACGACAAGCCCTGTTCATACTTTGGAAAAGTACGTTCAGACCGTTAAGGAAATGAAAGAAATGGGTTGCTCTACTATCTGTATTAAAGATATGGCAGGCGTTATGACTCCGAAAGAGGCTAAGGACCTTATCGGCGCTATCAAAAATGCCGTTCCCGATATGCCCGTTATCCTCCACACCCACTGCACAACAGGTATGGCTTATATGACAATTTTTCAGGCTATCGAGGCAGGCTGCGACGTTATCGACACAGCTACCTCCTGCTTCTCGGGCGGTACTTCACAGCCGGCTACGGAAACCATATACGACGCTTTGACAGAGCTCGGTTATGAAACAGGTCTTGACAGAAGCGTTCTTAAAAAGGTAAACGACCACTTCAAGCCCATAAGAGATGAATATCTCAAATCGGGACTTCTCAAGCCTAAGGCTCTTGTTACAGACACAGACGCTCTTACCTATAAAGTACCGGGCGGTATGCTTTCAAATATGATGGCTAACCTTGAGGATATGCACGCTCTCGACAGAATGGATGAGGCTTTGCTTGAAATTCCGAGAGTTCGTGAAGATATGGGTTATCCTCCCCTTGTTACTCCGCTTTCACAGATGGTTGGTAACCAGGCTGTTACCAATGTACTTGTAGGCGAGAGATACAAGAACATTTCAAAGGAAATCAAGGCTTATATCAGAGGCGAATACGGTAAAGCTCCGGGCGAGATAAATCCCGAGCTTCTTAAAAAGGTTCTCGGCGACGAAAAGCCCATTACCTGCCGTTTTGCAGACACTCTTGAGCCTGCATTTGAAAAGGCTAAGGCTGAAATCGGCGACAAGGCAAAGAGCGACGAGGATGTTCTTTCCTATATCGCATTCCCGACTCAGGCTGAGGCATTTTTCGATAAGCGTGAAGAGAAAAAGAAAAACACCTTCACATATTCGATTAAAAAGATTGAGGACTAAGGAGGGCTTGATATGTATTTACTCAAATATGCCGACGGCGCTATTACCTTTATCGAAGCACTCAACGTTTCAATCACAGGTATCGTCGTAGTTATGCTTATCCTTGCGCTTCTTGCCGTGCTTGTGCTCTTGCTTTCAAAGGCTATCCGTGCAGTTGAGGGTGCAGCAAAGAAAAAAGCACCTAAAGAGGAAGCTGTCGAAGCTGCTCCGACGGCAACAGGCTCCGCTTTACCCGACACTCAATCGGCAGGCAAGCTTGACCTTGTAAATGTTGATGACAAAACCGCCGCTGTTATTATGGCAATCGTTTCAAACGAAAGCGGTATTCCTCTTAACAGATTGCAGTTCAATTCGATTAAAAAGATAGAAGAATAAGGGAGAGAAAGTTATGAAATATGTTGTTACATTAAACGGAACAGATTATGAGGTTGACGTTACAGAGCTTAGCGAAGCAATCGTTACAAACGTTGCTCCCACAGCACCCGTAGCTCCCGTTGCGGCAGCACCCGTTGCTGCTCCTGCTCCTGCCGCTGCTCCCGTTGCGGCAGCACCCGTATCGGGAACAGGTACGCCCGTTACCTCCCCCATGCCCGGCACAATCCTCAAGGTCAACGCTGCGGCAGGTCAGAGCGTAAAGGAGGGCGATGTTCTCTTTATCCTCGAAGCTATGAAAATGGAAAATGAAATCGTTGCTCCCGTCAGCGGTACAATCTCACAGGTAGTTGTATCCTCGGGCAACACGGTTGACACTGACCAGACTCTCGCTTTCATCGGTTAAGGAGGAGCGAAAAATGTCAATTATAACTTCTATTGTTGAAATATTTCAGACCTCGGGTTTTACCGCACTTTCTTGGCAAAACTGGGTTATGATAGCGGTTGCATTCGTTCTTTTGTACCTCGCTATCGTCAAGAAGTTTGAGCCGTTGCTGCTTCTTCCCATCGCATTCGGTATGCTTCTTGTAAACGTTTACCCTGAAATTATGTATGACCCGTTATCAATCGCAACCCCGGGCGGAGAGGTGCTTGACGCAAACGCTCACTGGTACGATTCGGGCGTTTTAAGGCTTATTTACTGCGGCGTTAAGTCGAGTATATTCCCCTGCCTTATCTTTATGGGCGTCGGCGCAATGACAGACTTCGGTCCGCTTCTTGCAAACCCCTCAAGCCTTCTTTTAGGCGCTGCGGCACAGCTCGGTATCTATGTTGCTTTCCTTATAGCAATCGTTATTCCCGATTTTAGAATCGGTAATTTCGTATTCGACGGCTTTACAGCACAGGAGGCTGCTTCAATAGCTATTATCGGCGGCGCAGACGGTCCTACGGCAATTTACCTCACAGGTAAGCTCGCTTCGCATCTTTTAGGACCTATCGCAGTTGCGGCTTATTCGTATATGGCGCTTATTCCGCTTATCCAGCCCCCGATTATGAAGCTCTTGACCACCAAAAAAGAGCGTGAAATCAAGATGGATCAGTTGAGAACAGTCAGCAAGGCTGAAAAGATTATCTTCCCGATAGTTGTTACTGTTCTCTGTGTTCTTATCATTCCGTCAACAGCTCCGCTTATCGGTATGCTTATGCTCGGTAACCTCTTCAAGGAGTCGGGCGTTACAGACAGACTTTCCGACACAGCACAGAACGCACTTTGCAATATCGTTACAATTATGCTCGGTGTTACAGTAGGCGCTACGGCTGAGGGTAAGACTTTCCTTGACATCAAGACAATCCTTGTCATCGTTATCGGTCTTATTGCATTTGCTTTCTCGACCGCAGGCGGTGTACTTTTCGGAAAACTTATGAATGTAATCACAAAGGGAAAAGTAAATCCCCTTATCGGTTCGGCAGGTGTTTCGGCAGTTCCTATGGCTGCTCGTGTATCGCAGGTTGAGGGCAGAAAATACAACCCCTCAAACTTCCTTCTTATGCACGCTATGGGACCGAATGTTGCAGGCGTTATCGGCTCTGCAGTTGCGGCAGGCTTCTTGCTTTTGACCTTCGGTAACTGATATAACTTCCAATAAAATCAACCCTTGAATTTGCAAACGCATTTTCAAGGGTTTTTTCTACGGTTGCACGGATGATAATCCATAGGCTATAACAGCCTCCCTTGTGTAAAGGGAGGTGCCGAACGAACGTGAGGCGGAGGGATTGTAAGGTTGATTTTTTACAATTTTGTAAAAATGACTGAGGGAGAGATAACGAAAGTTTGGTTTTTATTGCTTTCTCTCCCTCCGAGTTGCCTACGGCAACCCACCTCCCTCGTCAGAGGGAGGCTTTGTCGGACAGCCGCAAGGGCTGTCCCTACGGTTTAATATAATTTTCAAATTGATAAGCCACCGATAACCGTTATATGTTCATAATTTCCCTTTCACAGCATTATATACAGCAACGACATGAGCAATTCCTCGTCTGCGCCGTCTGACTGCAAGAGTAAAAGCAAGGCAAGTAACAACGCTTTATCCGGCTCTTTGAAAACCGTGTCGAGCAAATTAGCCTTTGTTTCTTTAGCGGTTTCCTGCTTTGATTTTTTATTTATCGGCTCGAAATACTCCTTGAACGACTCGTACGATTTGCTTTCGGGCAGGTCAACGGGCATTTGAATTCTGTTTTTAGTAGGCGTTGACTTGACGGCTTGATAGAAATTTTCTTTGTAGGTGTTCTGCGAATTTGAAGCTTCGTTTATGTTTTTCTTTTCGTCTGACAACTCCCGTTCCGCCTGCTTTGCGATATTTTGCGCCCTCGCCTGCATTTCCTTGACTCTTTCAAGCGCCTTTGCCTGCATTTCCTGCATCTCGTCAAAATTATACTCTTTCATCAAAACAGCCCTTTCAATAAAGGAAGTGTGTCCATAAGCCTCAAAAACTTCATTGCTTCCTCCGCTTTTGCTTTTCGCTCATCACTCAGCAACGGTTCAAGCGCCTTAATAAACGCCGTTTTGTCGTTATCGGCGTTCATTTGCGTTGCGACCTTCATCAGCATATTTGCCGTATCATTGCCGAAAAGGGCGGAAATTCCGTCTGCGCTTTGCTCGCTTGTTTGACTTTTTTCTGCGTTATTCATTAGTGATGATGCAACGCCCTTGAGCTTTTCCATATCCTGCGGACTGATTGAATTTAACAAATCGTTTATGTTATCCATTGTCGTCACCCGTCAATTCCCTTATTATCCTTTGTGCTTTCTCGCTTGAAAGCAACTCATTTAAGGCTTTTTCATCATTTAGAACGGCGTTGAGTCTGTTTGATTGTTCCTCGTTTAATCTTTCCGTCAGATATTCGCCTAAATCTTTTTTAGCTTTATTCTTTTTGAACTCTTCAATAAAATCGCTTGCGCTCATATCGTTTTTCATTGCAATAACCTCCGAGATTTGATATAATAATTTTATGTTACGCAAAAGGAGAATATGAATGAGAGCAATTGTTTTTTCCGACTCGCACGGCGACAGCGCAAGTATAAATATGCTTTTATCGTTGCACAGAAACGCCGATATGTTTATATATTTGGGCGACGGCGAGGAAGATTTGTTTATGCCTCAAAACCTTAATATTATCGGCACGAAACCGCTTGTTGCCGTAAAGGGAAACAATGATTTCGGTTCTTCGCTTCCTGCCGAAACGACCTGCTTTCTTTCAGGCAAAAAAATATACGCCCTGCACGGTCACACAAAAGGCGTTAAATATTCTACCGATTTGCTTCAAAAAATCGCTTTGGAAAACAATGTAGACGTAATTCTTTACGGTCACACGCACACTCCGAGGGTTGAATATATGGGCGGCGTGTACTTTATGTGTCCGGGTGCAATTTACAAGGGCGAATACGGAATTGTAGATGTTGACGAAAAAACAAAAACGGTACTTTGCCATACCGCCAATCTTTGATAAGGAGAAGCTTATGTATCTTTATAAAAATGTCAGGGTCATACTTGAAAACGAAATAAAAGAGCTTGAGGTTTTGACTCAAGGTGAAAAAATCGTTGAAATCGCAGAGGAAATTGATTGTCCTAATGCTGAAATAATCGACGGAAACGGTCGCTTTTTGTCGGCAGGCTTTATTGACTTGCATGTTCACGGCGGCGGCGGATATTCCGCAATGGGGTCAAAAGACGACATTATCAATATGGCAAAGGCACACGCAAAATACGGTACGACTTCTATTTTGCCGACTGCCTTGGCGGCTCCCCTTTCACAATTAAGCGAGGTTTGTGCGAACACCCGACTTGCAATGAGCGAAAACAGAAATATTTTAGGCTCGCATTTGGAAGGGCCGTTTTTGTCGGTTAAAATGTGCGGTGCGCAGAGCACGGACAATCTTTTTGTACCGAGCGAAACGAATTATACCGACTTTTTAGACGAATACGGCGACACCGTTAAAATGATGGGCGCAGCACCCGAGCTTGACGGAGCGTATGAGCTTGGCGAGGAGCTTGCAAAAAGAGGAATTGTCGCAAGTGTTGCTCATTCATCGGGCAATTATGATACAGCTTACGAGTCGTTAAATCACGGATTTTCGGATATTACGCACATTTACAACGCTTGCACCTCTTGCTATAAGGAGGGCGTGTTCAGGAGAGCGGGAACGGTAGAGGCGGCACTTTCCGATGACAGATTTTCCGTTCAGGCGATTTCGGACTTGGTGCATTTGCCCGTCGGCGTTTTGAGGCTTATCTATAAGGCGAAGGGCGCTGACAAAATGTATCTTATCACAGACGGTCTTGAATTTTCGGCGTTTGATATGAACGAGGGCGAGGAGTTCACTCAGAAGAACGGCGTAAAGGTCGTATATGAGGATAAGGTTATGAAGCTTGCCGACCGTTCTTGTCTTGCAGGAAGCACGGCAAACGGCGCAAGGCTTGTCAGAAATATGTATAAGACCGTCGGCGTCCCACTTACCGAGGCGGTTAAAATGATGACGCTCACACCTGCAAGGGTAATCGGCGTCGACTCATATAAGGGTAAAATCGCAGAGGGCTATGACGCAGATATAATTCTTTTCGATGAAAGCGTTGAAGTCTCATCCGTTATGATAAACGGAAAATTAGCGTAAAAACAGCTCCGCAGCTTGTGTTAAACTTACTGCGGAGCTTAATTTATTTTCTTCTGTTGTTTTGAGGCGGTCTGCGACGCTTTGAGCTTGAGGTGCTCAAATATACCTTCGGTTTCTTATGCTGCTTTTTACGTCTGCTCTTATTCTTGTAAAACGATACGAGATAGACCGCAAGCACGATTACTGCGAGCACGGCAAGAACAATGAAAAACGGCGAGGTAAACACGTTCTTAAAGACGTTTACGATCCATAAAAATATGTTTACGTTTACGTCCTCAGCCGCCACAAGGTCAACCGTTGCGATTTCCGTTTGAGCGTACATAATCCTTGCTCTTCCGACCTTTTCGCCCTTTTTAATCGGTGCGTTGATTACCGTCGGCGTCTCCTCGGGAATTGGCTCAATCAGCACGCTCGAGCCGTCTGTTCCGACAGGTACAAGAGCCGTAACGTCATTTGCAGGCACAAGCCTTACATGGTCTGTGCGAAGCGAGAGCTTAACGTCGATTACGGTAACAATCTTTGTGGTGTCGGCAATTTTTTGAAGTCTGATGTTGTCAAAGACCCACTTATACAGCTTTTTAGCCTCAAGAAAGGCACAGTTTTCGTCGTTGCCGTCGCCGTTGACATCTCTTGAGGGTGCGCCCATAATGATACAAACGTAATTGTATCCGTCCTTGCTTGCCTTTGAAATGAAGCAATGACCCGCCTTGCTTGTCGTACCCGTTTTAATGCCCTGTGCGTACTCATAATAATAGGTTTTGAAGTTCGGATTTATCATCCAGTTTGTCGAAGTAAAATTACGCTCGGGCGAAAGGTTTGTCGCAGGCATTTTGTACCTGTAAACGTTGCAGATTTCAAGGAAAACAGGAATTGTAAGGGCGTGCTTTACTATAAGAGCCAAATCGTTTGCGGTGGTGTACTGACCGTCGGAGTCGAGTCCGTGCGGATTGTCAAAATGCGTGTTCTGACAGCCGAGCGAAACGACAAAATCGTTCATCATACCTACAAACTTGTCAATATCTCCGCCGCCGATATAATCAGCAAGGGTGTTTGCGGCTTCGTTTGCCGATTTTACAAGCATACAGTAGAGAAGCTCCCTGACCGTTACCTGCTCATCCGCTTTAAGTCCTGCCATTGAAGAGCCTGTGCCGTTCAAGAGCTTGATAGCTTTTTGCGGAACGGTTACAACGGTGTCGAGGTCGGGGCAGTTTTCAAGGGTTAAAATCGCCGTTGTTATCTTTGTAAGAGAGGCAGGCGCAGTTACCTTATCCGCATTTTTGTCAAAGATTACCGTGCCGTCGTCAAGGCTGAATAAAAGTGCAATATCCGCTTCCGTTTCAAGCTCGGAATTATACGAAGCATAAGACGGAACGCACAGTGCCGAAGAAAAAACGAGTAAAACGCATAAAATTAAGGATAAGACTTTTTTCAACAAAAACACCCCTTGAAAACAATTAAAAAAAAGTGTATTATATATCAAAGTCATTATAACAAATATATATATAAATATCAATTTATTTTTGAGGATGTGAACAATTTGATTTATATTACCGGCGACACTCACGCAGACGCCGAACGCCTTTCGCTTTCAAAGCTTCGTGCGCTTAAAGCAGGCGATACGCTTATTATTTGCGGAGATTTCGGTTTTTTGTGGGATAACAGCAAGAGAGAGCAGAAAATCATCCGCCAGCTCGGCAAAAGAAAATATAACATTTGCTTTATCGACGGTACTCATGAGAATTTCAAGCTTCTCAACAACTATGAGGTAAGCGAATGGAACGGCGGAAAGGTTCATAAAATATACGGCAACCTCTATCATCTTTTAAGAGGTCAGGTGTTTGAAATAGACGGCAAAACCGTGTTTACAATGGGCGGCGGCGAAAGTCCCGACATTGACATAAGAACGGACGAAAACGGCTGGTCTAAGGACGAAATTCCCACTCAGGAGGAGCTTTTGGAGGGCGTTAAGAACCTTGAAAAGCACAATTACAAGGTCGATATGGTAATCACGCACGAGCCTCCGACAAGAATTAAAGGTTTTTTACAGCTCAAGGACTATGACACGCTTCGTGTCAGCGCACTCAATGCGTATTTTGAGGAGCTTTCAGACTCCTGCGAATTTGATAAGTGGTATTTCGGAAGCCTGCACACAGACAAGTATATTTCAAGCACGCATATCGGTGTTTTCAAGAATATCATCAACGCCGAAACGGGCGAAAAAGTTTAAGCATTTGAGGAATAATAAATGAAGCTTACTAATTCAAGGAAATTGATAGGAAGTATTGAGATGCTTCTTGCAGCGATAATCATAGTTTTCGCTGTCGTAAAAGCACCCGACGCCCCTGCGCCTAAGCCTGCCGACACAACGGCTGAGGTGACAACGCAAGCACCCGAGCAGGAGTCGCAGACGCAACCCGAATCGACAACGCAAGCACAAATGCCCTCGACCACCGCCTTTGCACAGACGGGCGACTATCAGATTACAAATTCAATCATAGTTTTCCCCGACTCTGCAATGGAAATGTATTCAATCGCAAAGACGAGGCTCGGCGAATATGCGGCGACAATCAACACCTTTGCCGCAAAGGTACCCGATAAAAAGGTTTATTGTATGCTTGTGCCGACAAGAATTGCATTTTACGGACCCGAGGAATACAGGACGGGCAGCCACTCCGCACCCGACGGAATAAACATTGCGTATTCTCAGCTTTCCCCGAGCGTTACGTCAATCGACGCATACTCGGCTCTTTTGCAGCACACGGACGACTACATCTATTTCAGAACAGACCATCACTGGACGGCGAGAGGCGCATATTACGCTTATTCGGCATTCTGCGATAAAAACGGATTGTCGCACGCTCCGCTTTCTGCTTATCAAAGCGGCAGACTCGACAATTTCGTCGGCACAATGTATCGCTACACGAACAGTGAAAACCTTAAAAATCATCCCGATTACGTTGAATACTTTATGCCGATTGTCGAAGCGTCGGGCGAATTTTATTCGACTCCCGATATGACAGACGGCAAGCCGCTGCGCATTATTTCAACGAACATCACGGACACCTCAAGCAAGTATATGTGCTTTATTCAGGGCGACAAGCCGCTTGAAAGGATAGTAACCTCAAATCAGAACGGCAAGAAGATACTTGTTATCAAGGAGTCCTACGGCAACGCAATGGTGCCGTTCCTGCTTGAAAACTACAACGAGGTTTATGTCCTCGATCCGAGACAGGACGGTGTAAAGGATATGAACCTTACAGAGTTTGTAAACAACAACGGCATAAACGAAATTTTGTTTATAAACTACCTTATGGCACCGTCAAACTCAAAGTATATGACAGCGCTTAACAATATTATAAATAAGTAAGTATTGGTGTTAAATAGCAAAAGCGTCCTTATGACAGAGTGTTCATAGGGACGTTTTTTTGTGGCTGCAAATGCCCTTACGGACAGGGGGGCACATTCCGCCTCCCTTTACACAAGGGAGGTGGAAATGCGGTTGTCCGACAAAGCCTCCATCTGACGGGCAACATATGCGACCGCCGCCTGTGGCGGATAGAGGGAGCATATGTT
>DAVZHW010000054.1:0-11743 GCA_052273625.1 Candidatus Fimenecus sp. | reverse complement strand
TATCTTTGTGTTTGTGATGCAGGTCAGTTTATTGCTTCACAGGATGATAAGAACGCTGAGCTGGTTATGAAAGTACCATCTGTTGATTTGGATACCCCGGTAACCGAGTATCGTAAATCATATTCGGTAAAAACGAATATCCCCGCAAAGTACTTGAAGAAATGCAGGTATTTCCTCTTCGAGCAAGATACAACAAGCGGAGACAATATTATGCTTCGATGGAAGCAGGGATTTTCAGGAAAGGTATGAGGTGAAAAAATTATGGCGAAATTTACATGCCCCTTCTGTATTCGCGAGTACGACAAGAGCAAAGTTCTTTATGTTTGTCCTGACTGCGGAACCGAAACTGCTCCCGGCAGATTTGCCCGTGAACCAATTAAATGCAAGAACTCCGCCTGCGGAGGATTAGCAACCCTGAGAAAGTGCCCTTCCTGTGGTGAGATTATCCCCAAGATGGCACTTGAAACGCCAAATCTACCGTTCAGTATTGTTGGGGTTTCAAACTCCGGCAAGACAAACTACATAACGGTTATGCTGCGTGAACTGGGACGCTCATCTGGATTGAGGCTCGCATTGGGGCATCAGACAAAGGCTACCTTGGATCATCAGAACACAAACTGTGATCTGATTTATGAGCAGCATACAATCCCCGAAGCGACCCAATCTGGCGAAAGCATGCCACAGATCTGGTACATTAAAAATCTTCAAAAGAGGCGTGGCAGTGAAGTTCCCACATATACCTTCACTATCTTCGATGGTGCAGGTGAAGATCACGAAAACAATCTTGACCCGTCATCAACGGTCTGCAGGTACATCAACGCATCCAAGGCAATCATCCTCGCTATCGATCCGCTTGTCCTCCCCAATATCAGACGCGGAGGCGTAGTTGACGCCAATGTCATGAGCAATTCACTTGGTGGTTCTGAAGGTGCTACCAAAAATGCAGAAGATGTTATCAACAGCGTTGCCGCTTATATTAAAGCAGCACGAGGCATTAAGACTACAAAGATGTTGGATATCCCTGTCGCTGTTGTCCTTACCAAATTCGATACAATTCTTAACCATCGTGCATTTGGCCCTCAGGCGCTGATTAAGAACAGCAGTTTGACTGTGAGAAACGGTATGGTAGATATGGCGGAAATCCAGCAGGTAGATTCCGAGATAAGAAACTGGCTTGAGCAGATTGGCGAGAGCGCTTTTATTGACGCCCTTGACTCCCATTTCAAGGAATACTACTTCTTTGGAGTTTCAAGCTACGGTGCGCCGCCGAAGGATGCATATACTTTACCCGATGAAATAAAGCCACATCGTGTTCTTGATCCGATTCTTTGGTTGTTTAAACGGGCAAAGTTTATCGACTAATTCAGCAATCATGCCGTGAAATCGGCAATTCAGCAAAGACAGGAGGTCATCAAATGTATTCTGAACTAATATACACGAGATGCGGTGAAGGAATTGATATTCTGAGAGGGAGAAACCCGATAAAGAACAGCGGGTTCAAGGTGTTTTCCTGCTCTGAAAATGTAACCGAAGCCGGCTTTACAGATATCCCCTTCCTGTACGCTACAGCACAAAGTAAAGAGCCCTATGCAGACCCAAGTTTTATGGATGATGCATATCTTTTTGTTGTACCTGATTTGGGTGGGAAGTATCTATTGAATTTTCATCCGATACCCTTTGACAGAACTGCAACAGGGGATTATTCACATCGCCCCGGCAATTTCATTAATCAGATTTTTATTGGTCAGTTCGATGATATCTACCCGTATGAGTTGTTTGGCAATGAGACAGTATGGGATGCCCAAAAAAGAGGTGAGGCTTTCTATTACGAAAACTCACCTGCTCCGCTGGCACAACGGGATGATCTTGGAGAGACCATTGGCTACATCAACTTTGATGACATTGCCGCATTTGTCGCAGAAGGCCGCCGAGATGCATTGATGAATGCCATTGCATTCATCATATCTCAGTACTCCCTTCCACCTGAGGAAAGAAAGTTTCTGGTAATCAAGGATGAAAACTCCAAATTAATCGAGTTTTGGGTTGCCGCCATTGAAAGCGCTTTTTCACCGAGAATGGCTGCAGGACTATCTTTTGCAACGCGGCTTGACAAATTCGCGAATGCCAATAAGTACACCGTCAATCTTTCGGGACAGTATCAAACCCAAATCAATCTGCAAAGCCCCAATCAGAAACTTCGCTTCAGAGCAATGATAGTCGGAGTTGATGAACGGGACAGGACGAACACTGCTGCTGCAAAGGCACTTGCCAATTCTCCGTATGTTGTTTTGGATGGAAAAACGAAGACCTTGTCGGTCAATGTTGATACATCAAGCCCCTACTACAGATATGTCACAACATATGATGAAGGGCATGAGTATCTGTGTCGGCAGTTTATGCAGATGGTTGATGTTTCGTCACCATCCGGAGATGTACTCAAGCTTTATTCTGCTTTTGTGAATCTGTCAAGATACAGTTCGAGCAAGCAGCTGAAAGATTTACTCGCCTCCTTGAACGTATTAGGGCAGTACAAGCTGAAAAAGACATCTGACCTTGAAAGGCTGTACAGAGAAATCAAGCAGGATATACCTCGGTTCTTGAAAGAAGATGCGGTATCTTCTTTTGCCGTTATGAGTTGGCTTGAATGTACTGCCGCTGTTGTTGGTGATGATTCGGTAAAAGAAACCTTTAAGGATGTTGTCTGCCATTCGTATGCCGATAACATTTATACGCGGCCGCAGGCAGAGTCTACGATGGATTTGCATAACGCAATCAAGAAGAGCGCGTTTGCACAAAGCGCATCCAACCATATTATTTCACGGACTACTGTTGAGGCTTATGCAAATGCAGTAAAAGCCTATAAACCTGCGGATTGGGTATCCTTTACGGAATTCTTTGTTGAGGCGTTGAAGGTTTATAGAGGTGGTTTCCCAGAATCGGTAAACATGCTTCTTTCGAACAGTATCAATGCACTGTATAACGCAAGAGACGGACAGAACGCAGTCCGGGTAGCCTCATTATATGCTGCGTTAAACCCGGGACAGACCGTCGATATCATTCTTACAGATGCAAGTTCAGCCACAGATCAGAACTATATCGCTTTTCTCGTCCAATTGGTATGCAGAATCGCACCGGAAACGATCTCTACGGAGAGTAATCTGACACGATTGTACAAGCAACTGCAACAGTATAACCTGGATAGCCATTTCTCGGCGGCTATTGCTTACAAAGCACAAACTCTGGTTCGCATTCAGGATATGGAGAGATTCCTTGATTGGATTCAGTCTAACAGAGAACTGAAAGCTATCGACCTGACATCCGTAATCCGAATCCTTGACAAGAACATTGTTATATCCGATAAAGCCGCCGGAAGACTGGCGTCCCGAATCCAGAGCTGCAGGACGGAGAATGTTCCGTGTATAAACTCTGCTCATATCTACGCATTGGACGCCCTTGATGACCGAAAACTGGGGAATGGTCTGATTCCTCTCCTTAACAGCATGATATCTCAGGGCTTCCCATCCATTAAAGATGCAGCGTATGCAGAACGGCTGGTTGGCAAGCTTTATAGCGGTCGATTGCCGGAAGGAGCGTTTGCGACCGTTGTTTCGGCGGCTTCAAATTCCCCATACTACTCGGCTTTGATTGCTGAAGAAGCCATGCAGTATGTCGGGACAAGACAGGATTCAGCCATCGGCGAGCTTATTGACACGGCCGTTCAGACAAACAGCAGAACCTTATATGATGCACTTGTCAATGCGTGTGCAAACATCAAACAATTTGACAAAGGCATGTCTGCCATCCGTGGAACGATTCGCTCCAAAGCGGCTCAGCAGTACTTTGCGCTTATCGAAAAGGACGCAAGGACTTTGCATGATCAAAAGAAGGAACCGTCCCTTTTTGGTCGTCTCTTTTCGCGAGGATCGTCCAATGCCTCTGATTCGGGGAAATGGGGCAAGAAATAGAATTGTAGGTGAATCTAAATGGAAGCAATCATTTATCTTCTTCTTATAGCTCTTGCTGTATATCTGATCTATCTTTTGATCAGATACGTAATACTGCCAATTGCCTCGGTCGTTGGGATAATTACCCTTGTGGTCAGCGCTGGTTACGGATTGATTGTGTCCTTGATCAGTTTCATCAAGTCGTTCAAGGATAATCTTGATCCCTATGCAACCTATGTGGACAAGCATGCTGATGTTTCTGGTGGTGTCAGGAGGAACTACTGCTTTGGACCGGGGTTTCACCAAATTTCTGAGATCGTTAAAGGTGCTTTTGAAAACCTCTCTGAGTACCGAACCAAGTTGACAGCATGGAAAGATAAGGCTGTACAGCACAAATGGATCATTGACATGTGGATCTATTTGGGGTATGGTTTTGCAATTTTCTGCGCTCAAGTCCTTGGCTTCATTTGGGTTAGTGCTTTTTCGATCATTCTTGCTACGGCGATTGTTATCGGGATGATTGTCTTCTTCCTGTTTTTCTCGATACTGTGGCTGACTGATCGTATAGTTTTGATTCTGAAATCAATTCACAGCCGGTGCCCCAATTGCAAACGTAAATCCGTTATTCCTGTTTTTATTTGTCCAACCTGCGGCCTTGAACACAAGAAACTTGTTCCGGGTCCTTACGGCGTTTTTAAACGCAAATGTACCTGCGGAACCATGCTGTCTACCACATTTATCGGTGGACGATCTGAATACGAGGCACACTGCCCTTTCTGTGGGACGGAGCTTCTTTCCAGCAGTTCTCAGCAATACGGTATTCAGCTTGTCGGAGGCGTCGGAACTGGTAAAACAACCTTCTTGGCGGCGTTTTGGCATGAATACAAAGATTGGCTGAACCGTCGACACGAAATTACCTTCGAAGAAACCCCCGCAGACGCTTTTGCCGATCTTGAGGAATGGTTTAATACCGGAAAGTCCGAATCTACACTTGAAACGAACGCAAATATGTATAGCATCATTCATGCTACTGGTCAAAAAACATCTGTGCAAATGACCATATATGATATTGCGGGTGAGGCATTTGATTTTGCCGGCAGTGATACTCAGCAACAGCAGTTCAGGTACTGCGAAGGTTTCCTTCTTATTATTGATCCAACAGCAACCCCGAACTATGTATCCGATACGATCACAAACTTTATTAACTCATTGGATGAGGTAAAAGGAAAACACACTGCCAAGGCTGCTTCCGTGCCGGTTGCCGTGATAATTACAAAGTCTGACTTGCACAAGAAAGAAATCGGTCTTCCACGTATCAGGGCTACATATAAGCCCATGCCGGATTCCGAGGCTCAGTTTTCTTTTGAACAGCACCAGAATGATATCTGCCGGACATTCCTTTATGACCACGGCTATGGAAATGCAATCAATCTGATAGAAGCAGAGTTCTCCAATATCAGATATTTCCCGGTCAGCGCGATGGGACACACGACTGAGGAAGGTCAATACGAGCCGTGGGGAGTTATGGATCCGGTCTTCTGGCTAATGAGCAGTGACAACTGTCCTTTACGCAGTTTTGTTCAGCAACAGTAAATACACGGGAGGCAATTATGGAAAAGTTTGGTTTTGTTTTAGCAACCAAGATGCTTGTTGATGGCAAGCGCAAAGTTCGCTACATGTATCACGAGGAGGCAACCAATCCACAGGACAGCGGATGGAGGTTCTTCTGCGGTGATGAAGATGATGACTATGTAAACAATCCGGATAATATCGCAATTTACGATATTAACACCATTCTTGAAATTGATAAAAGTGTTTTACCTTATCTGAATTGTTCAACAGGTATTGCTCTTGAAAGAGAGGACGAAAACGCCACTTTTATTGTTTCAAGTGGCTTCAACGCTGGCGAGGAGTGTGATTAATCATGGCACTCCATCGTCCATATATACGCCAGGAAGTCAGAGAAGAAGTCGAACGCAGAGCGGAAAAGAACGAAAAGGGTCAGTTTCTTGACGCCAACACGCACGAACCAATAGAGGGTCAATATGATCTTGGTCATAAAGCCGGTCATGAGCACTGGCGGGAAGCCGAACAAGCTGAAGCCGAAGGCTTGACACAGGAAGAGTTTAACGACCGAATGAACAACCCGGATTATTTCCAGATCGAAGATCCGCACGAGAACAGATCTCATGCTCACGAGATGCCTGCGGACGAGCAGGGAGAAGAACAGGGAGAAGAGAACGGTCAGGAGATGTAAGAAAAAGAAAGCGGGAACATTGATATGCCGACAGATGAGATCAGATATGGGCTTGAGCAGATTCGTCTGTTTCTGCAAAAAGCCATGGCAGACATAGGTGCATTTTGGGGAACCATACCCAGTCTGCTTCGCGCGTTAATAGTAATAATCTCCGTTGTCGCCTGCGTTAATATTGCTGCCTCACTTATTAAAGCAATCATTATCAACAGGGCATCATGGAAGAAAAAAACCGGTTCGGAACTTATGTTCAGCTATGCGGCGGGATCAGGACAGTTCCAGCGCAGCCACATCTATAAAGATGCGCACAAGTACCTTTTTGACAAAAAATGGTCTGTGTTCAGCTTCGCAGGGCTTGCCTACCGTCTCGGGAATCACGAGAGCCACTCGAAGACTATCGCCTTTTTGAGTTCCCTCGTGTATCTGCCGCTGGCCATACTCGGCATGGCAGAGATGATTATCCGCTGTATTGTAGGCGTGGTGGCTTATTTCGTTATCAATTTGGCTTATATCGTGTTTTTGCTCGCTCTTTGGGCAGTGAATCTTTTGTTAATGCCGCTGTTTAATCTTGCGGATAAGGCTTCATGGATGACGCAGCATTGCCCAAAGTGTTATGCGACTTTTAAGCTCCCTGTGTTTGAGTGTCCGCATTGTGGAACCAAACATAAAAGGCTCTATCCCGGAAGGTGCGGTCTCCTGTATGCGAAATGTACCTGCGGCCATTTCATACCGTGTGCGTCTGCCTCAAAGCGAAAAGACTTGAAGTCATATTGCCCCAAATGCGACTATGCTCTTGCAGGTTCGAATATAAAGGCACTTACCGTACAGGTCATCGGCGGCAATTCGTCAGGTAAAACATCTTTCATCGCAGCATTTCAGCATCAGTACGTTGAAGCCATTGAAAACTCCGGCATCCGCAATGTATCGACTTCCCCGGCGGATGATTTCAAAGAGCTGGAAAGGATGTATCATTCCGGCCGAACGACGAAGTCGCCAAGTGATGAAGTGAGGGCGTATTATATTCTTCACGGGAGCAAAGGGAGTTCTGACGATGGTATTGTTATCTACGACGTTCCTGATGAAGTAATTCTCAGTGAACAATACGAACGAAACCCTCTTAACTTCGCATACAGCGATGGAATAATCATTGTTATTGACCCGTTGAGCGTTCGCTCAGTACGAAAAGAGTGCGAAGCAACTACCGGATCAACAAGCACAAACGGTTTCTCAGATGATTCAACGGAGGACATCGTCGTCCATTTTATCAACAAGTATTCTGAGGTGGCCGGACGCATGGCCAGAAGAATGAGCGATACCCCTGTAGCTGTTGTGATTGCAAAAACAGATTTGACTTCTATCCGTAGAAAGATTGGAACGGTAAAGATTAAAGCCGAGTTCTCCTCAAACCAGAACCAATACCTTAGTCCTGATGACGCACGGGACAAAGTGTGTAGAAGATACCTGGCTGATATTGGGCTTGCCAACGCTATCAACAATCTGGACAGTGTCTTTTCGAGGGTTTCCTATTTCCCGGTTAGTTCAATAGGTCACTGCGAAGATGGCAGCCCGTTTGACCCACAGAATATTATTGCTCCGTTGGGATGGCTGGCTCGGCAATGCCAAAGCAATATTAAAGATCTGGCAGCATTTGTGGAGGAGGAAGTCAAATGACTACAGTAAGAAAAACAGCAAAAACGACGGTCACATTGATTATCCTTGCTATAGGATTGGCACTGCTTATGCGGTGGTGCGGAACATTGTCAGGAGAGTTCTTTTATAAAATGGAGTTCCTCCTAAATTCAAAGACGCAAATCGGTGGATTCCACAGTTTCCTAATTCGAGTATCTTTCTGGTTACTGCTGATTGCATCAGGAATTGAAGCAGTATATCGTGAGAAAAACGGAGCGTATGTACTGGGCTCGTTTGGAACTCCGATTATTTTCTCCATGTGTATTGCTGTATGGGGGCTCGTTGCGACATCCTCACGAGTTAACGTGCTCTGGTTTTGGCTCTTTTATTATGTTGGATTGATTGTTTTTGTAAGAATTTCGTACAGCAGACTATCCAATATTAAGGGCGCCGGTCCATCAAAGATAAAACATCTTCTGAAGAGTCCTCCTTCTAAGAACGATGGAGATATCAGCATTATTGATCGAAGTGTTCTCTATGTTACACAGATTGTGTTGCTTATCGCGTGGGTAGCGCTGTTAATTGCCACTATCGTATTCTGCATTCAATATAAGCAGCTCTTTGGACTATAAGTGATGCCTGCTAGATAGTTCACTATACAGCAGTATTACACAGGGGAGGGAGTACAGTGAGCATTCTTGGCAACATTATATGATTTGTGTTTGGAGGAGCTGTGACCGGCCTTATGTGGTGTTTTGCCGGAATCATCTGGTCGATTACCATAATTGGCATTCCAGTAGGCAAACAGTGCTTTAAGATAGCAAAACTTTGTTTCTTTCCATTTGGCAAAACAGTTGAGAACACAGGTGGAACCGGGAGCTTTCTCTTGAATATGCTTTGGGTTTGCTTGACAGGATGGTCTCTTGCAGTTGAAGCTACAGTTATAGGCCTAATTTATTGCTTGACGATAGTGGGTATTCCCTTCGGAAAACAATATCTCAAAATCGCAAAACTTGCTTTAATGCCGTTTGGTTCGGAGATCAAATAGTTGATAGGAGTACAAATATGGTGGAAGTCAAGATGCAAAGAATAGATAACGAAATGGAAACGAAAAGTCCAATAGCTTTCCGCCTTCTAATTAAACGGATTCTCGTGGGTAGCTTAGTTATTTTATTTATTGGGGTATGTTCATTTGCGATTTTATTTCTCGCAATGTGCTTACTATAAAAACGAAAAACAATGGAGGCTTAACAATGAAAAAGAAAGTAATGATTGTTGTGGCGACTGCAGTGGTTGTGGTTGCAATTGCAGCTCTTATGGTGTTCGTGTTCTCCGGGAAAGAAGGAGAACACGTAGCTACGGTTGAACTGGATGGAACGTGGAAGGTTGCTGTAAATGTTGCAGAAGGATCAGTAAGCATTCCTCAAAACGAATACATGGTATTCGATAATGGGGAAGCACATGACTACAGAGATGGTAATACTGATCCTTATGTTACGAGCACTTATAAAGTTTCGGGAGACGTGTTGGAATTACCGGACATCTCAAGAACTTATCATATTTCTCAGAAAACAGAACAGTACGTTTCACTGTATACAAATGATAACACGTATATGACTCTGATCAAAGCTGACAATGAGTCTGTACTTAGTGAAGCATTTTTGGCTGATACAGTTACCGGCAAGTGGAATGTGACTTATAGGCCAACTGATAAACCCATTGTTAACGAGTACCTTGTATTTGGTGATTATACTTTGGCTGACTTTCGAGACAACGCAGAAACCCCTGCGATTGAAGCAGATTATGAGTGGAGCGGAAATGTGATTAAAGCTCCTGCGCTGGGCATTGAAATGACGGCATCAATCGTTGGCAACAATCGTATTATTTTAGTCGATGCCAACGAAGGCTATGTTTGGTTGCTTACAAAGGCTACAGAGGACTGAGTTTAAGGAGTTTTACATATGCTGAAGCAGATGTTCAAATATAAGTGGTATTTACTGGCGGTTCTTGTGTTGATGATCGCTGAGCCAACCTTGAATTCAGTTATGAATTTTCTGCTTCAGCGTATGTTTAACTCTGCAACACCGGGAGGAAGTATTGTCGAACTGTTGCGACTTCTTTCCACAGGCTTTTTGTTGTGGATGCTGAAACGAGTTCTTATCTATTCAAATGGCGTTGTAAAGGCTCGGTTTATCTGTAACGCGAAGAGGGACATTAAACATCGACTTTTCCTGCGTATGATGGGACTGGATACAGCCAATATTGCCGAGATAGCATCCAGCGGAGAATATATTTCAATATTCACAAATGATATTACATTACTTGAAACGCGGTTTTATAATCAAATTTTAGGTTTGATATCTGGTCTGTTTTCACTGGCTATATTAGGAACATCATTTGTTGCGCTAAATGCCAAACTTGCTGTCCCTATCATTGGATTTGGCATAGTGGCAATGTTTGTTCCCTCTGTGTTTTCTCGGAGACTGAATGATAAGAGCTTGCAATATTCTGATGCAATATCAAAGTTTACCCAAAAGGTAAAAGAGTATATGGTGGCTTACCCGACAATAAAAAACTACTCTATAGAAAAGTCAATCACGACTCGGTTTGATCAAGAAAACAATCATACGGAGGATGCCAAGTTCGATGCCGATTGTACTCTTACCCTTGCTGATTGTGTGGGTCAGTTGCTGGCTTGGTTTATGCAGCTTATGGGCGTAGGACTGGGCCTGGCATATGTCATCAAAGGTGAAATTTTAGTTGGCACTGTTATTGCTGCTCAATCATTTGCCAGCGATTTAGCAGGACCATTGAACAATATTATTGTTAATATTAACTCGATTCGCTCAGTGAGGAATATTGTTAAAAAGCTTGAGGACATGTCATCCGGCGGCATACAAGAGAGATCCCTCGATAACCAAAACCCCTCGGTTGATGCAAGTGAAATTGAATCAGAATGCGATCAATTTGAAGTCTCGTTTGATGATTTCAACTTAACTCTTGGCGAGGCTACTATAATAGACCATTTCTCCTTCCGCTTTGAAACGGGAAAGAAATACCTTATCGTAGGTCTGAATGGTTCGGGGAAAAGCACTCTATTTAAGGCGCTTAAAAAATGGTATGGGAGTAACGCTGATAATATCACAATTAATGAACAACCGGTTTCAAAAATCAACAATGAGAGTTTGAGCAAGTGTATTTCGTACCTCAATGAGAATGTTTCACTATTCTCTGGCTCCGTCAGAGACAATATTACCTTATTTAGAAAATGCAGTCCGGAGATTTTCAATAAAGCCGTATCAGATGCTCAGATTAAGTTAGACCTGAACCGAAAGATAAACGATGAAGGGCGAAATATCTCAAGCGGAGAACAGCGGAGGATTGAGATTGCTCGAAGCCTGTTGTCTTCTGTTCGTATGATTGTATTCGATGAGGTAGTTTCAACACTGGATATCGAGACGGCGTTCGAAATAGAGAGAATGGCGCTCGATTTCAAAGATAAAACTGTTGTCTTTATATCCCATAACTTTTCGGGCAAATTGATTAGAGAGTATGATGAGATTCTTGTGATGCAAGACGGAAAGCTACTGACCCACGGCTCATATGATGAACTGATTAACGACTGTGATTACTTCAGGCGAATTTGTGATATAAAATTTGGGAGAATTAATTGAGTATAATCTCAAATCAAAGAAGACATTCGTATTTGTGAATTCGGTGCATACAAAGTCAAAACTATAGATGATTATTAGTGGAGCAGTAGACATGGCCTCAAAACTCAATCCCTTACGCTTTTAATTATTTGCCGGAATCAACAGTATCTATTAAGGCTAATAAATCGCACAAACGTGCGATTTCAGTCTGTCGAAAATCCCTGCTATTGCGTTAAGCAGCAGCAGGGATTTTCATATTTTGC
>DAVZHW010000053.1:0-11809 GCA_052273625.1 Candidatus Fimenecus sp. | reverse complement strand
CAGATATTCATCTCCTTGGTGGGGTCATAGGCTTTGACGGTTTCGTAGATGTGCTTGAACATCGCCGTAGATGCTTCGTGCGTGGAATAATCGTCGCCTTTCTCAAGGTCGATGTCCACGCCACTGCACCAGGGGTACTTTTCCATGATACGGACAAGTTCGGAGCAGAAGGTGTCCTGCGCGCCGTCTGTATTATCACGCAGAGCCTTAAAGATGCTATTCGCACCGTCATTGGCAACGGTAAGCAGCCAACGGATGTGTGCCCATTTTTCGATATAGGTCAGCATATTGCTGATAGCAACACCGCTTTCGGTGATTGTTCCCGTGGCATCTACTTTGAAAGAAAACAGACCGATGGTGTCGATGCGGTCACCGTAATCACGGAGTGCCTCATACATTCTGGAATTGCCCATGAACGTCCACACCATGATGCGTTTGCCTTTTAATTTATCCCTCAAATCGACACACCTCCATCCGTCATCTGCTGCAGTTCAAAAAGCACCCTGGCAGACTTGCCGTCCTCCAAGGTAACCTTGTGCTTGGAATCCCAAGCGGCACTGTATTGATAAAAACCCTCTTTCGGCTCGGTCACACCGTTCCTGGTACATTCCCTAACCGAAGCAAGCAGAGCCATATCATCCTCCGCAGACAGTGCATTGGGGAATGTGACCTTCTGTCCGCCCACACCTTGAGCAAGCCGCACCGAACCTGCCGCCATATCGGATTTTGGATAAATATGGACATCAAGACCTCCGGAGGTATCTCCCACATTGCAGATAATGACTGTTTCTTTGGAGCGAACCACACCATTGAACCAAACTTTGTCACCCTCTACAAGTCGGCTCTCGGTATGTGGCACATAGCCTGTCAACGCCGGTCTCTCTTGCAGCATAAGGTCTGTAAACCAAATCGTGCCGAAGCAGTTGGTGACGGTAGGTTTCACCGTAACACTCATGACACGCATATCCTGTTTCTTGTTTATGACCTCGGCAAGACGGATGAATACCGGATTAGCCATCCAGCACCCACTTCATCTCGCAGGGATGACCTACCCATCCCGTGGCTACAGAACCCGGCTGCAACAAGAGGTCTGTGATATATAAAGTGCCTGTGCAGTTGGTAATGCACACACGCACCGTAATGGATTTGACCTTGAAGGAATATCCGCTTGGGGTTATCTTCTCCGAGGTTTTAGAAAAATAAGCCATAAGCACCTCCATCAGTACAAATCAATAAATCTTGTTTCCGTGCTGCCGTCCTCATATTCGATGACCACCTCGATGCCAACCTGTGCATCATCGGATAGTTTCTTCAAATCATCCGAGGCAATCTGCGCCGACAGTGTATAACTGCTGCGGTTGGACGGATATACGGTCTGTGCAAGGCTCAAGGTCATGCCTTCCACACCCACAGCCTTAAAGGACGCTGTGCCGGACGCACCGTTTTCACCGTCTGTCACAAAGCCAGAACTGATCCAATACGCAAGACCATCATCGGCACGGGAATTGCGGAGATGGTTAAACGGCACCAGGTCACGAATATCGTTGTTGGACACCATGCTTGTGCCTTCCAAGGAGTCAGCAATCACATCCAGGGTGCTGACCGAACTGCCCAGGTTCTTCAGCGTAGTGGACAGTTCCAGAACCGTGTTCCAAGGCTCCTGTAGGTTGTATTCACGGCGCACAATACGTGTGGTGACCGAAAGTCCCAATTCCTTATCTTCCACACGGACATAATCGCCCAGGTTCCAGGCTTCATGCTCATAGCCCGTCAGAACGGACAAGTCCATCGCATTCAGCACATAAGACACCGTGGGCTTGCAGTATTCCGCAAGGCGCATTGCAGTAAACTCCTTCATCTGATAGGGGTTGGTGAAGGAAGAACAGTCCAGAGTGCTGATGCGGACTTCCTTGCAGTAGGTGAAATCCTCAAGGTAAGGTTTGCCGTTATTGATGTCGGCAAAGGTCAGCCCATCAGCACCAACGGCATAGAGCCGCGTCACAAGGGAGCGAGTATCGACCACACGCTCGATGCTTTTCATGTTTTTCTTGTAGGCAAACAAAGCACCGCTGTCCGTGCCGTTCACCGTCAGTAGATGCACCAGTCGGTTCGGGCAATCAAAAACAAGGTCGCCGCCGTGGAGGTTGGCAACGCTGCGTAAGATAGACAGAGCGTTCTTTTCCGTAGACGTCCATGTTCGCTTGGTCGTAACATTGACCGTTCCAACGCTCCATTCGGTGTCTGCCAGAGCGTAGGCCATAGCAACATCGGCGGTTTCGGCATCGAACTTCTTTTCTTCCTTGCGGACAGAAAAGGTCAGGTCATAGAACTCTGCCTCGGCATATACCTGGGTAATGGTGCTACCGGTGCTGTCCTTCACATCGGTAACGGTACGGATTTTATACACATCATCCACGATCTGGATTTTCTTTTCATTCTCCAGGTACTTTCGTTTGCTGTCACGGAACGGAATGGAAAAGGTCAGCGTATCCTCGCCGTTGATTTCGCCCGTAACGATGATATCGTAGGCATTTTCCAAAATGGCCTCCCACGCACCGTTATCATCAAGCACAACAGGACGGGCATAACCGATTTTCTCATAAGGAGCCTTTGGAATATCATAAAGGCGGATATCAATGAGTTTCGGTGTTTTGCTTGTATCCGTAGTGGTCAGTGTGACCTTGAAACGGATATAGTTTCGGTTCGGAGATTGCAGTTTGCCGTCCGTTCCCACAGCCACCCAATCACTCCAATCGGTAAGGTCATCACTGGTGGAGGTTTCTATCGATGCCACTGCCGTTGTGCCTGCCACATACTCACTTGTATAGGACACCTTGCCCGTGCCGGAGAGATTGCATTCTGCAGCCTTGGTATAAAGGACACCACTTTCGGGGTAGACACCGTCCGTTGCTTTCAGCGTTACACCGCTTGCATCGGTAAGGGCATCCACATCAGCAGAACTGTCAGCACCGTTACAGAGAATGGTGGCATTGAAGTAATCCACCAAATCATCTGCCGTAAGTTGAGAGTCGCAGTCCAGAAACCACTCGTCAAAACCGCCTGCGTAGTAATAGGTGTCGGCGTGCATACCGATGACCAGATCCGCCGTACAGGATGCATTCAGCGTTCCCGTAAAGGTCAGCACATCGGACTTCCAAACCACACCGGAAGAACGGTCGCCCACAACATAAGTGAACTGCTTATTATTCGGTTCAATAACTCCTGCGATAAAATACCACTTGCCGTTCTGTAAAGAAAAAGATGGCGTTACGGTCTTATCAAGGATAAGGCTACCCGAAGAGTTATAAAGCATAATTCTCGGCTTGCCGGAATACAGGGACAAGTAAAAAATCGGCTGTCCCGGACCGTAACGGGTGTTGAATATCGGACAGAAAGTGTTACCGACAGAATAAGTGGTCGGACACATCCAACCGCCCACGATGATACGCTCACCGAGGTTTGCAAAAATACTGCCGTCATTGGTCACCTGCAGATGAGTTTTCTCTGTGGTCGGATTATTGATATTAAAACGAATCTGTCTGCCTTTCGGACTATTGCTTAAGTTGGCCGTTGTGCCACTCCAATTGACGATGGTAAAGTTTCTGCCATTACCGGAAGAATCGGCAAGAGCCGTATCTTCATCCGGTGCAGACTCGTTGAATCGCCACAGACCGGAGGCAGCATACTCCGCAGGAAATTCTCCTGTGAAATCTGTCTGCTTGTTCAGTATCATTTTCAGAGCCATACCGTCACCTCCATCTGCTCTTGGCTTGAATTTGAAGTTCCGTCAGTGTGGCGTTGTTTATTTCCACTGTGACGGTGTTATCTCCGACAGCAAGGGTCGGAAAGTTCAGTTCCTGTAAATACGGCAGACCATTGCGTAAAGTCTCGCCGTTTTCGTCCACCACATAGGCGGTCATCTTATCCGTATCAACAACAAGGGTTTCTCCTTCGGAGAGGGTTGCGTTTACGATTTTCAGTTCCGCACCGTTTGTGGTAATGCTGATATAGTTGCTTGCCCCGGCGGTCACCACACCGCTGATACGATAAATTGGCAATGACTCGATATTGCCGATTGCACGGGTCACTGTGTGCGTTCCTTCCTCTGTGATGGAGAAAGTTTCATCGGTAATGGCATAACCGAAAGGGTCTGGGCAGAAAAACTTCAAATCAAAAGACCCTGCCGAGCGGACAAGCCTTTCACAGTCCACCGCATCGTTAAGCCTCGCCATAAAATATCTGTCCGGCACATCATCGAAAATAAGTTGGCGTAACCCCTGTACAGGGTCAAGCCACGCTGCGATATCGTCCAAAGCAGATACCAATGCCGTAAAATTGTGTTTCGGATAAATGTTGCAGTGGACGACAATTTCACGGTAATCGAAATCAGCACCGAAGTCTGCAACACCATATTTACCAGGCACGGTGGTGGTAAAATTACGCATCTTACCACACACCTGCCAGGAAGTCAGGCGGGCTTTGATGCCCATGCTGCCCGACGTAATGTCATTAAAAATAAAACCCATAGGTCAAAACCCTCCTTTATGCCGTAGTGAAGTGTCCCTGTGCACGGGAGCCACTTTGAATCAAGTTGTAAAGTTCCTGGGAAATCTTACGGATATCCTCTTCACTTCGTACAATCATCTGCTGAATGGTAATGAGCGCACCTGTGCCGAATCCTGCACCGGATACCGTATCATTGCGATTGACCGTACCATTCACGCTAAAGTCCGTAGGGAGTGCCGTGGTCATATCATCTGCAAGGCTGTGCATCACATCATTGATGTCCTTGTTCATGCCTTCAGCAGCGGCAACCGCATCTTTACCGTTGGTATTGATGGAGCCTGCCAGACCTTCCACAAGCATTTCACCAATCCACGCCATCTCATCCGAAGGCGAGTGAATACCGAAGAAGTCGCAGATACCGTCCCAGATGGAAGAAATCCAACCGGACACCTTATCCCAAAGCCATCCGGCAAGGGACTGGATACCCTGCCACAGACCCTTTACAAGGTTTGCACCCACACTTGCAAGCTGAGATACGCCCTTGCCAAAGGCAGAAACCAAGCCGGACAGAATCTGCGGTACGGCTTTTACGATTTCCACGATGATGGTCGGCAGGTTCTTAATGAGAGAAATAAAGAGCGTTACACCTGCCTGTACGATTTGCGGAATACTGTTTATAAGAGCATTTACCACAGAACCGATAATCTCCGGAATTGCCGCCACAATGGTTGTAATGATTTCCGGCAGTGCCTGGATAAGGGCAACGAGCAAATCGATACCCGCCTGGATAATCTGCGGAATCGAGCCAAGCACGGCTGTGATGATACCCTCAATAATCTGAGGGATTGCCTCCACGATTGCCACGATGATTTCCGGCAATGCAGATACAAGCGAGGTCAAAAGCTGAATGCCTGCGTCTATGATTTGAGGAATCGCACCAATCACAAATTCCACGATTGCCAAAATAATGGACGGCAGTGCCTCAATCAGTACGGGAATTGCCGTAAGTAAGCCATCTGCAAGACCCTGGATAAGCTGCAAGGCGGCATCTAAAATCATCGGCAGGCTGTCAATCAGACTTTGCACAATGGTAATGACTGCTTGCACCGCAGTAGGAATCAGCGTAGGCAGAGCCTCTCCAATGCCCTGTACCAAAGACATCACTATCTGAATGGCGGCATCGATAAGCAGAGGCAGATTTTCAATCAGCGTGTTCACGATGGTCATTAACGCATCAATGACCACGGGGATGAGTTCCGGCAGCATGGTCAGTATGGTGTTCAGCACCTGGGAGAACAGGTCAACCACCGTATCTAACAGTGTAGGAAGAAGTTCTCCCACAGTCGAAAGCAGTGCGTTCAGAGCCGTTGGCAGTGCCGAGATAATGTTTTCAATCACCGGAGTGATGTTTGTCAACACATCCTGGAAGGCATCCACCACATTGTTGCAGAGCATCTCAATATCAGCATCTGCATCACCGAAACCAACGATAAGGTTATCAATGGCAGCCTTCATGGCGTTCATCGAACCCTCGATGGTATGCTCCGCTTCTGCTGCCGTTGCTCCTGCCACACCCATACTTTCCTGAATGACGTGGATAGCCTCCACTACATCGGCATAGGAACTGATGTCATATTCGATGCCGGAAATAGCCTGTGCATCGGCAAGCAGACGTTCCATTTCGGTCTTGGTGCCGCCGTAGCCAAGTTTCAAGTTGTCCAGCATCGTGTAGTTCTGCTTGGCAAATCCCTGGTATGCATTTTGGATAAGACCGATGTCCGTACCCATCTTATTGGCATTGTCCGCCATGTCGGTAATGGCCATATCCGCATACTTTACTGCTGCCTCGGTATCACCACCAAGGGAAGAAATAAGGGATGCAGAAAAAGAAGTGACCGTGGACATATAGTCATTTGCCGACATACCCGCCGTCTTGTAGGCGTTATTGGCGTATTCCTGCAACGATGCAGAGGAATCCTTAAACAGCGTGTCGATACCACCGACCAACTGTTCATACTCGCCATAGGCTTCTACCACGGCTTTACCAAGGGAAACTGCGGCGGCAGCGGCAGCCGTGACCACCGCTCCCATTGCCACACCGACCGTTTTCAGCGTAGAACCAAGTTTAGAGAACTTGCCCTCGGAATCGTCAGCAGCGTCCCCGGCATCATCCAGTTCTTCTTCCAGATCATCCGCAGCATCGGCGGCATCGTCCATCTCACGCTCCGCCTCATCAAGAGCCGTATTGTTACGGTCAAGTTCACGCTCCATATCATTGAGCGCTGCCGTAGCATTATTAAGCTGAATCTGCCACGCCTGTGTTCTGCGGTCATTTTCACCGAAGGACTCGGAGGCATTTGCAAGTGCAGAACGGAGCGTTTCGATTTTCTGTTTCTGTGCCTCGATTTCCTTATTCAGCACCTGGTTTCTTGCCGTGAGTGCTTCTACGGAACTGTCGTTTTTGTCGAACTGCGACTGCACGACCTTCATTTCCGAGCCGAGAACCTTGAAGGACTGATTGATTTCGGACAGCGCCTTCTTGAATTCTTTTTCGCCCTCAAGACCGATTTTTAAGCCAAAATCATCTGCCACTTCAAACCACCTCCTTCATCAGATTCCGGCAGGAATAATGTCATCAATGAAATATTCCCTTACAGGCTTCGCAAGTCCGTTATACTGTTTGTGGCACTCCCATAAATCCAGGAGCAGACCAAACGGCATCAGCCACACCTCATCCTGCGACAGATGAAGATGGGCGATGCCGTAATATAAAAGTCGAGTAAATAACTCTTCGTCACTTACTCGACCACTGCGTTTTTTGAGTCAGCCTCACTGACCACATTTCTCTTGGTGCCCTTATACAAAGCCTCGGTAATGGCAGCCTTGTAATCTGCCAGATCAAGAGGACTGGTCAGAAGTTCCACCATTTCCTCTGTAAGGACATCCTTCTTGTTTTCCTTGTTTTTCAGATTGTGGACAAGGATGGACTGATTGGCAAGCAGCGTAATCAGCCACACGATTTCGCCGATTGCCATCTCGAAGTTCTCGGATTTCATCAGCTTATCGCCAAGGTTCTCAAGACCGCCGTAGCGTCCTGCGATTTCCTTGGTAGCCTTGGTGGTCAAAAGCAGTTCATACTCGTCACCACCGATATTGATAATTGCAGAGCGTTCATTATCCATGTGTCATATCCTCCTTATTCCGCAGCCTCGGTAGCATAGGAAGGTTCATATACTTCCTGATACCAGTTTGTGATGATATCTGCTGCAACAGCAGCATCTCCTTCGGTGACCTCTGCCTTCCAAGGGTGCTTGTTCTGACCGTCTACTTTGTTACGGCGAAGGATTGTACCCTCGATGGTAGGCGTGCTGAAAGTAATGCTGTCACCCTTGGTAGCAAGGTTTGTGGCAGGGATGCCGAACTTCACACGGTACAGCCAGTAATACTTGTACTTGCCGTTGGATTTCTTCGCACGGAAACCTACCGCCACAGGCTCACCACCGTCCTCACTTGTAGAAACCACCACGCCATTGGCATCGATGGTAGCACCTGTAAGGTCGGATGCCGTAGAAGCACCAATGTCATCCACACCCAAGGAAAGGGTGCCGGACTTAAATTCCTTCACTATTTCCGATGCACCGTCATCGGCATAAAGGGTTGCTTCTGCAAGTTCCACCGACAAATCGGCGGTCATTGCCTTTGCCAACTGTACCGGGGATGCATAGGTTTCGTTGCCGTTTTCATCTTCGGTGATTTTGGCATAATACAGTTTGTCAAGACCAATAGTAGCCATTGATTATTCCTCCATTTCATAATGTTTTGCCACATCCACGTTGTAATGGAAGTAGCCCGTTTCTGTTTCATAACCGATGTATCTTCGGTCAGTTATGGTAAAATCCGTGCCAAGCACAGCACGGACGATTGCGTTTTTCTCTTTGGTATAACTGCCTTTGGCATACAGGGAAATTCGTGCCTCCTGGACATCACATCCCGGAGCATTATCCGCATGAAGTGCAAAGCTGTCTGCCATAGGCACGATTACAATATATTTCTCCGGCGCATCATCCTTAAAGACACCCGTTTCAAGCGGGATGCCTAAAGGCTCCAGAGCCGTATTGATATCTGATAGTACACTCACAGCTTTCTGACCTCCTCTTCAAATTTATCCTGCATGGCACTGATACAGGCAGCACGGGATGCTGTTTTTGCGGGTTTCATAAAAGGTTTGGCAGGCTGACCGTGTTTGCCGTATTCGATGATATTGGCGAGTTTTGCGTTGCTGATACCATCACGGCGGGGTTCTGCAAAGCCAACCTTGATATTATGATTGCCATTCTTATCCATCTTCACAGAGGACAGACCAAGTGCCGACTCCAATTCTCCCGTGGAACGGGATTCATACTTTGTACCGTTTCCAACCACAGATGCAAGGTTGCTCTGTGCCTTGGCAAGGACAATCTCACCTCCGGCTTCCAGCACCTTTTCCGCCACAGGGTCAAAGTCCGAACCGAGCCTTGAAATACGTTGCAAAAACTCCTCCGGCATTTTGATATCCACTTTAGCCACTTGTCGCCACCACCTTTTTCGCAAGCACCTCCGTATACATTCCTCTGCCTTTCACATCTTCAACGGATGTAATTTCAAAGCGTCCGTCCTCACATACCAGGATGTGGTCTGTGGTAACAGTAAGACCGGGAATGCAGCGGAATCGGAACAGGTCGGTTGCCTCGGAAAAAGCGGCGAGGTTTGCCCACCGTTCACTTCCGTGTCGACCTTCTCTGTACACACGGACAGATGCGAGGATTTCATCCGCCGTAGCAGAGAAACCCTCGCTGTCCTTGATGCGTTTTGTAATGACAATATCTGCAAAGCCGTTCATTTTTCCGAAACTCATATCACACCTTCCAATCTCGGTCGAGCCTTAACAGAAGATTGACCGTATTCCAGACCTGCTGTCCGGCTTGCACATTATCTGCAAAGAAACCGCCCGTAGAACCGTCACGGGATTCATAGAAATGCGATGCCAACATAATCACGGCTTGTTCCGTGGTAGCGGGCATCGCATTTTCCGTATAATATCCTGCCTGGATATGCTGATAACTTTCCGCATAAGAAACGGCGGCAGTGATGAACCTTTCAATCAATCCATCATCCACCGAATGCTCCAGTATCAGATTTTCCTTAACCTTCGTCAGAAGTTCGCTCATCACTGCCACCTCCCATCTTAGGCAGCAGCCATCTTGAGCAATTTCACGGCTTCAGCAAGCACCAGCTTACCGTCCACACGCTCCTTGGCAACAAAGCCGACCATACCGTTTCCGGCGAAGAGTTCCTTGAGTTCTGCAAAGGAACGAGTACCACGGTCGCCAATGTTGTAGTAGCTGTAGTCACCGAAAGCAATGGCAGGCATACCCGCAGTGATTACAGGGAAATAAGGAGAAGTGTACACCTCATAACCCAAGAGTCTGCCAGGCTCTCCCGCCTGTACGGAATCCTGCCAAAGGTAACGGCCGTTCTTGTCGGTCAGCTTACGAATGGCAGCCAAAGTCTGGTCATTGCAGATAAACTTGGCGTTCTTACGGTAAGGACGCTTGAGGGAGTACACAAGGTCGATGATTTCATCGGCAGTGATATCCGTTGCGGATGCAGCAGTCACACCAATCTGGGCACCGCCTTCTTCTGCAAGCAGACCCAAAGGCTGACCAGTTCCGGTACCATTGAGGAAGGCATCCTCTTCGGCATTTGCCAGAGCCTTGGAGAACTGACGGATGATGATTCTCAAGACCGAAGGCATTGTCATACAGAAGTTCCTCTGTTACCTTAACAGCAACATGGAGTTTGTGTGCATCCAGGTTGATCTGGGCAAACTTTGCATCACCCCAAGTGAGTTCCTCACCCTCGTCAATCCACGCAGCCGCAGGCTTAGTGGCAGCGATGTTGATTTTACGCTCACCGCTTGTAGTGATGGTATGACCCAGCTTACGGAAGATGTTCTCTTCCTCCAATGCCTCGATAAGGCGGGTATCATACTCTTCGGGTACGAGGTAACCGCCGTCAGCATCCACGCCCTCCTGGAGAACATTGGAAACATTACGGAAGTTGGTACGGAGAGCCTTAAGCATACCGTCCTTATAGGCATCGGAGGCACGTCCGGTCTTTTCTTTCTTGCCGTCCATAGTTTTGCCGTTCATAGGCTTTTCAGTGATAGGAGCAGAGGTAGGCTTGGAAAGCTGTGCATCCATAGCGGACATAGCCTCCATACGCTCGATTTCAGCACCGTAGTCCTGAACCTTCTTCTCCATCTGTGCATAGGTCTTTGCATCCTCATCGGAAAGCAGACCGTCCTTGTCGCGCTTGGTTTCCACAAAAGCCTTTGCAGCCTCCCAGGCCTGGTTACGCTTTTCGCGCAGTTCGTTGATAGTCATAATAAATTACCTCCAATTTTTAATAAGATTTAGCCTGTCCATAAGGTCATCGGCTTTGGTTTTTCGGGTTTCTTCGGACTTGATTGCACACTTGGCGGCAACCTTATCCATAAGGGAATTGACCACATTTGCCTTGGAATAAAGCATAGACACCTGTGGCACTTCCACTTCGTCCGTGGTGGTTCTCTGCATGATTTCATCAGCAAAGCCAAGTTCCACGGCCTTGTTTGCGTCCATCCAGGTTTCGGCATCCATGAGGTGCGAGAGCTTTGCACGGGACAGCCCTGTCTTGATCTCGTAAGCGTTGATGATGGAATCTTTCACGCTGCCGAGCATTTCGATGGCTTTCTGCATTTCCGCAGAATCACCGCAAGCGATGGTCATAGGGTTATGGATCATCAACATGGATACCGGGGACATCAGAACCTTGGTGCCGGCCATAGCGATAACGGATGCTGCAGATGCCGCAATGCCGTCAATCTTGACCGTTACATTGCCCTTGTAGTCCATGAGCATATTGTAGATTTGTGCTGCCGCCACACAGTCACCACCGGGCGAGTTGATCCACACGGTAATGTCACCGCTGCCGCTGTTCAGTTCATCCTTGAAAAGCTGCGGCGTGACATCATCGTCAAACCAACTTTCCTCGGCGATGGTCCCGTTCAGAAACAGCGTCCTCTCCGCCGGAGCCGTCTCCGTCTGTGCCTGGTTCTTCCACTTCCAGAACTTCTTCATCGGGATTTTCCTCCTTTCCGTTATCAGTAGGTGTATTTGCAAAAGCCCCGGCATCTTTCAGCGGGAGCATATTGCCGTTAATGAGGTACAGGTCGCCGCCTTCTTCCGCAGGGATGCGGTCGAGGTTTTCCAGTTCACGGATG
>DAVZHW010000052.1:0-11814 GCA_052273625.1 Candidatus Fimenecus sp. | reverse complement strand
GCTTTAAGCCATTCACGGACACGGGGCAGCTTCTCCACACGGTTAATCGGGAAGCGTGCTTCGTTCTGGAATGTGATGTCACGCATAGAAACATCACCGCTGATTTTACCAACGCTTTCAATGACATAACGGCGGTTATCAAGCGTGATTTCCTTGCCGATAAGGTCGTCTGTCTGCTCCATAGCAGAGGCAGGAGCTTCCGCACCGTTAAGCGTATCCGCAACCGCCTGTGCTTCTTCCTCGCTGTTAAAAGTCTGGTAGATACCGTCAATATCGTAATATCTGCCGTCCTGTGTATCGGAAACAACATTGTTATCACGAATAATAAACGGCTCGTCAAATGCGTCTGAGGTCTGTTCCACGGTAAAGCGTGGTGTATCTTCAGATTGCTCCGCTTCTTCGGGTACTCTAAACCAATCGCTTTCGGTAGCCATTATCTCGGCAAGGAGCTTTTCGTCCTCTGGGGTCAGCTCTGTGTGCTGCTCCAGAAAAGGAATGAACTGCTCACGCCCGAAACGCAAACTTTCCATCTGCTCTCGGTAATAATCTTCGCCTTTCTTTTTCCACTCTGGGATAAACGGACAGTTCGGGGATACGCAGTAATCATAGAAATTCTTGATATGGGCAATCAAATCGCCCTCGCCGTCGCCAATGTCAAACCGTCCGTCATAATGGAAATCTTTGCCGCCGATAACAGCGGAAATCTCAAAGTCGGTCTTATGATACCAACCGATATTTTTATCGCCCTCACGCTCACGGTGCTGTTTTCCGTCCAGAACGCCAAGCAGCTTATTTCCCAGAGCAAAGCTCAAATTGGTAAAGCGGTCATTGAACTCCTTATCATAAAAGGCAGGGTGTTCCGAAAAACCGATAGAGAATGTCAAGCTGTCGGGCTTTTTCTCGGAGAGTGTTTCTGTTTTCTGCTTCTCGGTAACGACTACTTTTAAATGGTCGTTTGCAGCATTTTCCTTTAGCTTTTCTTCAAGGTCGCCACGGCTAAACTCTTTACCAAACAGAGGAAACTCCACATTTTGCAGAGAAACGCTGTCCTCGGAAATGGTCACTACCTCATACTTGTCCGCACCGATATACACCACATCGCCCTCTTGATAGAGGTAGTGCAGAGGGTGCAGCTCTAAAAGCTCCTGCCCGAAACGCCACGCATTGCTGCGGCTGTAAACATCGCTTGTCTTGCCCTGAACCAATTTCAAAAAATCAATGAGCTGCTGAACGGTGGCAGGGTCAGATAAATGCTGTTCCATCTGCTCGGCAGTCACATCGGAAAGGTCTGTCCGTTCCACATTAGAAAGCAGATTCTTCTCATAACCGTCCAAATCTCTGACAAAATCCGAAAGCCTTAACGCAAGGGTATCACGTTTGTCAGCAGGGGGCAGGTCACACTTGGAGTCGATAAAGACTTGTCGTTGTATCTTCCTCTGGGTGTCAATCTCATACTGCGGAGCTTCTGCCTTTTCCAGATAGTCGGGGTAATGTTCCTTTTCTTTTGAATTGAGGTAGCGGTCATTCTTTATCAGTTCACGCAGGCGTTTTTCTACCTTAGACCAACTAAGCCGTAAATCGGGGTCGGTATATGAGCCGTACTTTTCGATAGCAATGCCCTTTGCATCACACCAAACGCCGCCCCTTGTACCATCGGGATAATCGTGCGTTCCGCCGCCTGTACCATATTCCCTTTTCAGAAAAGCAATGTTATCTTTGCTGTTCTCGCCTTTCCATAACTGACGGTAAATGCGGTATTTACCATTTTGAAAGCCGCTGCCTCTTGTCAGAGCAGAATCAATATCCTCCTGTGAAACAGAAAAAGCAGAGGATTTTTCGTCCTCTGCTTCAGCAATCATTTCAATCTGTTCATCTACGGTAGGAAGATTGGCTCTGACCTCATCTTCATTGGCAACGCTGTTTTGCGGCTCTGATTCTTCTAACTGTAAATCAGTTCGCTCAAGATGATTTCCTCCGCCTGACTGCGGATATTGTTCATCATTCCTACCCACTGCATCGGTGCTTTCTCTTTCAGCTCCTCCGTCACGCCCTGTTCCTCGGAGAGCTGCTTCGTCAGAAGCTCCAATCTCTGGAGTGCGGTCTGTTCGGTCTGGTAGAGATGTTCGTTCAATTTGCCCGATGTCAGCAGATTGAGATAAGTCACTCGCTTGTTCTGCTCCAGATAATTCCTGTGCATCATAGCGTATCTGCCAAGCTGAAGTTCTGGCTCTGTCGGTAATGTTAGGTCGGGAATAAGGTAATCCCCCTGTTTCGTGTAAGTGATTTCGCTCATTATCGTTGCTCCTTTCGGGTTGTTTTCTGCCCTTATCATACTGATTTCGGACTGTTGATGCAAAGGTGCGATTTTGGTTTTTCTCTGCAATTTGCACATTTCGGACGGTCTGGGAAATCTCTCGGAGTACCATTTCGGAAATATCGCTTGTTGCAAGTCCGATAGCGTTTATCGTGGCAGGGGTATTAAAATTGATAATGTCCGAAAAATCTTCGGTTTCAAAATACTCTCCTGTATCCAGACCGCAACGGCTCATCAGCATAAAAGCAACGCTGTTTACCGCAAGCCGCTTATAGATAACCTCAACATTTAAGTCGTCAAGTTCCTCTAAAAAGCTGTCCTTCGTACACTCTTTAAGCTGTGCCAGATAATCGGGCAAATTGTCCTCAACGGCGTTTTTAGCGGTCTGCATAAGAGCTTCGTCCAAATCGCCACTCTCTAAATCTCCAAACCTATCGGAGAGTCGTTCTATGACCGCCTGTTCGTATTGCTCATTCATCTGCCATATCGGAACAGGGCGGCTGTTATAATATCCCTCGTGGGTATCGGAAATATCAAAGTAATATTTGAGGTTATTCCTGCGACCTTTCGTGTCAAACACCGCTATGCCTTTGCTGTTCTTATTGACCCACCGTTTAAACTGCCTGTTCCAAGTTTCAAGAGTGGTTACAGCGGTAGCATCGGGGCGTTGTGCGAAAATCAAAAGCTGCTCGTCAAAGCGGCATTTATAGTTTCGGCAGGCAGAGGACAGAAAGCTCTGCCACGCCTGCGGACTTTTCGCAACCGACACGCCTGTACGCCGATACAGCTCTGTGATTAGCTGATACTTTGCAGCCATATTTTCGTACACCTCCTTATCGTCTTAAATCTTTGTATCTGTGTTTTCTCATTCTGAAGCACCTCCCAGAAAAGAAATGACCTTGTTTGCCTTGATACTCTTTTGTAGGTCATTGATAAGCCCAATGTCCGCAATCGTGATACCCTGTATAGAGAGAATATCGTCCATTGTCATAGCGGAAATTGCTTTTTCATCGGTAAAGCCTGCTTCAAAAATCTTATTCAAGACTTTAATTGCTTTTTGATTTACAGCCATTTTCTCAATCCTCCTTATCGTTCTAAATTCTTATGCTTAGGTGCTTTGACCGCCTGCGGCTCGGCAGGTATCGGCTCATAGGTCGCACCGTTTTTCTCCATACGCTCGGCAAACTCGCAGATATGATAGAGGTTATTGCCGACTTCGGTATGATACTCGTCGATATAACGGCAGGTGTGTTCCGACTTTTCGCCCCAAGCAGAGGTAACACGAATTTTGCCGTCGTCTGGAATACGAAACAGCTCCTTGTAATCGGAACTGATAAAGCGGATACCTTTTTCCGCATTGCTGATATGCTTATCAAGCCACTCCTTGACATAGCAATAGCAGTAAAAGTTATAGTCGCCCTTTGTGGGATTGCAGCGGAGCAGATAGGCATACTTTTCGGTATCCACTCGGAAGCCGTACTCGGTGCAGTAGTTTCCCTTAAATGCACTATCGGGAAAACGCCTTGCATACTCGCTCATAGCAGGACGATTTTGTAACAGCCCATATTCGGAAGAACGCAGAGCGTTGATAACCTCGTCAAGCTCGGTTTTAAATTCGTCTGTTTTCCATTGCGGTCTGTGGTCGTTCCAAGTAGTGTAAAAGCCATAACCGCCAGAGTCGAAGTCGCCACGAAGATGACCGATATTGCCTGTCTGTCCTGTTATCTGCATACTCTGGGAATAGGTGTATTTCCATTCATTCGGTGCAATCGCCCGTATCTCCATATCAGCGTTCCTCCTTACTGTGGGGTTTCTTTGCCTTTTCCTGTTTCTTGATTGCGGCAACCGCTTCCTTTGCCCAATCGGGCATTTTCTCTGGTTTGATAACGCCAAGCACATCGTACCTTTCCCATCTGGCACGCTTACCGTCTGCAAGGCAAGTACCGAATACCGCCTGACCTCTGCTGCCAACCGCACCGTGTCCGCCGTCCACCAATACAAGCTGATAAGCGGAGTGCCGATACTCATAGCGGTTAAGCTCTGCATTGATAACCACCACCTTGCCGACAATGTTCTCATTTCGGTTATCAGGAATACAATCGTCTTTGGTAAACGGGGTCATATCAAAATCAAATCGGGATTGCTCCTCTTTGACGACCTCAATCTGTGCCTGCACTCGGTCAGTAAATATCTGCATTGCTTCCAGATAGTCGTCCGTACCCACCGCTTCTGTTGCCCACGCTGCGGAAAACGGATTATCATAGGTGCAGTAGCAGACCATAAAGGGATATTTATCTGCTTCGTTTACACCAAATACAACCTCTTTTTTGCCGATATGGATACTCTGTTTGACCTCATAATCGGCAAGCATACGCTTTTCTTCATTCTCCATCGGATTGCTCCTTTCTTCGTTTTTTCTCGTTCTGCTCGTCTAAAATCTTTCGGATACAGACATCACAGAAAATAATAGACCCGTCCTTGTATCGGGGATAAGGACAGGTCGTACAGTCATATATTTTCTTTTTATCGCTCACGGTCATCACGCTGCCTTTGCTTTTTCTGGGGCTGATTGTACGGCATATTACACTCGGTTTTATACCGTTCATTCAGCTTTTCTCTGGCAGAGGACAGCTCATTGCAGTAATAGCCCCAGAAATATTCCTTGCCGTTTTTACAATACCAACAGACATACGGATTAGGAGCTTTTGGGTTATGACCGATGACAAGCTCGTTACTCCCGATAGTACAGCTCTCGATAATTTCATAACCACCGTTTATGCGTTTTTCTTCGTTCATAAGCACCTCTCATTCTTTGGCATACTTCCGATAAGCCTTTTCGCCTGCGGCACGGAGCTTCTGAACACGACTGCTTCCCATAAGCTCTGGAAACTCCGCTTGCAGCTTCCGCCGTGTCCTGCCCACGCTCTCAATGCTCGGAAGCCCAAGATAACGGTATTGCAGCATTACCTCTGCAAAGGGCATTGCCCCTGTGTCTTTCAAACAGGTATTGCACACCTTTAGATACAACAGCATATCGTCATTTCTGGCTTCCTCGTCCTTTTCCAGAATAGCTTTCACTTTGCCCTCAATGGTTTTGAGACTTCTCATCGTACACCTCCATATAAATAGGAAAAGGGCGGCATTTTCAGCCGCCACAATCGGTTACTTTTTCTTTTTGTTACGGATATTCAGCCAGATTGCTCCGCCTACAATAAATGCCACAAGCACTATGGCAACAATCGTTTTCGCATCCATTCCTTAGTCCTCCTTTTTCTTTCTGTTCTTAAAGCCCACAAAGCCGAGTACGCCTGCACCTGCAAGGGAAACGACCGCAAGGTTTACCCAGAGAGCAGGATTGAAGTCATCGCCCGTTTTCGGGGTATCTCTGAACTCATTGTGCATCTGGACAATCGTGGTCGCATCGACCTTGATAGTTGCCTGTTTGTCGGCAGGCAGGATATATCCTGCGGAAGCCTTGTCGTTTACTTCGGATACGGTATATTCGCCAATCCTCAAATCTTCAATGAAGATTTCGCCGTTTTTGTCGGTCTTAAAGGTCTTGTCATAGTCCATACCCGTCACTCTGAAAGAGAAGCCCTCCAGCTTGCCGTCAGAAGATGTCTTGACAATTTTAAGAGAGCCAGTCTGTGCAGCGTTCACAAAGCCTTTGCCTGCTTCATTTTCTACCACATAGGTCTTACCGTCCTCCTCAATGGATACGGTATAGACCTTTTCATCAAGGACAAAGCCTGTCGGTGCAGTTTTCTCACGGACGAAATATTTACCGTATCGGAGTTCTTTCATCTGGTAAATGCCACCGTCAATCTCACTCATTTCGCCAATCAGCTCATCGTCCTTATTAAATTCGCCGTTTTTGTTGGTATCGGCAAATACCTCAAAGACAGCACCAGAGAGCTTGTTGTCTGGATAATCCTTATCCACCTTTGTCAGCTCAATGTTGCCCTGAATGAAGTAGTTGACAAGCTCGATTTCTACAACCTCGTCCACCTTGCCGATAGTAACGGCGATTTCTTCTTCGGAGAGTACAAAGCCTTTCGGACTTTCGATTTCACGGATTATCCAAGTTCCATACGGCACTTTGGCAAAAGAAAAACTACCGTCATCTTTTGATGTGCTAGTCTGGATGGCATTTTCTTTTGTAAATTCTTCTGTGCCTGATTTAAAGATACCGATGACCGCACCGCCTAACACCTTGCCGTCCTCGTCTGATTTCTTACCGCTGACAGAGCCGTAAATGAGTTTGTTCTCAATGGCTTCGCCCTCATTTGCTGTGATGTGAACGGTTGTGGTGTCCTGTCCTGCATATTCAAAGGTTACAGGGTATTTCTGGTCACTGATGATATATGCGGAGTTCGTGGAGATTTCTCTGACGTAGTAGCTGCCAAACGGTAAATCGGTTGCCACCTTGCCATAGCCGTTCTCGTCAAAAGAGATAATCTCAATCAAACCATCGGCAGGGAGTACCGTACCGTCTGCGGCAGTCAAGTCCTCTGCGGCATACAAGCCAAAGGTTACATCAAATATTTCCCCATTGCTGCCGACACCGTAATCTTTATCCACCTCAAGGCTCTTAGTAAGGTCGATTTCCACACGCTGACGCTCGTTATAGAAGCTCGTTGCCGTTTCGGTCACAGCCACATCCTGCCCTGCATAGACAAGCTCGACATTGTGGATTTCCTCATTCAGCACCATACCGTAAGGAGCTTCGATTTCCCTGACCTCATATTTTCCAAGATACAGCTCCTTTGATTTTGCCGTACCGTCTGCACCTGTGGTAACGGTATCCACTACCTCGCCTTTTTCTGCTCGGAGCGTTCCGTCCAGAGTGTAAATATCCTCGGCTGCGGTAATCTCATAAACTGCACCCTCCAGACCGCCGACTGCGTAAACAGGCTGATACAGACCGTTATTCTCGGATACGGAGCTGAACATCTCGCCAGACTTGGAAACAGTAATCGTGCCTTTCTGTGCCAGATTGGAGCGTACCACCTCAATCACGGTAATGCCGCTTTCTTCGGTGGAATCGGATTGCTCCACATCAAAATAGACAGGCTCGGAATCTAAGACATAGCCATACGGAGCTTGCACCTCTACAAGAGAATAGCCCTTGCCGTATTCCAAAGTCTGGGGCGTGATGAGATAACCGTCTGATGTGGTATAAAAGGTGTCGATGGTCGTTACTTCGGGGTAAGTGAATGTCATTGTGATGAGGTTTCCATTCGGGTCATAAAGCTGAAAGCCTGCACCTGCATACGGAATGGTGTTTCCTGTTTCCGCATCTTTCTTGACAATCTTGATATAGCTTTCAAAGTTGGCGTTGTTGATTAGAAAACGGTAGGTCTGCCCGTCAGCACTGATAAACACATCAAAGTCCTTCATCAGCTCACGCCCCTCCCAACCAGAGGTCTGGTGAACGGTGTAGATACCGTATGGCATATCCTTTGTCTGGGCAAAGCCGTTCTCATCACAAGTGAGGACATCACACTCGGTTTCCTTTGCGTTCTCAAAGCTGCCTGCCGATTTCAGATAGACTTCAAAGGTCGCCCCGACTTCGGGCGTTTCAATCTGGGTTTCGCCATCATCGGTGTGCTTGATAATGGCAATGTTACCCTTGATAACCTGCTCATTTACATCATTTTTTGCAGAGTTATATTCCACGGTATAAAGCTCTGGCTCTGCACCAACCTTGTGAACGGTCGGGTCAAGCAGATAACCCTCGGACGGACTGATTTCTCGGATAGTCCAGTCATCACCGCAGACATAATACTCTGTGGTAAACTGCCCATTTTCATCTGTGGTGTAGGTGTCAATGAGTTCTTCGCCCTTGTAGATACCGTAAACCGCACCTGCAAGAGAAGCGTCGCCCTGCGGTGTGCCTGTTTCTGCATCCGTTTTTGTCACGGTCACATTGAACTTTTTCAGCACATTCACAAAGGTACGGCTTGTGACCTTTTCCCATTCAATCGGTGCTGTCTGGGAAGCAGGAACGACATAGCGTACTGCGGTATCGACTTCCTCCACCACATACGGCGTATCTCCGCTGATAAGGACATTAGGGAATTTCGCCACGCCTTTTTCATTGGTCACAGCATATTCGTCAACAGGCAATCCGCTTAGCGATGTGCCGTAAAGGTGGAACTTCACGCCCTCCACCAGTTTGTCCTCGGAGTTCTTGATAATCTCCAGAGAGCCACGCTTCAAGGTGTTATTGAAGTTTACTGTGGTGGTCTTTCCGCCGATAAGGGTCACGGTCTGGCTTTCCTGCGGCTCATAGCGGTCAATGGACTGCTCCGTGATGGTATAAGTGGCAGGGAATAAGCCCTCTACGCTGATATTTCCGTCCTTATCCGTTGTCACGGTTTTGTTAAAGTTATCGCCCTTGATATTAAACTGTATGCCGCCGACAACGCCGTCCTCGGATGTCTTTTTGAGGGCAATCGTACCCGTAGGCGTTTCCACATTGAGATATGCTGCCACGGTATCGGCGTTTTCCACGCCTGTGACTACATCCTGCAAGTTCGGGTCGCCGTAAGCAATCATCTTGGCACTTTCACTCACAGTCGGCACGCCGTTTCTCTTCGCCGTAATGCGGACAGAGCCAGAAACGGCAACGGCAGAGCTGATAGTCAGCTTGTTGCCAGACTTTGATACTGACACATTTCCGTCAGAGCTTGAAAAGCTGTAATCGGAAAGCACACCGTTCTTGTCCGTCAGCGTGATGCTGTATTTGCCGTCTTTGTAGGCAAGCTCTTTGGTAATATCATTTTTACCGCCCGACATAAAGCTCGGAATGGTGTTATGCTCACTCAGCAGCGAAACAATCTGGTCATAGGCAGCCTTTGCTCCGCTGTTGGGATAATTTGAGCCGAAGTGCAGGCTGTATGCCTTTGTACTGTTCTGCTGATATGAGCCTGTGGCTTCACGGCAGCCTGTTACAAACTCCCATACAAGAGTCTGTGTCGCAAGCCATTTTTCATCATCACTGCCCGACAGATGACTGCGGTTGCCTTGATACCCATAGAGCAGGGCAAGTCCAACCGCCTTTTTCTGGTTTGTGGAAAGGGCGTTCCAAGTATCTGAGGAAGCCTTTTTCAAGGTGTTTCCCGTTTTCAGCGGTACGCCCGGCTGAATACAGAACGCATTTTCTCCGTCCACAAACATACGGTATTTGTATTTTCCCGTACCGCCTGCGGTATAGCCGTCAAAGACAGCACTTGAATTGTATCTCATCGTATTGCCGCTGCTGTCATAGGTGTGGGTAAAAGAAATCGTGCCTATATCGCCCGCAGCAAACGCCGTTGTCGCAGGCAAAACGGACAATGCCGTGACCGCAGCCATAAGAGCAGCCGCAGCCTTTTTGAATAATCTACGAAATTTCATCGTTTACCTCCTGTTATTGTTGAGTTGAATTTTCCTTACTAACCGAAAAAAGCCGCCTGTTGGCAGCTCATATATTTTCTTTTTTCGGATAGTTACTGGTAGTAGTTAGGGGGAGAGGTGTGGAGAGGGGGAAACCGAAAATATGGCTATCCACCGTAAACAGGCAGACCTCGCCCTCGGTGTGTGGCTATCGTTCACGGTCTTTGCTCCGCTGTAAATAACGGTTGTAAAACTCCAACGCTTTCACAACAAAGTCCGATTCCTGCCCTCTAGGAATAGACTTGGGGATGAGCTTGGTTATCCGTTCATCACGAAAGGCAGGCTTCTCCCTCTGGTTAGGTTTTTCCTCCTCCATAATGGATTGGATAACCTCGTCCGTGAGCTTATCATCCTGCATAAACTTCTTCATTTTGATAGCCTGTGCAAGTGACGGGGTAGCGTCGCTGTACTCCATAGCTTCAAGCAGAGTGTATTGCTGTTCTTCGGGCAGATAAGAGATTTCCACCGCAGGACGAAAAGCAATCTGCCTGTCATCGACCATTTGCAAGATTTTGGGAACAAGCTCGGTAAGGCGGATATAGCGGTAAATTTGCGGTTGACTGTCACCGCTTTTTTCACTTATTCTTTGTGCTGATGTTGTTCCTTTTAACTTATTATCCATTGGAGAATAAGTTAAATCGTTACGCTGTCCTTGTCTGTTCATCGCTTCAAGCCGCATTTTATAGGCAAAGGCTTTCTCACTCGGAAGAATAGTTGACCTCTGCAAGTTACTCTCCACCATTACAATAATGGCTTCATCACGGCTTAAATCCTTAACCTCGCATTTCAGCGTTTCCAATCCTGCAAGCTCACACGCCTTTTTCCGCCTGTGTCCGCTGATAAGCTCATACCGTCCGTCCTCTTTGAGCCGAACAGTCGCAGGAGTCATTACACCATTTCGTTTAATACTATCGACAAGCTGCTCCATATCCTCGTCAATGAAAACCTTAAACGGATGGTCTGGGAACTCGTCAATTTCTGAAATGGGAATATCCCTTATCTTGCTGAGCTTCGCTTCTTCACGGCTCTGGTCTGTTTCAAACAGGTCATCGTAAGCGGTCAGCTCGATTTTTGTTTCTTTGCTTCTCGCCAATGTCCGCCACCTCCTTTCCGAACTGCTCATAAGCTGCGGCAACCTTTCCGCTTTTGTCATAAGCGAAAATGCTTTTTCCCTCTGCCGTAGCTTCAACTGCACGGATGGAGTGCGGTATCTGGGCATCAAAGACTTTGATGTTCTGACCGTATGCACTCTTTACCAATGCAGTCACTTCCTTAGAAATGTTGGTGCGTGGCATTACCATCGTCATTAAGATACCGTCAATCCGCAGGTGGGGATTGATTTGCCGCCTGACTTTTGACACGGAGCGTAGCAACAGCTCCAGACCTTTCGCTGAAAGATAATGCGGCTGCGTGGGGATAATCACGCTGTCAGCCGCCGCTAATGCGTTGATTGTCAACATTCCCAAGCTCGGCATACAGTCGATAAGCACATAATCATAATTCTTTTTGACCTCGTTCATACAGGTCTTTAGAACACGCTCACGGCTGATAGCGTTAATAAGCCTTACTTCCAGACCAGATAGCTCAATGTTAGAGGGTAACAAGTCAACGCCCTCACTGTGGTGCAGGATACCTTTCTGAACATCTATGGGATTATCGTCGATGATGTCCTGCATAATGGTGGCAAGGGATATGGGTAAATCGTCTGGTCGTGGATAGCCAAGTGACATTGTGAGGTTAGCCTGTGCATCCGCATCGACAAGCAGGACTTTTTTGCCTTGCTGTGCCAAGCTCACGCCCAGATTGACCGCCGTTGTGGTCTTGCCGACACCGCCTTTCTGATTGGTCAGAGCAATTACTTTGCAATTTGACATTTGTGCGTCCTCCTTTCGCATAAATTTAGCCGCTTTGTCAAGGCGGCTATGTAAATCGGTGGAGAACGCAAAAAAGCCGCTTACTCTAAAATAAGAATAAGCGGCTCAACCTTTTGGGTTAAACATATTCAATTCTCAACCTCTTAACAGGTGCGTTTATGACTTTGAAGATAAGCTCATCAACGC
>DAVZHW010000051.1:0-11850 GCA_052273625.1 Candidatus Fimenecus sp. | reverse complement strand
GCGAAACAAAGGCGTTGTGAGGGCGTTTACAACCGAACAGCCGACTTGAGCGTGACCTGTTTCGGAGAGGAGGAACGACGGCGTGAGTGAGGGATGGCTTTTAATAAAAAAGCCGTCACGAACGATACAAAGTCCGTGACGACGTGGTGCAGAAGATGGGACTTGAACCCACACGAACTCACATTCACAGGCTTCTGAGACCTGAGCGTCTGCCTATTCCGCCACTTCTGCAAATATATTCAAAGCGTCTTTTGACGCCCGAATATAATATCATTTTTAAGTATTATTGTCAACAAAACAATTTTGGAAATCTTCTTTTATAAACCTTGCGACACTGTTTTCGTTATTAGAGCCTATAATTTTTGTTGCAACCGCCTTTAATTCATCAACGGCATTGCCGACTGCATATTTTTCATCTGCGCCTGAGAACAGGGGAAGGTCGTTTCTGTTGTCGCCGAAGGCTGTTACCTTATCGGCTTTGACATAATCCTTGACAATTTCAAGACCTTTGAGTTTGGTTGCTTTTTTATTGAAAACTTCTAAAAACCAATATTCAGTATATGTATCGCCATAAAAAGAATAACCCACACCGTCTAAAAGGTCTAACTGCTTGGTTATCGGCAACAAATCCTCATACTTGTCGCAAAGCGATACAAAAACAGGCGCAAAGCCGTCCTTTGCACAAATTTTATCCGCCTGATGAATTATACTTCCCATACTTCTGCGGCGAGCTTCGTAATATTCCCTGTGTATGGGCAATTTAAGGCTTGTAAACTGCAAATCGTATTCTTCCGTGTTTTTATTGAAAAAGAAAACGAACGGCGATTTATCTGCGCTTTCAAATATGCTTATTATTTTGCTGAAATTATTATCTGAAAGATAAAAGCATTTTACAGTCTTTTTCGCTTTCATATCATACACAAAAACACCGCTTGAAAGAACAATCGGAGCATTGAACTCAATTCCGTCAAGCAATTCCCTTGCAGATAAGAGACTTCTTGCCGTAGCGACAGAGAAAAGCAAGCCGTCCTTTGAAAGAGCGTTAATAATATCTCGGCTTTCCTTTGAAACCTCAGCATTGTCGTTGAGAAATGTGCCGTCAAGGTCTGTTATGTACAGCGTTCTCAATTTATAACCACACTTTCACATTTCTTGTCGGCGGAAGTGCCTGAAAATCTGTCGACAACAAGGTTTTCACAGCCTTCGCTGTCGATTGCATACGCATAATCGTCGCAGATATTTCCCCAATTAACGCTTGATTTTGAAATTGTTACGTTTTTAGCGTTTCTGATAAAGAAGCCCGAGTTTTTATGCTTTTCGATTTCCTTATTAAGACCGGGGCGCATATCGTAAAGACCCGTTTCCCATTTTGAAGTCTTGGAAAGCGCAACACCGACGTTCTCAAATGTGATATTCTCTATAACATTTTCCTTTGTGCCGTGAATCAGCACGCCGTTTTCGCCCTTGCAGGTAATATTTGAAAATCTGATGTTTTTGATATGACCCGATTTGGTGTTTTCGTCTCTGTCAAAGGTCGTAATGACAATTGGCTCGGCAGTGCCCCACCAATCGGGACAAAAACGTCTTGTTTCGATAATTATATTAGAATAGTTAACGTTTTCAACGTTTCCGCCGTCTCTGATTTGAATTGAAAGACCTCTGTTGCTTTTTGAAATTATACAATTTTGAACAAGCACATTTCTGAATTCTCCGACGCCCTCCGTACCGATTTTTATGGCGGCAGAGGTTGAAATAAGCGTGCAGTCAGAAATGATTATATTCTCACATGCACCGTATTCGCTGTTGCCTTTTGAGGTTTTAAGGCATATGCAATCATCCGCACATTCGATATGACAGCCGAGAATTCGCACGTTACTGCTGTGGTCGGGGTCAATACCGTCTGAATTTGCAACGTCAAGGTCGTTGAGTATTCTGATTTGCGAAATGAGAACATCATTACAGCCTGCCGGATGAAGAGTCCAAAACGGAGCGTCAACAATCGTGATTTTTTCAAATGAAATGTGATTGCTTTTTTCAATGTAAATTACAGTCGGACGGGGATAGAAATTACCCGTTACATAATATTTGTCCTTACGCTCAACGAAAGCGTGACCGTTTGCGTCGATTGTGCCTTCGCCTGTGATAGAGCATCCGTCAGCCTCAAAGCCGTAAATAAAGCAAAAAGACGGCTTACCTGTAACGGGATTTCCGATAAGCGTATTTGTCTTGTCGTTTATAAAATTGCAAGGACGGAAATATTCGTCGATATTGCTTGTCGCTTTAAGACGAGAGCCCTTTTGAAGATGAAGCTCAACATTCCTTTTCATCACGATTGAGCTTGAATAATATGTCCTTCCGCTTTCGAGAACAACCGTTCCGCCGCCGTTTTTTTCAGCGTCGTCAATTGCAGACTGAATTGCTTTTGCGTCATTTGTTACGCCGTCTGCGAGCGCACCGTAGTTTTCTACCGAATAGTATTTCATAAAACCTCCGTTATTTTCCTGCATAAATTGAAGCTGCTTTTTTCATAGTTTTACTTGCTACGGGGATAGCTACCGAGCCTCCTCCTCCGCCGTTTTCAACGACAACTACAATAGCAAGCGGTAAATCTTCTCTTTGTGAATATCCGACAAACCAAGCGTGAGGTGCAAGACCGTTGTCGCCTGTGCTTACCTCCGCCGTACCTGTTTTACCGCACATTTTAAGTCCGCTGAATTTTCCGTCGCCGTAATAGTTTACAACGTCGGAACGAAGCATATCGTTAAGCTTTCCTGCCGTGCTTTCCGAAAAATAAGGCTGAAGATAAGTGGTTTGCGTTGCTTTTACAGAGCCTGTCGGAGAGGTTATCGCTTTTACAAAATAAGGGGTGGGGGAAGTTCCGCCGTTTGCGATAGCGCCGACAATCATAAGCATATGACAAGGATTGACTCTTGTCGTGTACTGACCGATACCTGCCCAACCGATGTCAAGGTTTGAAGCGTTTGTAAGGTCAAATGAGCTTTTTGCAAGACGAACATTTCCTATCTTATATGTTTGACCGAAGCCGAGTGCGGTTACTGTGTTTGTCAAGCTTTCCGCACCGAGCTCTATCGCAATTTGAGCGAATGCGCTGTTACACGATTGGTTAAGTGCTTTTTCAAAGTTTACCGTTCCGTGAGTTGACAAGCATTTAACCGAGCTGCCGTCCACCTTATATTCGCCCGTACATTTGAAGGATTGAGAGTCGATGTCGGGGATATTGTCAATAGCACTTGCTGCGGTAATAACCTTAAAGGTGGAGCCGGGGGTATAGACGCCGAAGAAAAACCTGTTGAGATATACGCCGTCATATTCTCCTTTTTTGTCATTGTTAATGCTCTCGGTCGGCTTGTTCATTATGTCGTAAGACGGCTTTGAAACAACGCAGAGCAGCTCGCCTGTCTTATAGTTATAAACACCGACAGTACCCTTATTAGTGCCGAGAGCTTCGTAAGCTGCCTTGTTAAGCTCAGCGTTTACGGTAAGCGTAATATCAGAGCCTTTACCGTACTTTTTAAGGTCGTATATGCCGTTTACAAAATCGTAGCCCGTTAAAATATCCTTATAAGAGGTCTGAACGCCCGTGGAAATATAGCCTTGTGAGTCGCCGAGTATATGCAGGGTCGAAACTCTTATATCTTTATCTTTGTTGTACACTCTTTTTCCGTCAACGGTTTGAGCCAAAACAGCTCCTGTTGAGTCGTAAACCGCACCTGCCGTGGTAAGAGTGCCCGAAGAATATATATGCCTGTTAGCTTTTTTCATTGACCAAGCGTCTGCGTTTGTGTAGAAGGTGTAGAAAAGAATGCACGCACCCGAGATAAAAGCTATTGCCAATAAATAAAGAACCCAAGCTCTTCTTGAAAGTGTTTTCATTCCTTATCACCCCTTTACAACTTTATCGTAACGCTTATAGGTTTTAACGTCTATCGCCTTAATCAACGCCACAAGTCCCCAACAGCACATCATACTCGATCCGCCTCGGCTGATAAACGGAAGCGTAACGCCCGTCCACGGAAGAAGGTCTGTCGCACCGAAAACGTGAAGTGCCGTTTGGAAAAGCAAAAGTGCGGAAGCGGCGCAGGCTGCAATCGAATAGAAGGATGAGCGTGCAGCTACGGAGTATCTGATACTGTAAACAACCAATGCCACGAAGGTAAGCAGCACCGTAAAGGCGATTATAATTCCGAATTCCTCGCACACCATACCGAAAGCAAGGTCCTCGGTCGAAGCATATACACCTCTTAATTTTCCGTTCCCGAGCCCGAGTCCGAACAGTCCGCCGCTGACGGAGTAAATCAAAAGTCTAACCTGTTGATAGCCCTTTGTGTCGGCAAATTCCCAAATATGACGGTACGAATTAAATCGGTTTGCAACATATGGCTTAAAGGTCAAAACACCTACGCCGCCGATGAGCGCACCCGCACAGATAAGGAAAATTGTTTTAATATCGCCCGAACGTAAAAATGCGATTATAACGAATGTGAAGAAGAAAATAAGCGCAGTGCCGAAATCCTTCATTATAAATAACAAGCCTACGCAGGTTACCGCAAAGATAATGTATTTTGTCAAAAGCTTGGTTGACTGCAAGGTTTCGAGCGTTGCCGCACCGACAAAAATGAATGCAACCTTTACAATCTCCGAGGTTTGAATAGACAAAAGACCGTCGCCGATAATAATCCAGTTCCTTGCGCCGTTGATGTTCTTTGCAAATATAAGCGTGAACACCAAAGCGGCGATAGAAAGAATTGCAACGGGCATACGAAGCTTAACAACCCTGTCAATATCGCTTAAAATCCAAAGCAGGACAATAAATACGCCGATACCGAGGAGAATTGCTATAAGCTGTGTATAAGCCTTGTTCGGATAAACGCTTGTTGTCAATGCAAGACCGATTCCCGATAGGAAGAACGCTATCAGCTCGACCTCAAAGCTTTTTCTTCTCAAAAAGCCTGCAAATACAATAAAATACGTCCATTCTACCGTAATATAAAGAGCAAATACGGTTATTATAGTTCCCTTTACAATATCCTCTCCGCCGTTTGTCAAAATCTGAATAGCGCAGAAAATCTGAAAAGCGGTCATTAAAAGCAGGAGAAAGAGCCAATTTACAGGGCGTCTGTATCTCATTTTTCTTTTATGTGTTTTCTTTTTATCTTTTTGAATTTTTTTCGACACAGTAGCACCCCCTTATTCTCTGAACATAAAGCTGTAAGAGCCGATTGTTATAACGTCGCCGTCGTAAATGGGATATGCGTCAAACACAAGCTCTCCGTTTAAGTAAGTACCGTTTTCAGAATTGAGGTCGGCAATCATCCAGCCGTCCTTTGTAAGATAAACCTCTGCGTGTTCTTTTGAAATATCGCTCATAGGCAGGCAAATGTTACAATTTCTGCCTCTGCCGAAAAGACAGCTGCCGTTGAGGTAATATGCACTCTTGTCGGCAAGGTTTACAAGCCTTGTTGCATTTGTAAAGTCAACCGCCTGTGCTTCCTCGCCCTCTGCTTCGACACCGTAACCGTGGGAAGCGAATTTCATAACGGCATTACCGAATGAAACCGTATCTCCGTCGGATATTTTAGCGGCGTGGCGAATCTGCTTGCCGTTTACATAGACGCCTGTTTTAGAGTCGGTGTCAAATATAAACCAGCCGTCCTTACGAAGTGCAAGTACAGCATGAAATCTCGAAACCGTGCCGTACTTTTTCAATGATATATCGCACGAACGACTCCTGCCGATTGATGTTTCCCAATTTTCAATGTCGATTTCCGTATCGTCGGCAAGATTTACAAGCGTTGCCATTGATTCCCGTCTCGGTCTTAAACGGAAAAGCGAAAATACACATCTGAGAAGTATCACGACAGCAATTGCGGCGAAAATATAGCGTACAAAATAGTCAAATTGTTCAAGAAAAGCTTCCATGCCATTTCTCCTTATCAAATATAGTATAAGAATACAATTAAATGAGTTAAAAGTCAATAAAACAACACCCTAATTCTTGACACAAATTCTCAATAATTATATACTTATTATATATTTTTGTACGGAGGGACAAACTATGAAAATTGAAAAGACCTTTTACGGAAAGCTTAAGGATGGCAGAGATGTCCATTCTTTTACTATTACAAACGATAACGGAGCATATATAGAGCTTGTGGATTACGGCGCAACTCTTAACAAAATCGTTGTTCCCGATAAAAACGGCGATATGCTTGATCTCCTTGTCGGCTTCGATACGGTTGAGGGACAGGAGCTTTGCACGGACTCTCAGGGCAGAACAGTCGGCAGAGTTGCAAACAGAATTGCAGGCAAGGGAATTACCATTGACGGCAAGAATTATCAGATAACCAAGAATGTTGACGGTAAGTTTACGCTTCACAGCAACCATGAGTATGAAACTGTTGTTTGGAACAGTGAAATTGTTGGGGATAACAGCGTTAAATTTACCTATCACAGCCCTAACGGAGCAGAGGGCTTCCCGGGAGAGGTTGACAACGAGGTTAAATTCACATTTTCCGACGATAACGAGGTTATAATCGATTATAACTGCGTGCCGAGCGAAAAATGTCCGCTTAATATCACAAACCACGCTTACTTTAACCTCAAGGGCTTTGACGGCGGTCAGATAGTAGACCACGAAGTGCAATTCTTCTGCGACGCTTATACGCCTACCGACAATGACGCTATTCCGACAGGCGAGATAAGAGATGTTACAGGCACGGCTTTTGATTTCAGAACGCCTAAGACGATAGGAAAAGACGTTGACGAAAAGGATGAGCAGCTGATAATCGGCAGAGGCTATGACCATAACTTTGCAATTTCGGGATATGACGGAACGCTTAAAAAATTTGCGGTTGTTAAATCCGATAAAAGCGGAATTGTGCTTGAAGCTTTTACTGATTTGCCCGGCTCACAGTTCTATATCGGCAACTATATGAACGGTACACAGATTGGTAAAGCAGGAAAGCCTATTGAATACAGAACAGGCTTTTGCCTTGAAACACAGTATTTTCCCGACGCCGCAAACCACGAGGAATTCATAAGCAATATCTTTTCACCCGAAAAACCGTTTGTGTCGAGGACAATATTCAAGTTTTCAAAATAACTTCGCCGTTCACAATTAAACAATTGTTTGATGTTTGTTCATATTTAATTATTATTTTTACAGTATCATTTAGAAAACACAGGGCAGGAGGAAACGAAAATGGCTAACGAAAAAATTATGATTGTTGACGATGATGTCAATATTTGCGAGCTTTTAAGACTTTATCTTGAAAAAGAGGGTTATGCTACAAAGATAGTTAATGACGGTATGAGTGCCGTTGACGCTTTTAAGGCGGAAATGCCCGATTTGGTTTTGCTTGATATTATGCTTCCCGGTCTTGACGGCTGGCAGGTATGCAGAGAGATACGCAAATTCTCCGATAAGCCGATAATTATGCTCACGGCTAAGGGCGAAACCTTTGACAAGGTGCTCGGACTTGAGCTCGGTGCAGATGATTATGTTACAAAGCCCTTTGATACAAAGGAAATTGTTGCAAGGATTAAGGCTGTTTTAAGAAGAAGTGCCGGCTCAGCAGGTCCTGCAAATACAAAGGAAGTTAATTTTGATAAGCTTTCAATAAACCTTGAAAATTACGAGATGAAGGTCAACGGCGTTCAGGTCGATACTCCGCCGAAGGAGCTGGAGCTTATTTTCCACCTTGCCTCCAATCCAAACAGGGTTTTCTCAAGAGATCAGCTTCTTGATGAGGTTTGGGGCTTTGATTATTACGGTGACTCAAGAACAGTTGACGTTCACGTTAAAAGACTTCGTGAAAAATTAGAGGGCGTTTCCGATAAATGGGAGCTTAAAACCGTTTGGGGCGTCGGCTATAAATTTGAGACGAAGGATTAAGAGGTATGCCGAACACAAGAAGAGGCTCTTTGCCCAAAAGGTTAAAATACGCTTTCAAAAGGCGTTCCATATTCATTAAATATTTTTTCGCATTCTTCGTTTTGGAGATTCTTTGCTTTGTAATACTTGCCGTTGCGGTAAGCTTCTTCGGAACAAATAATTGGACAAAAGAAACGATGAAAATGCTCTCCGAAAACACAAAGCAGGTTGCCGATTTAACTGAAGAAATTCTTACAAACCGAATGCAGCCGGATATGCAAAACGCAACGTTTATGCTTTGCAATAATATTTCAATGATTTCGGAGGCTGTCGATGCAGACATCTATGTTTGCAATACGGACGGCAAGGTTATACTTTGCAAGGATTTGGTTTCCGATAATTTTGAAATAAGCAGTAACGGCGAGTGCATAGTACACAGCTTTTATACCATTCCGCAATCAATAATAAATTCTATTGACGAAAACGGCTCGTCGAGTCCTGCTTCAACCCTTGACGGTGTTTACACCAAGGCGCAGATGTATTCGGCTCGTCCCGTTATCGTGGACGGAAAAACCGTAGCAATAGTTTTTGCGGTAAAGCCTGCTTCAACAGGTGCGTTAAATTATCTTTCAAATTCCATGAAGATATTTTTGGTGGGCTCGTTATTTGCTCTTGTAATCGGTGCTATCGCAACTTATTTCTTTACTAATGACCTTTTGAGTCCTTTGAAGGATATGTCGAGAGCGACAAAATGCTATGCAAAGGGCGATTTCAGCTATCGTGTTAAGGTTAAAAAGAATGACGACACGGAATTAGCACATTTGTTGAGGGCGTTTAACTCAATGGCGTCAAGCTTGGCGCTATATGAAAGCTCACGGCGAAGCTTTGTTGCAAATGTTTCGCACGAGCTTAAAACACCTATGACGACAATCAGCGGATTTATCGACGGAATACTTGACGGAACAATTCCTCCCGAAAAGGAAAAGCATTACCTTGAAATAGTTTCTAATGAAACAAAAAGACTTTCAAGACTTGTTGTTGCAATGCTTAACATTTCCAAAATCGAGGCAGGGGAGTTGAACCTGAATCCTGTTAATTTCAATATTTGCAATGATATTTTCAATGTTCTTGTTTCATTTGAACAACAGATTGAGCAGAAAAACATTGAAATTTGCGGACTTGACGCACTTGCTCCGACAACTGTTTGCGCCGATGAGGACCTTATTCATCAGGTCATATACAATCTTGTTGACAATGCGGTTAAATTTACGGAAAACGGCAAGATTTTTGTCTTTGTAGAAAACAATGATAACAGCACCGTCAGCGTAAAGATAAGAAACACCGGAGCAGGTATTTCAAACGAAGAGCTTTCAAAGGTGTTTGAGAGGTTTTATAAGGTAGATAAATCAAGAAGCTACGACACTAAAAGCGCAGGACTCGGTCTTTACATTGTTAAGACTATTGTAGAGCTTCACGGCGGTACGGTCAGCGCTGAAAGCGTCGAGGATGAATATACTCAATTTGAATTTACTATTCCGAACGATTATCGGAATAAGGCATAACAGGAGGCTTATATCTATGAGCGAATTTGATGAAAACAAAACACCGAATAATGAACCTTCGGGAAACACCGAAAAGAAAGAGGAGTTTAATCAAAACGTAAGCTCCGACAGCACAAGCAGCCAACCGCAGGGACAGGGTTCAGGCAATCAAGGCGGAGCTAACGGATATTCTCCGTATAATAACGGCTACAATAACCCTCAAAATAATGGCGGATATTATGGACAAAGCAACCCTTATAACCGGAGCTACGGCTACGGCAGAACACCGAATTATGTCTATTACGGACAGAATTCACAGCAAAACCATACGTTTCACGCAGGAAACTCGTATAACGCTCAAAACAGCGGTTATGCAGTAAATGACAACTTCGTACCAACCAATAACGAAAAAGGCAAAAAGAACGGCTTAAAGATATTTATAATCGTTGTTGCGGTCATAGCGGCACTCTCGGTATTTCTTACCGTGTTCTCAATTGTCAATAAAAAGGACAGCTCAAAGGTTAAGGTTGACGGTCCTACACTCTCGGCATCTGATTCAGGCTCTGCTTCTGAAACCGACAGCTCGGGAGAGCTTACGGCGGTAGGCGTTTACAATAAGGTTAAAGAGTCCTCGGTTGGCGTGCTTGTCTATTCAAACAGCGGTGCGAATATGAAAAGCGGCGAAGGCTCGGGCATTATTGTCGGCGAGGATAAGGACGGCAAATATACCTACATTATTACCTGTGCTCACGTAGTTTCAGGCGGCGGAACAATTAAAGTACAGCTTTATGACGATTCGCAGTATGACGCAACGCTTATCGGCTATGATGCAAAGACGGATATTGCGGTTATGAGAATTGCAAAGACAGGTCTTAAAGCTGTTGAAATAGGCGACTCCGATTCTTTGAGTGTAGGCGAAACGGTTTATGCTATCGGTAACCCCGGTGGTGTTGATTTCGCAGGCTCATTTACAAACGGTATGGTTTCCGCTATTGCAAGACCTATAAACAGCAGCATCGGTTATGAAATGGAGTGCATACAGCACACGGCTGCGATTAACCCCGGTAACTCAGGCGGTGCGCTTGTAAACTCAAAAGGACAGCTTATAGGAATTAACTCATCAAAGATTTCAAGTACCGATTATGAGGGTATGGGCTTCTCTGTACCGAGTTCCACCTTTGTTGCTGTTTACAACGATATAATCGAACACGGATATGTTACCGACAGAGCTAAGCTTGGTATAACTTATACGCCTGCACAGGCAAGTCAGACATACAGTATGCTTGTCGGCGTTAAGGGACTTCCTGCGGGCACACTTGTTATTAAGAGCATTACAACGGACAGTCCGCTTGTAAACACGCAGGTTGCACCCGGTGACCTTATCACAAAGGTTAACGGCGAAGACCTTGACACAACGGATAAGCTGCCTGATTTGATTGAAAATTCAAAAGTAGGCGATAAGCTCACGCTTACGATTTGCCACGTTGATAACAATTATCAGATTACAGAGTTTGAGGTTACCGTCGCACTTGTTGAGGATAAGGGCAACAACACAACCGTTGCAGAGGAATCATCAACACAGTCCTACAACCCGTTCGGATATTTCTATAATCAGGGTCAAAGCGAACAGTATTGATAAGCTGTAAATAAATTAAGCGGAGAGATTTGAAATTTTGGATTTCTCCGCTTTTTGTTGTCATAAAACAGAAAATAGTATATAATAATTAAGTAAACAATTAAGGAGGCTTTTTATGCTTAAAGAAATAAATATCAGAGATTTGAAGAAATCACCCGTTGAAATGATAGCTGACGATTGGGCGTTGCTCACAGCGGGCGATATAAGCGATTGGAACACTATGACGGTCAGCTGGGGACTTGTAGGCGAGCTTTGGGGAAAAGACGTTGTAGCGTGCTTTGTACGCCCTCAGAGACACACCTTCGGCTATATGGAGAGGAACGATACATTTACGCTCTCATTCTTTGACGGCGGATATAAAAAGGAATTGGGCATCTGTGGCTCAAAGTCGGGCAGGGATATAGATAAGGCAAAGGAAACAGGCTTCATTCCGATTGATGTTGATAATGCGGTTTCGTTTGAACAGGCAAATGTTGTTATGGTTCTCAAGAAAATTGCTGTTACCGATATGACTCCCGACAGCTTTATTGACGAAAGTATTATGGATAATTATGCTAACGGCGATTTTCATAAAATTTATATCGGAAAAGTCGAAAAAGTATACATAAAGTCATAATTCATAAAAAAGTAAAAAAATATTAAAAAAACACTTGATTTTTAAAAATCGTTGTGGTATACTCTGTCTTGCACTTGAGAGATGAGTCACAGAACAGAGTTTCTCACAAGTCGGTGTTTATTACGATGAGGGTCCACCCGTTCCCATCCCGAACACGGTAGTT
>DAVZHW010000050.1:0-12449 GCA_052273625.1 Candidatus Fimenecus sp. | reverse complement strand
TCTCCCTCAGTCATTTTTCTTCGAAAAATGACAGCTCCCTCGTCAGAGGGAGCCTATGTCGGACAACCGCAAGGGTTGTCCCTACGGATTATATGAAATTTTCCAATATCATATCAGCCGTAAATCATCATATATCAGTGACAATCTAACGGCAGCAAGCCGCCGCCCTACACTATTTGATATATAATTCAATTTGTGTGAAATACTAACTTTTGCGGATTGCGGACAACCGCAAGGGTTGTCCCTACTCCTCACTCCGCAACGGTTTTACCACCGTTTTATCGGGCAGGCTTGCTTTTTGAACGCCGCACGGAACTCGACGTAGCAGCCGCATTTCATACAAACGCCCGAAATCAAATGCTCGCAGGTCTTGCAAATTTCAATGCGTGAATTGTAGGTGTGTTCGTCCGCTCTGTCGCTTTCGGACAGCCTTTCAATTCGGCTTTTAATATCCTCGTACACGTCAGCCTCGGCACTTTCACGAAGCAGACATCTTTTGCATTTTTCCATATTATCTTATTACGAACTTCACAATCGAGCAGGCGGGGATCGTGGCAATAAAGCCGTCGGCGGTCATTTCAAAATCGTCAAAAGCCTTTACGGTAACCCTCTCGCCGTTCTCAAAATCGTTCTTGTCGTGGATATCGCCCGTGAGGATTTCCGCCGTGATTTTTGTAACGCTTGTGTCGGCAACCTGACACTTGATTTCAACCGCTTCACTTGCCGAGCAGTTGGTAATCGTCGAATAAACAACGCCGTTTTCGTCAACCGAAGCCGATTCTGTCAGCTGCGGATAAGCCTTTTTGTTGTTCATCTCCGAGGTCAGCTCCTTTGTTGTAAGGAACGAGCCGACAAGCGTGTTTTCTTGATGATCCTTATACATTTTGAAAATGTGATAGGTCGGTGTAAGCACCATTTTGTCGCCGTCCGTGAGGATGACCGCCTGCAAAACATTGACCGTCTGCGCAATGTTAGCCATCATAATTCTGTCGGCGTGCTTGTTGAAAATATTGAGCGTAAGACCTGCAACAACGGCGTCTCGCATTGTGCTTTGCTGATAGAGGAAGCCCGGATTTGTACCCGGCTCGACGTCAAACCAAGTGCCCCATTCGTCAATTACAAGCTTTACCTTATGGTCGGGCTTTACGCTGTCCATCATTTTGATATGATTGCTGACAAGCAGCTCCATTTCATAAGCCTTTGAAATTGTCGAGTCGTATTCAGCTACGTCAAATTCGGTAGCCGAGCCCTTGTGATCCCAATTTCCCGTCGGCACGGTGTAATAGTGAAGCGCAAGTCCGTTTGCGTGGTACTTTACCTTGTCCATAACCTGCTTTGTCCAGTGATAGTTGTTGCCGTTAGGGCCGCAGGCAATACGGTTTATGTGATAGTTAGAATCATAATCTCTGACATATGTGTTGTACCTTTTGAAAAGGTCGCCGTAGTATTCGGGATCCATATTTCCGCCGCAGCCCCAGCTCTCGTTGCCGACGCCGAAATATTTGATTTTCCACGGTTCCTTGTGCCCGTTTTCAGCCCTCAATTCAGCCATAGGCGACACGCCGTCAAAGGTCATATATTCAACCCATTCGTTCATTTCCTCGACCGTACCCGAGCCGACATTCCCGTTAATGTAAGCGTCGCAGCCGAGCTGGCGGCAAAGCTCAAAAAACTCGTGCGTGCCGAACGAATTATCCTCGACGACACCGCCCCAATGGGTGTTTATCATCTTTTTTCTCTTGGATTTCTCGCCGATACCGTCTTTCCAATGATATTCGTCTGCAAAGCAGCCGCCCGGCCAACGCAAAACGGGTATTCCCATCTCCTTGAGAGCGTTTACAACGTCGCAGCGCATACCGTTTACGTTCGGAATATCCGAGTTTTCGCCGACATACATTCCGTCATAGATACATCTGCCGAGGTGCTCGCTGAAATGACCGTAAATATCCTTGCTGATTTTGCTGATTTTCTGATTTGGGTTGATGAGATACTTTTCCATAAGTCTGCTCCGTTTATTATAAATTTTTACCCTTGTTCGTGCGAAGTGCCATATTAAGCACATTTTCCGCACATCTCTGCATTTCGCCGAGAGTTATACCGCCGTCTTTTTGATAGGTTTCAAGAAGCGTGCCGTCAGGCTCAAAGGACTTGCTCACAGCGGTCTTTCCGCCGGGCATAAGCACATCAACCTGCGCCCTTACCCTGTATGCGTTGCCGTTAAGCTCGGGAAATTCGGGGGAGGGTGCATAGCGCATCCACCAATCCGTCATAACTGCGCCGTCATAATTCCACTCATTGCGAAGTACACTTGTGCAAAGCTCGTAGTTGTAGTGGCTCCACACGCCGTTTATCTTGTTATAACTTGTCATTATGTTCCACGGCTTCGCCTTTTTAACACAGATTTCAAAACCTTTCAGATAAATTTCACGCAACGCCCTTTGTGAAACAACGGAATTGTTGTGATTTCGGTTGTATTCCTGATTATTGCACGCAAAATGCTTCGGGCAGGCACTGACGCCGTTTTTCTGTATTCCCAAAACGGTAGCCGCCGCCATTTTACCCGATATAACAGGGTCCTCGGAATAATATTCAAAGTTTCGTCCGCACAACGGGTTGCGGTGTATGTTCATTCCGGGCGCTAAAAGCACATCGGTTCCTTTTTCGACCATTTCCTTGCCCATTTCGTCAAAAAGGCTTTCGATAAGCTCCGTGTCCCAGGTGCAGGCAAGAGCTGTACCGCACGGCATAAGCGAGCAGGAGGACAGAAGCCTTATGCCCGACGGACCGTCGGTCGTGATAATCGGCGGAATACCTTTTTCACGCAAGGACTCACTCACGCCGCCGATAGCGCCTGCGTTACCCTTTGCGCCGAGCGAGGAATTCATAGGACCTTCGCCTCGTGTGATAAGCTCCAATTCGTCGGGACTTAATTGAGCGACAAAATCCGACATTTTCGCCTTGCCGTCACGCACATCACGGAGCTTTATATTGCGGTCACCCGTGTATTTTTGACCTTTCGGAAGCTCATTGAGAATTATATCGTGAAGATTGGTTGTGCGACACGGAACGGGAGAATAACAGGGTGTGATTTCGCCGTTTTCAGCTTTATACAAAAGTCTGTTAAACTGCATAGAATCGGGCACTGCGAGGACTTCGGAAAGCTGCTCGAGTACCTTTGTTTCGCTCTGTGTAAAGGAAAATGCCTTTACACAAGATTTGACGCTTTTGCCGATATAAAATTCGTAATTTCCGCCCTCTGTAACATAGCAATTTTTGTTTCCCGTCGAGCCGTCGTCGTCGAAGGAGGCGAAAGAATATTCATTGCAGGAAAGCGTGATAATTTCTTCCTCATCAGGTGCTAAAAGCTTGGTCTTTTTGAACGCCGTGAGTACCTTTTTTGGCTTTGGTAATTTCCCGAACGGAGCAGAAGCATATAATTGAACAACCTCTCTGCCCGATACCTTGCCGATATTTTTTATCTTAACCTCGGCTGTGAATTTGCCGTCGGAAAAATCCGCTTTGATAACCTCCTGTGAAAACTCGGTGTAAGAAAGTCCGAAGCCGAACTCATAAAGCACCTTTTCGGGACAGAAGGTCTCAAAATATCTGTAACCGACAAAAACATCCTCGGTGTATTTGTTTTCGTCTTTGTTGCCGAAATCGTGCGCCGAGGGATAATCGTCATAGCGAAGAGCTATTGTGTCCGTGAGTTTTCCCGAGGGACAAGCCTTGCCTGAAAGCACATCGCAGACGGAATTTCCGCTCTCCATTCCGCCCTGCCAAACAATCATAATCGAAGATATTTTATCATTATATGAAGCGATTTTTTCAAAGTCAATCAAGCTTCCGATATTCAGCAAAAGCGTTACGCTCTCAAAATGCCTTGTAACCGAGTCGAGCAGCTTTATTTCGGCGTCGGTAAGGTAATAACTGCCCTTTTTAAGCACATTTTCCCTGTCCTCGCCTGCGGAACGACCGATTACCACAATCGCCTTTGTATTTCTCTCCGAAGCGCTCTTAACTTCGCTGTCCGATATTTTCATTTCGGGGTAAAAACGAGGCCAATGCGCCCAAAAGCCCGGGTCAACCTTGTGGGTGTCGCTGAAGGTCTTGTACTTTTCTTTTAACCGCAAATCAATCTTAAACGGCTGTTCTGCCTCGATTGAGTCGATAAGACTTGTTTTATACGGTGTGCAGACATCACCGCCCGAGCCGTTCCCGACGAAAAACCAATCGTTCTGAACTCTGCCGAAAACCGCAACGGAGTCATTTTGATTAAACGGTAAAGAGCCGTTATTTTTAAGCAAAACGCAACCGTCCGCACCCGCTTTGCGAAGCAGGGGAATAATACTTTCGTTTGCCTTTCCGCCCAAAATTTCAGCCATCTGCTGTTGCGCCAATTCCGCACCCGACAATTTACGGATAATTTTATTTATAATTTTCATCTTTTAGCCTCCGAAATCAGCCTTATATCAGTATATCATTATTTGTTTTTGCAAACAAGTTTATTTTCTATGTGCAATATGTACAAATATCTGCAATGGAATTTTATGTATTGTTGAATTTAGATGTTTTTTTCGTTTTTTTCTTGTAATACCGGCTTGTTGTATGATAAAATAAATAAATATATAAAGGCACGGTTGACATTAAATGTCATAAGCCATTCGGAACGATAAGGTGATAGTTTTTGGATCTTAAAAAACACCATAAGCCGACATTTGACAACATCTCAAAGGAAAAGCGAGAGAGAATTATAGATGTCGCAACAAAGGAGTTTGCGCTCAAGGGCTTTGAGAACGCAAACATCAATGATATTGCCAAAAAAGCACAGATAAGCGTGGGCTCGCTTTACAAGTATTTTGACAATAAGCAGGACTTGTTCCTGACCATAGTAAACTACAATATTGCGACTATGGACAATTTGCTCACGGCTCTTTTGCAGAGTGATGAGGATATACTTCTAAAGGTCGAGCAGATACTTCGCACCATTCAGAAGTATTCAAAGGAAAATGAGCTTATAATCAAATTCTACAATGTTATGACCAACGAGAGTAACCCTCGTTTTGCAGGGTATTTCGCAAATGAAATGGAGTCTATGACGGCGAGGATTTATTATACGGCTATCGAGCAGGGCAAAAAGGCGGGCGATGTCAGAACCGATATTGATTCGGCTTTTGCGGCATATCTTCTTGACAATATGTTTATGTCGCTTCAGTTCTCCTATGCGTGCGATTATTACAAAGAGCGTTTTAAGATTTACGCAGGCGACCGCATACTTGAAAAGGACGATTTTGTTGTCGAGCAATGCTTGAAATTCATTAAATCCGCTTTGAAAAAATAAAAAGTCTGCAAAAGTGTTTATATATTTACATTTAGGATAAGGGAGAAATTTAGATGGCAGAGGAAAAATATGTTATAGCTTACGACATAGGAACTACGGGCGTTAAAACCTGTATTTTTTCCATCAGCGACAAGATTGAGTTGATTTCGGCTCACAGTGAGGGATACAAGCTTTATGTTATGCCAAACGGAGGCGCAGAGCAGGATCCTGACGAGTGGTGGGAGGCTATGCGTAACTGCACAAATCATGTTATGAAAAAGTCCAAAATCAATAAGAAAAAGATTTCGGGCATTTCATTCTGTTCGCAGATGCAGGGCGTTGTACTTGTAGATAAGGACGCAAATGCCGTAAGACGGGCATTCAGCTATATGGACCAGCGTGCAACCCGGGAATTAAAAGAGGGTATGGGAGGCGCACCGCAGATAGCAGGCGGCAATGCCGTCAAGGTTTTGAAGTCACTTGCGATTACAGGTGCGGCGCCGCTTTCCGTAAAAGACCCGATTTGGAAATATAAGTGGACTCAGAACAATGAGCCTCAAAATTTCAACAAGGTACATAAGTGGCTTGATGTTAAGGAATATCTCATAGCGAGAATGACGGGCGAGTTCGTTATGACTCACGACTCGGCTTTTTCGACAATGATTTACGATATTCATAAAAAGACATGGAGCAAGCAGATGTGCGATATGCTCGGTGTAAATATGAATCATCTTGCAAGGATAGTAAAATCCACGGACAAGGTCGGCGAGCTTACCGAAAAAGCGGCGGAGGAGCTCGGACTTGCGGAGGGTACGGCGGTATTCGGCGGCGGCGGAGACGCTTCGCTTATCGGTGTCGGAGCAGGCGCTGTTGAACTCGGTGACACGCACATTTATCAGGGCACATCGGGTTGGGTATCAACCGTTGTTGACAAATCGATTGTCGATACAAGCGCAATGGTAGCGGCTATTGTCGGCGCAAAGGACGGATATTACAACTACTTTGCGGAGCTTGAAACCGCAGGCAAATGCGTTGAGTGGGTAAAGGATCACCTTGCACTTGACGAGATTGATATTTATATCGATAAAAGCCATGATTTAAGGCGTGCAAAGGGCGATATTGAAAAGGTTTATACAGACCTGTTTGAATATATGGCAGATGTAATCAGCGAAGTTCCGGCAGGCTCTAACGGTGTAATTTTCACCCCGTGGCTTCACGGAAACCGTTGCCCGTTTGAGGATCCGAATGCAAGGGGAATGTTCTTCAACATAAGCCTTGATACAGGAAAATCCGAAATGATAAGAGCCGTTTATGAGGGCGTATGCTTCCATCTTCGCTGGTTCCTTGAAACGCAGGAGAAGAAGATACAGACCTCTAAAACATTGAGATTTGTCGGTGGCGGCGCTCTTTCCGATGTCACTTGTCAAATCCTCGCAGACTGCACGGGCAGAACCGTTGAAACGGTTGAAAGTCCGCAGAACATCGGCGCAGTCGGTGCGGCAATCACAATAGCTGTCGGTACGGGAATTATCGACGACATTACACAGGCGAAAAAACTTATTCCCGCAGCAAAGACCTTCATACCGGACTATTCTCTTAAGGCGGTATATGACAGAAACTACGAAGCCTATGTAAATCTTTACAAGTCGAATAAGAAGATTTTTGCACTTCTTAACGGCTGATTATAGGTGAATACAGGGCGGATTAAATATCCGCCCTTTTCTTTTTATATGGGGGGTATATTATGAAAGTCAAAGAGCTTACCGCAAAGGTAAAGCAGGCGCCGTCTTATGTCAAAGAGCATTGGGATAAGCCTAACGAGGGCGAGTATCTTTCACTCTCCGAGGCGGCGGCTTACACCTTGGCACAGGCGGGTACATATATTTATATAACCTTTTCTGCTATAATGACCTTTGCCGCAACCTATTTCACAGGCTCGATTATGGGTATTTCAAACCTTGACTTTACCATAATCGGAATTATAGGCACGGTAATCAACTATGCTCTTATCGTGTTTAACCCTGTCGGAGTTTTGATTTACGAAAATCACGGCAGGCTGACGCCGAAGATGAAACGGTTTGCACATTTTGCGTATCTGTCGGAAATTATCGTCGGAATATGCTGCTATTTCATTCCTTCGGAAAATTTCGAGTTTATCATCAAGGGTTTTCCGCAGCTCGTCGGAAACTGCTTGCTCGTTGCGGGAATTACAAACTATTTCACATGGGCGGTTCGCCGTCTGTTCAGCGCAAAGTACGGCAGATTAAAGCCTATGTTTTTAGCTTGCGGATTGCCGGCGGCGATTATCACCTCGATAATTCCGTATTTACCGCTTCTTGAAATGAGCTACACAAAGCGTTTGATAGTTTTGAACCTCGGCTTTTCGCTTGCATTGTTCTTCCATAACAACTTCGTAGGCATCAACGGACTTGTGGCATTTATTACACCGAACTCGCAGGAAAGACAGCGACTGTATTCGATAGTGCCGATTATAACAGGACTTTTTCCGTCGATTATCGGTATGGTAATGCCGTTGCTCATCTCCGTAACAGGCGGTTATTTGAACCTTAAAACATATAAAGTTTTCGTTCCGATTTTCAGTTTCTTGGGCGTGCTTGTGTCATTGTTTGCGGTAAAATGCAAGGAGCGTGTAATCGAAGCGCCGATTGAAGAAAGAGAAAAAGTAACATTCTTCAAGGGAGCTAAAAATGTACTTAAAAACAAGTATTTCTGGATTATAAATATCTCGAACACTCTCGGCCTTTATCAGTGGCTTATAGGCAACCTGCTCTCTTGGTGGTTTATATATTCGTTGAGAATGGAGTGGTTCTCGGGAATAGCGGCAAATATCGTTGTTGTCGGAATGACCGTCGGCAATATTATGTGCCCGATACTCACGGGTAAGTTTGAAAAGCGTAATATTTTGCTTATTTCAAGGGCGTTGACAATTCTAATGTGCTTCGGCATAGTGCTTGCGGTAAAGATGGGAAATATCTACATTTTCTTGATTTCTCTTACGCTCAAAAATACAATTCAACCTGTCGTTGACGGCGTCAGCACAGGACTCGGCGCAGATGTTCAGATTTATCATCAATGGCGTTTCGGTGAGCGTGCAGACTCTATGTCGGGCGTGTTCACTTGGTTCTTAAACCCTGTTACAATGGGCTTGAGCTACATTGTACCGTATCTCCTCAAGCTCATAGGCTTTACATCCGACTGGGATGTTCTCTATGACTCGCAAATCCTCACAAATGTATTCTCAATTTACACTTGGGCTACGATAATTTCACTTGTATTCGTCACACTTCCGTTCGTTTTCTATGACTTGACAAAGGAAAAATACGAAAGGTGCGTTACAGAGCTGAAAGAGCGTGTTGAAGGCAAATCGAAATCAAATGAGCAGGAGGCGGTAATATGAAAAGAAAAACAGCGGTAATTCTCGCACTTGTAATTTTGATAGGCGTACTGTTCTCGGGCTGTGGCGAGGAAATAGGACTCGGTAGCGAGCTGCTTGTCTATGAAAAGGGTGAAGCCTCTTGCACCGTTACGGAATTTTCAAATAAATCGGGCATAACGGAGTTTGAAATTCCTGACGAATACGAGGATCTCCCCGTAACCGAAATTGCCGATTTCGCAGGCTGTAACCTTGAAAATGCAGAGGTTATAAGGATAGGCAAAAATGTCAGCAAGATAGGCTCTTGGGCATTTGAAAACAATCAGAAGCTCAAAAGGTTTGATGTCAGCCCCGAAAACGAGTATTATTGCTCGGTTGACGGCGTGCTGTTTACAAAGGATATGAAGCAGCTGCTTTTCTATCCGCTTGCAAAGGACGTTACAGAGGTTGAAAAAACCGCTTCTGACGGTAAAACGCAAAAGGTTAAGGAAAGTACATATACCGTTCCCGACGGCGTTGAAATAATCGCTACAAAGGCGTTTTATAAGTGCTCTGTCATAAGTGAAATCGTGCTTCCCGACAGCGTGACGGAAATCCGTGAAAAAGCGTTCTTCAAATGCTCGGCAATGGAGAATTTCTCACTTCCCGAAAATGTAACATTGATTGAAAAGGACGCCTTCGGTTATTGCTCGTCGCTCAAGGAAATCACAATTCCTAAGGGCGTTACTGCGATAGGAGATTATGCGTTTTTCAACTGCACAAGCCTTACCACAGTCAATATGAAATGCTCGCAGGACAGCGTTTCGCTCGGCAAGGATTGGCAGCCTACAAATAACGGTCTTAAAATCGACGCTCTCAATATAAATTGGGAATAAAACACAACACACAACAAAAACCCTCGGATGTGAATTTTTATCCGAGGGTTTTTTATTCTATAATGCTTTTCATATCGTCGGGCATATCGCAAAAAAAGTGCATTTCCTCATTCTTAACGGGATGAACAAACCGACATTCGCAGCAGTGCAACGCCTGATGGCAAATTCTTCCGTCGGGTGTGCCGTACATTGTGTCGCCCACAAGCGGCGTGCCGAGGGATGCGAAATGAACTCTTATTTGGTGCGTTCTGCCCGTTTCAAGCTTTACTCTCAAAAGCGTATTTTCACCGTCATTTTTCAAGGCTGTCCAATGCGTAACAGCCCTTTCTCCACGCTCGTCAACCGTTCTCACAGTCAAAATCGGGTCGGGTCTGAAAATAGGTGCGTCAATCGTACCCTCGCCCTCGTAAATTCCCGTAGCTATCGCAAGATATTGCTTTTTTATCTTGCCGGAGAGACGGGAAGCGGCATATCTGTTCAGGGCGCAGACCATAAGTCCCGAGGTGCCCTTGTCGAGCCTGCCGACAGCCCTGAAAACCGACGGCTTGCCCTCTTTTTTCAGATGAAACGCAACCGCATTTGAAAGCGTGTCGCCCAAATGATTGTGGCTTTCGTGCACAGCAAGCATCGCAGGCTTGTTCAGCACCAAAATATCGTCGTCCTCATAGATTATATCAAGCGGCATTTCTACGGGAATTGAAATGCTTTCTTTTTTGTCCGTCGGCAGATTTATTTCGAGTATATCGCCCTCACTCATAGGGTCGATTGTCCGAATATGCTCGCCGTTTAATAATATTCCGTCAGGCGTTTGCTTCAATTTCGTAATAAGACGGTGTGAAAAACCGAGGTGCTTGAGAAAATCAAGCACCCGTCTTGACGAATATTCTTTGGGGATTGCGTACTGTAACCTTCTTGTCATCGAAAATCCTCTAATATAGCCTTTGCCTTTGAAGCAAGGTAGTCCTTGTTGTTCTTTTCGTTGTCAACCAAGACCTCAATGAACAAAATCTGCAACGCCGTGCTTATGTCCTTGCCGTCGGAAAATCCTGCTTTTATAAGGTCGTTTCCGTCAATTTTCAAATCGGAAAGCCGATAGCACTCGTTGTTTCCGATTATTTCATCGAGCAGGTCTTGCATAGTCTTGAGCTTTTCGTCGTGAGAATGCGGGTCTGCCTTTGCAAGACAGTCCGCACGGCGTACCTTGATGAAATCCCTGTAATTTTCCTCTCCGACCTCGCTCAACAGGAGCTTTGCGTCGGTTTTCGTCCTCGGGGACGGCTCTGAATGTATGCCGATAAGCGTCGATACCTTTTCAATGGTTTTGTTATCATAGCGCATACGCTTGAGAATTTCACGGCTCATTTTTGCACCGATTGAAGCGTGACACTTAAAATGGTCAACTCCGTCAGAGTCGGTAAATTTAGCCTTTGGCTTTCCGAAATCGTGGAAAAACATAGTTATTTTAAGCGCTTTTTCGTTCTCAACGGCACGCAGAGCGTGGAGAGTGTGGCAGCCGACGTCGTAAACGTGGTAAGGCGTGTTCTGCTCGCAGTCGAAAAGCTCGGCAAATTCGGGGATAAACACCTCGATAACATCGTGAAATTCGCTCAAAACGCCGAAAGCCTTTTTGCCGCAAAGGAGCTTTGTGAACTCGTCTCTTATGCGTTCAACGGCAATGTTTTTGAGCAAATCCCTTTGAGAATGTATGCGCCTTGCCGTTTCTCCGTCGATAGAAAAGCCGAGAGTCGCAGAAAATCTCAATGCACGCATAATTCTCAACGCATCCTCGGAAAATCTCTTTTCGGGGTCGCCGACACAACGGATAATTTTATTCTCAATATCCTCAACGCCGCCGAAAAGGTCGATAAGACCGTCCTCCTCGTTATAGCAGAGCGTGTTCACCGTGAAATCCCGCCTTGCAAGGTCGTCCTTGAGATTTCGGGAAAAGCTCACGCTTTCGGGGTGGCGGCTGTCAAGATAATCGCCGTCTATCCGATAGGTCGTAATCTCAAACGGCTCGTGGTCGCAAATGACCGTAACCGTGCCGTGCTTAACTCCTGTTTTGATAATTCTGTAATCCTTAAAAACCTGCATTGTCTCCTCGGGTAGGGCAGAGGTCGTAATATCAAAATCGCTGGGAGCAACGCCCATAACCATATCACGCACGCAACCGCCGACGGCATACGCTTCGTATCCGTTCGCCTTGAGAAGCTTTATAATGCTGTTTACTTTTTCGGACAGCTTAAAATTCATATCGCACCTGTTTCGTTTTTATTTATATATATTTTAGTATATTTTTATTTACTTGTAAACCGATATTATTTTATGTTATCATATAAAAGGAAAAATTATTGTGGGGAAAGATAAAAATGGAGACAGAGAGATTAAAAAGAATAAACGAATTGGCACATAAGGAAAAGGCGGAGGGCTTGACCGAGGCGGAAAAGGCAGAGCAGGCGAAGCTTCGTCGGGAATACCTTGCGGCATTCAAGAAAAACCTTGTCGCACAGCTTGACAATACCTATATCGTTGACGAGCAGGGGCATAAGAGAAAAGTTCGCCGCAAAGACAGCACAATGAATTGAAAAAAATATCAAACGTGGTAGGACGGTGGCTTGCTGCCGCCGAGGAAATTAGCAATATATTTCTGTTTTTGGTTAATATCAAATTGAAAAATCGGTTGAAATTCCGGCTCCCTCTGACGAGGGAGCTGTCGTTTTTCGAAGAAAAATGACTGAGGGAGAGATACAGAAAACTTACTGTTTATTGCTTTCTCTCCCTGCGTTTCGCTACGCTCAACAGCTGTTGCCCTCTTGCGGTATCCCGATTTTGTTTATGCGGCTTGGAGCGCCGCACAAAA
>DAVZHW010000049.1:0-12581 GCA_052273625.1 Candidatus Fimenecus sp. | reverse complement strand
AAGAATTTTTATAGCTACGAAACTGCAACGCACTTCAAAATAATATATTTTTGATGCAAGAAAAGGCAATCCCCACAGATAATGCTGACGCATATCTGCGGGGATTAACGAATTATTGTGCAAAAAGATGTTGTTTTGAAGCAAAACTGCCTTATGAATACTCAGCCTTGTCCTGCTTTTTTGTTGTTATTTGTAAATTACTTGTGTATTTTGAAAAAGTTGACATATATATTATAATATATTATAATTTAATTACATTGGAAGTGATTGTATGCGAAATAACAAAAAGTCAATTATGATTTTATCGGTCGTTGCGGTGCTGGTAATTGCTTTGACGGGCTATATTTCATATTGCTTGGGCGGTTCAATGGCGGAGGCGGATATTCTTTCGGAAAACGGCGGTGCGGATAAGTTTGAAAAGGTCGATACGCTGAAATATGCCGGCACAACATTTGAGGTTTTTGCCAAAACCGTAGATGATGGAAACGGAAGCAGTGAGCTACTTGTTTTTCGCAATCCTAAGTGTTTCGGTATTGATATAAAGAACAGGTATTCGTATTATGCAAACGCTTCCTATCCCAAAGATGAGGTTGGCACATTCTTTATTGAATGTACAGGAGATGACGGTGCGGACGGCAGAGTGGCTTATTTTTATTCGCTCAACACCGTAAAGCTTGCAAAGGTAAGCTGCACATATACCTATAAAGGACTTGAAAAGACGGAAGAATTCGATGTTGACCCGAACAACTGTTTTGTCAAGCGTATTGATTTGTCCGTTGATTATTCAAAAATTTATACCGTTACGGGATATAATTCGGACGGCGCCGAGGTTTACTCAAGGCAATTAAACGAAAAATAAAACAAACGGAGCGCTCCCGTAACGGGGGCGCTTTTTGATACGCAAATCGGTTCCGGCTTATCAATTTTTTCGAGAGCGAGTTCATTTACAAATTTTTATTTACTTTGACAAACGAATTGTTTATAATATATATGAATTCTTTTAAGAGGTGTTAAGAATATGAATGATATAAACGCTCTTTATAAGCTTTGGAGTGAAAAGGCAACTGCCGATGCAGATCTTGTTGAAGAACTTGAAAATATAAACGGCAACGAGGATGAAATTCTTGACCGCTTCTACAAAAACCTTGAATTCGGTACTGCCGGACTCAGAGGCGTAATCGGTGCAGGCACAAACAGAATGAATATATATACCGTAAATCAGGCAACACAGGGACTTGCGGATTATCTCAACTCGGAATTTGAAAATCCGTCGGTTGCGATAGCCTATGATTCAAGAATTAAGTCTGATGTGTTTGCTCGCTCGGCAGCTTCGGTGCTTGCAGGTAACGGAATTAAGGTGTATATCTATCCGGAGCTTGTTCCGACACCCATGCTTTCATATGCCGTTCGTTACTATAAGTGCAGCTCGGGTATTATCATAACCGCAAGCCATAACCCTGCAAAATATAACGGCTACAAGTGTTATGACCCCAACGGCTATCAGATGACCGACGAAGCGGCTGCCAAAACCTATGATTTTATTCAAAATGTCGATATGTTCTCGGGTGCAAAGACTGCCGATTTTGACAAGGCTTTGGCTGACGGTACAATCGAGTACATTTCAAATAATGTTGTCGAGAGCTTCTACAATGAAGTTCTTAAAGCAAGAGTTAACCCCGATGTTTGCGAAAAAGCGGACTTGTCTGTTATCTATTCTCCGCTTAACGGCACGGGCAATAAGCATGTTAGAGCAATTCTTGACAGAATGGGAATTAAGGATGTCAGAGTTGTAAAGGAGCAGGAGCTTCCCGACGGCAATTTCCCCACTTGCCCGTTCCCGAATCCCGAAATCAAGCAGGTTTTCGAGTGCGGAATTGAAATGACAAAGGAAAGAAAGGCTGATTTGCTTCTTGCCACTGATCCCGACTGCGACAGAGTCGGAATTGCGGTGCTTGATAACGGCGAATACAAGCTTATGACAGGTAACGAAGTCGGAATTATGCTCACGGAGTATATTCTTTCCTCACTTAAAGAGCAGGGTAGACTTCCGAAAAATCCGATTGTCGTAAAAACGATTGTTACCTCACATCTCGTTTCCGTTATCGCAAGCAAATACGGCGCAGAAACTGCGGATTTGCTCACGGGCTTTAAGTATATCGGCGAGCTTGTAACAAAGCTTGAAAAGAAGAACGAAACTGACCGCTTTATTCTCGGTATGGAGGAGTCTTACGGATATTTGAGAGGCGCACACGCAAGAGATAAGGACGCTGTTGTTGCGTCAATGCTTATCTGTGAAATGGCGGCTTATTATAAGAGTAAAGGTATAAGCCTTTACAATCAAATGCAGAACATATACAAGGAGTACGGTATGTTCTTAAATGCCCTTCTCAACTTTGGCTTTGAGGGTGCGGCAGGTATGCAGAAGATGAGCGATATGATGACCGAGCTTCGCAATAATCCGCCGAAAACGATCGCAGGCAGAGAGGTTGTTGAGGTTTCTGACTATAAGCTCAGCACAAGGACGGACACGAAATCGGACACGGTTGAGGAAATCAAGCTTCCGAAATCAAACGTTTTGGCATATAAGCTTCCGTCGGGCAGCGGCGTAATAGTTCGTCCGTCGGGCACAGAGCCGAAGATAAAGATTTATATTACCGCTGTGGCTTCGGATAGGGCGTCGGCTGAGGCGTTTACAAATGAAATTTCCTGCGATATGGAAAAAATTATGGGTATCAAATAACGGGAAACAAGGTGAAAGCTGATATGTTCAATAATCGAAAAATTGTTAAAGGTCTTTGCGTTTTTCTTGCCGTGCTTATGGCGGCGAGTGTGCTGACTATCCTCTTAAATGTAATATTTTAAGCTTTAGGCGGCTTGCTTTTGTGGAGTTTGAACAAAATAAGCCGCCTGTTTTAATGCAATTCTACAAGTTACACAAAAAACTTGACTTTATTTAGAAATCTGTTATAATTATTCTATTGTGGATAAGTTTTATGTTTTTGCTTTATATGTTTGTTGTGTGAGGTAATTGGGTTGTCTGAGTGTATTAACGGTTTTTCCGAGGAAGAAATTGCAGGACTTCTCACTCTTGCACAGCAGGGCGATAAGGACGCTGTTTCAAGGCTTGTCGATATGGCTTTGCCCATTGTCGAGGCACAGGCGAAAAGCTTTTCGGGCAACGGCTTTGAATTTGCCGACCTTTCTCAGGAGGGTATGATAGGCGTTCTTTGCGCTATCGGAACATATAACAAGGACGCAGGCGCAAGCTTCAAAACCTATCTCAATGTCTGTGTTAAAAACAGGCTTCTTTCCGTAATTCGCAAGCGCTCGGAGAAAAGCGTCTTTTTTGATAAAGCGATTTCCCTTTCGACCGACGACTCGGATGTGGCGTCCTCACAGTCGCTTGAGGAGCAGCTTATCGGCGAGGACGGATATAAAAGAATTTTTGAGTTTATTGATTCCGAGCTTTCAAGCAAGGAACGTGAGGCGTTGCTTCTGTTTTTAAGCGGCCTTTCGTATGAGGAAATAGCCGATAAGACGGGCACAACCGTCAAGGCTGTTGACGGAACGCTTCAAAGAGCAAGAAAAAAGCTTAAATTATTCAAATAACAAGCCCTTCTCGAAGGAGAGCATTTTGATTTATGTGACGGTGCAAGTCCGTTGGGGGTAAAAATATTTTTTATTTTAGCGAGGTTACTAAAATGTACGAAGACAAGACCCTTATTTGCAAAGATTGCGGCAATGAGTTCGTATTCACAGCAGGCGAGCAGGAGTTTTACGCTGAGAAAGGCTTTGTAAACGAGCCTCAGAGATGTAAGGCTTGCCGTGACGCAAGAAAGAATGCGGTAAAAGGCGAGAGACAGATGTTCACAGCAACATGTGCAAGCTGCGGCGGAGAGGCTAAAGTTCCCTTCCAGCCCAGAGATGACAGACCCGTTTATTGCAGCGAATGCTTTGCGAAGATGAAGGAAGAAAACGCATAAGCATACAACATAAGGCTGAGTGTTAATAAGGCAGTTTTGCTTCAAAATTACATTTTTAGCACAATAAATGCGTTGGAGCTCCCCGAGTATGTGAAAGCATATTTCGGGGAGCTTTTTTGTATGGTTTAGCACTCGCTTCACAAAGTGATTTCGTTCTTTAGACTTTTTAACTAAAATGTTAATACTTCTTTAATGCAGGTTGCCAATTTTTTGAACAAAAGGTAAATATGTCTTTATTTTTTGGTTAAAATTATGTATTATTATAATGTACGATTGTATATAAAACATATTGTTTAGAGGTGGAAAAATGAAAGTGTCAAAACGCATACTTGCCGCTGTTCTTTGCCTGTTGATAATGATGTCAACGGTAACCTTGGCATTTGCGGGCAGTATTTCGGCTTCAACGAAGAAAAACGCCGAAAGCGTCGCAAAGCAGATGGAGGCAGAGGGCATAGTTCTTCTTAAAAACGAGAAAAACGCTTTACCGCTTACCGATAAGAAGGTAAACGTATTCGGTATGGGCTCAATAGCATTCGCACTCGGCGGAGGCGGCTCAGGCTCGGTAGTTGCCGAAAATGCGATTTCGTTTTATCAGGGACTTGAAAACGCAGGCATAAAGTACAATGAGGAATTGCTCAATGTTTATAAGGAATGGGCTAAAAAACACTCAATAGCTGAAACGGGACAAGGCTTCGTAGATATGCTTTTGCAGATGCTCAACGGTAAAATTCAGCAGGAGCTTCCCGCAGAAAATCTTACTCCGAGCATACTTAAAAACGCAAAGGACTTCTCCGATACCGCAATTTTTGTTATTACAAGAACAGGTGCGGAAATGGCGGACTTGACTCCCGAAGAAATTAAAATTACCGATACTGAAAAGGCTATAATCAAAAAGCTCGACCGTAATTTCAGAAATGTAATTATAATTTTCAACACTTGTAACATTCTTGAGCTTGATTGGATAAACGACTATCGAAATGTTAACGCTGTAATGCTTGCGTGGACACCCGGTGAGTTCGGCGCAGATTCAATCGGTAAGGTACTGTCGGGCGAGATAAACCCGTCGGGTAAGCTTGTCGATACGATTGCTTACAACATTTCCGATTATCCCACAACCGCAAACTTCGGCAACTTTGCTTATTCCGATCAGGTTGCAAAGTATTTTGTCAACTATGCGGAGGGCATATATGTAGGCTACAGATACTTTGAAACCTTTGCTCCGAACAGAGTTCTTTTCCCGTTCGGATACGGTCTTTCCTACACTTCCTTTGATTGGGAGGTAACAGATTATTCGGCTGACAGCAATAAGATTTCGGTAACGGTTAAGGTTACGAACACGGGCGAATATGCAGGCAAGGACGTAGTACAGCTCTATTTCTCGGCACCGTACTATTCAGGCGGAATTGAAAAGAGCTCCATTGAGCTTGCAGGCTATGCAAAGACAAAGCTTATCGCTCCCGGACACAGCGATAAGGTAACGATAACCTTTGATACCGACGATATGGCTTCCTATGACTATAAGAACAGACAGGCATGGGTGCTTGATGCCGGTACATATCAGATTAAGCTCGGACATACGGTAAGAGACTTCGAGGCTGTTTACAACTATGAGGTTCCGACAACAAAGGTAATTAAGAACGACGATACAACAGGCGTTGAAATCAAAAACCATTTTGATAACGCACTCGGCTCATTCAATTATCTTTCAAGAACAGACGGACTTTATTCAAAGCCGTCGGCTCCGACAGATTTCCTTGCAACTCAGGCTGTTAAGGATTGCGATACAAGACCGTTGCCCACAACGGAAGGCGTTATTCAGAACACAGGCGTTGTTTATGAGGATGGCGCAATAATGCTTGCCGACGTTGCCGCTGATAATTCGCTTTGGGACAAGTTCCTCGATCAGTTCACGGTTGAAGAAATGATTGATATGATTTGCGAAAGCGGATACAAGACTCTCGGACTTGAGAGGCTCGGCGTTCCGACAACAGTTGATAATGACGGTCCTGCTACCGTTAAGGGCGAGGGCGGACTTCTCTATAAGGAGTCGGGTATCGCATACCCCGTTGCGTTTGCACTTGCAAGCAGCTGGAATGACGACCTTGCTTATGCTTACGGTGAGTCGGTAGGTAAAGAGGCAAAGGAGCTTGGCACGCACATTTGGTACGCTCCTGCCTGCAACCTTCACAGAAGCCCTATGGGCGGCAGAAACTTTGAGTATTATTCAGAGGATCCGTTGCTTTCGGGTAAGATGGCAGCTGCTGTAACAAGAGGTGCACAGAGCCAGAAGCTTGTTGTTACTGTTAAGCACTTCGTATGTAACGATCAGGAGACAAACAGGCAGACAAGAGGCTTGTTTACCTGGACAAATGAGCAGGCAATGCGTGAGCTTTATCTTGAGCCGTTTGAAATAGCGGTAAAAGAGGGCAAGGCTTGGGGCATTATGTCAGCTTACAACAGAATAGGCGCAGATTGGTGCAGCGGTAACAAGGCTCTTATAACCGACCTTTTGCGTACCGAGTGGGGCTTTGACGGCTTCGTTGTTTCGGACGCTTATATCAACGTAACAGGCGCTAACTATATGGACCCCGTACTTGCAACCTATGCAAGAAACGACGCTTGCCTTACTTCTCTTTGGTACTTTGCGGAGAAGCTTCAGATGACAACAAATATGAAACAGACCTACGAAAAAGACCCGATAGGCTTCGGCAACGCACTCAGACTTTGCACATATGACCTTTGCAGAGTTAAGATGCGCACGCTTGCCTTTGACCCGACACAGACAACGGGACACAGAGGCGAGGGCAAGATAGTTTCCAAAGAGCACGGAAACGTTGACAACTCGACGGGCGGTGCAAATCAAGGCGGAAATGCAACAGATACAAACGGCGCACAGAACAATGCCAACAAGGTAGACAAAGCTGATATTGCAAAGACAGGCTTTAAGACCTATTCGCTTGTAGGTGCGGCTGCGGTAGCTGTTACAGCGGCGATAGTTATTCCCGTTTGCATTAAAAAGCGTAAAAGAGAAGATTAAAATTAAAAATCAATGAGTGATTTAATCCCGTTCATACTGACGTGTGGACGGGATTTTTATATTTCAAAATACGTTTTTTATTTACATTGAACGCAAAATGCGGTAAAATAATTTACGGTGATTTAATGAAACAGCTTTTGAGCCTTACGAGGGCGGCGGTTGACAAATACAGTATGATTGACGAGGGAGACAGAATTGCCGTCGGTGTTTCGGGCGGTAAGGATTCACTCGCTCTTTTGTACGCTCTTGCAAGACTTAGGGAGTTTTATCCGAAAAAGTTTGAGGTCGTGGCGATAACGCTTGACTATCGCTTCAATTTCGAGGACGGAGATTTCAGCCGTGTTCAGACGCTTTGCAATGAATTGGGCGTTGAATATATAGTCAAGAAAACAGACCTTTATAAAGTGATTTTTGTTGACAGAAAAGAGAAAAATCCCTGCTCGCTTTGTGCTAAAATGCGCAGGGGAATATTGCACGATACAGCCAGAGAAGCCGGGTGCAATAAAATAGCGCTCGGGCATCATTTGGACGATGCGGCACAGACTGTTATAATGAACCTTTTTAACGGCGGAACGATAGGCTGCTTTTCGCCTGTTTCGTATTTGTCGAATAAGGACTTGTATTTGATACGACCTATGGTTTTCTGCTATGAAAAGGACGTTGCAAGGGCAGCAAGCCGCCTTGAATTGCCGATAGTAAAGAGCAAATGCCCTGCCGATAAGGTTACGCAGAGGCAGACGGTCAAGGAGCTTTTGCTTTCGCTTGAAAAGGACTATCCGCAGCTTCGGAAAAAAATTGTCGGCGCATTGCAAAGGGGAGAGATTGACGGCTGGTAATCAACTGTTGAAATCTCTTTATGAATGATATATAATTTATTAGTAAACCATAACTTTAAGAATGGAGAAAAACTATGAGTGATATGAACATTGTATGCCTTGATATGGAAGGCGTATTGGTACCGGAAATTTGGATTGCTTTTGCAGAGGAAAGCGGTATTCCCGAGCTTAAAAAGACAACAAGAGATGAGCCCGATTACGACAAGCTTATGAGATACCGTCTCGATATTCTCAAGCAACACGGCTTGGGACTTAAAGAGGTTCAGGAAACAATTGGCAAAATCGAGCCTATGGAGGGCGCAAAGGAATTTCTTGATGAGCTTCGCAGTCTTACACAGGTTATCATTTTAAGCGATACCTTCACTCAGTTTGCAGGTCCTTTGATGAAAAAGCTCGGTATGCCGACGATTTTCTGTAATACACTTGAGGTTGCGGAGGACGGAGAAATTACGGGCTTCAGAATGAGAGTTGAAAACTCAAAGCTTACAACTGTTAAGGCACTTCAGTCAATCGGCTTTGAAACGATTGCAAGCGGCGACAGCTATAACGATTTAGGAATGATTCAGGCGAGCAAGGCAGGCTTCCTTTTCAAGAGCACGGATAAAATCAAAGCCGATTATCCGGAGCTTCCCGCTTATGAGACTTATGATGAGCTCTTGGCGGCTATTAAGGCTAATTTATAATAACAGAGGTAGATAAAATGGGATATACACCCGATTGTTCAATCGAAACAAAATGCGTTCAGGCAGGCTGGCAACCCAAAAGCGGAGAGCCGAGAGTTTTGCCGATTTACGAAAGCACAACCTATAAATATGACACTTCGGCTGATATGGCAAAGCTTTTTGACCTCCAGCCCGGTTATATGTACACAAGACTTGCAAACCCCACAAATGATGCGGTGGCTTCAAAAATCGCAGAGCTTGAGGGCGGAGTTGCGGCTGTGTTGACTTCTTCGGGTCAGGCTGCAAACTTCTTTGCGCTTATCAACATTTTAGGCGCAGGCGACCATATTGTAAGCTCAGCTACAATTTACGGCGGTACATTCAATCTTCTCAATGTTACAATGAGAAAAATCGGCATAGATGTAACCTTTGTTGACCCGACCTTGCCCGAGGAGGAGCTTCAAAAGGCATTTAAGCCCAACACAAAGGCTGTTTTCGGCGAAACTGTCGCAAACCCGTCGCTTGATGTTCTTGATATTGAAAAATTTGCCCGTGCAGCACATAAAAACGGCGTTCCGCTTGTTATCGATAACACCTTCCCGACGCCGATAAACTGCCGTCCTTTTGAATGGGGCGCAGATATTGTCACTCATTCGACCACAAAGTATATGGAGGGACACGCTTCGACTATCGGCGGCTGTGTTGTTGACAGCGGTAACTTTGATTGGTATCAAAATGACAAATATCCCTGTATGACAGAGCCCGATGAGAGCTATCACGGCGCTACCTATGCAAAGGATTTCGGCAAGGCAGGCTATATCACAAAGATTGTAGCTCAGCTTTTGAGAGATTACGGATCGACCCCGTCGCCGTTCAATTCTTTCTTGCTCAACGTAGGTCTTGAAAGCCTCGCAGTCCGTGTTGAAAGACATTGTGAAAACGCTCAAAAGGTTGCCGAGTACCTTGAAAACAACGATAAAATCGCTTGGGTCAATTATCCGGGACTTAAATCGAGCAAGGATTATGACCTTGCACAGAAATATATGCCAAACGGCACCTGCGGCGTAATTTCCTTCGGCGTTAAGGGCGGAAGAGAAAAAGCGGAGGAATTTATGAACAACCTTCGTCTTGCGGCGATTGTTACCCATGTTGCAGACGCACGCACCTGCGTTTTGCATCCTGCTTCTTCAACTCACCGTCAGCTTTCTGATAAAGAGCTTATCGAGTGCGGCGTAACACCCGACCTTGTAAGATTTTCTGTCGGAATTGAAAATGTCAAGGATATTATTGCCGATATTGAGCAGGCTTTGGCAAAAATCTGATTTATAAAGATATGTATTTACGGCAAGAGTGGTTTTTCATATCGCTCTTGCCTGTTTTTTACAAAAATTAACAATATTTTAACCAATTATGTGGTATAATAGTGTATAATTTAGATAATATATTAACCCGAAAGGAGAAATGACATGGATTTGACAAGACAGGATATTGAAAACTACAATAAAATTCATGCCCAAATGTGCCGAGACAACGGATATATCGATGTTGGTCTTTATGATGAATACGGCGTGAAAAGAGGACTTCGGGACAAAAACGGTAAAGGCGTACTTGCAGGCCTTACCACAATTTCCGAGATAATTGCATTCCAAGAGGTTGACGGCGAGAGAATACCTTGTGCAGGCAAGCTTTCTTACAGAGGAATAAATGTAATTGACCTTATCAGCGGCAGAGGAGATAATCGCTTCGGATTTGAAGAGGCTACATATCTTCTTCTTTTCGGAAAGCTTCCGACTAAGGCAGAGCTTGATGAATTTACGCAGGTGCTTGCGTGTATGCGCTCGCTTCCGACTAATTTCACAAGAGATATAATTATGAAAGCGCCTACCAAGGATATAATGAACAGCCTTACAAGGAGCGTGCTGGCTCTTGCGGCGTATGATGAAAATGCTTCTGATATAAGCGTTGAAAATGTATTGAATCAGTGCTTGAGACTTATCAGCTGTTTCCCTGCAATTTCGGTTTACGCTTATCACGCATATAATCATATTGAGTGCAATGACAGCCTTTATATCCACCGTCCCGATCCCGATATGTCTATATCGGAAAACATACTTCGTATGCTTCGTCCCAACAAGGAGTTTACGGAGCTTGAGGCGAGAGTTCTTGATACGGCTTTGATTTTGCATATGGAGCACGGCGGCGGTAACAACTCGTCGTTTACAACTCATGTTGTAACCTCGTCAGGCTCTGACACATATTCGACTATGGCGGCGGCTCTTTCATCACTTAAAGGACCGAAGCACGGCGGCGCTAACATAAAGGTTGTTCAGATGATGAACGACTTGAAGGAAAATGTCACCGATACTAAGGATGAGGAACAGGTTAAGTATTATCTTGAAAAGCTCGTTGATAAGCAGGCGTTTGACAATAAGGGACTTATCTACGGTATGGGACACGCTATTTATTCCGTATCCGACCCGAGAGCGCAGGTGTTCAAGGAGTTTGTAAAGGCTCTTGCCGTTGAAAAGGGCAGAGAGGACGATTACGCTCTTTACAATGCGGTCGAAAAAATCGGTAAGGATGTTATCGGCGCAAAGCGTAAAATTTATAAGGGAGTCAGCGTAAATGTTGACTTTTACAGCGGTTTCGTTTACAGTATGCTCGGTATTCCGATTGAGTTGTTCACACCTATTTTTGCAATCGCAAGAATTGTAGGCTGGTCGGCTCACAGAATAGAGGAGCTTATCAACACCGATAAGATTATCCGTCCTGCATATAAGAGTGTCGGAGAATCGCAGATATATCTTCCGTTAGATGAAAGATAATTGAAGATTTTACAATCGCAGTTTTGGGCAGATGCTTGAAACTGCGATTTTTATGTAATTTTTTCAAAAATAATAAACGAGCAAATACTATAAAATAAAGAGAAAAACGGCGAAAGCAAGAGATAATGCTATTCTTCATTAAAAAATATGAAAAAATGGCTTGACGAAATCGCTTTTAGGTGGTATCATATCCGAGCAATAAAGAAAAATAATATTCGGAGGAAAAAGTTATGTCAACTTATATGCCTAAAGCAGGCGACATCACTCGTAGTTGGTATGTACTTGACGCTGAAGGTAAAACACTCGGTAGCATCGCTGCTGAAGCTGCTCATCTTCTTCGTGGTAAGCACAAACCCACATTTGCGCCTCACGCAGACTGCGGTGATTTCGTAATCGTTGTAAATGTTGAAAAAATGGTTCTTACAGGCAACAAGCTTGAGAAGAAAATGTATTACCACCACACAGGTTATATCGGTAATATGAAGAAGATTCAGTACAAGACTCTTATGGCTGAGAAGCCCGAGTTCGTACTTAAAAAGGCAGTTAAGGGAATGCTTCCCGCTAACACAGTCGGAGCAAAATCTCTTACAAGACTTCACATCTATCAGGGCGCTGAGCATCCTCATGCAGCACAGCAGCCGACTGTAAGAGAATTTTAAGAAAGGGAGGCAAAAATAAATGTACGATTCAACACCTTATTTTTACGGTACAGGCAGAAGAAAGAAATCAGTAGCACGAGTTCGTGTATATGCAGGTACAGGTAAAATCACAATCAACAACAGAGATATCGATGATTATTTCGGTCTTGAAACATTGAAGCTCGTTGTTCGTCAGCCTCTCGCACTTACAGGCTTGACAGAGAAGTTCGACATCGTTTGCACAGTTGCAGGCGGCGGCGTTACAGGACAGGCAGGCGCAATCCGTCACGGTCTTTCAAGAGCTCTTCTTCAGTATGACGAAAATCTTCGTCCCGCACTCAAGAAGGCAGGCTTCCTCACTCGTGACCCGAGAATGAAGGAAAGAAAGAAGTACGGACTCAAAGGCGCTCGTAGAGCACCTCAGTTCTCAAAGAGATAACAGAGATTATTTCGGATTTATATACGCTCTCAAGAAATTGGGAGCGTATTTTTGTGCAATACGGTAGGGCGAGATATTAAATTAAATTAGTGCTTCCGTCCCATCTTTGAGGGGGCTGTCATTTTGTCAAAAATGACTGGGGGAGTTTTACGAAATCATAT
>DAVZHW010000048.1:0-12614 GCA_052273625.1 Candidatus Fimenecus sp. | reverse complement strand
CCGCCGTCACTTCGTTCCGCTTGTGCTGTCGCACAAGTAATTTATGATATAATAAAACTAATATGAAATCGGAGAGGGGACAGCTATGGCATATATTGAGAGAGACGAAACAGAGCAAAATAAAAGTGTTGCCAAAAGTGTTTTTTGTATTGTTATCGCTGTTGCTTTAGCTTTGAATTTGCTTGTAGCACTTATATCTCAGCACCCTGCAGTTAAAAAAGAAGTTGCTAAAAACAAGCTCTTTTCGCAATATGATCAAACGGTTGAAATGGCGCTTAACGGACAGTATTCCGAAGCGAAAGAGTTGCTTTTGAAAATAAAAAGAGAAAAAGACAACTATAAAGATGTAAACGCACTTATTGAGTATTGCAATGCACATATTGCTTTCGATGAGAAAAGAGAAGCTTACAATTACGCAGCTTATTTGAATTCAAAATGCAGTAATCTTACGTCGGAGCAAAATGAAAAATTTGAAGCTTTTAAGTATGAGATAATCGGCATTGATAAAAACCGAAAAACTACCCACGAAGAAGAAATAAAGCTTTCAAGGAACAGCTATTATCCTTATATGGATATGCCTGAAAAGTTAATGAGGGATACCGTGTTAAGCAGTTATCTAAAAGGTTTTTATATCGGTATGACTGACAATGACGCTCAGGGGAATGATTGTAATAAAAGACAGAATATATACGAGTTCAAGATTTATAAAGGCGAAATATATACGGTTAAGTGTACAGACGGAAAAGTTTCCTCAATAGACAGCGTCGGTTTCAAAGATGCGATAAACGGCGATAATTCCGACGAGCCTACGGCAAATGCACCGTATACCACAGAGTTTTATAAAGAATATTATAATGTTAAAGCTTTTGAATATGCCGATGATTTTTATGATTATTATAAGGAAGATTTCGACTCTTACGAAGAAGCTGAGGATTATTTCGAAAATCATCGTTGAGTTTAGTGTTATCCCATGTGTTACGGACGGAAGAATTGTAGCAGTTAATTAACAAACTGCGGTTTTATATGAAAAATTACGGTAGTGTTGATTTTTACAATCTCCAATCTCTTTTTCAGAGGTTTTGCAGTTTATTATTTTAATAGGGAAAATTTCTTTTTCATTTAACAGCGAACCAATCATAACAGGATCTCAGCTAATTCCTGCTCTCTTTTTTCTTTTCCCTGAAACTTTTTCCATAATATTTTTTCAGTAGCCTTTGAACCTGTCTTTCACAAAGTCCGATTCTGTCCGAAAGCTCGGACAAGGTTAAATCAGGAGTATATAAAAATGCTTGTTCAATTATAACAAAGCGCCTGTCATACAGACCTTCAGCCATCATATTTTCACCAAATGTATCAGGTAACAGCTGTCTTGTAATATCAGTTAAAAGCTTCATTGACAGCCCTGAAACTGCACTTTCATAATCAGCCCTTTTACTTTTGAATTCCTTTAAAATATATTGAGCAATTGACATATCAAATCTTTCAAAAAAGCAAAAATGATTATCTAAAAAGGTAGATGAAATTGCATTCGCCCTATTAGTATCAACAGCCTGAAAGGTTATAAAAACATCTCTTACAGGATTATTTTTATCCGCAGTTTGCTCATGATAAATATTAGGACCTGTAATAAAAAAGTTACCTGATGACAGCTCATATTCATTTGCATCTGTTATTAGCTTACCTTTACCGCCAACTATAAAATGCAGCTCATAGCTGTTCTTGGCATGTGCATGTCTCGGTATATTTTTCCCAAGTACACCTCCGCCGATATCGGTCATATCAAATAAAACATTATTCCAATTAAATCTTATCATTTTATCACCAAGTTTATATTACCATAAACACGACATCATTTCAATTTTTATGTCGCATTTATCGTGAATTTATATGCTATAATTTTTTTTGAGGTGATATATGTGAACAAATATATAAAGAAAGCACTCTGCATAGCCTTATGCAGCACATTTGTTTTTACTTTGTATGCATGCGGCGGTAAAGCGCAAAATGCCGAAATTGAAAAGCTTTTTACCGATTTCAGCAAAATTTCATACAGTGAAAAATATACTGAGCTTTCTGCAATGAAAACCAATAAGACAAAAAGCTGGAGACAGGGTATGGTATCAGGCAACGGCTTACAGGGATTCATTGAAAGCGGTTCACCGTATTCTGACACCTTTATTTTTCAAAATATGCATTTTATTATGCCTAATGAAAATATTCGTTATTGCCCTGAAACCTTCGATGAGCTTGAAACCGTTAAACAAGCAATTGTAAAAGGTGAAGATATTGTTGATAATGCAAACTATGATGATGTTTACCGCTTTCATCCCGGTGGACAGTTAAGACTTGATATTGATGGCAAGGGCGTATCAGATTATGTTCGCTATACCGATTATGAAACCTCACAGGTCGGTGTGCATTATACAGATAAAAACGGCGTTTGGGAGAGAAAATCCTTTACATCTATGGCAGATAATGCCGTAATCACACAGATTAGTTCATCAAGCACAGGTGCAAAGGTCAATCTTACTCTTTCGGTTGATGATATTTCAACCCTTGCAAACTTCGGTGACAGCGATGAAATCAATCTTAAATACAAAAAGCTTGTAGATGATAGCGCCGACTCAATCGCAATGGTTGCCCATTACCCGAATTATGAAAACAGCGAGCTTAAAAACGGCGGTTATGCAACGCTTATATATGTAGTAGCAGTCGGCGGTAATAAAGAAAAAGTTACCCTCGAAAAGAATACCGACGAAACACAGTTTTTCGGCGACAACAGCGGTATCAAAATAACCGATGCAAACGCCGTTTACTTAATCACAATTTCCGACCGTACATATGACATGGGCAAATATTCTGATTTTGAAAATCAGCAGAGCTATACTCTTGTAGATGACCTTTTTCAACAAGCAAAGGCAGTTGCAGATAAGTATTCAACAACCGGTGGATTTGATTATGATACTGCGCTGAAAAACCATCTTGCAATCTATCAGCCGCAGTTTGATGCTGTAACATTAACTCTTGGTGATGCCGACACAAAATCATCAAATGAAAGTCTTATCAAATCACAAAAACGCAGTAAAAAAATCAACTCTGCGCTTGCACAAAGAACATATTATGCAGGCAGATATGCTTACCTTTGCTGTTCAGGCTATTCAACAAGCCGTCTTTACGGTATGTGGACAGGCGAATGGAACACAGGCTGGGGCAGCAAATACACTATGGATGCAAATGTTAATTTGCAAACCTCATCAATGAATACAAGTAATATAGCTTCATCACCTATTGGCTATACGTATTTCATTCTCCGTCAGCTGCCCGATTGGGAGGAAAACGCCTATGCAACCCACGGCTTCACAGATGCAATTCAAGCCCCTGTTAATTCCGACGGCGACAAAGCGGTTATAACAGAAACCTGCTATCCATACCCATTCAGGTATTGGAACGCAGGTGCGAGCTGGATGCTTCAGCCGTTATATGAAACTCTGCAATGCTATGGCAATATTAATATTCCGCTTAGTGATGAATTTGACCTGAATTCTCTTAAATCAGTTCTCTCTCCTACTGAAAATGATTTAACAGATGCTGATATTAAAGCAATTACAGACAGGGGTTATTTAAGACTTAAAGAGGATATACTTCTTCCTCTGCTGACAAAATCGGCAAACTATTGGGCACAGCTTATGACGCCTGATTACTATACCGATAGTAACGGTACTATTCGCTACGAAAAAGGCAAAACCGAATTAAACGAGGGTGAAACCTATTGTATTCTTCCAAGCTATTCACCTGAAAATAATCCGTCAAACTACCCCAGTCCGTCAGACGCAAACTGTGCAATTGACATTGCTGCGTGCAGGGATAACCTTAATATGCTCCTTGATGTTATGGCAGATGTTACGCCTGATGCAGACACATCAAAGTGGCAGGATCTACTTGATAATTTACCGCCGTATCTTTATGATGAAACAGGCGCGCTGAAGGAATGGGCAACAACCTCTTTTGAAGAGAATAACGAACACAGACATTTAAGCCACCTTTACTGTGTATGGCCTTTATTTGAAACACAGAATGACGAGAAATTAACAAAAGCCTGTGAACAGGCGATAGCTAACCGCAAAAGTGAAAACAAAGCAAGTCACGCACTTGTTCATAGGTCGCTGATTTGTGCCAGATTAAAAGACAGAGACGGGCTGACGGATGCTTTAACAGACTTAATGTCAAGTAAAATCTATTATAATTCATTGATGACCAATCATCATATGAATGCAAGAAGTGCATATTGTACTGATTTTGCAATCGGTTATCTCGGTATCATCAACGAAAGTCTTGTTTATTCCAACACAGGTGAAATAGAGATTTTACCGGCTCTTCTGAACAGCGGCTTTGATAAGGGTACAATAACAGGAATCAGGGCTCGTACACAGGCAACAGTTGAAAAGCTTGAATGGGATATTGATGCAGGCACGGCAACAGTAGAAATCAGGTCGGATATTGACCAGACAATAACTGTATCCTGCGGTCTTTCAGATGATGAACAGACACTCACTTTCAAAGCAAATGAAACCAAATCCGTAACCTTTGAAATAAATCAATAATACGTTAATGAGAAATCTATAAAGCTTAAATATTTCAGTATATACAGTCACTGCAATACACTCAGAGGAATTATTTTATTTACGAAACATATTACGCTACCTTGCAAAACAGTTATAGTAAGTCATGGCTTTGCCTCGTAATAACGATTCTTCGAATCCTTGAAACACATGAAAAAAGACAGGCAACTAAAGTTACCTGTCTTTTTTGGCAGCGGTATAACAACCTGTCAAGTCACGGTAGTATTTGCTTTGCAAATCTCCACCTTAAAGACTTGACAGAACGTTTTTACGGGTTTAATTGCATTATAAACCCGTAATAAGAACATCACCCTTTTGCAAAATCACAGATTTTGAATGGGACCCGATAACCTTGTTACTCGGCTTTGCCTCGTAATAAGGATTCGAACCTCAACATACGGAGTCAGAGGCTCGCAATCTTTTTTCAAAACCGCCTATTTAAGCCATTTTTCAGACTTTGCGTCTCTCAAAAATGGCTCAGAATTTTATTTTTGATTAGAACAGCAAATTCGTATGAGGAATTGCGAACCTTACACTGAGGTGTATAAAGAAATTCTAAATCCGCATTGTTATTCAAATTACCATTAAATAATAATTTATCTCCGAATGGAACAGGATTTACATCAGTTTCGTCATACTCTTTAATGTAAAAGCAAGAGTAGAAGCATTGTGCAAAAATGCCGAAGTTGTCGGAGGAATTATTCCAACAACGCCAAGCACAATCAATGCGGTGTTAAACGACATAATTGAGCGGTAATTTGACCTTATTCTTGCCATCAAAAGATTGCTTATTTCTTTAAGCGTTACAAGAGAATTCAAATCATCGCTTGAAACGGTTATATCCGCAATTTCCTTTGCTATTGCAGCACCTGAACTTATTGCTATTCCGACATCTGCTTTACTCAATGCCGGTGAATCGTTTATGCCGTCACCAACCATAATAACGGAATTGCCGTCAGTTTGCATTTTTTCGATGAACATAGCTTTGTCCTCGGGCATAACTTCCGCATAGTATTCATCAATTCCCAGTTTTTCTGCAACCGCCCTTGCCGTGCGTTCGCTGTCACCGGTCATCATAACAATTTTGTCTATGCCGCATTTTCTCAAATTATCAAGCGTTTGCTTAACATTGTCTTTTATAGGGTCCTCAATGCAAATCACGGCAACAAGTTCGCGGTTGATTGCCATATAAAGATGAGAATATTCGTTTGGAATAGAATTGAATTTTTCCGTTTCATTTTCTGCAACGGTGCATTTTTCATCTTCAAATACAAAATGATAACTTCCGATCACAACTTTTTCGTTATCTACAATACTTGAAATTCCGTGAGCTACGATATATTCAACCTTTGAGTGCTGTTCGGCGTGGTCAAGACCTCTTGCCTTTGCTTCGTTAACGACGGCATTTGCAACCGAGTGTGGGAAGTGTTCCTCAAGGCAGGCGGCAAGCCGTAGCATTTCCGTTTTGTCACTGCCGTTAAATGTAATAATATCCGCAACTTTAGGCTGTGCATTTGTCAGCGTTCCTGTTTTGTCAAATACAATAACATTTGCCATTGAAAGTGCTTCAAGATATTTTCCGCCTTTAACGGTTGCGTCGTAATTGTTGCATTCGTTGATAGCAGACAAAACCGCAACAGGCATTGTAAGCTTTAATGCACAGGAATAATCCACCATTAGAATAGACAAAGCCTTTGTAACATTTTGTGTAATTGCATATGTAAAAATCGTGCCGAACAGACTAAACGGTACAAGCTTATCTGCCAAATTTGATGCTTTGCTTTCAAGGGGTGATTTTAGTTTTTCGGAATCTTCAATCATTTTTACAATTCGGTCATATCTTCCCTGACCGTTAATCTGCGTAACTTTTATAATACACTCGCCACTTTCAACAACCGTGCCTGCATATACATGAGAATCGACAGTTTTGTTTACTGCCACGCTTTCGCCTGTAATAGCCGCCTGATTGACCGTTATTCCGCCATCTACAACTACGCCGTCAAGCGGTATCATATTGCTTGTGCGCAGAACAATTTTGTCGCCTACATTGATTTCTTTTGTAGAAACCAAAACTTCATCTCCGTTTTTGTCCTTTAACCATACTTTTTCAACTCCGAGCGACATTGTGTTTGCAAGGTCGCTGACGGATTTTTTGTGTGTCCACTCTTCGAGAATTTCGCCGATTTTAAGCAAGAACATAACGCTTGAAGCTGTTTCAAAATCACCTCTTATAAGCGAAACCGTAATTGCCACAGCATCGAGAACCGAAACATTCAGCTGTCCTTTGGCAAGCGACTTCAATGCCTTTAATATATATTTTATAGATTTAATATAAGCAAGTGCAATTCTTAACGGGAACGGATAAAATATTTTTCTGAAATAGCGCAAAGTGATTGTCATAATAAGCTTTTCTTCATATTCACGCTGAACAAGTCTTGCGGTGCCGACAACCTCAATGTTTTTTACTTCGTCATTTTCAAAACTGAATTGTGCAAGAATTTCAATCAGTTCACTCCTGTCAAAGGAATAATAAATAATCAAATCAGAGGTTCTTTCATAAACCGTAACGTCTTCGATTCCGTTGATTGATTTCAGGTAAGCGTCTGCCTTATCCGCTTCTTCAATTGTCATATTTTCTTTGCAAAAATGCACTCTCATTCTGTTTTTTGTTTCGTGCAAGATTTGACATTTCATACCAAATACCTCAAAAATTTAAGGCTGCCATAAAGACAGCCTTTTAATAATTTATGCGTTTGCAACAGCTGCGTTTTCAATAACGCTTTGTTCTGCTTTTTCCTCTGCCTCGGCTGCTTTTTTCTCGTTGATTTCCTTAGCCTCTGCTAAAATATCGTTTGCGTTTTCTTTAACCTCTGTTATTGTTTTCATCACAGAGTCTTTAACTCTCAAACCAAAAGCCGCAGTGTGAGCATATGCTTTTTTTGCATCTTTGCTTCCCAAAGCCTTAATTCCTGCCGTGCCGAACAACACACCGCCTGCAAATGCTGCCAATTCACTAATCATAATAAAATCTCCTTTCAAATTCGTCTTTAGTTTGTTATATTTATTAGGTTAGCATTTGCTAATCTAATTCTTAACTTTTATTATATTCAAAAAATTATTGATGTCAACATTTTTTGATGCTGTTTGGCAAAAATTCACAAAATATATTATTTTTCTGAAAATTTCAAACTATAACGCTTGACAGAACAATATAACGGTGTTATACTAACTGCAATATAACAGTGTTATATGAGGTGGAATAATGTCTAATGAGGAATCGACAACTCTAAAAAAAATATTATCTGCCGGCAAAGCAGAGTTTTTGGAAAAAGATTTTAACTCGGCGTCGCTTCGTAATATTGTAAAAACCGCAGGTGTAACAACAGGAGCATTTTATGGCTATTTTTCTGGCAAAGAAGCACTTTTTGCCGCTCTTGTTGAGGAGCACGCAAAAGCCATAATGAACATATTTATGTCTGCACAGGAGAATTTTGAAAAACTGCCTGAAGAAGAAAAAGCAAATCATATGGGAGTTGAAAGCCGAACAAGCCTTAACAAAATTGTTGATTACATTTACGAACACTTTGACGAGTTTAAGCTGATAATTTGCAAAAGTGAAGGCACATCATATGAAAATTTTATTCATAATATGGTAGAAATTGAAGTTGAAGAAACCTATCAATTCATTGATGCTTTGCGCTCGCAGGGCAAGGATGTTCCAAACATAGAAAAAGCGGTTTGCCATATGATTGTCAGCGGTATGTTTTCGGGCATATTTGAGCTTATTGAACACGATATGAAAAAAGAAAACGCAAAAAAATATGTCAGCGAATTCCAGGACTTTTATATCGCAGGATGGTCAAAAATTTTAGGGATTTAATCCCTTTAATTTTTAGATATGAGTTAGCTACGGCTAACCGAATACTTATATAGGAGGAATTAAATTGAAAGAAAAAAAGGAGTCAAACTTTTCAAGACTGATGGACTATGCCGAAAATTATAGGTATTTCACTTATATATCTTTGGTGCTCAGTGCAGTCAGCAGTGTGCTTGCACTTCTTCCGTTTTATTATATATGGAAAATAATTAAAGAAGTGCTTGATGTTATGCCAAATTTTGAAAATGCAACGGGCATAGTGAAAAACGGCGTAACAGCAGTGGTTTTTGCCGTACTTTCAATGCTGATTTATATTGTTGCATTGATGTGCTCACACACAAGTGCTTTCAGGGTTCAGGCAAATATGCGCAAGCAGATGATGCACAAAATTGTAAAATTACCGCTGGGCGAAATTGAAAAATTCGGAAGCGGAAAGCTGCGCAAAATTGTAAACGATTGCTCCGGAGCAACTGAAACATATCTTGCCCATCAGCTTCCGGATATGGTTGGTTCGGTTGTAACGCCTATCGGCTTGCTTATATTCCTGATTGCGTTTGATTGGCGATTCGGTTTAATTTCACTTATTCCGATTGTCTTGTCATTTGTCGTTATGATGGCATTTATGACAGGCAAAACGCTTCAGCAGAAAATGGCAGAATATCAAAATGCGCTTGATGATATGTCAAACGAAGCTGTTGAATATGTCAGAGGTATTCCTGTAGTAAAGGCATTCGGCCAAAGTGTTTTCAGCTTCAAAAAATTCAAAAAAGCCATTGATTCATACAGCGATTGGGCTATAGATTACACAAAAAATCTTCGTATTCCTATGGCTTGCTTTACAACTTTGATTAACGGAATTTTTGCGTTTATCATTTTTGGCGGATTGATTTTTACAAAAGGCGGAGTGACAAACGATTTGATTTTGAACATTTTATTTTATGTAATCATCACACCGATTTTAACCGTTACAATGACAAAAGTAATGTTCCAAAGTGAAAATAAAATGCTTGTTGAAGATTCGTTTAAACGCATCGACAGCGTAATGAATATCGAACCTTTGAAATCAACGAAATGTCAAAAGCCGAAAGATTCGTCTGTTCAGCTTAAAAATGTAAGTTACAGCTATGACGGAAAGGTTAAAGCGATTGATAATGTTACGCTTGATATTAAATCGGGTCAAACCGTTGCCTTTGTAGGCCCGTCCGGAGGCGGCAAAACAACGCTTGCAAACCTTATTACAAGATTTTTTGACGCAGACAGCGGTGAAGTTTTGGTAGGCGGAGTTAATGTTAAAAACATCGCAAAAGAGGATTTGACAAACACTGTATCATATGTGTTCCAGGACAGTAAGTTAATCACAGGCAGTATATTTGACAATATTCGCCTTGCAAAGCCGGATGCGAATTTGGATGAGGTTATGTCGGCACTCGAAAAGGCTCAATGTATGGATATTATCGAGAAGTTTGACAGCGGAGTTGATACCGTTATCGGTTCAAACGGTGTATATCTTTCCGGAGGAGAGACACAAAGAGTAGCCATTGCAAGAGCAATTCTTAAAAATGCACCGATTGTTATTCTTGACGAGGCAACAGCTTTTGCCGACCCCGACAATGAAGTTAAAATTCAAAAAGCTCTTAATGAACTTTCAAAAAACAAAACCGTTATTATGATTGCTCATCGACTTTCTACCGTTAAAAATGCGGATTGCATTTTTGTTTTGCAAAACGGCAAACTCATAGAACAGGGTAAAACAGAAGAACTTTGCAGTCAAAACGGCGTGTTTGCCTCAATGCTTAAAAATTATCTCACCTCCGTAAAATGGAAGGTAGAAAAGGAGGAATTGAAATGATTGAAAAATTGATGCACAAATACGCACTTTCAAGACAGGGTGCAAAAGATTTAATAAAGGGTGTTGTTGCTTGCACCTTGCAAAATATTTCATTTATGTTTCCTGTAACCTTGTTATATTTATTTGTTAAGGCATTATTGAACGGAAGTGTAAGAAACAATACGACTTTCTTTGTCGGCGGAGCGATTATATGTTTGTTTGTCATTTTTTGTATAACGCTTTGGCAATATAATTCAACATTTCTTGCAACTTATGTTGAAACAGGAACAAGAAGACTCACTCTTGCTGAAAAGTTGCGTAAAATCCCGCTTTCTTTTTTCGCAAAAAAGGATTTGGCAGATTTGACAAGTACAATTATGGCGGACTGTACTTATCTTGAAACAGCGTTTTCGCACTTCATTCCACCGTTTGCAGGCTCGCTTATTTCAACGGTTATCATCGCAATCAGCCTTTTCTTTTTCAATTTTAAAATGGCGCTTGCTTCTCTTTGGGTGCTTCCGGTTGCGTTTATCATAGTCGGTTCATCGGCTAAGGTTCAGGAAAAGCTCGGTCAAAAATCAATGAAGGCAAAAATAGACTGTGCAAACGGTATTCAAGAATGCATAGACACCGTTGCAGACTTAAAATCGAACAACGCAGAGGATAGATACCTTGCAACACTTGACAAAAAGATTGACAAGGTAGAAAGCAGAGCACTTAAAAGTGAATTCGGTACAGCGATTTTTGTATCAAGTGCTCAAATGGTGCTTAAGCTCGGTATTGCAACAACCGCACTCGTCGGCTCGTTGTTACTCGTAAAAGGTGAGCTTGATGTACTTACATTCTTTGTATTTTTGCTTCTTGTTTCCCGTCTTTATGACCCTATGCAAGCCGCACTAATAAATCTTGCCGCAATCATCAGCACAAAAACAAATGTTGCCAGAATGAATGAAATTTTGGACCATGATGTTCAATCGGGCGATACAAAAATCAACAACAACGGATACGATGTTGTATTCAACAATGTAAGTTTTGCGTACAATGACGATACCAAGGTGCTCAATAATGTAAGTTTTGCCGCAAGGCAGGGAGAAATCACCGCTTTGGTTGGTCCGTCAGGCGGCGGCAAAACCACGGTTTCAAGGCTTGCCGCAAGATTTTGGGACGCTTCAAGCGGAAAAATTACTGTTGGCGGTATAGATATTTCACAAATTGAACCCGAAACCCTGTTGAGTCTTTATTCAATCGTTTTTCAGGATGTTACACTTTTTAACACTTCGATTATGGAAAATATCCGCCTTGGAAAAAAGGGCGCAACCGATGAAGAAGTGCTTGCCGCTGCAAGACTCGCCAACTGCGATGAATTTGCAAATAAGATGCCCAACGGTTACCATACCGAAATCGGTGAGAACGGCTGCAATCTTTCGGGAGGAGAACGCCAAAGGATATCTATTGCCCGTGCGTTTCTCAAAAACGCTCCGATTATTTTGCTTGACGAAGCTACCGCTTCTCTTGATGTAGAAAACGAAACACTTATCCAAACGGCACTGTCACGGCTTATCCAGAACAAAACCGTTCTTGTCATAGCACACAGAATGAGAACGGTTGAAAATGCCGATAAAATTATCGTACTTTCAAACGGTACTGTTACAGAAGCCGGCAATCCAAACGAACTTATGAATAAAAAAGGACTGTTCAGGCGTATGGTTGAACTTCAAACTGCCTCACAAAATTGGACTATATAAACTTATATGTATAGAATAAATATCCACCCGCTATGCGGGTGGATATTTCAGACTGTCGATAAAGTGGCTAAAGCGCGCCGTGCTATAAAACGAAATTCCATTCGGGGTCCCCGACAAATTGAAAATTTGGTGGGGAAAAGGGGAAAGGAACGAAATGTTCAAGCCACTTTTGGCGCTTTTCGCCTTTTGCTCGGGGGAGTGAATTGTGCAAAGCACAAGAGATACGAGGCTCCAAATTCATTTATGAATTTGGCAGAAACAGTACAGTGTACTGTTTCGTAGCAAGTGAGAATAAAACAGCACCCGCTCGCAAAAAACGAAATTTATCTCACTTTCTCGAAGTCTCCCAGCGTGTAAAATGTGTTATATCTGCTTTTTCTTATAGCCGCAATCGCAATACGGCCCGCCGGAGGCGAGCGTATACTGCCGCACAAAGTCGGTCACGCCGCCCGCCTCGCTCATGGTGTAGTCCAAATGGCACAGGGCAGGCGTCAGGTCGTACAGCCCCAACTCCTTCATCAGCACACAGATACCGCACTTTGTAA
>DAVZHW010000047.1:0-12687 GCA_052273625.1 Candidatus Fimenecus sp. | reverse complement strand
GGTTTCAATATCGATACTTAATACTTTCATAGCACATTCCTTTCTATGACAAAGACGGCAGAAGAATATCCTCCGCCGCCCGTCATGTTTACTCGGTCACATCTTCATTCTGTGCAGCCTTTTTCTGCTTACGTTTTTCGCGGAAGGCTTTGACCTTCTTAACAATAAAGCTGATGACTTCGCATACCGTCCATACGATGCCGTTGATGGCAAGACCGTAGATCAGGCAGAAAAGCACAATCACATCGACCTGTTTCATAAATTCGTATAATTCGTTCATATCGTTTTACCTCGTATTTCGTAATTTTCGTTTATGGCAGACGGTGGTATTTCACACCGCCTGCCGGGGTTACCCTTAAGCCAGGAAATCGTCATCCTCAACAGTGGTAAAATCATCGGTTGCGGAAGTACGGCCGCCGAGATACTCACCATCACGGATTTTCTGGATGTTGCCAAGACCGCAGGCAACGCCACGATTGCCGTTAGAGTTGAATGCGTAGAAGTTCAAGGACACTCTCGCATAACAGCCGGAGTAGACTTCATCACGGTCGAGGATAGGCTTAACCGCCTTGTCCACAATCTGAGGAGCCGTAGTGCTGTTGGCGTTCACGAAATAATGACCCTTGTAGGCGTCATCATCTCTTTCAACATCGCCATCGCGGAGAGGAAGTTTGATTGCACCCTTGTTAGGTTTCTTGCCGCCGAACTTGGCGATGCCTTCCTCAATCGCAGCATCCACAGCAGCGTTGATAGCGTTGATAGTTTCGGTGTCATCCTTCGGAATCAACACGGATACGGAATATTTTTCAGCACCGCCATTGATGCTGACAGGCTCCCAACCGTGGAAGTAAGAAAGACGAGTGTTCTTGCCAGTGATAACCTTAGTTCTGTTTACGTTTGCCATAATTTTAATCCTCCATAATTTCATTGAATTCGTTTTTTGCGTCTGATACGTTCATTGCCTGCCTCTTATCCGACAGGGGAACGAGGGTAGGCTTTCCGGGTGGGTTGATAACGAGGTCGCCCAGAATTTCCTCGAATTGCTTTTTGCCCATCAGCTTCTGCATCTCTGTCAGTGTGATAAGGCTCTGACGGTAAATGTCTGTGTACCCGTGTTCCTTGGCTGCTGCTGCCACCGCATCCTCATCGGAAAACTTACGATTAGAACGGCCTTCGACAACCTTGAACCCGCTCCACGACTTCCCGTGGTTTAGTGCCGCCTCCAAGGCATAGGCATTGATTTCGTTTGCCCACTTGGTGATGTCCGGCAGCATTGGGAGAATTTCTTCAATCTCCTCATCCGTAAGCAAAGGCGGAAGTTTGAATTCTTCCTCTGCGATACGGAGTTTTTCTGCTACCCTCGCACGGCACTTGACCGCCGCACGGCAAAATTGACACCAGTCTCCCGGACAATATTCGCCCTCTCCCTTGGCAGCCATCTGAGCCTTGGGTTTCAGTTCGTTTTCCGCCCAGGCTTTCAGTTCCTCCACGGACACCGTCCATGTCTGAACATTCTCCCTGCGAGGCTGGAAAATCGAAAGGGAAACTTCCTTAATGTCATACAGGCTTTCATAGGTACTGAGTGCTGCGATGCCGTAACACTTCAGCTGCGAATTTTCCTCTGCGTCAACGAGTACACCAAGTCCGTATTTCATATCGATAATGTGGAGACTGTTATCCGAGACGATGAGGCAATCCGCCGTTCCGTATGCGCCCGGAACATAATCGGAGAGGTCAACCTTCTGCTCAACCAGCACCAAGGGATCAGGGCAGGTCTGCTTTGCTTTTTCAAGCTGTTCTAAGACGAACTCTACATAGGCATCTGAATGCTCTTCCATCTCATCCGTATTAAACGGGGATACCGGACGCTTACTGCGTCTGCAGAGTGCCTTTTTCAACTTGTGTTCGCATAAAGCGTGAGCCGCAGTACCTTCCTCGGCAGCATTGCTGCTCTTGTTTTCAAACTCCGTTTCCAATACCGCACTCGGTGTGCATTGCAGCCACCTGTGGGAACTGGAAGGGGAAAGCAGTGCGTGATTACCCATTGCCAAGCACCTCCGCATCCTTAATAAGGTCTGCATAGTGCTTCGGGTCCACATCCGACAGCTTGCTGCCACCGTACTTGGTAATCAGACCCTTTACTTCGGCTGTCATACCGTTCTGCGTCTTAACCGCAAGCACGGCACGGACATCTGCCAAAGTAGGCACCTTTTCTGCTATCTGTTTTGTGGGTTGTCCTGTTTCGACAGGCTTCGACACTTCCTTGGCTTCTACGAAGATTTCCTGGCTATCGGCAAATGCATAAGCCACAGCTTCCAGTCCGTCTGCCAGTGAGTGCATCAGCTTCACCACATCGAGGAGCAGATTAAATTTGTTAGCGTTTGTCATGGTTCTCGCCTCCTTTCAGTTCGTGAATCTCGACGGTCTGCACCGAATCACCTGGAGACAGAACCAGAACGTTGACCTGCTGACCGAAAAGAAAATCAAGTATTCTCTTGCGAATCTGCATCGTTCCGCTTCGGACTACCGGAGAAGGTGTGCCGCCGGATTTTGCAATGTTAATAGAGATTTTGTGTTTTACCATTGCACTTGGCTCCTTTCCGAGGAGTTTTTCTCACCCCTCTGTCCATAAGCGAAAAATGAGGGGGAATCGAACCCCCTCTAATCAACTTTTTTCAAATTTTCTTTTTCAGCGTTGCGTAAATCTTCGTGAGCCTGTTACGGATAGCTGCCTCAGAAACACCTTCCTCTGCTGCAATCTGCACATTGGTCATGCCACGATAGAATTTCTTGATAACGGTATCCTTCTGCTTGTCCGTCAGTTCCGAAAGAGCCACTTTCAGCTTTTCCATACGAACAGAACGCTCTTCGTTTGCGATGGAGGTCAGAATCTGTTGTAAAGGATTGTAGGTGTCATCCTCCAGATACGGGTTGCGGTCATCCGCATCGTCACCGTCCCCATCGTGGTAGCCGTCATAGTGCACCGGGCAGTAATATTCCTCGTGGCGTTCTGCATCCACATCATCGTCATCCCAATCATGAAGCATAGTAATGAGACTTTCGGTTACTGCTTTGCCATCTTCGCCAACCATTCCAGGTGTGATAACAATCGGCTTTCCTTCTGCTGTGTAATAAACGTAATTGGTGCGGTTCTTTGCCGCTGTTTTGAACTTTCTCATATAAAGTCCCTGCCTTTCTTTTCCGCCCGATTGGGTGGCGGCAGGGACACAAAAAGAGCCGATGTGATGGTACACACCGACTCTGAAACCGAAAAATGGCATGACAAAGCACGGTGGGTACATCTTTGGTCAGTCCACGGCTATGCCGTGAATTTGACTCTTGATGTATCCCGCCGCCTTAAGGTCGACCACTTCGGGCATTGGAATATTTTTCTGACAATCTCCTTGTGTTGATTGTCAGAGACATTATAATTCTTTAAAATTTTTCATGACCAACTCGGTGAGTTGGTCGAGGAATGCCCATAATATCGGTGTTTTCTGTTTTTGGGCATAAAAAAAGGACCCCTTTCGGGGTCCAAAACCAACTCAGTGAGTTATCAAAATTTATTCATTATCTTTTATTGTGCTTCCTAATTCATCAATGCCTGCTCTTTTACAGATGCTATTGAAATCGTGTACGGAAATACCAGGCATATTCTCCATAATGCGAATATAGGTTTTATCTGGGTCATGGTAATAGTCCAGCTTATTCTTTGACTTTTCAAAAATCTTTTCTGTAATACGAAGACTTAATTTCATACCAACACATATAGCCATAAGGACATCCGTACCCATATTGTTGTATTTATCGTTTTTTATCTTTCCGTGATAATTTTTATGCAGTCCTGTTCTATCATTGAACACTTCCGGGTAATTCCATTTTCTGTTTTCCATCAAATACCACAGACATTGGCATAGCGTACTCGTCGGGTCTCCCAATTTTTTCATCAGTTCTATTTCTTCAGCTTCATCATAAACAGAAATATACTCGTGAAACGCATCATAAGCTTCGTCGGGTTCGTATGCGAAATTGGTTTGATATTTCGGATGAAATGTTAATATTCGTTGGTCTATCCCTTCCACACGATGCAGAACTGAAAAACCAATCAAGTCCTTCGATACATTTCGGTATTCAGTGTACTTATATTCGCGGATATTAATAGCACACTGAGCCAGCTTTTTCTTTGCCTTTGCTGTTAGATGGAGTTCGCCTTCTTTTAATAGAACATATTGTTTCTCAGCAAGGACAAAATAACCATCTGCATATACGAAACGGCCTCCGTCTACCCACTCTCTCAATGATGAGTCTGCGGATAAAAGTTGATATGCTTCAAGCGGAGTTAATGCCACCAGTTCCTGGCTACCTGTTATTTCCGCAAATACTGCATCAAAATCATCAAAAATTCGGAGTTTATCAAGCAAACCAACCTCAATCAAACGGTACTTGACCGAAACACGAGATACAATAAAAAATGTACTCAAATCCTCAATAAGGATATCACAAGATGGAAATATATCGATTTGTGGGGCGTTATAACTGGCTATTAACTCCAGTGCCTTCTGTTTGAACATTTCAAAAGGCATCAACACTCTTGGAGCCAATCTATGTGCCTGCCACTCCAACCACTTTACCTCATTTTCTTTTGTCTTTTTTCCTTCCGGAGGCTCAAAAAATGTTTCGGACTGTCGGCACATAATTGGATACAGTTTTTCTGATGCGGCAGCATTTTTCAATGCCAAAATTTCAAAATACATCTTATCCTTTTCCCAATGTAGTGCCTCGTGTATAAGAGTATTTCGTTTTGCGCCCTCACCGTAAACCGCCTCAGAGGCAGGGTCAATCAATATTGTCCCCGCAGGAAAGTGAACGGGCTGAGATGTGCCATTATCGGCATCATATACATCAACCTCTCCATCTAAAAGCAAGCAACATCCAAATATATCGAGATTTCTCGAAAGTGATACTTCTTTGACTGTAAGTTGTGCTTCTGCGAGAATCTTCTCAACGGGAAGTGGCATCGGAGCCAGAAGAGCCTCTTTGCAATGCTTAGTCAGATATTTAGTTGCATAATCATCCAGGCGATTCTTGCCAAGAATCAAGGCTCCTGTTTTTTTATTGATATCATAGATATCGCTCGATGTCAGCTTCTTCGTCATCAATATCGGATTCTCCTTTTTCCATGTAATCAAGAGGCATAGTCGCTAACAATTTCTTTGCTTCACGCCATGTCGGATAATACTGCTCTACTAAAGCATGGAACCTATGTGTGTGGTTTTTCTCCAACAAATGCACTAATTCGTGAACAACCACATATTCAAGACACTCCACAGGTTTCTTTGCAAGCTGCAAATTAATCCAAATCCTGCGCTTGTCAATATTACACGTGCCCCAGCGAGTTCTCATATTCTTGATACGAACTTCACTCGCATAGACTTCCATTTTCTTTTCGCAACTTGCTACAACGGTATCCAGGACACGGCTCAATTCCTGTCTATACCACTCAATAAATAATTTCTCTTTTGCATCCGTTGATGTACCTTCTGGCACAGTCATTACTATTTTGGTTGGCGTTTTTACAATTTTCTGTTGCTTGCCCTCATAGATGACCTGCAAACGGTATGGTTTACCCCACAAGTAATGGGACTCACCGGACACATATTCTCTTTTGCTCTGACGCTCCTGCGCCAACATTCTGTCACGAACCTTAGTAATCTCCGGCAATTTCTTCAGGACAAATAATTTTATATCTTCATCCTTCAGTTCCAAGGGAGAACTAACAGTCACATTGCCTTCCGGCGGGTTGACTCTGATATACAGATTTTTTAGATTGCTCTTTCTGATAATTTCAACAGTCAACCCACCGATTTCCATTTCTTCTTTACGCATCGTATTCTTCCTGCCTTTGTGCAATATCGAAGACATTATTGGTTTCTTCGGTCGCCTTGTCTTCGCTATAGCTATGAAGCAATAATTTTTTATAAATAGCAAGTCTTATACGCTGCTGTTTTTGAAAGTTTCTCTTCCATTCCGGTTGAATCGATACTCGGATTGCTCCATCAACATCAATCGTCAATTCAACATTCTGCTCAAAATAGTCATACAACGCACGTCTTGCGGCACTATCCTTAATCTCATCAGGATAGCTACCACTGGTTTCCGGATGGAGAATGGCTTCCGCCAATTCAACAACCTGTCTGAGATATTCTTCATAACTCATAGCTTCAATTTTTCGCTGCATGATGATTTTCTTCAGCATCTCAGACAACTTTCCATAGTACACACTATTGGAACTCATCTTCTTAACAATTTCATGCTGTAAGTTGTTGTCGATTGTCTCAGATTTTGCCTCGTTGTCACCAGGCAGGTCTTTAACCAGATCCGCTGGAGTTGTCGTTTTCCCTTGTAAGAGAAGTTCAACAAGAGACATATTTCCAAGTTCGCTCACCACTTTTGTGTCTTCGGCACGGATGTAGGTGTCCAAAATATAACGCATATCAGCCTCATATGGCTTGAGGTCAATATAATCGCAGCTTGCCAACTTAATCATTTCCTTGATTTTGTTATAGCCGGATATTTCACCACGCAGGTGATTTACATTCTCTTCGGTATAACCATAATCAGCAACCAATCTGTCGCAACAGTTGGCAAAGGAACGAGAAAGAGCCGCCGTCAATGCATACAGTGTGTCTCTTCTTGCGGTTTTCTCATCACTTTCGCTGTCATCACCGCAGAAATATTCAATGTAGTCGGTATCTGCCTGTGGCATAGGAACATTCTCAATCAACGCTTCAAGGGAAGTGAGTGTTCCTTCCAACTCGGATTTTGCTTCATCATAGCGATTTTTAATGAGTCCTTCGACATCTTCTTTATCGTAGCCATCAAAGGCCTCGGTTGTGTAATCTGCAACCGCAAGCTGCACATTACGGAATAAGTCCATATAATCCACGATATATCCATAATCCTTGTCCTCTCCATCCGGTCTGTTAACACGGCAGATAGCCTGGAATAAGTCATGGTCACGCATGGATTTATCAATATAAAGATAGGTTGCACTCGGAGCGTCAAAGCCAGTCAGCAGTTTATCAACCACAATGAGCAGTTTCATCTGCGCCGGCTCGTGTTTGAAGCGTTCCTTGGCATCCTTTTCAAACTCAGCAAGTTTCTTTCCGCCGAGCATACGCTCATAGATTGCTTTTTTATACTCGTCTTCGCTTACTTGATTAGGGTCAGTCGTTGCCGTTCTGACACTCTGTGTGGTAGGTTCATAAGAAGTAACAACAGCACACTTGGTAAATCCCATGCTCATGAAGATTTCCCAATAGCGGCAAGCCTCATAAATACTGTTTGCCACAAGCATAGCTGTGCCACGGTCTTCCTTAAGTCTCGGCTTAAGGCTCATATCAAAAACGATATCGGATGCAATTTTCTCCAGACGCTGCTTGGAACTATACAGTTTATTGATAGAAGTCCAACTCTGCTTTAATTGGAGTTTTGCACGTTCAGTCAATCCATGTGTTTTGTTTTCAAACCACAAATCAACTTTATCCTGGCTGGACAAATCCTGATCTACATCCCTCGCTTCATAACGAAGGTCAAGAACTACGCCGTCCTCTACGCCTTCATCGAATTTATAAGTATGAATGTATGTACCGAATGTTTCCAGGCTCGTCTGCTTGTCCGTTTTCAAAAGAGGAGTACCCGTAAAACCAATCAGAACAGCGTTAGGCATCAGCACTTTTACAGCCTCATGCAATTTACCTGAATTGGTACGGTGACACTCATCGATGAACGCCACGATATTGCCCTTTGCACAGAAATCTTTCGGGAGGTCCTTCAGCAATTCTTTTCTATACTGGTCGATATCAGACTGATTTCCTGCATTATGTCCATACTTGTGAATCAACGAACATACGATGGCATCCTCGTTCTTATCGAGAATAGAACGCAAATCAGCACAGCTTTTTGCCCTGCGAACCTTTTCGTCTACATCAATGAAAAGGCTTTCAATTTGGTCATCCAGTTCATCACGGTCCGTAATAATAACAACACGGCTGTCTGTGACGTTTTCAATAATCCACTTGGTAAGCCAAACCATAATCAACGATTTACCGGAACCTTGGGTGTTCCAGATGATGCCGCCTTCTTTATCTTGGATTCGCTTACGGGCAGCAATGTTAGCAAAATACTGATTGTGTCTTGTGACCTTCTTGATGCCTGCATCATATATCACAAAATCGTGGATAAGAGACAAGAAGCGTTCCTTGTGGCAAAGGGAAATTACGCCATCTCTCAAACGGTTAACTTCCTTGACCTGTAACAGCTTCACGGCAGCAGATAATTCATCCGTTGCTTTTTTGTCCTCTTTCCATTTCAGATAATACTTTTCGGGCGTATCGGTCGTACCATAGAAAAGACCTTCTGCTTCATTGCCCGCAAGCAGGAACTGCGCCGTGCTAAAGAAATTCAGAATGTTTTCACGCTTCTGATTCTGTAGCATCTGACGAATTCCTTTTCCTGCACTGACATAAGAACTCTTCAATTCAAATACGCCGAGTGCGATACCGTTAATATACAGTACAACATCGGGACGTTTTCTCGTCACCTTATCAAAACGCAGAACAGACACTTCTTCCGCAACATAGAAATCATTGCTGTCGATATCGTCCCAATTTATATAGTGTACTGTCTGGCGACGGCCATGTTCATCTTTGGCTCCCTGTCGTCCGTAACGTAGCAGGGAATATACACCTCGGTTAATTTGATAAAGCGTATCAACCTGGTTATTTACCTTGCTCAAGAGTTCACTGATAGCAGTTTTGATCTGGTCATCACTGTACCCACGCTTTTTCAGATTAGCTTTCAGCAAATCTTCCTTAACGGGTGTGTTGTCGACATCTTCAAGGTTTCCAAGATAAGTATAACCAAGGTCATCAACCAACCAATGCAGGACTCTTTTTTGTAATTTTTTCTCCGCATCTACAGTTGCCATCTTGCGCCTCCTTACGTAGTTAAACGGACGCGACCTGTCAGCAGGTCATCCATAGCGCCCTCTCTAATTTGAATTATTTTTTCTCGCTCTCTTTCCAAATCCGTAATTTCCTTATCCATTGCAAGTAATGTATTCGCAATAGCCGTCTGTTCATTTACATCAATAGGAATTGTAACAAGAAACCCTTTGATAAGTTTTTTGTTTAAACCACCACGACCACCATCACCAGATGATAATTCTCGAAGAGGCAAATACATACTTTCAATCAGATAATACAAAAATTCAGAATTGCATTTTTCATTTGTAACTAATGCTGCCAGTGACTGATTCAACGCCATCGGCTTAGTTAAATATGCCGCCGTTCCTCGAGTTTTTCCCTGTCCTGCCAATGCAATCAATACTGAATTCTCAGGAGCTATTTTTGCCGAAGAATTATTTAAACCCAACTCTGTGATATACGTTGTAGGTTTTGTTATGCGTTTTTGATGGATTTCAGTTGAAGCAAGCCACGGAATATCTCCACCATAATACTCTTCATGTGCCGTCGATGGTGTTCCTCCAGTTATTACTGCACGAGTAATATCATTGATTGAATATTCTTTACGCTCACTACTAAATCCTGTTATCCTTGTCTTTCCTGAAATCAAATCTTCCAACGCGCCATCACGAATCCCCTTCTTTTTCTCAATCAGTTCTGCAAGGTCATCAATATACTGTTCAAAAGTGGATAAAACAACTGCAATTTCTGCCTGTTCTTCTTTTAATGGCACAGGAATTTCAATAGCCGATAAAACCTTGCCGTTCGTTAGTGCACGAGTAGTGTATGTGCAGTTTTTTATAATTTCTTCTCTTACGTGTTTTGTAGAAAAGCAATACTTACAATATTCCCCAACAAGTCTATCATTTTTGGGGCGGCCTCTTAAAACAAATCCACTAAACACGCAATCTTGAATATCTTCAAGCAATACTGCGCTCAATCCAACTTCTTCTGGTGTTTCAGATGTTCTGGTAAAGAACACATCATTCTTTCTGACTTCAAATCTGCGAATTTCTTCTTTTGATAAAGAAACTTTTCCTTTTACATCTTCTGCTTTTATTCCGGAATTATGATATACGTCTGTGTAATTTACTATCGGTGTACCAAATCCGAAGAACTCTTTTCCTTTATTCAAACCATTCTTGAAATCCAAAATTTCGCCAATGGGAAACACCGGCCATTCCTTTACCATTTGTATCCCATCCTTTCCAGAGCCGCCATAACAGCCGTTCTTGATTTTGCTGTCTTTTCCTCGATTTCTCCAAGTGTGCGTTCATAACGTTTGGCAATCAACAAGACTCTGGAACAAAGCGTATTCATCACCTGTTCGACTTCATCTCGCACATCGCTCTCCAGTTTATACATCCACTTCAAATCGAAGAGAAGATGCTTGACTTCCTCATCGGTAAGTTCACCATACTTTGATAGCACCTTTTCATCAAGTGCTTTACGAGCAGCTTTCCATTCCTTATCCACGGCATCCTTCTCGGCAGACTTCGCTGCATATGCAGTCAACGCGGCATATTCGTCTGCGTAGATTTCCGGCACTACAGCCGTTTCAGAAGCCTGTTTCAAGGCTGCTTTCAGCTTTGCTTTGCCGAATGTACCATTTTTGTTGCGAATATCAAATTCAGCCAATTCCGGCACTTTACGGATAAGAGTTTCCATCTCAGCAGTTTTTCCTTCTTCGAACAGTGCATATAGTTGCGTCATGGCATCCATGAGAGCAGATGTCTTCTTGGCATCCAACTCCTTAATACGCTTATTCAGATTTGCTTTCGGGATACTATCGCCCTTCTCATTGAGGACATCCTTCAACAAGCCCTCATCACCGGATTCTTCTTCGCGCATTTCATCCAGTTCAGCTTCCAATGCACCAGATTGCTCCATCAATGCAGACAGTTCTTCGAGTTCCTCTGCAAAGTACACCGCCTCTATAATTTCTTTCGGAATCAGTGCACCTTCAAAAGATTTCACCTTGGATGTATCATCAACCTCTACGGTTTCACCGCTTTCGTCCTTCTGCTTTTTCTTTGCGTATTCATAGTCGATTTCACGACCCACTGCATAACCGCCTGCTTTGATGGCGTATACATCATCCTGCAACTTGGCATTCCAATAATTCAGCAGGCAATCATATACATCATAATTGTCAAGTAATCTTGCAGATTCATAAGTTTCCAAGAGCTTCGTTGCAATTGTACGGATAAGTTCTTTCGGGTTTGTGTCGGATTCGATTCCCAAAAGAATATCCTTGATGGCAGATTCCCACTTTGAAAACAGTACTTCGATTTCATGTTTCTTTTCAGCAAGAACGTTTTCATCTTGATTGATGATACCTTCAATTTCATCAGACGGTAAGGCAAGGGTATATACATCGTGAGTTACATCCGTGCAGGTGAAGATTTCCTGCTTAAGGTCGGGCGCAATGCCCCACAGTTTTTTCAGCGAATCAATATCCGTACCAGGAATTCCGCCTTTCAAATGAGCGGCAATATTCTGAGGCAGAGTATCATCGATTTTTGGAATGTATCGAGGAATATTCAAGTTGCCACCATTCTCTTCCAAAACATCACTGTATTTCACAAAACGAGAGTAACCAGGAATAATGTCTTGGTTGATAAAGGTTTGAACAATTTTCTCGATATCCTGTTCACGAAGTCTATTCTTGCTGCCATCTTTCTTAAAGCCACGGCTGGCATCAATCAAGAAAATTCCTTCTCTGGTTTCTGCATCTTCTTTATCAATTATGATAATGCAGGCAGGAATACCTGTACCGTAAAAGAGGTTTGGAGGTAGACTTACAACACCCTTGATATATCTCTTTTTCAATACCTCAATACGAATAGTTTCTTCCGAATTTCCTCTAAACAACACTCCATGTGGCATAACAATACCTGCCTTGCCGTTGTTGTCCAAGGATTTCAAAACGTGCAAGAACCAGGCATAGTCACCGTTCTTTTCTGGCGGAATACTATACCCATCAAATCTCTTATACTTATCTTCACTCGGTTTGATTCCATCCGTCCAGGATTTATCGGAAAACGGCGGATTCATAACGATGAAGTCAAATTTCTTCAATTCATTAAACTCATCCAAATACTGTGGGGTGGAGAGCGTATTGCCGCTCTTGATTTCTCCGGTTCCCTTATTGTGCAGGATGAAATTCATCTTCGCCAAACCTGCAGTATCCGGATACTTTTCCTGCCCGAAAATAGTTACAATTGAATCCCCATTTTCATCAACAGGAGCCTCGTCTGCAGCTCTAATCAAAAGGCTGCCACTACCTGCTGCCGGGTCATAAAGCGTCCACTTCTTTGTAGGCATCTGCTTAATATCACCAATGCCAATCAAACGAGCAATGATGCGAGATACCTCGCTTGGTGTATAGAACTGCCCTTTGCTCTTACCGGATTCCTGCGCGAATTTCATCATGAAATATTCGTAGGCGTCACCGATAATATCATCACCGCTTGCACGGTTATTTTTAAAGTCAATCGCCGGATTTTGGAACACAGCAATCAAACCGGAAACCTTATCAACAAGTTCTTTTCCAGATCCGAGTTCTTCCGGGTTATTAAAGCTGACATCCGGCAGAGAACCCTGCAGACGGTTATCCTCAAGGAACTTCTGGATAATCTTATCTACACGTTCACCTACA
>DAVZHW010000046.1:0-12863 GCA_052273625.1 Candidatus Fimenecus sp. | reverse complement strand
CTTCGAAAAACGACAGCTCCCTCGTCAGAGGGAGCCTGAATATGCGGTTGTCCGTGGATTTGATTTAATATGTAATTTTTTGCGGACAGGGGCAAGCCCTGTCCCTACGGATTGTAGGTATATTTTAATGTCATTTCAGCCGTAGATTATCATAAAAATCATACTTATTTTTGAAACATTACGAAAAAACTACATAGAATGTTAATGTGCAAATAAGCAACGCTTAAAAGCGGTGGCAAAAGCCCACAGAACAGCCGCTTTATTCGGGCTTTGCACAAAAATAAAGGGAAGCAGAACGCTTCCCTTTCAATTTTTAATTTGACTTTATCAGTCTTCGTTTTCCTCTTTGATTTTATCAATCGTTTCTTTGGAAATTGTCTGTGTTTCGCCGTGTTTAACCTGCGACATACAAAGAAGAGCAAGTGCGAAGCAAATCGGACAATAAATAAACAATGACCAATAGTTTACTCGACCGTCCGGCGTCATAAGCTTTGTAAGGTCAAACATACCGCCTACAAGGACAGGACCTACTATTGAAGCAGAGAATGTTGCTGTGTAATAATAGCCTGTAAATGTGCCGACTCTGTCAAGACCGCCGATTTCAAGAACAAGCGGAAGTGTATTGATTGTAACAAACGCAATGAGAATACCGCCACAAACGATTGCTATATAAAGAAGCGGATTCCATTTTGTGAGTGCATAAGCAAGGAAAAGAATAAGAACGCCTACCCAACCGGACATAATAGTCTTTTTTCTTCCGAATTTTTGTCCGAGTTTTCCTGCAGGAAGTGCACCGATAACCGTAGCCGCCGCAAAGAGCGTAATTACAAGCGAAGCGTCAGCAGAAGAAAATCCTAACTCGGTTGTAGCAAATGATGTGAAATATGTGTTGATTGAATCGGTGGCGTTTGAGTTAAAGAAAAGAGCAATAAGCATAAAGATAAGACTCTTTTTTTCGCCCTTTGTAAGTCCCATTGATTTGATTGATTGCTTTCCGTCACTTGTGGGATTCGCCTTTTCATACTCGGCTTTAATTCTAAGTGACTCTTCCTTTGTAATTCTGCTGTCAGGCTCTTTAACAAAGAAAAGGACAACCAGCAAGCATACAACCATTACAACAGAGCCGAAAACGAATACATTGTTTCTGATTTGCGCCTCGGTAGCATTGGGTGTGATAAAGGTAATAATCTTACCCGAAACCGTACCGAGTACAACACCGATACCGCCCATAATATTGATTATCGCATTACCCTCGCCTCTGATTTCAGACGGAGTGAAGTCCGGCATCATTGCAACAACAGGTGAACGCCAAGTTGACATAAGGAAGTTGAAAACTATAATGTCAAGCATCAAAATTCCAAGCACCTGTATTCTCGGAATAAAGATAAACAGCAACGCACAAAGCGGAATACCGTACATTAAGAACGGTTTTCTTTTGCCGAATCTCGTATGCGTACGGTCGGAAATCCTACCGAATAACGGTTGAAAGACAACACCGAAAATGTTGTCAATTACCATAATTACACCGACTGCCGTACTTGACCAAGCAAGATTTGCGATTGTGCTGTTTTCCCTTAAAATAAGCGGAACGTAAGCATTGTAAATTATCCACGCAATTTGAACTGCCATAAAGCCGAAGCCTGTGAGCATAGTATGTGGATAATGGAGCTTACCGTTTGGTTTAGCACAGAAAAACTTGTTATCCATAACCCTTTTACTCCTTTTTATTCCTTGTTGGAATAATATATGTCATTCGACAGTTTAATACTACCAAATTAAAGATAATTTTGCAAGGGTTAATCGTCAAGAATTACTTTAGATTTTTTCCATTTTCCGGAGCGTACATACCAAAGTCCGATAAAGACGCTGAATACCGAAGCACAACCTATCGCAAGTCCGACTCCGTTAAATCCCATATTAAACCAATAAACAGTCGCATACGCAAAAGGCACACGAATTATAATTGAATTGAAAAATGAGTTGAATAACGCAAATGAGGTATCGCCCGCCGCTATTGCAAGACCGTTAAACGAGAACAAAAACGCCGTAAACAAGTAATCTATTGCAATAAGTCTTAAATAAGGAACACCCGTTTCGATTACTTCTATATCATCGGTAAATGCTCTGAAAAGCAACTCGGGGAATGCTTCGACAACGCACATTACGACAATCGAGAAAACGAAAGCAAGCACCAAGCCGATACGCATTGTTTTTCTTGCTCTCTCAAACTCCCCTGCTCCGATATTTTGACCTGCCATTGAAGAAATAGCGTTTGAAAAGGCAAGTCCCGGCAAAATCGCAAACGAGTTAATTTTTCCGCCTATTCCTTGACAAGCCGCCGCAACTTCGGCATTCGGCAATGAATTTACAAGTGCGGTAAGAGTCATAAACGAAAGTGAAATAACAAGGCTTTGAATTGCACTCGGAAGACCGATTTTGAAAAGCAAAACAGCTTTCTGCTTTTCTATCTTGAAATCTTTTGCGGTATAGCCCTTAAAGAATCCTGTCTTTAACAAATAAACTACCGAAAGCACAAAGCTGATTGCCTGTGCGAAAATCGTTGCATAAGCCGCACCCGAAGCGCCCATTTTGAATTTGCCGACAAGCACAATATCAAGCACAACATTGATAAGCGCCGCAATAATTACAAAATAAAGCGGTCGTTTAGAGTCGCCGAGACCCCTTAAAACAGCGCAAACAGCGTTGTAGCCAAACATAAATACCGTTCCTGCCATACATATATTAAGATACGAAAGAGTCTCCGAAAATGCACTTTCGGGGGTTTTAAGAAGAATAAGCAACGGCTTTCCGACAAGAAGCATAAGCACGGTTATTATAATACTTAAAACAAGATACAAGGTTGACATTGTACCTATCGTCTTTTTCTGGTCATCATACTTTTTAGCGCCGAGATATTGCGCTACAAGTATCGTTCCCGATATTGCGAGTCCGCCTGCAGCACCCGTAATCAGAATATTGACCTGTCCGCCGATTGAAACGCCTGTAATTCCCGCCTTGCCGCAGAATTGACCTACGACAATCATATCAACAACGCTGTAAAGTGCTTGAAGTATGTTCGACAAAAGGAACGGCATTGCAAATTTGACAAGGTTTTTCGTTACACTGCCTTTTGTTAAATCTTTCCTAAACTTATCTGACATTCTATTGATCTATCCTTTCTTTCACAAAATAACAAGGACGGAAAATCCGCCCTTGAGATTATTTTTTCTTTGCTTTTCCGTAAAGCTTTCTTCCGACTTTACGAAGCTTAATACTTTCATTTCTGTATCGCTCAAAAACAATTTCAACAATTACAAATCCGACCGCAACCAAAACAGCGGCAATAATTCTGCCCTTTGTGACGGTTTTTTGATTTTTGTCGTCAGTTGACCTGTCGTTGAGAGAATTGAGCGCCTTTGAAAGCTCGTAATATTCATTTTCAAGAGCGTTTGCGCAAACAGAGCTTGAAAGCACATCCTTGCTGACGGTAAGCCTGTTCTTTAGATTTGTTGCGGAATATGTGCTACAAAGAGTGAGGTCAGTTTTCGAAGCCTCGTCGCAGAGCTCCGAAAGTCTTGCTCTCGCATTTTCGGTACGCTTGGAATATTCCGAAAGCTGCTCTGTATTATCGGTAATTATAACGGAAAAGCCCCTTGAGGTAACATCATCCCAATAAAGCTGTGTGTCCGCACGCTTACCGCTGAGGTTCGGGTCTGTCATATCAATAACGGCACGGACCTTGCCCTGCGCCTTCGCAACCGTATTTTTATTAAAGGTCATGGAATAAGCGTTTGACGAACCGATAAGCACGCCTGCAACACCAGCATTGACAGTTCTCTTTATATATGACCTTGACTTCCAAACAACTGTGCCTTTGAATTTTGAAAAGACAATCGGCATAGCAGACTTGCCCGAAAGCCAAGATGAGATTTCTTTTTTCCCCGCTTCAAGCATAAGCGCACAGGAATTAAGGCAATTATTATCGCTGAGTAAAGTATAAATCTCGTCTTTAAACTCCCAAGCGTTTTCAATTAACAAAACGGTTTTTCCGTCAACCGCCTGCAAAGCCTCCAAAAGAGTCGGGATTTTATACTCTGTCGCTGTTTGCGACACTCCGCCCTTACCGTTTTTAAGGAAATACTCACGAAGCTCGTAAATTCCCGTTTCGGAAACGGTTTTATTTATTGTATTGCCCTGTGAGTCAACGCACATTCTTGAAAGCTTGTCATCCGACATCAAAACAAGCTCGCCGTCGGCAGTTGCTTTAACTCTTACAGCTACCATATCCGCACCCTTCTGAACAGCAGAAGCGATACCCTCAATCGAGTTTTCGGGATAATGTGCGGTATCGCCGTATTTTGATACGCAGATAAGCTTTGTAGGCTCGTTTCTCAAAGCACTGACGGTTTCCTCGGGAGAAGCCGCATAAGCAGAAAGACCCAACGAAGAAATAACGGTTATTACACATAAAGCAATTAAAAAAATGCGTTTTCTGACCTTCGTCATCTTTTATCTCCTTAAAGCATAGAAAAATTCTGTAATATTATAGCAAATAAAAAATATTTTTACAAGTGGTCAACAGTATATTTTGACAGCCTTAATAAGACGTTATACAATATTTAGTATAAAAATAAAAGTGCACAAATTTTTTTAGTTATTTTTTAACTCAATAGCAACTTTTCCGTGTTGATTAAGGGGATTTTTTGTGATAAAATAGACACAAATTTTTGTGAGTGGGGAAGTATTATGCCTTTTAATGAGAAATTCAAAGAACTCCGACAGTCAAAGCTGCCGCCTCTTACGCAGACGGACCTTGCAAACGTGCTCGGAATGACGCAGAGAAAGATTTCGTTCCTTGAAACGGGTGCAACAGAGCCGTCCTTGAGGGACTTAAAGGCAATTTGTATGTATTTTCAGGTTTCGGCAGATTATTTGCTTGATTTACCAAACACACTTGAAAGAAAATAATGACCAAAAAGCAACTCGTTCTTAAATCAGTCGAAGCATTAAAAGAGGCATATCCCGAGGCAATTTGCTCGCTTGTATATTCAGACCCACTACAATTACTTATTGCGACAAGGCTTTCGGCACAATGCACGGACGCAAGAGTAAATCTTGTTACTCCCGAGCTTTTCGGTAAATATAAAAGCCTTGATGACCTTGCAAATGCAGAGGTTGAGGACGTCGAAAAGATTATACGTTCCTGCGGATTTTATCACGACAAGGCAAGAGATATTGTCGGTATAGCTAAAAAAATCAAATCTGATTTTAACGGCGAAGTCCCCTCTACTATTGAAGATTTGACCTCTTTGCCGGGCGTCGGAAGGAAAACCGCAAATCTTATTATGGGTGATGTTTTTCACGCACCGTCAAGCGTAGTTACCGACACGCATTTAATCAGAATTTCAAACCGTATAGGTCTTGTTGAAACAAAAGACCCAAAAAAAGTTGAATTTGAATTGCGTAAGCTTCTCCCTCCCGACGAAAGCAACGACTTTTGCCACAGGACTGTGCTTCACGGCAGAGCAGTTTGCACCGCAAGGAAAGCGCATTGCGATATTTGCACATTAAAGGATTTTTGTAAGAAAAAGATATAAAGCTATTAAGGATAAAAAAATATGCTGTCACTTAACCCGTCATATTACGGTTCGGTGTTTGTAACGCCGAAGATAATTGTTGAAAAGTATATAAAAATGGCGAGCTTCTGCGCCTTAAAATCACTGCTTTGGATACTTAACACCCAAGGCGGTAATTTTTCTGCGGAGGAAATCGCAAAGGCAATAGGATCTTCGGTTGCAGACACAAACGAAGCTATTGAATATTGGATAAATGAAGGAATACTCATAAAAAACGGCGAAAGTGCCGCTGCCCCCTCTCCCATCGTCAGCGACTCGCATCTTAAATTGAAAGAGGCTGAGAATAAGTCCGAAAAGGAAGAAACCAAAAAGGCTGAAAAAGCACCTGCACCTGAAATAAAGCTTGTCCGCCCGACCTATGAGCAGGTTGTCAAGAGAATTGCGGAGGATGAAAATATTGCAGGGCTTCTCAATCAAGCGCAGATTATGTTCGGCAAATCTTTGGGATATAACAATCAGTCTGCAATTATTCAAATGTATGACGATTACGGACTCGGCATTGATGTTATTCTTACCCTTATACAATATTGTATCAGTACAGGTAAAAACGCAACCGCATATATGCTCTCAACAGCAAAGATTTTTTATGATAAAAACATAGACACGCTCGAAAAAGCAAATAAATTTGTTGATGACAGTAATAAAGTCGTCAGTATATACGGCGAGTTTTGTCAATTCACAGGCATTTCAGCTCCCAAGCCTACCCCAAAGCAGACCGAATACTTTATGAATTGGAACGATATGGGCTTTTCGGTTGAAATGATGGTATTGGCATACAATGAAACCATTGACCGTAAGGGCAAAATCAATTTTAATTACACAAATAAAATTCTTGAAAATTGGCACGACAGCGGCTACAAGACGCCCGAGGATGTTGCAAATGCAAAGGAAGCTTATAAAAAGCAAAAGCAAGGTCCCTCCGAGCGTTCGTACGATATTAACAAGGCAGTTGAGCAAGCTACAAACGGCGAGCTTGTATATAAGAAGAAAAAGAGGGATGCAAAATGAAATACTCCAACAAAGCAATTTCAGACGCTTTGAGCGTTATAAACTCACGCAGAAGAAACGCCGAAGCAAAGGCAGAGGAAAGAGCAATAAATTTCAAAACCGAACATCCCGAGCTTGCCGAAATCGAGCGTGAAATGGCTGATACAACCCTCGGACTTTTTAAGGCTATCAGCAACTGCCCCGACCCCAAAAAGGTTGTAAACGAGCTTAAAGAAAAGAATTTAGGCTTTCAAAAGGCAAGAAAAGCATTGTTTGAGGCTTGCGGTGTTGATGAAAGCTACTTAAAGCCCGACTATACCTGTAAAAAATGTAACGATACAGGTTATCACGACGGTAAAATGTGCGAATGTCTTGAAAAGTTACTTAAAAAAAGTGCTTTCGATGAGCTTGCGCAGGCTTGTCCGCTTAAAATTTCAAAATTTGAGGATTTTGACCCGTCAATTCAGAAAACAACGTCGGCAAAGAAAAAAGCAACCGATATATTAAAGTTTTGTGAGGAATACGCCAACGACTTCGGCACCGACTCCCCCAGCCTCTTTCTTTACGGTGAAACAGGTTTGGGTAAAACTCACCTTTCGCTTGCGATTGCAGGCACGGTAATTAAAAACGGCTACGGTGTAGTTTACGGTTCGGCTCAGAACTTATTTACCATGCTTGAAAGAGAGCGTTTTGGCAGAAGTGAAGACCCTGACGGAACAACCGAAGAAAAACTTTTATGCTGTGATTTGCTCATTTTAGATGACCTCGGAGCAGAGTTCTCTACACAGTTTACCGTCGCAGAGCTTTACAATATAATCAATACAAGAATGGCAAAAGAGCTTCCGACAATAATCAACTCAAATGTACCGATTGAGGAATTGGAAAAGCGTTATACCTCGAGAGTAACCTCACGAATTATCGGCTCATATCAAATGATACAGTTTGTCGGAAATGATGTAAGACAATTAAAGAAATAACATAACGGCACAGATACTTCATTTTTGAAGCGTCTGTGCCGTTTTTATTGTAATATTCTATTCTTCGTTGCCTTTGTCCGTTTCGTCCTCTTCAACCTGATTTTTTGCACTGAAATAGCTTGTAACACAGATACCGACACCTACGATAGCTATACCGATACCGACAATAGCAAATACACTGCCTATTGCAGCCACGGCAACGCCGAGAAGTGCAATTGAAATTCCAATCTTACTTAAAAGGTCGTGTAAAATCCATTTATCCATATAACCGTCCTCCTTGCTTACCGTGAATAAAAAACATTTGCTGTTGCCGAAGTCGAATCCGAAGTCAACGAACTCGCTTTAATACTAACCGAAGCACCTTGAATGCCAAAACCGATGCTGCCGTTAACAAGCGGAGTTCTATCATGAACATAATTATAATTAATGCTTGAAGAATATACAGAGCCTTCAAGCATCGGCGAATTGGGTTGAATTACAAAAGCTGCTTCTCCTTTGTTATTATATACATGTTGGGAACTATATGCTAATTGAGTGAAAAATCCAACTCCGCCTTGAACTGCTTCTGATAAATTCGTCCACTCTTTAAATTGCATCCAGTTTGATGTTCCGCTTTGTTTATAAAAGCTCTGTGCATAGAAAGAATCAGCAACATAATTAAATACACTACTATCCCAATTAATTGCGATAGCATCTTGCTTTCTTACTGTTGGTTTACTACCAATCCATTCCCAACTTACCGATACTAAAACTCCTGTAATTATGTCGGTTCCTTTTTTACAAATAGTTGCAGCGCATCCCGTAAAATTCATATAACTTTGAGGTATTGCTCCACATGTGTTAATGTCGCCCGTCTCAGTCAAAATTGCCTCAGTTTTCTCAACCTTGATTATTGTATCATTACCAATAATATTACAAATTTGTGATATCATTTCATCGGACAAAGAATCAACATATTCTTTTGGATATCCATACTCTATTAAGCGCTGATATTGAGATTTTGCTGCAAAGCTTGGTATTAATAATAACCAAACCATTGTAACAACAATCATACATGCTGTTAAACTTTTTACTTTTTTCATAATAATCCCTCCAAAATATTTTGTAATATAATTATATAGAGAAACAATTTCAATGTAAATACGCAATTTATACATATATAGTGTGAATATTTGTGTGTATTGTATATAATAACATAAATTATATATTATGTTCAATAAGATTTTTAATTGAAAAATTTTATAAAAAACATCTTGACAAAAAAGTGTTTATAAACTATTATGTAGCTGTACTAATTGTAATAGCACAGTTAATACAGTGATAACGGGGGTGATGATTTGCGTGTTTTCATTGATTACCGTTCACGAACTCCGATTTATGAGCAGATTAAAGAACAGATAATAAAACTCATAAATTGCGGTGAACTTAAAAGCGGTGATCAACTTCAATCGTTGCGACAGCTGTCGTCAGAGCTGTCAATCAACATCAATACGGTTAAGAGGGCGTTGTCCGAGCTTGAAGAACAAGGAATTGTATATTCTGTTGCCGGAAAAGGAGTTTTCATAGCGGACGCCCCGAATTCAGACGCATTTCTTACTTCTTCGCTTGAGACGGTTGAAACGGCGATAACAAACGCCAAGGTTTTAGGCGCTCAAAAATCCGATATTCTAAAATTGATAAAAAATATTTATGCAGGAGATGATTAAACAATGATAGAAATAAAAAACGTTACTAAAAAGTTCGACGATTTTGTTGCTATCGAGGACATTAATTTTAATGTTGAGCCGACCTCTATTTACGGTCTTATAGGCTACAACGGCGCAGGTAAAACGACCTTGCTCAAAACCGTTGCAGGTATATACAGAGCCGACGGCGGAGAAGTTTTGCTTGACGGTCAGCGTTCCTTTGATAACGACGACAACAGAAAAGACCTTTTCTACATTCCCGACGACCTCTACTTCCCGCTTAATTCAACTCCGCTTTCAATGGCTAAGTTCTATGCGGACTATTACCCGAATTTCCATATGAAAACATTTGAAAATCTTATTGATGTTTTCGGTCTTGATAAGAAAAAGAGAATCAGAGGCTTTTCAAAGGGTATGCAAAGACAGACAGAAATTATTTTAGGTCTTGCGTCAAATCCGAAATATCTTTTGCTTGACGAAACCTTTGACGGACTTGACCCGCAGAAAAAAGAGATTTCCAAAAAGCTCTTTATTGAATATATCGCACAGAGCGAGGCTTCGATTATCATTTCCTCGCACAACCTTACAGAGCTTTCAAACCTTTGTGACCATGTCGGTCTTATCAACGGTAAAAAGCTTACTATGGACTGCTGTGTTGACGATATTTCACAGAACTACTGCAAGTTCAGACTTATCTTTGACAGAGATATTAAAGAATCGGATTTTGCAGGCTTCAAGTATAAGTCGCTTGAAATTGATTCAAAGATAGCAACAATTATTTTCGAGGGCAATGCCAAAGAACAGGCAGAAAAGCTCAAGGCACTCAATCCGATTGCCGTTGATGAGTATAAACTCACTATGGAAGAAGTATTCTTAAATGAAATGGAGGATAAGAAATATGATATCACCAAGATATTCGAATGACAGAGTTGACGCAAACGATTTGAAAAGAAGCTTTTTAAGTATTCTCCCCTATTCAATAGTTGCGTTTTTAGCCCTTGTAATATTCCATGTTCAGCCCGTACTTTCTTATGTATTTTCAAAGTCATTCAAGACTGAAAAAATACAAAAAAACGTACTTTTCTATTTCCTTGACTCAAATAATGCATTTACAAGCCTTATACAAATCGGAATGGTTATTTGCGGAATGTTTATGGCATTTACAATGTTTCAATTCCTGCTTAAAAAGAAGTCTGTAAATGTATATTTAAGCTTTGGTATGACACGCTCAAAGCTGTATATCAACAGACTTTTTGCAGCGGTTCTTTCACTCTTCGTTGCAACCTTCATTCCCACTTTTTTAACCTTTATCGTTAACCTTGTAAACTTCGGCGGAAGTTCTGAACTTACAAGCTTGTTCTGTTATATGTTCTTGATGGAATTTGTCAGCGGTCTTGCAGGCTTTGCTCTCGCTTCGACAGTAATGACATTTTCAGGTTGTACAGTTGAAGCAGTTATAACAACTATCGGTTTATCTGCACTTCCGACCTTCATTTCGGGAACAATTGACAATTTGTCAACTATCGTAAGAGGCTACGTCTACAATCCGGGTGCCGATATAGCAAGACGCACCGGAGGAAACCTTTTCAACATTTGGACTTTTGCGGTAGATGCCGAAAATCTTAACGGTAAATCAACCGAGTTCATTTCCGGAAAGACGTTCATTCTTTTAGGAGCACTTACTAAAAAATCCGAATTCAAAGCTTTCCAGAATATTGATATGGAAGTGCTTGCCCCGATTCTTATGTGGCTTGTAATAAGCATTATCCTTATCGGCATCGGAACAGTCTTTATGAACAAGAGAAAGAGCGAAAACTCCAACTCCTTTGGTAAGTTCTATTTAGCAAGTGTATCTAACGGACTTTTAGTATATATGATCATTGTCAATGCTCTTGCATCGGTATTAAAGCAAGCATATGTTAATGCATACGGCTCTCCCCTTCATCAAAATCTTAGTTTGATCTTGCTTATTGTATTCGGTGCTACCATTCTTGCGTTCTTCCTTGTAGAACTGATACTCAGAAGAAACTTCAAGGCTACATTAAAGACGCTTCCCGTTTACGCACTCGCTTTTGCGGTAACGATTTTCGGGTTTGTTTACTACGGCACAAGTTGTTTCGGTGCTTACAATAAGCTCCCTGATATTTCGCAGGTTAAATCCGTTTCGATGGATATTGACGATAACAGAGGCACAAAGCTTCAAAACGTCGCTATCCGTTCAAAATTCCTTTCTGAAAATGCAGAGGACATTAAAACAGCTTATGCAATGTTCGATATGGTTAAATCCGACAAGCATTATAAGGGTGCCGAGCTTGAAGGAAAAATCGGATTTAAGATTGTTCTCAAGGATGGGTCGGAAATCAACAGAATGTATGCAGTATATACCTCTGATGTTTATAACAAATACAGAAGAACGGTATATAATACTCAATTCTTTAAGGATTTCTTAAAACAGGTTCTTGTTGATGGCAAAGCAACCTCAGAGGACGATTCCTACATCAAAGAATATGGTTATCAAACCGTGACTTACGATAAAGGTGAGTCTTCTTATCAAAATAATGAAGAATGGTATTATGTAGGTCCGTCATATCTCGTTGACAATTACTATACAAACAGCACAACAGCAAACCTTGATACAATAGAAGATATTGACGGCTTAAAGGAAGCTATATATAAGGATTATATTGCAATGTCCTATGAGGACGCATATACCAACACCCGTATTCCTGTCGGTGCGATTACATCAGCAATTGAAGTAGCTAAAAATACAAATACAAAGCTCAACGGCAAATACGGATACTATTATTCGGAGGACGAATATAATTTTTATGGTTATGAAGACCCCGAAGCAACACAACAAAAAGAGGATAAATGCGTTAAGGGAAGTGCGCTTTATTCATTCTATATCTATCCCAATATGACAAATACGATTAAATTCCTCAACGATAACGGCTTAATGCCTCTTGCTTACACAGGCAAGGTTAAGGAAGTTTATTATGCAGACACGAACTATTCAGTAAGCAGAGTTCTCAGTCACTACGCTGACGGCGCTAAGCTTGATAACAGTTATAAGGTATTTGATTTCTCACAGGCTTTGAGTATTGGCAATTACGGCGCTGTTAAAGACGGTATGCCCGAGACAATAAGTTATATGGACTTTATTAAAAATGCATATACAAATGCGGGACTTACACTCAACACAGTATCTGGCGACAAGGCTAAAGAAATCGCTTCAAAGGCTATCCCCTATTACGATCCCGACCACGGCGTTGAAATAAAGGGACGACAAATTTTGATTGTTTATGACGACAACACAATTACTTCTCTTTATGTTCCCGAGGGCAACATGGCAGTATTCGGATAAAACTCAATAAACGGCAAAAGGCACTCTTTCAAAAACGAAAGAGTGCCTTAAAATTTTTCACTTATAAAAAAGGACAAAAAAATAGCCCCCCTATTGGAGAACTACTTTTGTTAATGTCGGCGCCGACCTATTTTCCCGGGCCGCTTCCAGCCAAGTATTTTCGGCACGAATGAGCTTAACTACCGTGTTCGGGATGGGAACGGGTGGACCCTCA
>DAVZHW010000045.1:0-12958 GCA_052273625.1 Candidatus Fimenecus sp. | reverse complement strand
CTACGGAAACCACCGAAGAGGATACTGCAAAGCCCACTGTGACCTATCCTGAAAAGCTGACCACAGGTTACTACCGTGTGCGTAAGGATTGGAAGGACAGTAAGTCCCAGGTCGGTGCTTACCGCATCCTCACCAACGCAAAGAATGCTGCGGATAAGAACCCCGGAACCTATGTGTTCACCAATGACGGTGTGGCAATCTATCCCGTTGAGGGTGAATCCGCTGCCGAGGACACCTACCGCATTCACACCGTAGTCAAGAGTGACACCCTCTGGGATATTGCCGCCCTGTACCTTGGTAAGGGTAGCCGATACCCAGAAATCAAGACGCTGAATGGACTGACCTCCAATGTGATTTACAGCGGTTGGAAACTCAAGATACCGAACTAAGATGATGCCCTTTGAGGATTTTTCCTTGAAGGGCATTATTTTTTTGCCCATTTGGGGGTTCGATTTATCCTGTCTTTTCGCTTATAGGCAGAGGGGAACATTTCTACAGTTCCCCGGACTGGAGGAATCGATATGGAAATAAGACAGATTGAAAATTTTAAGATACCAAATGCCGTGGCGCACGAAATCACCCAGGAGGAACTGCAGCGTGAATTTGACTATTACAGGGCACAGCAGACGCTTGAAACCATGTTCATGTTCGGCATGATTTCTGTGGATGAATTCCACAAAATATCGGCTTATAATCGCAAAACTTTCTCCCCTTTTCTGGCGGAGATTATGGGCTAAATGACTTGATATTTCCGCAATAGTACGGGAATATGTCACTACCCAAAAAGCGAGGTGAGTTGATGAAAAGGATAACAAAAATCGGGGCAAACGAAACCCTGATTCAAAAGAAAAAACTAAAAGTGGCTGCCTACTGCCGTGTATCTACGGCAAGTGATGAGCAGCTTATCAGCCTTGATGCACAAAAGGCCCATTATGAGAGTTACATCCGTTCCAACGATGAATGGGAGTATGTGGGTCTTTACTATGACGAGGGTATCACAGGCACGAAGAAAGATGTCCGTGCTGGACTTCTTTCCATGATTGCAGACTGCGAGGATGGGAAGGTTGAGTTCATCATAACCAAGTCCATCAGCCGATTTGCCCGTAATACTACGGACTGCCTAGAGATGGTGCGAAAACTGACAGAACTGGGTATTTCCATTTTCTTTGAAAAGGAGAATATTAACACGGGTTCGATGGAGAGTGAATTGATGCTTTCCATCTTGAGCAGTTTGGCAGAAAGCGAATCAGTATCCATTTCTGAAAACAGTAAATGGTCAGTTCAGAAACGCTTTCAGAACGGCACATTCATCATTGCCTATCCACCCTACGGATATGACAACGATAACGGAACGATGGTTATTGTGCCGGAACAGGCAGAGGTTGTAAGAGAGATTTTTGCAGCCTGCCTTGCAGGCAAAGGCACTAATGCCATTGCCAAGGAACTGAATGCCAGAGGACTTAAAACCAAAAAGAACGGCAAATGGGGCGCGGGAGCCGTAAACGCCATTCTTACCAACGAGAAGTATACGGGCGATGTGATTTTTCAAAAAACCTATAGTGACAGCAGTTTTAACCGCCACATCAATTACGGTGAGCGTGACCGTTTCCTTTGCCAAAATCACCATGAGCCGATTATCAGCCATGAGGATTTTGATAGGGTTCGTGCAGTTCTCGACCAGAGGGCAATGGAAAAAGGCAATGGTACTGACACCTACCGATATCAGAACAGATATTGTTTCTCCGGCAAAATCAAGTGTGGAGAGTGCGGAGCCACCTTCAAGCGTAGGCAACATTACAAACCAAGTGGAGATTATGTGGCTTGGACTTGCGGAACACACCTGGAAAGCAAAGAGAAATGTTCTATGCTCTACATTTCCGATGAGGGCATTAAACTGGCTTTCCTTACTATGATGAATAAACTGGTCTACGGTCACAATGCCGTGCTGAAACCACTCCTGCGAACACTGCGTGGTATGGACGATAAGGACAGACTGCTCCGAATACAAGAACTGGAAACTCGCATGGAAGAGAATACTGACCGAAAGCAGACTCTTACAAGCCTGATGGCAGCAGGATTCTTGGAACCTGCCGTTTTCAATAAAGAAAATAATGCCCTTGTGGTGGAGGAACAACAGTTGCGACAGGAAAAGGAACAGTTGATGAATTCCGTGGGCGGAGATAAGGTCAAAATCAAAGAACTGCAAAAATTGATAGCCTTTACCTCCAAGGGCGAGATGTTAACCGAATTTTCGGATGAGATGTTCCTTGCTTTTGTGGAGAGCATTACGGTGGAAACGAGGGAACGGATTGTATTCCACCTAAAAAGCGGATTGAATTTAACGGAAAGGTTGGTGATGTAAATGACAGCACATATTCCCTACGGATACCGCATTGAGGATGGCAAGGCCGTGGTGGATGAAATCCAGGCAGAACAGGTCAGAACCTTCTTCAAGGAGTATATTTCCGGCAAAGCACTGAAGGTAGCTGTCGAAACGGTAGGCTTGAAGATATTCCACGGTAGTGCCGGACGAATGCTCCGAAATACCCATTACCTTGAGGATGATTATTATCCTGCCATCATAGATCAGGAACTGTTCGATAAGGCGGAAGAAGAACGCCAGTCGAGAGCAAATCAACTTGGTAGGGTCAGAGAATTAAAGGTTAAGGAAATGCCTTCTACTCCCCTGCATTTTACGATGGGAAAGCAGATACAACAATTTGAAAATCCATTCAGACAGGCAGAATACGTCTACAGTTTGATAGAAAGCGAGGTGGAAATGAATGGAGGCAACTAAAAATATAACCGTGATTCCGGCACGAAGACGTGTCGGCAATACCGTAAACAAAGAAGAAAAGCCGAAACTGAAGGTTGCTGCATACTGCCGTGTTTCCACGGACAGTGATGAACAGGCCACCAGTTATGAGGCACAGGTGGAGCATTACACCGATTTTATTAAGAAGAACCCTGAATGGGAATTTGCCGGAATATTTGCTGACGATGGTATAACAGGCACGAACACCAAAAAGCGTGAGGAGTTCAATCGCATGATTGACGAGGCTATGGCGGGCAGAATTGACATGATAATTACCAAGTCCATCAGCCGATTTGCTCGAAATACACTGGACTGCCTTAAATACATTCGACAGCTTAAAGAAAAGAACATCCCCGTATATTTTGAGAAGGAAAACATCAATACGATGGATGCCAAGGGCGAGGTTTTGCTTACCATTATGGCGAGCCTTGCACAGCAGGAAAGCCAGTCCCTCTCCCAGAACGTGAAGTTGGGATTTCAGTATCGATACCAACAGGGGCAAATGACCGTAAACCACAACCGTTTCCTTGGCTTTACCAAGGATGAAAAGGGGCAGCTGATTGTTGAACCCGATGAAGCGGTAGTGGTCAAACGCATTTTCAGAGAATACCTTGAGGGTGCAAGTTTGCAGCAGATTGGCAGAGGCTTGGAGGCTGACGGAATTCTTACAGGTGCCGGGAAAAAGAAATGGCGACCGGAAACCTTGCAGAAAATCCTAAAGAACGAAAAGTATATCGGTGATGCACTCCTTCAAAAGACCTACACGGTGGATTTTCTTGAAAAGAAGCGTGTGCCGAATAACGGCTTGGTGCCGCAGTATTATGTGGAAAACAGCCACGAAGCCATTATCCCCCGTGACCTTTATATGCAGGTGCAGGAAGAAATGGTAAGGCGAGCCAACCTTCACAGCGGGAAAAACCGAAAGAAACGTGTTTATAGCAGCAAATACGCACTTTCCAGTATGGTTTACTGCTCCAAGTGCGGAGAGATATATCGAAGGGTGGTCTGGAACAACAAGGGCAAGAAATCCGTTGTATGGCGTTGCTGCACCAGGATGGAAAACGGACTGGGAGCCTGCAATGCCGATGCCATCCATGAATCGGAACTTCAAAACCTTACGGTCAGAGCCATCAACATGGCACTTGCAAAAAAGGATACGATGAACGAAACCCTGCAGAAGAATGTGGAGGCGGTGCTTACCGGGGCAGACGGTGTTCCTCTTAGTGAGATTGACAGCCGATTGGAGGAGCTGCAAAAGGAACTGCTCAAGGTAGCAAATTCCAAGGGCAATTACGATGCCATCGCAGATGAGATTTACCGCCTTCGTGAAGTCAGGCAGAATGCCTTGGTGGAAAACGCTGAACGAGAAGGAATGAAACAGCGAATCAGTGAGATGCAGCAGTTCCTTTCGGAACAGACGCAGGAAATCACTGAATATGACGAGCAGTTGGTTCGTAGGCTGATTGAGAAAATAACGGTCTACGAAGAAAAGGTCACAGTTGAGTTCAAATCAGGCACAAGCGTAGATGTGAGAAGATAAAGAATATTCCATACGGTTAGCACCTTGCAGAAATGTAGGGTGTTTTCTGTTACAAAAAGTTCAAGAACGATTTTCTGTGGGTATATTGTAATTTGAAGAATAATGTGGTATAATAAATTATCTTATTTGTGTTAGAACTAACGAGCCTTACGAATAGGAGTGGCAAATGTATGATTAGAAACAATATAGAAGTAGATGTAAAAGTAAAGTGCATAGAGAATGAAACTACGCAGGCGCAGCTTGCTGAAACAATCGGAACAACAGGTCAGTATGTAAACCGTATCATCAAAAAGAAGGATGGCGTTGTAAATAAGACCTTCGTTCAGATGCTTGAGGCTCTTGGGTATGATATCGAATTGACTTATGTGAAACGTGAGGGATAAGTTCTTGTTTGCGAGATATTTTTTCTCAAAATTTACAAGTGTTGTTATAGAGAACAACAGAAAGGAACGAACTTTTATGGAAGAAACAATTTATATCTCGCCAGATGATATAGAAGTAATTGATGCTGAAGACTATAGTTATGAAGTGGTTGAGCATTTTTCGGATATGCCAGAAGTGGCGAAACCGCTACTGAAGGGTGCTAAAAAAGCATTTAAGAAAATTGAGGAAATATTATATACTGCACCTGCCTTTATCAATATGGTAAAAGCAAGCATTCCAGAACAGGCATTCCAAGCTGTTTTGACGGATGAGCAGAAGACTCAGATTGCCAACGGTGCCTTAAAACTCATGACGAAAAAAGACGGCACACTCATGGCTAATCTTGTTAACCCAGAAACAAATAAAATTGTATCAACAATTTCACTGAAGAGCGTTGACCTGTCTCCAGCATTATCAGAAGCAATGACCAATTACGCAACACAAATGCAGATGGCTCAAATTGCGGAAGAAATCCACACGGTTCAGTTAGCCATCGAAGAAGTAAGACAGGGTCAGGAATTTGACAGACTTGCAATGGCCTATAGTTGTCAGCAAAAGTTGTTACAAGCTATGCAGATTAAAAATCCGGAATTAAAGGCAATGGCTCTTTTGAGGGTTGCCTCCGATGCGGAAGATAGCCGAAACTTGTTGATGCAAAGTCAAAATGCCAATTTGACCTTTATAAAAGAACAGCCGGAATCATTTTGGGGCAAACTGATATCTGGTGCTAATCCGGAAAAGATAAGTCTGCGAATGAATGAAATCCGCGAAAGTTTATCTGCTGTGAATATGGTTTCATTGGCAGAGGCTATGGCATATCAAGAATTGGGTGAAAGTGCGGCAGCACGTCAGAGTCTCCAATACTATGCGGGATATTTACAGAGTGCATATTTGTCAACGGAAGGCTTAGTACAAAGATTGGATCTGATAGATCCCGCACCAGAGAATTACTGGTCTAAAACGTTGCCCGATATTAAGCAAAAAATACAGGCACTCCCTTGTGTAGAGAATGTGCCACTGTTAGAAGGAGAAGGCGATGGAGAATAAGGTATGTAAGAAGTGTCAAAAACCACTTCCAGAAGGATATAAACATAAGAAGTGTGAATCCTGCAGAAATGCACAGGTACAGGGTGTAAAGAATGGGTTGAAAGCGGCTGCCGGGGTTGCAGGAGCAGTTGCCAGTTTTGCGGTTGTGATTGTTACAAAAGGAAAGGTAAATCCTAAAAAATAGTGATTATTTGGAAAGGAATCATGTTATGAGTGATTTAATACCCTATGGTGAGCAATTTGAAAAAATTGTAGATATAATCGAGTCTGCAAAAGAACGTGCATACCGAAAAGTGAATGAGGAATTGATTTTAATGTATCGTGATATAGGCGAATACATTAGCAAACAGTCTGAAAACGCTGAATACGGTGATGCGTTTGTACAGAAACTTGCGGATTTCTTTGCTGAGAATTATCCTGATCTGAAAGGATTTAACCGCCGTGGTCTTTATCGAATGAAGCAATTTTATGAACTTTATAAGGACAACGAAAAAGTGTCACCACTGGTGACACAATTGAGTTGGACGAACCATCTTAAAATTATGTCTGCGTGTAAGAGCATGGACGAACGCATATTTTATATGAATATGTGCATTAAAGAGCGTCTTTCCAAAAGAGAACTGGAACGACAGATTGACAGCGGTTACTACGAAAGATATATGCTATCGCAGAAACCATTGACACCTGCCATTGAAGAATCAAGAAGAGCAACTGGAAAAGTTTTCCTTGATAATTATGTGCTTGATTTTCTTGATGTGCCGGAAACGGTTTCTGAGCGTGATTTACAGAAGTCTATTATACGAAATCTGAAAGATTTTATTCTTGAAATCGGTAAGGACTTCACTTTTATCGGAGAAGAGTATCGTGTGCAGGTCGGAAAACATGACTATTATATCGATTTGCTGTTTTACCACAGAGGACTTTCCTGCCTTGTGGCATTTGAATTGAAAATCGGAGAGTTCAAGCCGGAGTATGTTGGCAAGATAAACCTCTATCTGGAGGCGCTTGACCGAGAAGTAAAAAAGGAAAACGAAAATCCGAGCGTTGGCGTTATCCTTTGTGCAAGCAAGGATGATGAGGTTGTAGAATTTGCACTCAGTCGCAGTCTCTCCCCGACGATGGTTTCTGAATACAATCTGAAGTTGATTGATAAGAAACTGTTGCAGAAGAAATTAAAGGAATATGTTGAATTAGCAGGAACAGTTCCTGGCGAGGAGTAAATACGATACCACGAAAATAAAGAATGGGAGGTATACCACAGTGGCTGGTATGAAACAGATACACGATTTCGCCGTGAAATGGTGCGATAAGTGCAGAGACCAGAACATCAACTACATAGAACTCGTTGACCACTATATGGCTGACGATTGTGATGCTCTTGGTTTCGAGATGGACTGTGGTCATGCCTTTTCAGAGAAATACGGCAATGCAGCAAACAACCATGAGGCTTTGGATAGGATTATCGATGATGTGACCGATATTCCCCTGCTTGGTTCTGCAATCTATTCCCAATGGCGCTATTTCAATCATTGGGCATATACAGGTGCAGAAATCTTGGAGCCGAAAAACCGTGCATGGTTTATCCTGGCATTAAGCAGACTGGCATTGCTTTCTGGGGAGAACCCTTTTATATTCCAAGGCACACTAAAGAAGATGCGTATCGTATCAAATAATATCTGCTATGGTCCTATGCCGGAGTCTGATGAAGAGGTGGAACAACATCTGACTATCAACAATGAAGGTCGTGTTTGGTTTTCGGGATATAATTTTGGTCGTGGCGGAGAACGATACGAGAAAGCCAGAAGTAAGAACTTCAAAATTGATAATTTGGCGGCAGACAAGTTGTTTGGAGCAATCGCAGCTTACTTCGGCAACGAATATACAGAAATTTTTGCTACGGATATTGGTGATTGGATTATGGAATTGACCAATACCGAAGGCGTCACATATAAATTCAGAGGCTCTTTGTGTGCTGACTTCGATTATGAAGGTACAGATTTATCAGACCTTGTCCGTGATACTGTTGGTATTGATGATTTGTATGTTTTCGATGGAAACTGCAAACCGGACGTGATAAATAAAATCACTCTGGATTACCACAGGGTCACAAAAATAAAACCTGGTCAGAAACCAGAAGACGCAGACTGGGAATTTGTAACCTGGGATTATACAGAGCAGCTGATTATCGATAGAGCCACGGAAACATTGGAGCATATTCAGAATATTGGCACTGGATGTAAGGTTTCTCGCAAGTATGAAATCGAAGGAGGAATTGAGAGCTTGCTTGAAAATTTCGATGCCGAGGACTTGTTTGCCCACATTGAAGGAAATCCTGATGATGTGATAGAAACACCAAACGAAACAAAGGATTACACCATAACAATTGAGTATAAGAAAAATCCGTGCCGAACCATTACGGGTAGCTACGATAAAAATGGGTTGCCAGAGGATTTCGCAGATTTTGCAGAAACAGTATTTGACTTCATTCGTTTCTACGGTTTGGGAGAAATCCTTGACCCATCGGTCTACGGCAAAGCAAAACGCCGCAAGTCGGAATACATCTTTTGCAGCGTTACCTTTGACGAAGGATATAAGAGTTATTATTATCTGACCGAAGATGACAGCATTGAAATCGGTGATTTCGTGCTTGTACCTGCGGGCAAGGATAACCATAAGGCAGTTGTAGAGGTAGTGAACATCGAATACTTCGATGAAGAGAACGTTCCTCTACCTGTCGAAAAGACAAAACGAATCATCCGAAAGTGTACAGACGAGGATTTTGATTTGCCGCAAAACTAAAAATAGTTTGTTTGCAAAGCTTGTTCATCGGGAGGCGAAATAATGGGTGAAACACAAGCGAAATATCACCATTTGATACCGCAAACATATATGTCAGCCTGGGCAAATGATGCAGGTACATTAGAGGTAGAGTTTTTAAGTAATCCAGGGACTTTTGAACCCAAAAACAAAGACAATATTGCAGGTATAACAGATTACCATTCTATAAAGGCGGGAATGGTAATCTGTACGAAAGATGATGCTGATAAAATATTCGCTCCATTGGCAAACTATACAGTAGAGATTAATGGACAGGTTGTTACGGATACATTGGAGATGAATCAGAAATTTTATGATTTTGATACTTGGACGATTAGGCGAAGCGATGGTTCACTTGTAAGAAAAAAGGCTCTCAAGCGTGAAATTGAGAAAATAAAGATTAAAGATATCGAATCAAACTGGTCAACTAAGTATGAAAATGAATGGAATAAAGTTGTACATGATTTAGAAACTGCAATTTTTCCATCAAAATCAGAAAGTATAACAGCTATACATAAAGACTATTTAATGAAATTTTTTGTTGCGTTAGATTGGAGAAGTATTCAGTCCAACAATGAATTTCAAAAAGCATTCCGTCCCTTTGCTGATGCATTGCTTGACGAAATTGAGATACCGGAAGAAGAGAGATTTCTACCTTGTTTAAAAACTGCAGCAGATGAAATGAAACATAATTTACTTCTGAAATACTATAGAAAGTATTTGGATGATGACGGTGTGATTTATACTTACGCAATGGAATGCTTGAAACATACCAACTTCCATTTTCTAATTGCGGATGGACCAACATACTTTGTCACATCTAACAATCCATCCTTTGTTTTTAGCAGAGAGGATGGTTTAAAAGAAGGACTTATGCCTATCACTCCTCGTATTCTTATGGCTCAAGGAAAATGCACAGAGGATGCAGATAAATATTTTATTACGCATATTTCAGATGAGGCAGTAAACAAGTATAATAAGATAATTAGAGCCAATGCGAATGAATTTGTGATTCACCCCAATGTAGCATTGGTAAAAGGAAGTAAATAGATATGTTCCCACAAACGGGAAAAGTACGAAATAGGCTGTGGATATGTTCCCTTGCTCGTAAAATCGGCAAAGACATTCAGCCTATCCAGTCGAGCCATGTGGAGACGGTATGCTTATTGTCCAAACTTAATGCGAAGCAACATATCGAGGTAGACATCCACATGGATGAACTTGATCTTACTGATGCGGAGAAGAAAGCAACCTACGGGGAAATCAAGGAGTATGTGTTGGAGCATACCGGACTCAAGGTCAGTAGCTTATATATCGCCCAGGTGAAGCAAAAATGCGGTATCATTGAGAGAGAAAATTACAACAAACCGAAGTCCGAGGATGCACGACAGCCCCAGTGCCCGCCTGATAAGGAAAAAGCAATCCGAGAAGCATTTGAATATTTTGGGATGATATAGAAAGGTACGGGATAAACTGATGACAAAAACAGACGAACAAAACTTTACAAACTATGTAGAAGTAAAATCATTTGGTGATATTTTTCCTAAAAAGGGAACAAACGTCAGAGCACCTTACGAGCATCAGAAAAAGGCAATGGAAGCGCTGGATAAGATGAATCAGGAAGCATCTTACAGTACACTGGTAGTTCTTCCTACTGGTGGTGGTAAAACTTATATTGCTTCTATGTGGCTTTTAAAAAATGCTATTGATAAGAAAAAGAAAATCCTTTGGATTGCCCACCGTCAGATGTTACTGGATCAGGCTGCCGAGTCATTCCAAAAGTTTGCGTACACAGAAGTTGTTCCTCACATCTCTTCCTTCTGTTTCAGAATTGTCTCCGGTGCATCCAGCCATGACCGAACCAGTGATATTCGTTCAAGTGATAATTTACTGATCGTCAGCAAAGATAGCATCGGAAGAAATATTGAGCGACTGGATCAGTGGCTCAAGGACGAAAAAGAGTTGTATCTGATTGTAGACGAAGCCCATCACTCAACAGCGAAAACATATAGAAAAGTCATTGATTATGTAAGAGCCAAAGTTCCCAACTTGAAGCTGATTGGCTTGACTGCTACTCCGTTCCGCACCGCTGAGGAAGAACAGGGGCTTTTAGCCAAAATCTATACCGATGGAATCAGCGATGGACGAGTTGTTCACGGTGATGTCGGTATTACATACCAGATCGGTTTGAAAGAACTGATTAACAGACAGATTCTTGCAAAACCCATTTTTGAAAGCTTTTATACAGATGAAGAATACGGCGATTCTCTTGGCGTGGATGCGTGGGAAAGCATTCAACATTTGGACGTGCTACCAGACGAAGTTGCACAGCAGATGGCTGACAGTGTAGCTCGTAACAAGCTGATTGTCGAAACCTATAAGTCAAAAAAGGATGAATACGGTCAAACGATTCTATTTGCTGTTAATGTGGTTCACGCAATCCAACTGACCTCCCTTTTCAAAAAAGCCGGTATCAAAGCTGACTTCGTTGTATCTTCTGTGAAAGATGCGATTACCGGTGTGACAATCAGCCGAGAGGATAACGAAAGAAAGCTTGACGATTATCGAAACGAAAAATTACAGGTTTTAATCAACGTAAATATCTTGACAGAAGGCGTGGATTTGCCGAAAACTAAGACAGTATTTTTGGCAAGACCCACGGTTTCCTCTATTTTGATGACTCAGATGGTTGGTCGTGCATTGCGTGGTACAGCCGCAGGTGGTACATCCAGTGCATATATTGTTTCCTTTGTGGATCACTGGAACGAGCACATTGCATGGGTAAATCCTGAAAGCTTGTTTGATGGAAACAATGACTTCCGGGACAATGATGCTGATCGTGCAAAACGTGATCTGCGTATGATTGCTATTTCAAAAATCGAGGAGTTCGCTGCTATTTTAGATGATGCAGTTGATACTACTGCATTGGAAAAAGTGCCTTTTGAGCAGAGAATCCCTGTTGGTATGTATGCGTTTACATATCTCGAAGAGAATGGCATGGATCACGCTTATCAGATTATGGTCTATGACAGCACCCAGGATTCCTATAAAAATTTGATGGATGCGCTTCCTTCGCTGTTTAAGTCTTTTGGGACAACCGAAGAATATTTGACAGAAGCACAGCTTGATGAAATGGAAGCACAGTGCAGAGATTCCTTCTTCTGTGGAGAAATGATTCCTCCATACGAAAGAAAGGATGTTCTGAACATACTGAAATATTATGCCCAGTATGAAGCTGTTCCTCAGTTCTACACATTTGCTGAAGTCGATAGAAGCAAGCTTGACGTAAGCAAGATTGCTCAGCATATTTGGGACGAAGATATGGGTGAACGAAAAAGAACAGAGTATATTGATTCTCTCTGGGAATCCAGTGATGATAATATGCTTCGACTGTTCTTTGGCAGAAAACTGTATTTTCTCCGTCAGCTGAATATCGAATTGATGAAGCTGTCGCATCCGGATATTTATGATGATGAAAATAACATCAAGTATGGAACCAGAGCATTGGAAGATTTGTCTTTGTACGAAATCGGAAAAATCAATCCTGCATTGGAAAAGAGTTTGAGGGATCAGGCTTTTGAAAAGGCTAAAGATGCGGATGGAAATTACCGCTGCGCTTGCTGTGGTGTTGCGGATAAATCTCGTATCTATTTCCAAGTTGATCATATTATTCCGATGAACAACGGCGGAAAGAGCGTTGCTGACAATTTGCAGATTCTCTGTCGCCAGTGCAACGGAATCAAAGGTGATCAGTAATGCAAGGGTTATTCTACTCTGCACTTGATATTGCGGTAATTGTCAGCAGTATGCAGCTCGGTTATCGAGATGAGAGCAGAATGCTTGACCGAATATGGGAGGGCGAGAAAGTGTTTCTCGATGCTCCATATAGAACAAATCAAAGAAAATTTATTTTGGACACCTATTATTGGTCGCAATACTTCTATGACAAACCGATCATTGATAGAGAATTTCCTGCTATTCAAAAAGATTTGGCCCGTTCAAACAGAGTTTTGCACGCAGAACAACTAACCAGCGATTTCTCCGACTTGGATTTGTTTTTCAAAAGCATCCGCATCCGTATTTTATATGGACATGGAAATGATTATGTTAGAATTAAGCTGAGAACCCTGCTCAAGCAATACGGTTATAAGAGAAGATCGCAGTTGTTGCTACTACACATAAATCGTTGTATGCTGTTTTATCATCTGGAAGCTACATTGCGTGGTGGTGTGCCTTGCTCTATCGAAGATGCTGATCTGGATCAGATGCTGACATTTCGAGTGATATGATTAAACCGCTGCAATTTCATCCACGTG
>DAVZHW010000044.1:0-12978 GCA_052273625.1 Candidatus Fimenecus sp. | reverse complement strand
GCAGATGTCCTTGACCTCTGAATACAGTTCGGAAATATATGTAGCGTACTCATCCGCACACTGCTCCATTTCCTCGTCGTAGTAAGTCAAATTTTCGGTAGGGTCTTTCGACTCCATACCGAGAGCAACCTTTACCTTGTGTTCGCAGAGGGTATGCGCGTCTGTTCCTTGTGCTGCGTATTCGCTTGGGGTTTCTGTGGTCGCAGCGTTCAGCTTTGCCGAAGGCGGACATCTTAACCACCGCTCACTTGATGATGCCGACAAAAGAGCGTGTGCCTTAGCCATTTCCAAGCACCTCCGCCTCTGCCATAAGCTCACCATACTTTGCCGGGTCGATAGCGGACAGCTTGTCTGCACCATACTTTACAAGCAGAGCCTTTACCTCTGCTGTGTACCCTTGGCGTGACTTATTGGCTAACTTTGCACGGACTTCTTCAAGGGTGAAGGTGTGAACATGCTCTTGCTTTTCCTGTTCAGGTTCATCTGGATTGCTGAAATAATGTGCCAGCCAATCTGCCGTGTCCTTAATAGCTGCGGCGGCATTTCGCAGTTCTTCTATTGCCGTTGCCATTTCGCTTGTTTTGCCCATCATGGTTTTCTCCTTTCATAAATTTTTCTGCGGCAAGAACACTCATGTTTCTTGCCAGTCTTTCGGACACAACGCTGATTGCGGTTAAAACCTCAACAAGTTCGCTGTGTCGCTTGTACTCTGCCTGCTTCATAACTTCACCTCGGTTCTGTAAGTGTTTTTTCGTCTTACACTACTCAATGGAAACGAGATTTTGTTTTGAGCCAAGTTTTATGAATTTTTTAGAAATCCAGCAATTTTCTTAATTCGTCACGATAGCGTTTCATTTGACGGGAGAATGTGCGCTGCGGTCTTCCGAGTTTCTTCGCAATAGCACGGTCTGACGATTCTTCAGCAAGCATCTCCCAGATAATTTTGCCATCGGGGTCGAGCTCACACAGCAGCTTGAGAAGAGCGGCAAGCAGCAGCTTGTCCTCGGCAATCTTCTCAACATTTGGCGAAGTGTCTGTAACGCTGTCAAGCATTGAATATGTATCGCCTTCTCCATTCTCGTTCTCATAGTCGAGAGAAAGCATATCTCCTGCCTTCCGAAACTCGCAGTTACCGCAATCCGTATCGCAAAGCCAGAACTTGCTCTTGGGGCAGGCACAGCGACCGTGATACTGCTCACGCTTGCGAAACGCATCGTTCGAGCGGTTGATTTCGCGGTAGATGTCCTCGGGGACTTCAACCCACTGCTTTGTGGATTTTAGGTAGATGTGATTAGACTTGTTTTTTTCGTTGATTGTCATATAAAAAACCTCCGTTGTCGGTAATTCCGAAACGGAGGTTCTAACTGCTTTTGGGCATAACAAAGGCGCCACAGTCCAGCGGATAAATTCCGTTTCGGATTGCAGCTAACCTGCTCAAAAGGTAGCTGTGTATTGAGTTGTCCACCAGATACCGTTGAGCCATCAGTGATCAGATGATGCGGTATTAGGTGGTGAGCAGTTTAATGTCTTGCTCAGGACAGAATTTGGCGGGTTGATTATTATCAGTCACCGCCGACCAAGGAAACTTACTTCTTCTTGGTTTGTGCTAAAGCGCTTCCAGCAACGGATTTAGACTTTGCTCTGTAGCGATTGTCCATCAAAATCTTGCTTGCCTTGGTAGCAACAGCTTTTGATGTCTGCTTCGTGTTCTTAGCCATGATTTTCTCGTATTGCGAAAGGTCAGATTTGCGATTGCGACTTCAAATTTGCAAACGCAGAAAGAAAATTGGCGAAAAGGGTAGAAAATTTTGAAAATATCTGCTATAATATAAGATACTGGCTTTGGTCTCAGAAGCAACTGCCCTTTGCAACTATAAACCTATCGTTGCTTCAGTTACTGTCAATTGTCAAAAGAGACCATTTCAGTTACTTCAGTTACTTTTTGAGGAGGGCGTAGTTATGCCAAAAAATAAAATTCCGTATCTATGCGGTGGAGTTTTGTTCTTCTTGATGGCTCATATGAAGCCCTCGACAGGGACGGCAAGAGACCATCAATCGGGATTGAAAGATGACCATTCAGATCCTGTGGTCATGCAAGACTTGATTTTTGCTGTAAAAGGTAGCGAATACACAACTGCAGCAAAGGACACTTCCAATTATCGTGAATGTAAGAATAACGGTTCGGTAAATGTGCCTTTTAATGATGTGGCACTATGCAGCAGCTACGACAATGCCGTAAAAAACAATTACTCCGACACGCTGAGTCGAATGTCGGAGTTTGTCCAAAGCCACCTTGACTTGTCAAAAATAGAATGGTTTATAAAGGTCCTTCTTGATATCATCGAGAATGATGCAGATATAGCTGAAACTGATGAGTTTTATATTGAGTGCGATGGCTCACCGAGAACCAAAGAAAGCATTCGCACTATAGATGAATTTTCTTTGCCTGCTTTCCTGGTTGGCGTTGTGCATTACATTCTTGTAAAACGGCACGATAAAAATACTCTGGGTGTGGATACCCTCGAAGCTTGGGGGCAAAAGACCCCTCGCAAATCCAGGAAATATATAGGTAACGCAGGAGAACGCATAACAAGAAACATTTCTGTTACACTTGATATTCCGTGTTCGAAAAGCGTTTTAGTTGCTGATACAGCAGAGACGATGCCTGGCAAAAAAGCCCATGATGAACTGACAGAGCGGGTTCTTGCTTCGGGTAAGGTACTGGCAGATATATGGGGCGGTGTTGTTGATGGATTACTTCAACAACCGAAGAAGGATGATGGCCTTTCCCCTACTCCGATCACCCCAACCAGGTATGACAGTAATTCAAGAACCATTTATCTTGGTACCGATGAGATTGTGTTGCCAGTACAGCTTGTACCACAAAGTGCGCTTGAAACGCATGAATTACCCTATATAAATGCTCTTTGTGAGGTATATGCAGAAAAAATAAGCCAGGAGGTAACTCCTGAATCAATAGATACGCTTCCACCTATGTATAGACGGCATTTTGCAGAACAGCGGAAAGCCTATTATAGTGCGGAAAGCGTTCATCGTTCTGTAAGAGAGGTATTTGCCGACGGTGAACAGCAATTCAGTGCTTTGAAGGATGATGCCTATGACGGCATCGAGCCGACATATTATGATGACAATTATGCAACGGGATATGATCGGCTTAGGGCTGTTCTTGAAAAAATCACAAGCACAACGCTGACTAAATCTGCACTGGTTAATATTATTGGACTGATTAGCAACTTAGAGAAGAAAGGCATTTGCCATATATTGGTAAATGACGAGCGTATTCGGTCGTGGGTAGTTATTGATGACGAAACTATTTAATAGTACCTTTGAGGTCTCTCTGCGGGCATTGCTTTTGTTGTCACAGACCCCTGATGCGAACATGACGATCGATCGCCTTGTAGCCTATGATTTTATCTCTCTATATGGTCGCCACTTTGACTTAGCAGAAGTAAATCTGCACGGAGACAATGAGTATGGCTTTAGTGAATTGTCTGCCCGTAGAGCGGTTATGCAGGCAGCATTGAAAGAACTGGTGTTAGATGGGCTTGCGAGAGCAACACGACGGGAAGATGGCTTTTGCTATGAAATAACCGATACTGGTGTAGCTTTCTGCAAAAAGCAAACGACAGATTATGCAAATACATATCGCCAGTTGGCAAAGGCCACACATCAAAAATACAAAGAAATGACTGAGGTGGAAGTCATGGCTGTTATCAATCAAAAAGCCACCATTGCTTTAAGGAGGTGACCCAAATGTCAAAGTTCTATATTGAAAGCGTTGCCGCTCGTGGTAGCGGAAAGAATGATGCGATTGTATCATTTGGAGAGGGACTGAACATTATCCAGGGTTGCTCCGATACGGGCAAGACCTGCGTTGTGAAGTGCATTGATTTCATCTTTGGTAGTTCCGAGAAGCCTTTCGATAAGAATACGGGCTACGATAGGGTATCAATGCGAATTGTAACACCAAGCGGTGCTATTACATTTAGTCGAACCATTGGAAAAAATCAAATCCAGGTTGTCAGTAAAAGTGCCGGTATTGAAAGCGGCACCTATGATATTGGATATAAGGAGAAGCAAAAGAACCCCGTGATCAATGCCGTGTGGCTAAAGCTAATAGGAATTGACGGGGAACCGATGATTCCGAAAAATACCGATTTTGTGAAAAAGCATTTGACCTGGCGCACCCTACTTAGTATGATTTACATCACTGAAAAGGATATTGTGCGGCCAGAGTCTATTGTTGTGCCAGAACAGTATACAGAAAAAACGCTGTTTCTTTCTGCTTTGCTTTATCTGATCAGCGGTCGTGATTTTGCAGAAACCGATGCCCAAACTAAAAAAGAGATTCGGGTTGCTCGTCGCAAAGCAGTTGAGGAATATGTAAATAAACAGCTTTCGGGCATTTCGGAACGCAAGAAGCAATTAACATCACAATTGACTGCATTTGCTGATGTTGATGTCGAAGAAGAAATCGCACGGCTCGTTTCTGAAATTGAAGAAACGGATAGTGAAATTACTCAGGCAGTAAATGACAGCAAGGAACTTCTGGGAAAAATACTCACTACCGAAGATAAAGCTGCCGAATGCTCGGTATTGTTGTCTCGTTACCAGGCACTCAAGAGCCAATATACTGCGGACATCAGGAGACTCACTTTTATCGTTGAGGGTGAAGTGGAATACCAGGGCATTCCAAAAGTGTCAAAGTGCCCGTTCTGTGATAGCAAAATGACAAAGCATAACCACCAGTCTTATATTGAAGCATCGCGAGGTGAACTGTCCCGGATTGTTGCTCAATTAGCTGGTCTCGAAGCGACAGAGACAGATGTGAAAAATGAACTTGTCGAAATTGAAGCAGAATTAAATGCACTCTGCGCAAAGCGGGCGGATATAGAATCCCTTATTTTCGAGCAGTTGCGTCCAAAAGCAGAAAATTTGCAAGAAATGCTCAATAACTACAGAGCTTTTATTCGATTGAAGAATGAAATGGATATCATAGACTCCTTCTCGGATAGTTGGACTACAGATTTACGCGAATTGCCAGAGGAAACAGGCGACACGTTGCAATACCATCCAAAGGAATACTTTGACGAGATATTTCTATCCGCAATGGATACTTTAGCAAAAGATATTCTGACCGAGTGCAATTATGAAAACTTGACTTCAGCACGGTTCAATCTCTCCGATTTTGACATTGAAGTGAATGGTGGTAAGAAAGCCACTAACCACGGAAAGGGTTACTGTGCTTTTTTGAATACAGTTGTCGTTTTGATGTTCAGAAAATATTTCGCTACAAAAGCGAAGTATAATCCAGGTTTGCTCATTATAGATACTCCGCTTCTTGGCCTTGATCAAGGTGTCGATGATGCAGCCCCAGAGAGCATGAGAACAGCACTGTTCCGTTATTTCATGAACAACCAAGACGAGGGACAGATAATCGTGGTTGAGAACCTGGAACACATTCCTAAATTGGATTACGAAGCATCTGGTGCAAAGGTAATCACATTTACAAAGGGGCGTTTTGAGGGAAGATACGGATTCCTGGAGGGCGTTTATTAATATCCAATATGAAGGAGGACACACAATATGCGTATCAGCTACAATAAACTCTGGAAAATGCTGATTGATAAAAATATGAAAAAAAGTGACCTTAGAGACAAAGCGGGGATTAGTTCAGCCTCCATTGCCAAACTCGGCAAAGGTGACAACATCACAACCGATGTTCTTTTGCGGATATGTGAAGCAATGGACTGCCATTTGGATGACATTATGGAGACGGTGGATGAATAAGTCCGTTTTATGGTACACATAAGAGCGTAGAATGTTACTATGGAGGACTGCAAAAGTCCAGAAAACGGAGGAGAAAATTATGGCCAGAACAATTACTGTGAAGGGCATTGGCAAGGTATCCGCAAAGCCTGACTATGTGGTAATTTCCATGACCCTTGAATCCAAGCATAAAGACTACGATAAGACAATGGGTATGGCTGCCGATCTTATCCAGCACCTCAGTGAAACCCTGTGCAACATCGGCTTTGAAAAGGGTTCTGTGAATACCACCAACTTTAATGTCCGCACCGACTATGACCGTGTAAAAGACCGCAACGGCAACTATCAGAGCGTTTTTGCTGGGTATGAAGTGACCCACAACCTGAAACTCGCCTTTGATTTCGACACGGACAGATTGTCCCAGGCACTCTCTGCGATTGCTGGATGTCTGTCCCACCCCCAGCTTTCCGTTGCCTTTACGGTAAAGGATGCCACGGCGATCAACGAAGAAATGCTCCGCTCTGCAACCGACAACGCAAAAAGAAAAGCCGAAATCCTGTGTGAGGCTTCTGGCGTTACAATGGGTGACCTTATTGCAATTGATTACAATTGGGGCGAACTGGATATCTATTCCCACACCCGCTATGACTGCTGCGAGGATGCAATGCCTATGATGGCTTGCAAGTCCATCGATATTGATCCCGATGACATCGATATCAGTGACACCGCCACTTTTGTGTGGGAAATCAAGTAAACGGAGAGTATTATGGACAATAAGCAAGGTGTAATTTACATACTAACCAACCCATCATTCCCTGAATTCGTAAAAATCGGTTATGCCGATGACATCGATCGCAGATTGGCGGAACTTAACAGAACAGAATGCATTCCATTTGCATTTCGTGTCTATGCCACATACGCTGTGCAGACTCGATTGACCGATCTGAAAATCCACGAGATGATTGATCGTATCAACCCCGCCCTCCGTTCTATTGATAATGTAAACGGTAAGAAGCGTGTGCGAGAATTTTATGCTATGAGTGCTGAGGATGCATACCTCATGTTCGAGGCGATGGCCGAAATCCACGGAACAACCGATCTGCTTGTGAAAATCAAGCCGGACAAAAAGCAGGAAGAGGAAGAAGAAACTGCCAACGAGGTCAAAGAAATTGCTCGTGAAAAGTTGGCTCCGTTCTCCTTTGACTTGGTTAAAATTGCTCCTGGCGAAGAAGTGGAGTTTTGGTATACCGCCCAACGCAACTCTGGAATGATGTGTAAAGTTATCGACAGCAAACATATCGAGTACGATGGAGAAGTGTATTCCTTATCCTCATTTGCCACAAAGATGGTAAAGTCAAAACATGGCGTTGCTGGCCCTCGTTATTTCAAATATAAAGGTGAATGGCTCAATGAAATCAGAGACCGTCTCGGCGTTTAAAATGATCCTCAAGTATAGGAGTTGAAGATATGGCATACCAAAGTGAAGCTGCTCTTGAGCAACAGTTCATAGAGCAATTAAACAAACAAGAATACAGCACCGTCTCCATACCGGACTACGATGCTTTAATGGCGAACTTCAAAGTTCAGTTTGAAGCCTTCAATGCCGCAAAACTTGATACGCCACTGACTGATAAAGAATGGGAGCGTATCTTTAACCTCATGCTCGGAAAATCTGTTTTCCAAAGCGCAAAGATTCTCCGCGATAAGTTCGTGTTGGAGCGCGAAGACGGTACTAAGGTATACCTTTCCTTCTTCGACAACGATCACACGAAGAATATTTTCCAAGTTACCAATCAGACAACGGTTGTCGGAAAGTATGTCAACCGCTACGATGTGACTATCCTCGTGAACGGTCTTCCTCTGATTCAGGTGGAATTGAAGCGTCGCGGTATTGACATCCGTGAAGCTGTCAATCAGGTCATGCGGTATAAAAAGCATTCCTATAATGGGCTATATCACTTCATTCAGCTCTTTGTTGTTTCCAATGGTGTTGACACCAAATACTTTGCGAACTCCGACAGAGATATGCTTTATAGCCTTGCATTTTTCTGGACGGACTTCAACAATGTGCGCATTACTAATCTGAAGGACTTCTCCATATCCTTCCTTGCCCGTGATCATATCATCAAGATGCTGACACGCTACACCATCTTGAACGACACGGATAAGCTGCTGATGGTAATGCGTCCGTATCAGGTATATGCAGTTGAAACTCTTGTGCGTCAAGCAACCATGACAAACAGAAATTCCTATGTGTGGCACACTACCGGTGCTGGAAAGACGCTAACTTCCTTTAAGACCGCGCAGATCCTCGCATCCAATCCGAATATCAAGAAGGTTATCTTCCTTGTTGACCGCAAAGACTTGGACTCTCAAACTACGGAAGAGTTCAACAAGTTTGAGATCGGCTCTGTTGACGCTACGGATCGCACCGATGTACTTGTAAAGCAGATGCAGGACAAGAACCGTCAGCTCATTGTAACGACAATGCAGAAGATGGCAAACGCGGTAAAGCGTCCGCAGTATGCTAAGATCATGGATGCGTACAAGGATGAAAAAGTAGTATTCATCATCGACGAATGTCACCGCAGTCAGTTCGGTGATATGCACAAGGATATTGTTCGCCATTTCCAGAAGGCGCAGTTCTTTGGTTTTACCGGTACGCCTCGTTTTGAAGTCAACGGTAAGACAGAAGGCAAAATCACTCAGACTACCGAAATGCTTTTTGGTGAGTGCGTACATAACTATCTGATCAAGGACGCTATCTTCGACAACAATGTCCTCGGTTTCCATATCGAGTATATCAAGACTATGGAGGGTGACTTCAATTGGGACGATCCTACAATGGCAGATGCTATTGATGTTGGAGAACTCTATCTCTCCGAAGAGAGAATGTCTCTGATTGCAAATCACATCATTCAAAACCATAAGGCTAAGACGAGAAATGGTCAGTACACGGCAATTTTCGCTGTATCTTCGATTGAAGCTCTGGTTAAATATTACGACATCTTCAAGAAGATCAAACACGACCTGAATATCACCGGCATCTTCTCTTATGGTCAGAACGAAGATGCAGAGGGTAAAGATGAGCATAGCCGTGATGCTCTTGAGCGTATCATTGCTGACTACAACGAGAAGTACAGCACGAACTTCTCCACTGAAACCTTCTCCGCATACCACAAGGACATCTCTGATCGAGTAAAGGGCAAGAAGACAAAATCTCTTGATATTCTCCTTGTTGTCAATATGTTCCTCACCGGCTTTGACAGCAAGCAGCTCTCTGTCCTTTATGTAGACAAGGATTTGAAGTATCACGATCTGCTGCAAGCCTACTCTCGCACCAATCGAGTTGAAAAGGAAACAAAGCCTTTCGGTATCATCATTTGCTATCGAAACCTCAAAAAACGCACAGATGATGCACTAACGCTCTTCTCAAAGAGCCATGACACCACAGGCATTGTTGTACCGGGCTATCAGTATTTCGTCGAGAAGTTCAATGAGATGGTAATGAAACTCAAGGAAATCGCTTTGTTCCCTGAGTCGGTTGACACAATGCAGAGTGAGGACGATCAGAAGCTATTTGTTGTGACTTTCCGTGAGCTGACCAAATATCTCCAATCTCTGCAAACATTCATTGAGTTCAGTTTCGATCAAGATGCTCTCATTATGTCCGAGCAGGAGTACCAGGACTATAAGAGCAAATATCTTATGCTCTACGCAAGACAGAAGACAGACCGTGAGGTTGTTTCTGTTTTGAATGATGTAGACTTCTGTATTGAGCTGATGGAGAGCGACAGAATAAATGTTGCCTACATCATGAACTTGATCCGCAACATTCACTTTGACGATGCCAAACAGAAAGACTATGACATCAAGCATATCAAGGAAGAGCTGGGCAGAACGGACAATCCTCAGTTGTTGCGTAAGGTTGAAATCCTGCAAGCCTTCTTGGATCGCGTTGTTGTAGGTCTGGAAAGTGCCGATGAAATTGATGCTGCATATAACGACTTTGAAAATGAGGCAAAGCGAGAAGAAATCATTGCTTTTGCTCAAACCGAGGACATTGATTCCTCCATGCTGACAGACATCATCTCTGAGTACGAGTTCTCCGGAACTATGGATGCCGGTAACATCCGTGATCGTATTGAAAAGCCTATGCCGCTGCTGAAAAAGCGTTCGCTGGTAAACCGAATCGTAGACTTCATTAGACAACATACAGAGAAATACCAATAAGGAGATTAGAAAATGGATAATTCAATTCAGGCTCATCAGAAAGAGCTTTGCAACAAATTATGGGCAATGGCAAATGCCCTCAGAGGCAATATGGAGGCTTATGAGTTCAAGAATTATATCTTGGGCATGATCTTCTATTACTACCTCTCTGACAGAACTGAGAAGTATATGGTCAACCTTCTGAAAGATGACGGCATCAGCTATGAAGAGGCATGGGCAGACGAAGAATACAAATCTGCTGTTGTCGAAGAAGCTCTCCGCGATCTCGGCTATGTCATCGAGCCTCAGTTCTTATTCCGCAAGATGGTTAAGATGGTGGAAAACCGCTCCTTTGACATTGAGTTCTTGCAGAAGGCTATTAACGCATTGATGGAATCTACCATTGGTAACGATTCTCAGGATGACTTTGACGGCTTGTTCTCCGATATGCAGCTTGATTCTACCAAGCTCGGTCACACCGTCAAGGACAGAAGCTCTGTCATGGCAAAAATCATCGCCTCTTTGGAGGAGATCAACTTTAGCGTAGAGGACACAAAGATTGATGTTCTCGGCAATGCTTACGAGTATCTGATTGGTCAGTTCGCCGCAACTGCCGGTAAGAAAGCCGGTGAGTTCTACACGCCTTCAGGTCCTGCCGAGTTGCTTTGCCGCCTGGCTTGCCTCGGACTTACTGACGTTAAAGATGCCGCCGATCCCACCTGTGGTTCTGGCTCTCTGTTGCTGCGCCTCAAGAGTTACGCTAATGTCCGTAACTATTATGGCCAGGAGTTGACCTCCACTACTTACAACCTCGCTCGAATGAACATGATTCTTCGTGGCATTCCTTATCGTAACTTCAACATCTACAATGGGGATACGCTGGAGCATGATTACTTCGGTGTCAGAAAGTTCCGCGTTCAGGTTGCAAATCCTCCGTACTCTGCAAATTGGTCTGCTGATATGCGTTTCATGGAGGACGAGCGTTTCAATGAATATGGCAAGCTCGCTCCTAAGAGCAAGGCTGACTTTGCTTTTGTGCAGCACATGGTACATCACATGGATGAGGACGGACGCGCTGTTGTCTTGCTGCCTCATGGTGTTCTCTTCCGTGGTGCCGCTGAGGAAACCATCCGTAAATACCTCATCCAGAAATTGAATGTTCTGGACGCTGTTATTGGTCTGCCTGCTAACCTCTTCTTTGGAACCGGTATTCCGGTATGTGTTCTTGTCCTCAAGAGAGAGCGTAACGGAAACTCTGACAACATTCTCTTCATTGATGCTTCTAACGACTTTGAGGCTGGCAAAAACCAGAATATCCTCAGAGAATGCGACATTGACCGTATCGTCGAAACATACGAGCGTCGTGAGGATGTAGACAAATATGCTCATGTTGCTACCATGACAGAGATTGAAGAAAACGGCTTCAACCTCAACATTCCTCGTTATGTGGACACTTTCGAGCCGGAAGAGGAAATTGACCTGAATGAAGTTGCCGCAGAGATCCGCAGGCTGCAATCTGAAATCAAGGATATTGACGCGGAGCTGAAACCGTTTTTTGATGAGCTGGGGCTGGATTTCCCCTTTGACGTGGAGGGCAAATAATTATGGCAAATGTATCCTCAAGTAACGGTCTTGAGAATCGTCCAAAGCTCCGATTTCCGGGCTTCGATGAGCCGTGGGCAGTGTTCAAGGCAGAAGAGCTTTTCAAAAACATCACAGACAAGAATCATCCAACCGAAACCGTACTGACAATCATTCAAGGAAAAGGAACTCTTCCGCGAGAACAAGCTGGACGCAATATTCACTATGATGATGCGTCCCTCTCAAATTACAAAAAAGTAGAACAAGGAGATTACATCATCCATCTTCGTTCCTTTGAAGGTGGACTTGAAATGGCAAACGAGGATGGAATTGTAAGTCCTGCATACACGATCTTGCGCTGCAAAAAAGCTCACTCAAGCCTCTTCTACGAAGCATACTTTCACACGGATGAGTTCATCAACCATGTTCTCTCAAAGTCCGTAGAAGGTATCAGGGATGGTAGACAGATTAGCTACGAGGCATTCAAGTGGCTCGGCTTGCCATACTGCAATGTTTCTGAACAAGAGAAAATCGCCCAGCTCTTTTATACTCTTAATCGTCGTATTGAAAAACAACAAGAGATGGTGGATGCTCTCAAGAAGTATAAAAGAGGGTTGCTCAATCAAATATTTTCCGCAATCTCGAAAGGTTCTCAGCGCAGAAAACTTCGTGAGCTTGTTCATGTTTCAGGAGGCAAAACGCCAAGTATGAGCAATTCGCTCTATTGGAACGGAGACATCGTTTGGATTTCCTCTAAAGACATGAAGAGTAGTAGAATTTCTGGTAGCGAGCTAAAGATAACAAATCTGGCGCTTAAAGAGATGACGCTTTATCATCCGGGTACATTATTGTTGGTTGCGCGAAGCGGTATCTTGAAACATTCGTTGCCTCTCGCTATTCTCGAAGTAGATGCAACGATAAATCAGGACATCAAAGCATTGCAAGTACACGGGTGCAACGCATTCTACCTCTACTATGCAATTCTGTCACAAGAGAACAATATTATTAGAACTCTTGTGAAAACCGGAACAACGGTACAAAGTCTCATGATGGATTCCTTCTTAAACATTGAAATACCAACACCCGACATTAACCAACAACAAAGCATAATCGATAAACTGGCTAAACTCGAAAAGTATGTAGATGTTCAGGAAAAAGAACTATCGTTATTATCCCAAATACGAAATGGCTTGTTGCAACAGCTCTTTACATAAAAAGCTGTTGCATCAATCCCTTTTTTATAGAAACCAGGCTCTTTAGAACACCCTCTTGCGTTATTAAAGCTTTTTCTATTTCCGAAAGAAATTTCACGATTCGCTCTTGCTCAACGATGGGGGGTAAAAAGACGCGCTGATTCAAAACAGTTTTACGATCTATGCCTTCAATGAGTCCTGT
>DAVZHW010000043.1:0-13311 GCA_052273625.1 Candidatus Fimenecus sp. | reverse complement strand
AAAACTGCGGTCACAAGGTACATACCCTATGACCGCAGTTTTCTCAATACATTTCCCCTGAGTTACTTATTGTTATCAAAATCTCTCTCAGCTATTAACGTTGTATAAAGCATATACTCAAGCCTTGAAATTGCAGGCTCATTAGTATCATTCCAATCCATAGCCATTTCAGCTCCTTCGATATACTGCTCTTTATCAGCGGAACTCATATTTTGAGCATAATAAGAAACAAGTTCGCTTGCATAATTTTTATCAGCGTTATCCAACACATCTTCTATAGCCATGTTGTAGTCCTCAAGGTGAGCGTCCATTTTTTCGTAACGATAAATAACGTCAGAAATAAAAAGATTGTTGTTTTTCAGAAAATCCTTTGACAGTTCGATGTTGCCTATTTTCAGACTATCCATTTCGTCCAAAGCATTGAGTATATCCTGCCGTCTATCATTATTCTCTTTGATGAAGTATGCCTGAGATATTTCCGCAGGCGTTAGCTCAATGCCAACTTTTTTGCCGTTAATTACACGCTCGATAGTCATTGTGTCGGTAGTGAGCTTCTTATACACACATAGTGTAGCATAGCAATCGCCCAAGCTGTTATGTGCTTTTTCATGCTCAGACCAGTCATAGCCGTAGTAGTTGGCGGCTGTTGTGAGTTTCTGCCACTTGTAATCATTCCGTTCCTCAGACCACACGCCATAGACAGGAGCGAACATTTTCATCACGTCCACAACTCTGTATTCCGCATTAAATATTGCACCGTTGCTTTTAAGAAATCCAATGTCAAAGCCGATGTTATATCCTATGACTTCATCAGCCGAGCGCAAAATATCATTAATTGCCGCTATCTTCTCATTAATTGTTGGTGAGTTTGCGACCAGCTCAGGAGATATGCCGTTGACGTTCTCCGCTTCTTTCCACTCGCTGTGTCTTGTCGGTTTGAAATAACTATCAAACAGCACGTTTCCGTCTGTATCAATGATTGATACTTGCAGCAGTTCATCTGTCTCAGCGTTAAGACCTGTTGTTTCTGTGTCGATTACAATTTTCTTTTTCATAAATAAGCCCCTCTCAAGAAGTATTAATTACCTTATCGGTATGTATATATTATAGCATATTATAAGGCATTTGTCAATAGTAATTTGCAAATTTCTCAAAAAAATTTTTAATTTTGTGCTATATGTGTCACACCGACCACTCTCACCATAAACCGTGTATATATAAACGTCATAGCTGCTAGTTGTGAAGCGTTTCCTATACACCGTAAAGAAAACTGCGGTCACAAGGTACATACCCTATGACCGCAGTTTTCTCAATACATTTCTTCTGCTCATTTCAGTTCATACGTTGTAGGTACTATATCATCAATATCACCGTTTATAAACATCGGTGCGACCCATCTCAAAATGATACGCCGTGTTCCGTCTTTTTTTGAGCCTATCCAGTAATGATGATAATGCCCTCGTCTGCTGTGAGGACGCTTGCCAACGCTGCTTCCTTGACCTGCATTGCTATGCTCAGAAGCAGAACTATTCCCAGTGGCTTTATTAGCCTTTCGTATCACATTTCCTACTCGATATCCAACGTCCCACTTCCGTATCTCTCTGAAAACGTCCTTTGGCTTTTCCTTGTTGAATGGTTTTGAAATACTTTTTTGTTCTTCGTTTTCCTGCACGTCTTTGTTTTCCGCACAAATATACAAAACGAGCTGTATCAATCTACTCGCCACTATATATTGTTCTTCAAACAGCTTATCAGGATCAGAATAATCTGAGGTAAAGCCAAATTCTTTGACTTGCTTTTGAATTTCTTCATCATTCAGATTGTGCTGAATAGTCTTAACCATATCTCTTATGCCGTCAGATATGTTCCAACCCTCTTTTAGATGAAGTATGATGTTCTCATCGTGTGAAACTGTTCCGTCCGCATTTCGTCTAAGTATAAGCATACGCAGTTCCATAACGTGCGTATAAAAATCGTCCTCAAACCACACCAAAAAGCCCACGTTTTCGTCCAACTCTATGTATATGCAAGGATATGGCAAGGAATAAAGCACGTCTAAGGGAACTTCTAAATCTTCCGCTTGCTCTATAAGCATTTTCGCCAAGTCCTTGTCAAATTTGTATATTATCTTGTGCTTACGCCAAGCGTACAGAGCGGCACATTCAGCAGGAAACATTTTGTCTATAGTTGTATGAGGATATAACGTCATTACCGACAGTGTTGCCGATATCGGCACTTCGCAAAGTTTATTCCAATGCGGCAGTCCGTTTTTACCATTGTCATTGTGAAACATATCGCAGGCACTCCACACGTTTGAATATGTTTTTGTAAATCGCTTAAGTTCAGTAAAAGGCAGCGGCTCATTTTCAATGCTTTTCTTTCTTGACATTTTAACTCTCTCCTTATAACACTCTATGTATATATTATATCATATTTAGTCGAATTTGTCAATGCTTATCGTATTTTTTTGTGCTATATGTGTCCGCTTCCGACAACCCTCACCATAAATCTTATATATGAACATCTTATCTATTAGGTGTAAAACGTTCTATCACGGTGGGCAAAAAAAGCAAAAAAGAGAGTTCCTTTTGGAACTCTCTTGCCTGTTATTCTCCGATAAATTCTCTTGCCTGTTCTGCTGTCTTTTTGAGCATTGATTTCAACATCATCTCAATGCCTTTGAGCTGATTTTTCGTTTCTTCTGAAACGTTCAGCGAAAATTTGTTGAACACATAATCAACAGATTTAAGCACAAGTTCATTATCCCATATCATTGAATTTTCTGTTTCGGTGTTCTCCTCAACTGCGACGGTCTTTTCAACGTCATTTCTTGTTGCAACTGTGATGTTCGGTGTTGCATTTGGAACGTTATCAAGCTCTTCTGCGGTCGGCTCGTCAGGCTCGGCTGTTGTCTCAGCTTCTTTCCTTGCCCTTATCTCCTCTACCCTTTTTTTTGCTTCGTCATAGCGGTCTGTTTCAGAATAGTTGTTGATGATATCTTTCTGTTCGTTATCATCAAGTCTTGCGATAACATTTGCGGCGTTGATAGAAAGCGTTCCCTGCTCGACTTCCGTCTTAACTTCATCAACAGCATTGTTATACACGTTCTCCATTTTGCCAACCTGGGCAGAAGAGATGTTCAAGGTCTTTGCAATAAAATCTCTCGTTCTGCCTGATATCTTCATACCCTCTTTTTCAAGGTCAGGCAACAGATTTTTCAGTTCTGTAAAGGCTCTCATAAGGTCACTGCTTGTAAGTCTACGGCTCTGCAAATTCGCCATATTGAGCTGATACTTGGCATTTGCAACAGAATTGAACGGCTTAATCTTGCACATAATCTCCTGCATATTGAAGTTGTCAATATGCTCATTTGCGTACATAATAGCTGTTTTACGTCTGTGACCGCTGATAAGAAGATACTGTCCTTCTTTCACGCCGTAATGTTCTGCAACTTCCTTGTTGCAACGTCCAACAACAAGGTTATCGTCAAGACCTCTTTCGGCAATATCATAGGCAAGTTCTTCAATTTCCGTCAGCGGAAAGTGATTATCCGAACAGTCGATAATGTCATTGATGTTGATTTTCTCAAACTGTTCGTTTGCCGTCTTGATGTTGTTTACCTTGCTTTCGAGTCTGTCCGTATTAAATCTTCCCATTTTCAAAATCTCCTTTTTATATTAAATTATTTCGTCTGTGAGCTTTTCATAAACTGCGTTTGCACGCTTGAAATACTCGTATACCGTTACGCCATAGCTTGGCGAGTTCTGAATAGCGTTGCTCTCAGGAACGACCTCAAAAGTTTTTCCCATTCCCGATGATTTTATAAGTCCTGCAAGCTTTGTGTGAAGCGCATTTTTCTTCTTGTACTTTGTAATGAGTATTCCCTCAATTTTTCCGCCGTACTTCTTGACCTCGCCCACAACAGCTTCCAAGCCGTTCAGACTGTATTCTGATAAATCAACAGGAACGATAATGCCGTCCGTCATAGCAAATATAGCTCTGTTAAGGGAGCTTATAGCAGGGGGCAAGTCGATGATAATAAAATCGTATTTTTCATCAAGTACGTTCCACGGCTTCATCAGCCTTTCCTCAATGTCTTTTACGTCCGCATTAAGATACTCAGCCTTACCGAACGTCACACAATCAAGATTTTCATAACGTGTGTTCTTTATAACGTCCTCTATCTCATACTTGCCGTTAAGTACGTTATACAGGTTCTTGTCCTCGTCTACATTGTCAAGAAAACGTGAGCTGTCACCCTGATTATCAATGTCAATCAGAAGCGTTTTTTTGTTTCTGAGAACGGCGAGATTAAACGCAAGATTAATGCAAGTGGTACTCTTACCAACACCGCCTTTTTTGTTATATGCTACTAAAAACTTTGCCATTTTCAAAGCCCCTTTCAAGAAGTATTAATTATCTTATCGGTATGTATACATTATATCATATTATAAAGCATTTGTCAATAGTAATTTGCAAATTTCTCAAAAAAATTTTTAATTTTGTGCCATATGTGTCACACCGACCACTATCATCATAATTCTCTTTATATATATAGGCGGTATCGTGATAGCTGTTAAGCGTTTTGTATGCGATAGCGTGCAAAAAAACAGGACGTGCCACAAATGACACGTCCTGTTTTTTAAGCAGCCTTGAAGAGTTTGCCTGCATATGTCTCTATCTCTATGCGCCTGTCAATTGCAAAGTCCTTGCTGTAGTCGGTCAAGGCGTTCACGATAGCAAAGCCATTCTCGCCCATTTCGTCTGCATAGATCTCTCTCAATATGCCGAGCTTTTCCATTCCGTCCTCTGACATTTTAAGTGCTTTCTTTATTTTTTCAAAGCACTCCTCAACCTCTTTCTTGCTCATTTTCTTTTTAATGTTTCTATCTATGAGTGCAGTCATATACTCCTCTGCCTCGCTCAACATTTTGGGAAGCGTGTGAAGCCTTTCCGAAAACTTTTCTATTGTACCACCATAGTGTTTGCAGTACACAAGCGGTGCTTGTGTGTTCATAACCATACCATTTGTACATTGCAGGCGGTACATCATAAAGGTTATTTTTAACGCTCCTTGTCCTACCTCTGAATTGTCTATCATTATGCCAGAAAACAGATCTCCAACTTCTTTTACATTTAGTTTCTTTTTGTTCGTCAATCTCAAATGAAGTCTTTCAGGTGTTAATATCTGTCCTCTGATATCATAGTTATCAAAATTAACAGACTTGTTTATTGCCGTCAAAATTTGCGAGTTATCATAAAGTGAATATCTTTCCGAAACTATTCCCCTGCTATACTCTGTATTTTCAGAGTAGCACTTTCTGATAACTGTGCCTGTCCTTCTATTATTGAACTCCGTCAGCCATTCGTTTATATTGGTCTGAACAAGCTTGACGTGCTGTTCATCAATGCACTTGTACATATACTTGACTGGTATGCCTATTTTGTTGCAGAGCTGAGAAAGCGACCAACGTGACATTATGGTTTGCTTTTCTTCACCCTCTGTTGTGTAGTGCAGTATGAGTTCATCATCGACCCACATATTTTCTGTTCTATCATCATTGCAAAGTAGTGACATTCTCTTTGACTGCTCAATCATTTCAGAGATTGTGCTTATTGCTTCTGCGTTAATGATCGTTGCCTGTGGGGTGATTATCTTTGCTGTTGTTTCTGTCATTTTAATCAATCCTTTCAATTAATCAACATCATAGATTTTAACCTTGATTGTCGTAGCGCTCAACTTCTTATGTATATATTATAGCATATTATAAAACGTTTGTCAATAGCATTTTACAAATTTCTCAGAAAAAATATTTGTGCTATAAATATCACCCCCTCGACCATTATCACCATAAGCCTTATATGCAAATGCCATAGCAGCTAGGCGTGAGGCGTTTTATAATTTTCACATCAATCTGTTGTGCTATATGTGTCACAAAAAAATAAGAGAACCGATATCCAGTTCTCTTATATCTTATCCCTCTTCAAATTTCGGGCAAAAGGTTACAGTGTATGTTTCAAGCATACCGTTTGTGCCTGTATACGTCCTATGGCAACACGTTTTCCAACCCATTATGGGCTTACGGCGTATAGACCAATCACACCCTGTAACATAATTGCCTGTTTCTTTGTCGATTTTTGGAACGGCGTGTTTGCAATTCCAACACAACGTTGCAATACTATTTTGCATTTTTATCTCCTATTCTGATATTCTCAAACAACATGAGCCGATAACATTTACATACTCAGCACCATACTCTTCACAAAGCTTAACATAATCACCGCAGGGAAAAACTTCTATGATATCGTTACTTATGGTTTTTAAAAATTTGCACATATCTTTTTCGGAATTAATTGCCTTGCGAAAATCTTTAAAAAACGAAAGAACTTCCCTCTCGCTCATATCCATAGTGGACACATATGTCACATAGTTGCCGTTACTATCCACGATTTTTACTCTGCCTTGCTCCGATATATCAAGCATTGCCATTGGCTTCATTATGCACTCCACCGCCTTACCTGTTCATCGTAAAATGGCGTAACGTACATAACAATCATTTCCCCACCGTTGTACTCTTTCATAACACTTCTTGCCTCGTTCACGGCTTTCTGTAAATCCGCAGTTGTTTCGATATTTTCTACATAAATGATGTTGTGAGTATAATTTTTGTCTTTTTTGCACTCTCTCACCTCTAATCTCAGATTGTTGCCCGAACGTGAAAAGTCCTCTGCCGTATAAGCCAGTTTAAAGCCGTTTCTTATAAAAGCTCTCATATTTTTCTTGAACAAAAATTTGCCGTTGAACTTAAAAAACTCGTATTCAACGTCAGGAATAGCTTTGCAAAGCGCTTCTTCTGTCACGCAATTATCATACTTATTGTCAGGTGATTTTGCATAGCTCAACGTTCCCCAGCTTCTTACACACCTTTCATGTGGTCTGCCGTTACAATCATAACAAAGCTCCGTCAGGTTATTGCAACCCATAAGCACCATAGGTATACATTCCTTTTCATTAACTTTTACAAACGCTCTCTGAAACACGATATCATAGCTCATTACTTTCTCTCTCCTTTGGTTTACATTTCATTGCATTTTTCTCATAGTATTCTGCTTCCTCTTCCCAGGCTGTTTCATCATATAGGGTTTCGGGGTGCTGCCAATCCACGAACTCATACAATGCAGAAGCCTGCCATTTAATATCTTCGCATATTTCCATAAAATCAGCTTTCGTATAGATATCAACATCTACAATCAAACCTTTTTCATTGACCTCAGCATAATACTCAGGCATATAGCATACTTCATCATCTTTAAGCTCGTCAAAGCTTTTATCAGACTTATAAATGTAGCCTTGTTCACTACAGAAAAAACCTATCCGCTCTTGAAAGTCAACTTTTTTAATGCCTCTCTCAATAATAGCATAAACCTTGTCTTTGGTGAGATATTTCAACATCATTATAACCCCCCTCAGTTATTAACATTTTATAAATCATATGTTACACCTCCCTTTATATCACATAATCATGCAATACGGCTACAACACGGGACCTGCTGATGCCCTGTGCGCAAAAAACCTTATATGCGTCTACAATCAAATCTATGATATTAGTGTACCTCATGTAATTACCGTAACGCTCGTTACGATGTTCCATGTACCAATCTAAATCGACACATTCAACCGTGTTTGTTACATAGTCATATATTATTGTAACTGGTATTTCTTCACATCTTCTTTTGTAGTCCCCTACTGCCTGTTTAATTCCCTTAACGTTAATACCCTTAATTTCCATAATAAAAAACCTCTCTTCTTTTAGTTGTGAGCTACTGCTCTGGTTGATTTTTTTGTTGGTTTGTCAATTCATGTTGATTTCTCCTTAAAAAAATCAAAGTTATAAATTATCTTATGTATATATTATAGCATATTATGGTGTATTTGTCAATAGTAAAATAAATATTTTTTCAGCTCTGCAATTCCGACCACTATCACCATATGGCTTGCATATATAAAAGCTGTATCGTGATAGACGTGAGGCGTTTTGTATTCCTCTGTGTCAATTTAGCCCTCAAAAAAAGAGAGCTGAAATATCAGCTCTCTTACATTTTAATCTATCCAGTCTACATTAGGAAGCCCTGTATATCCCTTTTGCCAAATAAACCACGCATAGCACACTGCCGAGCTTTCCTTTCCAAACACACCATTTTTGCCACAGTTCATTCGGTTTGTAAAAACATAGATTTTCTTAGGTGGATATTTTTTAAACAATTCTCGCCTTTTTTTGCTCTCCAAAAACTGAATTTTTAAGAACATAGCAACCTTAACGCTATCCATAGAAATATTCAATGCGTGTTCAACGAACTCGCTTGCATATTTGTATGGTGGGTTTGTAATGATGTCAGGTGACATTCTATCTTTTTCAGCTTTGAAAAAGTCTAACTCTTCTATACTTCTATTTCCTCGACTTGTTATGTCAGAGTTTCTCACCTTATATCCGTGAGAGGTCAACACATTAGAAATATGCAGACCGCCTGCGGCGCACTCCCACACATAATGATTAAAATGTTCTTTTTCCAATAGCTTTTCAACCGCTATCGGGTCGGTAGCATAGTAATCATCAGCCTGTCTCTCAGTCCTTGAATGATTACTGGCGGCAAGCGTAGAAAATATAGACGTTTGATTTCCAGTCCAGTCGAACGATGCTGCTGTTGGCATAAAACCACTCCTCACTAAACTTAATTGCAAATTATCTTACACATATATTATAGCATATTATGAGCGATTTGTCAATATAAAAATGAAGATTTATATTGTATGTCTGCCGACCACCTTCACCATAAAGACGCATATATGCAAACATTATAACTGCTAGGCGTGAGACGTTTTGTACTCGGAAAGAAACAATTGTGACACATATAGCACGAATGGCGGCACTGATTTCTCAGCACCGCCATTCGTAAGCATTTCGGGTTATTTTTAGATGTTCGTCAAAGCTTTTGTAATTTCTTCAACTGTTACCTTCCGTTCCATAGTTTCTGTTAGGTCAACATATCGGTCATCTTTTCCGAAAAACAACTCGCAATCTTCGTGCGTGATAAAAGAAACATACAGGTCGTTTATTTCTTTATCATAAACAATTTTTAAAAACATACCGATCGGATACCCATATTTCTTTATGTTTTCGTTCCACCAGTATACTTTCTGATTGAAAAACTCAACTGCTTCTTTGATTTTCTCCATGCCGATTTTTGATACGTCCATATTATTTCTCCTTTACTTCTTTTCTTGTCCTGCCCAATATAGAATTTCTGATTATATTTATTGAAATCTTGTAAATTTTGTTTCTGAATTTATTTTTACACTTTCACCAATTTCAAGGCTGTTAAGAATTTCATAACAATTTACATCATCATAATAATCATTTACATCAATAACGCTATCTTCAGGCAATTCACCCATAATATTCGCACACTCTTCCGCTGTTTCATCACCCTCAAGATTACTATAATCTTCTTTCATAGCCATTTCAAGCGTTAAACGCTCGTCAAATTCTCCTTCAAAAATACAGTATGCCTTTCCGCTATTATCAACCAATAACACCTGATTGTAACCGCCGTTGTTTTCAAGAAATTTTTTCATAATAAACTACCTCTTTCATAAGTATTGTTAAGTTATCTTATATATATATTATATCATATTATAAACATTTTGTCAATAGCAAATGCAACTTTTAAGAAAAAAAATTAAGTTGCACGCCCGACCACCTTCACTATATTTCTTTATATATAAACGCTGTATCGTGATAGCTATACGGCGTTTTATAAGTTTCGGAGCAAAAAAAGAGCAAGTTCAAAACTTGCTCAAAAGTGGACACATATGTCACATTTTCATGTAGCACCACGATTGCGGAGCTTTTTTAATAGGTTTCAAGAGGCAATACAGGATCATATTTTTTTAAACGAGAAATATGCCAAGCATATTTTCCGCCATACGCTTTCAACTGTTCTTCGGTGAGACAGGAGTTCTCAATTATTCATTTTCGATTCCTCCATAAAGTTTGATTTTTACATCTTTCTGTTCAAAGAAAAAATACATTTCCAAGGCTTTATTCACTATTTGGGAAATATGCTCTCTTTCTTCCCCATCAGGGACAGATTGCGTTAATTGACTTGCTCGTTCGGGTATTGGGTCAAGTCCGAGAAGATAATCCACACTGCAATCAAGCAGCAAAGAAATCTTTATGAGAGTATCAACTTCTGGATTTCTTCCTGATTTCCAATATGACACGCAGCTTCTGGTTAATCCAAGTTCCTTGTCAACAAAACTTGACGGACTGTACCCTTTTTCCTTACACTTTGTTTTAAATGCATTAAAATCCATATAAAATCAGTTCCTTTCTCCATTAATTTTCAGCAAAAAAAACTTTTTTTGCAATTGAATTAGTTTATCAGTGTAGATACAATCGACATCTTCTTTATCTTCATAGTTAAAACTTAGGTAGAGCATTATAACAGCCGCTGGGAGAGTCACTGCTGTTATAAGTACAACTGCATCTTCAACTTGAGGCATATCCATACTAAAATCACACAACACAGCAGCAAAGAAGATTAAAGCAAGCACTATACCGATTAAACCACAGCGATTGGATTTACTTCGCCATGTTTTGCTTTCGGCAACAGCTTCATCACGACATTTGGCAGCTTCTTCACAAGGTTTTAGCAACTCAAATATTTCATCTTCTTCGATAGCCAATTCGTATTTACTATGGTCGATTTCCGAACAACTAAGTGTAATCGAGTCCACTGGCTCATAGTATTCTTCGATAGGCATTACGAGTTTGACGTCCACAAATAGAGTATTTTTCTTAATAATGCCGCCTTTATATTTATAATCTCTTGTAAGCACATAGCAGTCTGACTGTGCCAGCTTTTCTTCAATTTCCCTTTTTAAAGTAATGTCTTGTCTTTCAAACATAAAATCAGTTCCTTTCAATTTTTGTGTTTTTTTAAATCATAATAGGCTGACGAGACAGCAGTATACTTCCTGATTGAAAAACTCAACTGCTTCGGTGATACATATGTCACACCGAGCGGTCAAAAGCTCTTTGCCAATCTTCTTCACTTTTCCTCGTCTTAATGAGAACAACACTTCCCTTTTGGTGTTTTAGATCTGCGCCACAGAAAGGACACTTTTCTATAAAATGACCTGTAACGCATTGAGGTTCTTGCAATACCCAGTATTCATTATCTTCAAAACTCGCTATCGTATTGCACCATATTTTATATCCCGTTGGCTTTTCTTTACAGCGATGTTCAATTCCGCTAAACACTGTGCAATAATAATTATTTACAATAATTTTCGCACTTTTTCTGCGGATATCATTTTCTGCTATCACCGTTATATTTTTATAACGGTGATACAAAAGATAAGCCTTATACGTCATTTTTAAGTTTCCTCTTTTACGTTCGATTTCTTTTCTTCTTAATTCCTCACGCTGTTTCTTTGTCATTCTGCTCATACTTTTTTCCTCTATCCGCAAAGTTTCAAAAGTTCATTATTCTCGATTAGATACTGTTCTGAATGTTCATACACCTCTTCATATGCCTGTTCTCCCTCAAATTCATCAATGACTGCTTTTTCATCATCGGTCATTTCATTGTATGCCTTCTTACCGTAATGCGGCGGCAACCAGTTTTTCTGCCTGCCTGCGTAAATATTGAATTTTTTCAAAAGTTTTTCGTCAGTAAACTCAATATGGCAAGTTCCTTTTTTGTAGAAAGAAACTTTGAAATATTTCAGCTCAATATTTCGACTTTCTCCCATATTTTCAGCCACTTTGAGTATTGAAGAGAGATCGTGATAATTAATGCGGTCGCTGCCGTCAAGATACTCAAAGACCCTTTCGATATCTTTGAGTTTTTCTTCCACTCTGTAATAAGAAAATTTTTTTAAAAAATCATTCCACGCTGAAAGCGGTATGATAACTTTCTTATTTACATAGTGGGCTTTGTTATGCGCCCAACCGTTATAATAGTGAATGTTGTTGGCACACTCAGAATACCACGAATGTTTTGTGCTTAACTCTTCAAAGCACTGCAAGATGTTGTCCTCGAGAGCAGAAAGCAAATGCTTTGAAAGCTCTATTCTCATTTGGAGAACATTAAAAAGGTTAAAGTCATAGTATTTCATTTCAGAAAGCTTTGACATAAAATCTTGTCTGAGCTTGCTCGTGAACAGGTTCATAAACTCGTCAGAACGAAACAGAGCGTTCCAATACTTATATCTCATTGAATAAATGAAATGGTTAATCATTTCACCATAGTTCTCTATATATGAATTTTCATTTACTTCAAGCTTTATGATTTTTCTTTGGTAAGAGTCTTTTTTTAAACTGCTTGAAAGTCTGGGCTTTAGGGCAAAGTATTCGGTTATAAGCTTCTTGCCTGCGGCAACTTCAAGATTGTATGAGTCAATAAGATTTTGGAAGTAGTTACCGCTTGCAACGTCAGTTGACTCAAAATTTCTGTCCTCTTGTTCCAGTTCTGAACGCTCAAGATTTTTCAGAATATCGCTCTTATATGCACAAGGTATTTTAACCTTAATCATTGCAACCTCAACGTTTGTTGTGCGATCGGCACTCTTGAACTCAGAAGGCAGATAGATTATTTCAGCATTATATTCTTCAAGCAGCTTCACAAGCTCCCTACGGTGATTGCTAAATGGATTGCGAATAGTTTCAGCATTAATGATAGCGATTACCTCACCGCCGTTCTCCTGCATTTTAAATGCTTTCAAGAGGTGTTTATCACCGTTTGAAAAAGGTGGGTTCATAATGATAAGGTCATAGTGTTTGTCTGCCTTAAATGTCAGAAAATCATCATACACAAGCTTATATCCCTTGCCCTTTAAAACTTTCTGCAAATCAGGTTCTATCTCCACTACGTCAACGTCTATTTTCTCACCACGATATGATTGTTTACTTTTTTCCAATAAAGCCTCAACGATAGCTCCGTTTCCTGCACTTGGCTCTAGTACAGTTTTCACGGTATTAAAATCTATTCCGTCTATCATCTTATCAATGAGAGGTTTCGGTGTCGGATAAAATTCTACTAATGCGTTGCCCATAATCAGCACTCCTTCAATAAAGTAAGTTATCTTATATATATATTATATCATATTATGGGCATTCTGTCAATAGTAAATGCAACTTTTAAGAAAAAAATTAAGTTGCACGCCCGACCACCTTCACCATATTTCTCTCTATATATAAACGCTGTATCGTGATAGCTATACGGCGTTTTATAAGTTTCGGAGCA
>DAVZHW010000042.1:3994-13989 GCA_052273625.1 Candidatus Fimenecus sp. | reverse complement strand
CCTAACGGCAACGCAGGCAGAGCCGAAGTAGCGCAGATAATTTACAATATGTCAATCAATGGCATGCTTTGATTAGCCGTATAAATATATAAATATCTGAAATAACTTTAATATAACAACCCCACCGTCGTTTTAGGACTGCGGTGGGGTTGATTTTTGTGCATTGTGCTTTTGAGCTTAAACAGCAAGCAGATTTTCGATTGCCTTAATATAAATTTCTACCGCTTCTTCCATTTCGGAAACAAGGATAAACTCATCTGCGCCGTGGATACGATAGTCCTTTCCGATTTTTTCGGGACCGAATGCAATAATATTTTTCAATGACTTTGCATAAGTGCCGCCGCCGATTACCATAGGCTTGTTTTCGGTGTCGCCCGTAACGTCAACGTACGCCTTATATAAAGCTTTTACCAACGGGGAGTCGCTCGGGAAAAACAACGGCTCGCCGATTTCCTCGATCTCGATATATCCGTTTTCGTCCTCCGAATTACCCTCTAACCGCTTCAAAATATCTTCTTTCGTAAAGGTCACGGGAACACGAATATCAACAGTGCAGGAAATAACCCCGTTTTCGGTTTTGACAATTCCGTTGCAGAAGGTCAGCTCGCCGAATTCATCCGAGATTTTAAGACCGACGCCCGAGCCGTCGCAGGCAGTACCGATATGCTTATTGTAGAATTTGACAAAATCGTCCTCGAAGCCTGCTTTTTCAAGACATTCCATAGTAACGCCTGCCGCATTTACGCCGAGAGTAGGTGTGCTCGCGTGTGCAGGTACGCCCTTTGCGTAAATTGTGAGCCGATTATTGCTTTCCGTTACCTTGTATTCTTGCAATTTCGTCTCGGAAAGCGCCTTTTCAAGCCTTTCTTTAAGCTGCTCCTCTGTCGAAATTACGGTCGTGCAGTTATCGCATACCGCATTTGACACAAATCCGCCGTCCATAGATATTATTTTAGTGCTTTTTGAGTATGCCGTCATTGTAATATGACCTTTTTCGCCATGTATGCACGGAAAGCTTGCGTCGGGGGTAAAGCCGCAGGACAATTCCTCCGAAACCTCGTTATAATGCTCCATACATTTAGATCCCGTCTCCTCGTTACAGCCCATAATCAGACGAACACGCTTATTTAATTTTACGCCCGAATCACGAAGCAGCTTCATAGCATACAGAGCCTCTATAACAGGACCCTTGTCATCGGTTGTACCGCGACCGTACACGCAGTCGCCCTCACGTGTGAGCTTGAACGGGTCGTAGCTCCAATCGCCGCCGACGGGTACTATATCCAAATGACCTGCAATACCGACAATTTTCTCGCCCTCGCCCATTTCGGCATAACCGCAGTAGTTGTCAAGGTTAACGGTCTTAAAGCCTAAAGCCTTCGCTATTTCAAGTCCTGCTTCAAGAGCCTTAGCAGGGCCTTCTCCGAACGGCTTATCCTCGGACGGAGTGCCGAGCTTTGAGTCAATCGCAACCAGCTTCCCGAGATTTTCAAGCATTTCGTCGGAGAGAGCGTGTATCTGTTCTCTTATATCCATAGTTTTATCCTCCGATATATCTTTTCAAAGTAATTTGCAAAAAGCACAGTACCATTATCATACCACAAAGCGATATTTAATACAAATATTCTTTCTGTGCACTAAAAAGGTCATATCAATTGTTGCATAATATGCTTACGGCTTACAAATCAAAATAACCGAGCCTAAAGATCTTGTGAAAATATGTAAGCTTGATCTGAAAAATGCGTTAAAGCTTTATGAGAATTAGAAAATTTCACTTGCTATTTGAGCAAAAATGAAAAATATGTTGCTCAAAATGTTCAAAAATGTCGTGTTTTGTACAAATTGCTAAAAAGTGTACAGTAATTTTTTACAAAAACACAGTCGGTTTTTTATTGACATATAAAAATAAATGTGATAATCTAATAATGATAACGGGGTCTGCAAAACGCAGACCCTATTTTGCTTTACGGAGGTATTCATAATGAAAAACTTAGGGTATTATAATGGCAAATACGATGAAATCGAGAATATGCAAATCCCGATGCTTGACAGAGTTTGTTGGTTTGGTGACGGCGTTTATGACGCAACCTACGCTCATAATCATATCGTTTTTGATATGGACGCACACCTTACAAGATTTTACAACTCTGCGAAGCTTCTCGGCATGAATATTCCGATTGAGCGTGACGAGCTTGATAAATTACTCAGAGAGCTTGTCAGAAAGGTTGACGACGGAGATCAGTTCGTTTATATGCAGGTTACACGCGGAAACGGACTTCGCGGTCACATTTACCCCGAAAATATGCAGGGCAATTTGTGGATAACTCTTACTCCTTGTCCTGTTGCGGATACATATAAGCCGATTGACGTTATTACATATGAGGATAAGAGATTTCTTTATTGTAATTGTAAAACGCTTAACCTCATTCCTTCCTGCCTTGCGGCTACAGCGGCTGACAGAGCAGGCTGTCAGGAGGCAATTTTCCACAGAGGCGATTTAGTTACCGAGTGCGCACACTCAAACGTATCAATATTTAAGGACGGCAAGGTTATCACGCATCAGCTTGATGATATGGTGCTTCCGGGTACGGCAAGAATAAGACTTCTCGCATTTGCCAAAAAGCTCGGTTACGGCGTTGAGGAAAGAGATTACACACTCGACGAATTGATGTCGGCAGATGAGGTCGTTGTTCATTCGACAGGCTCCTTCTGTATTCCCGTTAAGACGGTTGACGGTAAGAGCGTAGGCGGAAAAGCACCCGAAATGCTGAAAACAATTCAGGACGCTTTAGTTAAAGATTTTGAGGAGCAGTGTAAAGCATAATGAACAGGACAGAGCTTACTAAACTTAATGTCGGCTATAACCTTGACTGGCTTATGAACCTTGACCCGAGAGGTTACGGTGTTTGCAGAATTCTTTATGACGGAGCAATTAAATATACAGGCAAGCCCTTGTCACTCAACGGAGCGGAGGGACTTGTGGAGAATATTAAAAAGGGCGAAAAGGTCTTTATTTTAACAGGCTTTATACTTCTTCCGTGGAACGAGGCGGAGACGGACGGAATTATTTCGTCAACCGTTTTTTCACGGTTCATAATAAGAGCCTTCGGCGCAAAGCCTGTTATGATTGTGCCCGAGCAATGCGAAAAGGCAATTAAGGCTATGAGCGAGGTGTTGGGGGTCAATATTACATACGATATTGACAACATCCCCGACAATACCGTTTGCATTGTTCCCTTTACAAAGGATAAGAGCAAGGAGGACGAGCAAACCGCCGAGATACTTTCTCACGGCTTGCCTTGTGCAATTATTTCAAATGAAGCTCCGGGAAGAAACAAAAACGGCTATTATCACAATGCCGTCGGAGTAAATACAACCGATGTTGAGGCAAAATACGACGTTCTTTTCAGGGAATGTCAAAAGAGAGGCGTATATAATCTCTCTATCGGCGACCTCGGCAACGAGCTCGGAATGGGAGCTATTGAGGAGCATATAAGAAAATATATTCCGTATGCCGAGGAGGGCGGCTGCAAGGCAGGAACGGGCTTCGGCATTTTGGCTGATACCGCTGCTGACAACATTATTACCGCAACCGTAAGCGATTGGGGTATGAACGCTCTTATGGCTTGCACGTCATTCCTTTTGGGCGATGTAAGCCTCTTTCACACGGAGGAAGAGGAATCGGCGGTTATGGATGCCGCTGCGAAAGCAGGTATGCTTGATATGTACGGCGAGGCAAGACCGTATATCGACGGTATCGGCAAGAATATTGTTTTGCCTATGCTTTCTCTTATGCGAGGACTTATTGACTATCCCCACACGGTTGAAGATAAGACGGCTGCTTGGTTTGAAACAACTATTAAAAAAGGGTATTTCAAATGATCTATTCATTTTTGCAAAACGGCGACAGTGCTGTTACTGTACAATTTCAAAATGAAATAAGTAAAGAGGTCAATTCACAGGTAACTGCTCTTTGCGACAGGCTTGAAGCTAAGCATATCGACGGAGTTATCGAGCTTGTGCCGACCTTTGCGTCATTAACCGTCTTTTATGATTGCTCGTTAATAAGCTCTAAGAAGCTCAAAAAGAAAATCGAGGCGCTCATAAGGGACGGCGAAAGTCATGCAAAGGGCACAGCGAGAGTTTGGAACATTCCCGTATGCTATGATGACGAGTTCGCATTGGATATGGAAACGGTATGCAGCCACACCGAGCTTACAAAGGAAGAGGTTATTGCGCTCCATACATCAAAGCCTTATTTGATTTATATGCTGGGTTTTTTGCCGGGCTTTGCTTATCTCGGCGGTATGGACGAAAGACTTTTCACTCCGAGATTGAAAACTCCGAGACTTGAAATATTCGAGGGCGCTGTCGGTATCGGCGGAGAGCAAACGGGTATTTATCCCATTGCGTCGCCCGGCGGTTGGCAGTTGATCGGCAAAACGCCCGTCAAGGTGTTTGATAAATCGAAAAAGTCGCCCATATTATACAGAGCAGGCGATTATATAAAGTTTTTCAGTATCGATAAGGCGGAATATCTTGAAATTGAAAAGCAGACAGCAAACGGTACCTATACTCCTACGGTCAGCGAGGTTGAATTATGATAGAGATTATATCGGCAGGTATGCTGTCAACCATTCAGGATTTAGGCAGATTCGGAGTAATGAAGGACGGCTTTACTCAAGGCGGTGTAATGGACGCCTATTCAACAAGAATTGCTAACAAGCTTTGCGGAAACGACGCAAACGCCCCTGTTATTGAAATGACGATGCTCGGTATAACGGCTAAATTTACCGAGGAGCATATTTTTGCAATTTCGGGCGGACGGTTTGACATTTCCCTGAACAACAAGCCAATCAGAACAAACAAGGCTTATTCGGCAAAGGCAGGGGACGTTTTAAGCATTAAGGCTGCGAAGCAGGGCTTGAGATGCTACCTTGCGGTTGCAGGCGGCTTTGATGTTCCGCTGTTTATGGGAAGTGCCTCAACAAACCTCAAAATAAACGTCGGCGGATTTGACGGCAGAAAGCTCAAGGCAGGGGATACGGTTAAAGTCGGCAAGGCGGCTAAGCTTAAAAATATCGAAAAGCGAGAGCTTGCCGAAAACACCTATGACAGAATTGTAAAAATCAGAGTCGTATTAGGTCCTCAGGAGGATATGTTCTCCGAGAACGATTTGGCACTGTTTTCAAATCAACGATACACCGTTACATCAGACTTTGACAGAATGGGTATCAGGCTTTGGGGTATTGCCTTGCACGGAAAGGAAAAGCTTGAGATTATTTCCGATGCCATAACCTTCGGCTCAGTACAAATTACAAATTCGGGAATGCCGATTATACTTATGGCAGACCACCAAACGACAGGCGGCTACGCAAAAATCGCAACTGTAATAAGTGCAGACTTGCCGAAGCTCGCACAGGTTAAATCGAACAACAAAATCAACTTTGAAATTATTGATGTTGATACTGCCGAAAAGATAGCAAATAAGCAGAAAAAGTATATTGACAGGTTATTTTAGGAGTGGCTATGGACTATTCAAATATGTTACCTCAAGAGGTTAAAAAGCTTATAAGAAAAGGTGAAATAGATTTTCAAACATCGGGTATGTGCAACGGCTACGCACAGGCTAACCTCTGCATTTTGCCAAAGGACTATGCATTTGACTTTTTGCTGTTTTGTATGCGCAATCCGAAGCCTTGCCCGATTTTAGAGGTTGGTGACGTCGGCTCAAAGCAGTTCAAAACGATGGCGAGTGAGGGCGACGTCTGCAAGGATTTCCCGAAATACAGAATTTGGAGAAACGGCGTTCTTGAAAAAGAGGTTACTGACATAACGGACTTTTGGCAGGACGATTTTGTGTATTTCCTTATCGGCTGCTCATTTAGCTTTGAAAGTGAGCTCTTAGAGGCTGATGTTCCCGTAAGGCATATTCAGGAAAACAAAAACGTACCTATGTTTAACACGAATATCGAGCTTCAGTCAGCCGGAAAATTCCACGGAAATATGGTTGTGTCAATGCGCCCCATTCCAAACGATTTGGTTGTAAAAGCTGTCAATGTTACGGCTTCTATGCCGAGAGTTCACGGTGCACCGATACAAATCGGAAATCCCGAGGCGATAGGCATAAAGGACGTTACAAAGCCCGATTACGGCGACAGCGTAACGATAAACGAAGGGGAAATTCCGGTGTTTTGGGCTTGCGGCGTTACGCCTCAGAATGCGGTAATGCAAACGAAGCCCGAAATTGCCATAACACATTCTCCCGGTCATATGTTTATAACCGATGTGAAAAATGTTAACTTGAAGTATTAGGTGATTATATGTATAAAATCAATTTGAATTGCGATTTAGGCGAGGGTGCTGCATTTGATAAGCAAATTATCCCTTTGATAAACAGCGCAAATATTGCCTGCGGATTTCATGCGGGCGATCATGCTATGATGGAAGCTACGGCAAGGCTTTGCATTGACAACAATGTTGATATAGGAGCTCATCCTGGTTATCCGGACAAGGAAAATTTCGGCAGAACAAATCTTGATGTAACACCGGAGCAGGTTTACGACTACACTCGAACTCAATTAAAGGACTTGGGGGATATAGTCGGAAAGGACAAAATAGTTCACATTAAGCCGCACGGTGCTATGTATAATCAGGCGGCTAAAAGTAAAGAATTATCGGACGCAATAGCAGCCGCAATTACCGATTACAATAAAAATCTGATTTTGATGGCACTTTCAGGCTCTCAAATGATAAAATCGGCGAGGGAAAAGGGTTTGAAATACGCAAGCGAGGTCTTTGCCGACAGAGCATACGAGGCTGATGGCTCACTCAGAGCGAGGTCGCTTGAAAACTCAATGATAACAGATGAAGACTTGGCTGTTGAGCGAGTAATTAAAATGATAAAAACGGGAAAGGTCATTGCCTATACGGGCGAGGAGATTGACATTGAGGCTCATTCCGTTTGCGTACACGGCGACAGCGAAAAGGCATTCACATTTGTAAAGAAGCTCAACGAGGCTTTTTCACAAAATGACATAAAAACAGTAGGTTTAATCGAGGCGATAAAATAATGGAGCACCGTACTTATTTGAAAATTGATTTGAACAAGCTTGAGCATAATTTCAACAGCGTGCGTAACAAGCTTCCGAGCAACGTTAAGGTTCTCGGTGTAATCAAGGCTAATGCATACGGTCACGGAGCTGTTGAGATAGGCAGATTTCTTGACGATAAATGCGACTTTTTCGGAGTTGCGTGTATCGAAGAGGCGATTGAGCTAAAACGCTCGGGAATTAAAACGCCGATATTGATTTTGGGCAGAGTATTTCCGTTTGATATTGAGGCTGCGGTTAAATATGATATAAGAATACCGATTTTTTCATATGCCGATGCAGTCGCTCTTTCCGAAGAAGCGGTTAAGCAGAACAAGAACGTGCCGTTCCATTTTTGCATTGATACGGGAATGAGCAGAATAGGCTTTCAGGTCAATGAAGAAAGCGCTGATATTTGCAAACGCATAACAGAGCTTCCGAATATCTTTGCCGAGGGCTTGTTTTCTCATTTTGCGACTGCCGACGAGGCGGATTTGTCTAAGGCAGTTGAGCAAAGAAATAAATATAAAAGCTTTTGCGATATGCTCGGCGACAGGGGAATTGAAATACCGATTAAGCATCTTAACAACAGCGCAGGTATTATGAATTTCGACGAGTATTTTGATATGTGCAGAATGGGCATTATCACATACGGTCTTTATCCGTCGGAGGAGGTTGACAAGAGCCTGCTCGACATTGAGCCGATAATGAGCTGGTACACAAAAATTTCGCATATCAAGGTGCTTGAGCCGGAAAGAGAGATTTCATACGGCGGCACTTACCAAACCGACAAGCCGACTAAGGTTGCGACAATTCCGATAGGCTATGCCGACGCCTTCCCACGCTGCTTGTCGAACAAGGGAAAGGTCATCATAAACGGAAAATACGCAAAAATACTCGGCAGAGTTTGTATGGATCAATTTATGGTGGACGTCAGCGATATTGACTGCAATGTAAATGATGAGGTCGTTATAGTCGGCGCTCAAAAGGACGCCCATATTTCAATGGAGGAACTGTCAAACAGCGCTTATTCCTTTAACTATGAGCTTCCCTGCAGAATACCAGCCCGTGTAAACAGAGTGTATGTTTATAACGGCGAAACGGTAAAGGATGTCGGACTTGTATAAACTAAAGGCATTAAAGTCGGCGTGTCCGAAATTCAATAAAGCAGATTTATAATGTTACACAAAGACTCAAGGATTTTTATTCTTGGGTCTTTTATGTTTAACAAGCAAAAAATCAACTCTTGTTTATTAGTCCAAAAAAATTTTCCGACATTTTCAAAAAAATGCTTTTTAACTATTGAAAAAACAAATAATCAGGATATATAATAGGAAAAAACTTATGGGAATGAACAAGGATGAAACAAATCTCAATGCTCAACGGCGAGCCTATAAAAAGTATTGTTAAATTCTCGCTGCCGATTATGGCTTCGTCGCTTTTGCAGTACAATTACACATTGGTTGACAACATACTTGTCGGTCGGTATGTCAGCACGGACGCTCTTGCGGCTGTCGGCGGAGTCGGCTCGATAAATTCATTTATTATCGGTGCGGCACTCGGTCTTACAAGCGGATTTACAATCCCCGTGGCACAGGCGTTCGGGGCGAAAAATCAGGAAAAGGTCAACCGATATGCAGGAAGCAGTATTACAGTGTCATTCCTGCTCGGAATTTTACTCGTCGTAATTGCGCACATCGTTTCCACACCGCTATTGAAGCTTATCGGAACGCCCGATGAAATTCTCGGACTTTCCGCCGCTTATGTGAACATCCTTTATTTCGCAATTCCCTTTCAAATGCTTTCGAATAATTTTACCGCGATTTCAAGGGCGGTAGGGGAGAGCAGAAAACCGCTTTTATACTTTATAATAAGTATTTTCGTGAATTTCGTTCTTGATTTACTGTTTGTTCCGGTGTTACATTGGAGCGTTGAGGGTGCTGCTCTTGCAACGCTTATTTCGCACATTATCGCAGCCGTGCTTACGGGGAATTACATTTTAAGGCACAACGAAAGCATACATATTTCAAAAGAAAATCTTAAGCCTGATATAAAAACTGCATTTGCGCAGCTGAAATTGGGTATACCCGTTTCTCTTCAGTTTACCGTAACCTCAATAGGCTCAATGTTTTTGCAAAGTGCGGTAAATTCATTCGGTACAGCTACCATTGCAGGCTTTACCGCAGCAGGCAGGGTCGAAAATCTCGCCAATATACCGTTAAGCGGACTCAGCGTAGGCACACAGACCTTTGTCGGTCAGAATTACGGTGCGGGGAATTACGACAGAATTGTAAAATCGGTCAAAAAAATATTTATACTCAATATACTTCTTTCGCTCGTTTTGAGTGGGGCGTTGCTTTCTGTCGGTATGCCGATTGTAAGGCTGTTTATGACAGAGCCTGACGAAGAGGTTTTGTTTGCGGCTCACAAGTACCTTATTGCAACGGCGGAGTGCTTCAGCCTTGTTGCGGTGCTGTTTGTTTTAAGAAATACCCTGCAAGGCTTGGGCTTTACATATGCAAATGCGGTTGCAGGTGCAGGCGAGCTGATAGGAAGAATAGCGATAGCTCTTATCTTTACTCCGCTCATCGGTTTTAATGCAGTATGCTATGCGGCACCTGCGGCGTGGTTGCTTGCGGATATTCCCCTTGCAATCATATATTTGAAAAAGCAGAAAAAATTCAAGGCGCTTGCTTTGGCGGAGGAAAATAAAAAACGTGAAATTCACCCGACAAAAACGCATTGAATTTATAAACGTTCAATAACAGGATTGAATAAAAATTGATAAAGAAAACTCTCACTCATTTAATTTGAGTGAGATTTTTTTTGCAAGCTCAATTATAGGCTCATTTTTTGCAAGCTCAATTATAGGCTCATTTTTTGCAAGCTCAATTATAGGCTCAT
>DAVZHW010000042.1:0-3894 GCA_052273625.1 Candidatus Fimenecus sp. | reverse complement strand
TTTTTGCAAGCTTAATTATAGGCTCATTTTTTGCAAGCTTAATTATAGGCTCATTTTTTGAACGCTTCATATTCATACCTCCTATTTTGCTAATATATAACTCCCTTTGCACCGTTTTTCGTGTATTGCAATTCTTAAAGCCTTGGAAAAGCGGTTGAATTTTAACTCCGTTTATTATGCAAAATCACACTTAAGATTTGTGTAAAAAGCGAAAGCATAGCTTTAACCGAATGCGATTGACTTAGATGAGTATTTTTGTTATTATTACATTAAATAATTACCATGTACTTTTGCTGCAATGGAATGAAAAACATAAAAAAGACAGGGGAGGGTTCTGTGATTTTTGCACGCAATTGTTGACGAACGAGCAAACAGATATCTGTATAGTAATGGAAAATAATGTTTTTAGAGGTATTTTATGATTTATATAGTTGTCAGATTAGTTGTTTTTGTAATAATAGCCTTGGCGATGTTTTTAATAAATAAAAAGAAAAAGATCAACAGAAAGACCGTTATTGCTGTTTTAGTGGTTGTTGCGATAGTTAGTGAGGCAAGCGTTTTCCTCGGTTTAGACAATCATTTAATGTCTTTTTCAACGCCGCAAAAAGCATATATGTATTCGCATACGGGAAAAGCGGAAATTGTTGCCGACGGTGCGCAGTCAACCTTTATGGTGCGCAACAATGGGGCAGAAAGCGCTGAACAATATTTGATTCCTAAAAAAGGTAATCGTTGGACGCCGGATTTGGGAATGAATTTATTTACCGCAAAAGAAAAAAGAGAGGGTAATGTATCTGTTTCAATATATAATTGCAAAGGAACTGATGATTACTATGCTGTTGTACGCTATTTTTCCGATACTCCGAAAAAAATAAATGACACGCACAATTCAAACTTTGAGAAATATACATATATTGATTTCTCCGACGAAAAATATTATTTGAATTATGCTTATATAGGTGTTTTTGATGCCGATTATCAGATAACTGTTGATGACCTATTTATAAAATTAGGATAACGAAATAAAGACAGGGGACGGTTCTTTTGTACTGATAAAGTGATAAAAAACTACAATCCCGTCCTCTGATATTCTTATAGTATTATTTAAGGAAAAGGGGCTGTCAATTAGGCAAATCAGCAGGTTGACGGGGACAAGCGTTGCTATTGTTAGAAAATGTTAACAACACATAGAACCGTCCCCTGTCTTTATGAATTAGTCGCTTACGGACAAGTGGTAGATACTCCCGCCTATGCTTATGGCTAATAGTACCTTGGAGGTATATTATGATTTTTATAGTTATCAGAATTATTGTTTTGTCACTTGTCTTGTTCTTGTTTTTGAAAAAAGATAAGGTTAACAAAAGTAAGACAAAAAAGATTATTATAATTGCAGTAAGCGTTGCGTTATTTGTCGTTTCAGCCCTAATTCCGTTTGAAAATGTATTTATAACTTTTTCAACTCCCGAAGCGTCATATAAATATCATAATCAGGGAACGCCCGTAATATGTGTGGAGGGGCAGGATACTGATTTGATTGTCGGACAAAAAGGGGACAGCGATATTTACAATATCGCTCCGAAAACTGCGAGTGGGTGGAAATTAGGAATGGGATATGAGCTGAAAAACATTTATCAATCTATTGATTCGGCAAATAAAAATTTAATAAATGTGCTCCGATATAAAAATACAAATGAGTTCTATTTGGTTGTGACGAATATCGAAGGAGAAAGCTTGTCGGTACACGATAATTTGAATTCTGCGTTTGTTTTATCGGAAAAGACGGATAAAAACGGAAGCGCAAATGATTATGTGTATTATACATATATCAATGCTCTCGACAATAATTATGTTCTTAGCTTGAATGATATTGATATTTCTTTAGGCGAATTAGCGTTGAAAGATGTATAAAAGCAATACAGAGGCAGTTCTGTGTGCAGATTGTTTGCGACTATAAGTACAATTGAATAAACAATTAGGCGCCCTGTTGTCAGAACGCCTTTTGTATTTAGAGGTGTTTTATGAAAAGCAAGAAAAAGAAAGTTATAATTGCAATAGCATCCGTAATAACAGCAGTTGTTATATTGTTTAACGGCTCGGTAATATTGCTGAATAACTATGCTGTAAAAGTATTCGAAAAATATTACAATGAAGAGCCGACTTTATATAATTATTTCAGGCTGAGCGGATATTTGAGCTCGACGAGAAACCTCGAAGTGCTTGACTATGTTGCAGATGTGTTTGATTATTCTAATGATGAACTTGCCGAGTACGGTAAAACTATATACAGTGGGAAAGATCTTGAAGAAATGAATACCGAAACAATTTCAAATTCGGTAAAGTGTCAAGCAATTATAAATGGTCTAATACCATGCATTTCTAAGAATGAAATTGATGAGTTCAAAGAAATTGTATTAGAATATTTTCCCAAAATAGATGCCGATACACGCTTAGGCGTATTTTTTGCTTGTTACAGAGATGGAGATCACCGGGACTTTTTTTATGATAACAAGGAAATGATTATTGACTTGTTTAATCGATTAGAAGTTGAGGAAACCGATAATATTGAAAAAGCAAAATGGTTGACAAGTATATCGGCTTATTATTACAATCTGTATGTATCTGATTTACAGACGGCAAGGAGTATCGATAAGCAAAGAAACGATATATTAGAGCAAGAGCAGGTGTCCGATGATTTCAAGGAAAAAATTTCAGAACAACACAAATCGGATATATCCGATTGGGAAACTATTTTCGGTACGCCGAAGCAATTAATAAAATTATCAAAAACATTAGCCGAGTTAGAAGCAGAAGATGAGAAATAGCACAGGGACGGTTTTGTGTGTTGATATTACTACTAAAAAGACAGGGAACGGTTCTATGTCTTTTCAGTCAAGATAGCTTCAAGAAAAATATAATTGGATACTGAGGTATAAATATGTTTTCAATAATAAATGCTATACCCTTATGGGTTCGGTTGATTTTGCTATTGGTCGGCGAAATGATTCTAATTTATGATCTTATAAAACATAGGCAACAATATGATAAAGCCAAAAAAGTATTTCCTGTGCTGTTAATATTATTTATTCCGATATTTTCAATATGTATGATTTTAGACAAATACGCAAAAACAGAAATAATATGTGCTTCTACACAAAGCATTTCAGATAAGCTTTCTTTTATTATTTCTATACTGTTTGTTTTAGGGATTCTGATAGCCACAATTATGAATTTGATAAGAGGAAATATATCTCAAACTCAAAGAACCACTATGATTACTGCATTATCTATATTTCTTATAGCTGTTTTGGTCGTTGTTGGAATTACAACATTTGAATCGTTAGGGTTTATATAAATGAAACGCAGGCATAAAAGACAGGGGACAACGGGGGTGTGTGATGAATAAAACGATTATGTATTCTATATTGGATGGAATAGTCCAAGGTCTATTACTTGAGTTATTATTAAATTACCTTATTTCAACAATGTGGGACTACTCTGTTGGGAATGTTTTTATTTTAATTGTATTTATTATAATATCGTTCATCAGTGCTTTCTTCCTGTTGGTAAGAACACCGGATAAATTGTGGAAAAAGTATATGTTAAGCAGTGCATTTTTCATTATAGTTAGTGCAATTCTGTTTGTGAACAAAATTACATTGAAAATCAGGCTGTTTCCTATACCGCAAAGAGAAGCGAGTGATGCGGAAGGCATACTCTTTCTTGCTATAATAATATTGTTTTTATTACTCTTGATTATTGAGCGGGTTTTCGGGCTGATTTGGCGCCATAGCATTAAGTAGGGGCAAATCAGGGGACGGTTCTATGTCTTGACAAAGGTGTGCATACTTGATATGATTTTTGCGGGTGATAAACTATGCCAAGACAAGCACGCAA
>DAVZHW010000041.1:0-14660 GCA_052273625.1 Candidatus Fimenecus sp. | reverse complement strand
GTGAAAAGCGCACAACCTAACCGCAATTTCACAGAACCGAGGAACACGCAATGACACAATACAATGTGACCCTACAAACCATTCGTGAAGAACATAAAGACGATGATGATGTCTTAATTGCCATAGGCGAAATCGAAAGTGAACTGAACGCCAAAAAATATGGTCTTGTATGGGAACAGCATGAAGAGGCTGTGGATATACAGATGCGTGATAATATTCCTGTATTTACTGAATGCACGGATAAGGAAATCAACGTATCTGCAGATGGGGTCTATAATTTTATCCTTGAAGGCGATAACCTACATTCGCTTCGCCTTCTTGAAAAGACACACGCAGGTAGAGTTGACCTTATCTATATCGACCCTCCGTATAATACTGGTAGTCGTGATTTTCGATATGACGACAGCTTTATTGTAAAAGAAGATGGTTTTCGTCATTCGAAATGGATTTCTTTCATGCGTGAACGTCTTACTATAGCTAAAAATCTTTTGTCACAAAAGGGCGCTATTTTCATTTCCATAGATGATAATGAAGAAGCTGTTTTAAAGTTGCTTTGCGATGATATTTTTGGCGAAGATTGCTTTATTTCAAATATAGCATGGCAACGTACTTATTCACCAAGAAATGACTCTAAAGGTCTGAGTGTAGAAGTCGAACACATCCTTTTATACAGTAAAAAAGCAGATTGGTCTCCACACAAATTGGAGAGAACCGATAAAATGAATGCCATATATAAAAGTCCTGATAATGACCCAGAACCATGGACAAGTAGTTCTTTAACTGCTCCAAGTGCGTCTACCCACCAAGGAATGGTTTATGCTATTCAGCATCCTTTTTCTGGAGAAATGATGTACCCCACAAGTGGGCGTTGTTGGGCAATGGATCAGCAGCGGATGTTTGAAAATATGTGTGCTTGGGGCGAATATAAACTTGAACTATTAGACGATGCGGAAAAAAGAGCATCTATCTGTAGAGTGCCAGTATCTGATATTCGCCAAGATGTTAAAGGTATTGTACTTTCACAACCACTCGATATTTCACGAAAGTACGCCAAGAAAATTTTAGTTGACGGTCCTTGGCCATATTTCTACTTTACTAATGATGGAAAGGGTGGAATTCGTAGAAAAACTTATTTGAAAGATACACAGGATAAAGGTCGTATGCCTACCAATCTATGGGTTTACGATGAAGTTGGACATACTGACGGGGCAAAAAAAGAATTAAAAGCACTTTTTGAAGGAAATATCCCGTTTGGTACACCTAAGCCTACAGCACTGATTAATAGGATACTTAAAATTGCATCAGATGATGACAGTATAATTTTAGATTTTTTTGCAGGGTCTGGCACAACCGGACACGCCGTTCTGAAATTTAATGCCGAACATTCCGAAAGCAAACGCAAATTTATTCTTTGCACAAATAACGAAAATAATATTTGCGAAGAGGTAACCTATGAGCGCATTCGCCATGTCATTAATGGTTATAAGGATACTGCTCCCGTGGCATCTAATTTAAAATATTATCGTACCGACTTTGTGTCAAAGGATGCAGAAGATGTCAGTGAAGAATTGCTTGCTCACATTACTGAAATGGTACAGTTGGAACACGGCGTAAAAATTGATGGTAGCGAATATCTAATTATTATGAATGATGATGAACTGGATGCATTAGAACAGAATTGGGACAACTGTGGTAATGTGAAAACAATGTATGTATCCAAAAATGTGCTGTTTACTACGGCACAGAAGAAATTGTTCGGAAATATTGAAATACACATTATCCCGGATAATTACTTCCAATTTGAGTTAAAGGAGGTTGGCGAAGCATGGTAGCTCCCGGATTAAATATTGAACTCTTTGAGTTCCAAGAAAAAGCTGTTATAAATCTGCTCGACCTCACTACAAAAAAGGATGGCAAACAGACCATTGTAATGAAGGCTCCTACTGGCTCCGGCAAGACCATCATTCTCATTGATTATGTGGATAAGTATCTGTCCAATGTTAGTGAAAACACAGCGTTTATTTGGTTGTGCCCCGGGAAAGGCAATCTGGAAGAACAGAGCCGTGACAAAATGCGTAAATTTGCTTCTGGCAGAAAAACGCAGAATTTATTTGATGCATTGCTCAATGGTTTTGAGTCGGGTAGCACTACATTCATAAACTGGGAATTGGTAACCAAGCGTGATAACACTGCCATACGAGACAGTGAACGCAAGAATTTATTTGACCGCATTGCAGATGCCCATAGAAAAGGCATTGAATTCATTATCGTTATTGATGAGGAACATTCTAATAATACTGCAAAAGCCAAGGTTATTATCGATGCGTTTGCTGCAAAGAATATTGTGCGTGTCAGTGCTACTGCTGTTGAAAATAAACGCTATGAATTCTTTGAAATCGATGAAGTGGACGTTATTGGTGCTGGTCTGATTACCAAGGTTCTCTATGTCAATGAAGGCATTGAGGACAATCTGGAAATTACAGACGATTACGATTATCTGCTTGATTTAGCTGATGTCAAAAGAAAAGCTATCGCAGACCGTTATAAGGAAATCGGTAAAAATATACGCCCTCTTGTGCTTATTCAGTTTCCAAACGGACAACCAGAAACTATCGTTGCCGTTGAACGCAAGTTAGAGAGCATGGGATATACCTACGATAACGGTATGGTCAGCAAATGGATGAGCGAGGACAAGAAAGACCTCCCGGACAATTTGACAGAAAACGATGCTATTCCTGTGTTCCTGCTTATGAAACAAGCCATCAGCACAGGTTGGGATTGTCCTCGTGCTAAAATACTCGTTAAGTTGCGTGAAGGCATGAGCGAAAGTTTTGAAATCCAGACCATAGGTCGCATCCGCCGTATGCCGGAGGCTATGCACTATGAAGATGATCTATTAGACTTCTGCTATGTTTATACCTTTGATGAAAAATATAAAGCAGGTTTACTTTCCAATATGGACAAGGCCTACGAAACTCGCAGACTGTTCCTTAAGGACAAATGCAAAACATTTACCCTTGAAAAACAAATCCGCGACCTCGATTTTGATGGCCTTGGCGAGCGTGAAGTGTTAAACCGCATTTATGACCATTTTGTAAAAAAGCATAATCTTGATACAGACAAAGCCAATAACAAACTGCGTCTTACTGCTGATGGGTATGTATTTGGAGATGAAATTATCGGTCATGCTCTGCATGGACAATTTATCCGTACTGACAAGGTAATGGAAAGCCATAACTATTTTACTACCCGTAAGCGTGTGAATACGCATAAGCATGGAATGGAACTTCTCCATTGTGTAGATGCAATCAAAAACACAATTGGTATGCCTACGGCAAAGGTAAAAACTATTTTAGAGCGTTTGTTTCGTAGAGGCAGCAATAATTACAAAAAGCTGTTGTTACTGGACACGGTGGAATTTTATGCTTTTATTATTAACAATGAGCATCTGCTTAAAGAGGAATTTAGAGTAGTCACAGCGGAAATGTCCGTACAGATAAGTTTTGCGGTAAGCCCAAAGACCTCTGCTTTCCATATTCCAGAGCAAGACTTTTTCCGTTATGACCCTGGTGTTAAGAACGAGGTTGAATACCTAACTAACGCTTATCATGAATACACATCCGGCTATGCTACAAGTCTTGTACGCAGTACATCTGAAATGCTGTTTGAACAATACTGTGAAAGCTGTGATGATATCGAATGGGTTTATAAAAATGGCGATACTGGGCAGCAGTACTTCTCCATCGTATATATGGATGGTTTGCAACACCAGTGGCTATTCTATGCTGACTATATCGTTATGAAAAAAGACGGTACAGTTTGGGTTATTGAAACAAAAGGCGGCGAATTCAAAGGAAAGGATAAAAATATCGATACACAGATAAGAAATAAATTCGAAGCATTCAAACGATATGCAGCCGATGAAGATCTGCATTGGGGATTTGTTCGCGACAAAGATAATCAGCTATATATCAATAATACTGAGTTTGCCATTGATATGGCAGATGAGCATTGGGTGCCATTAAAGCAAGAATTTTGATAGAGATGGGAGGAAATAAATATGACGCTCGAAAAATGCAACCAGTATTTGATTCTTTATCAACTTACTCAACATGGTCATTACAATTGTTACAGATAAAGAATTCAAGACAACACGATACTTCTTATTCAGAGAGAGAAATCACACTATCTCCGGAGGGTACATTATCAGCATTTGTTTCTGAAATAGCTGAACGCTATATTGCTGATACAAATGGAGTTATTTACTCATATCAAGATGTTATAGAGTATGATGGCTCTACCATCGACAAAGTTATCTATTGGATAAGAAAAGACAATACTTTAATTTCCGAGGAATATGGGGCATTGATTGCAGCCATTGCTACCCCTGATACGGAAATTGACCCTTTAGAGTTCAAAGCACGTGCTTACTTACTGCGAGGTATTATTAAACTTGGCAACGAAGAAAAACCTGTTAAATTGATTTCTATGCAGAATCCTGTTACCTCATCAAAACATAAATTCTTAAGAGCAAGCGGAACTTTTAAGGAAATTTCTGACAAGGTTATCTCGTTGCGTACATCAATTGATGTAATCATGATTGATGATACTGTTTATATGCTTACACTCGCCGGAGAAAATCTATTTAACATGGAACGAGCATATAAAGCAACTTGTAGCGGAAAATTACAGGACATTCAGCAATGCAATATTGTAACAGATTTTGATGCATTTACTTTAATTGCTGGAAGTGGTCATAATCCGAGAAAAAAAGACAATCACTGCAGAGTATCTTTTGTCATATATTCTTCCACTGTTTGCATTTGATTTCACGCAATGAAGTCAAGTGATTTTGTTCTCGATATTTTATCTGACATTGGGGTTCCTCTGTGTTCGCCATAACTATTTCAGCGTAAATGTTATTTTGGAGATAACCAATTTTAGCTTTTATATATGCAAATCCAAAAATGAAGATGGACAAGTTTTAGAGCAAAGAATTATCTGCCATCGTCAACTGACTGGATACGTAGGCGAAACCCTATACCTAAAATCAATTAATAACGAATACAAGTTGGATATAAAACAATGAGAAAACACCCACACAGGAGCATTTCTACTCTTGCGTGGGTGTTCTTCTTGCCTCACTCTTTGAAGGTGTCACTCGAAATTTCTCGTTTTTACGAAAATCCCTTTGTTGCACCGCCAAAAGGACGGTTTCCATATACTTGCTATTGCAAAAGACTTAACACTGCCTGAGGAGTTTGATTAGCCTGGGCCAGCATGGACTGAGAACCCTGAGCCAAAAGGTTGCTTTTCGCATACTCCATCATGGTTTTCGCCATATCAGCATCCCGAATAACTGACTCCGCCGAAGTGATATTTTCATGGGCGGTAATAATATTGCTGTCCGCATAATCCATGTGATTCATCTGAGCACCAATAGTGGTCTGGGCATCCAGCAGATAATCTATACCTTTGTCCAAAATTCCCTTAGCTGGTGGTATTCCCAACAATTTTTCCCGCATATCCTTGGTCATGACATTGTACTCACTAATATGACGAGTTCCCTCTTTATAACCAAAAATTTGGTCTATACTTGTCTGAGGTATTCTTACATGAATATTCATACTAGCTTTATCTGTATGCTGAACCACCAGATCATTAACATAGATATTGCGATTGGACTTGATTATATTATCCATAATACCTGTACCAATCTTAGCACCCTTTTCCTGATTATCATACCCTGTTTTATCACGAACAGTTTTTCGTCTCTGATCATAAATCGTCGTTGTTCCAGTCTTAGGATCTGAAGTAACTAACAAATTATGCTGATACTTGTTTTTTAGATAGTCCCCCAATTCTGTATCTATGGTTTCAACCAAGGTTTCTACACTATCTACAGCGGATAGGTCAATGGTCAAGGTCTTAATATCCATATTGGCATTGCCGCTTGCAGGGCGTTCAGCATCCAAATCGCTGAAACCATTAACAAAACGCACATTAACCCACTGGCTGGCATCGGTAGGACAATAAAAGCGAATCCCCTTTTCATGCAAGGCCGCTGGAATATCCGTAACTCCCTGAGTATCTGCCCACTTCTGCCAATCAATGGTATAGTGTCGCAGTTCTCCGGTTTGGCTGAAAATCTTTTGCTTGTTCCCGGCTTCACCTGGAGAAGCTGCCTTAAAACTGATGCCATTAACTGTAGTATTATCCGCAGCTGTCAAAATCTCCGTATTACCAATGTGTCCATGAAGCACATTGGCAAAAGCCTCTGCTACAGTCTTGCCAGCTTTAACCTGATTGCGAACCTCATTTAAATCAATAGTGTTAGTAGTAACCTTGTATAATCCATCCATACCAGCAGAAGAACCCGTATCTATAAACTCATATTCTTGGAGTTTATTATCCTTATCAGGAGCCAAGGTTTTACCCTTGTATTTATTTATCAATTCTTCAGCCAATGTCTCATTTGAATCATTATAGGCTGATAAATACAAATCCCAATGGGCTGTATTGCCATCTGCACCACTCTTATTGTTTTTTATGCCAGTCAAAGGTATTGTAGCTGTATAGTTAACAGCCGGAGACCTATCTTCAGTTATTCCATCAGTTATTGAGGAATTATTCCCAGCATAAACACCTCCATGGGAAACCTCTGCCATCAAACTGCCATTAGACATAGAGCAATGCATACCTGAAATATTAAAGTTTCCCTGATAATTTCTACCCACCGTATAATGTCCAGAGGCAGAATCATATTTCAAACCTCCATTGTCATCCCTAAAGGACAAATAACTTGTACCATCATAAGCATCCTTTATGGTCATACCGCTTCCCGGCACAACTGATGAAATGTTAGGAATTTCTAGTTTTGCTTTAACCGCTGGAACATCAACTACAGTAACATCATATTTAAGGTCTGGATCTGCCGGATCCGTCCTGGTTTCGGTGTGAGTAATCGCATCTTTGCCACCAGTAAAAGCACCTATAGTCAATCCAGTCCCTGGTGCTCCATCATGACCATTAGTGGTAGATGTACCCCCGTCCAAGCGTACACCTTCAGTGTTGTAATCATTGCCATTGGTTACTACTCCATCCTGCTTAGTTGTAAGAGTAACCTTAGAGCCGCTTACCGACACTGAATATACATTTCCCAAGGAACTGTCATTAGCTATAGCATTCTGAATCTTATTGGCCACATCATCAGTGGAACTACAGCCACTTATATTTATTTTACTGCCTTCCTTATAGTTATTACTCTTATTTGTAGTCAAAGTAAAATAATGGCGGTATGGATAATTGGGTGAATTAACACAAAATGATGTGTTGTCCAAGGGATACTGACTGGTGGCCGAAAAATTCGTATATTTGGACAAATCTAAATCTATGGTATTGGATACACCTTTAGTGCCTCCTACCATATAATCTCCGTTGGTATTATTAGGTAAAGATTCCGGCCAAGCTGCTGGGCTCTCAGCTTTTTTATTATAGCCATCATAGGGAATGTCTTCTGATGCCTTGCCAAAGGTCGCAAATGGGCCTTGCTCTCCATCCAAGGTATTTTCATTGGCATCGGCCAGCAACCCTGGTATGTCACTATCATCTGCCAGCATGGCATTATTCAGCACTTCCCAGCTACTAACCACCTCTGCCACTGAATTACCTAGTAATATTTTTTCTCCGTTAAACTCGGTGTCATAAACAATATCCGCCATCTGGCTGTAGCAATGATCTATTTCCTTTTGGATAACTTCTCTATCCTGATCTGTATTTGTATCGTTACTAGCATCAATAACCTTTTGCTTAATAGTTTTTAGCAAATTAGTCTGTTCCTGTACAGCACCGCTGGCAGTTCTCAACATAGAAGCACCATTTTTTACATTGCGGTCATTCTGCTCCAAGGCTCTCAGCTTAACTCGCATCTTTTCGGAAATTGCATAACCAGATGCATCATCACCAGCAGAATTAATCTTCATGCCTGAGGCCGCCCGCTTCAACATTTTTGCTAAACTTTTTTCGTTGCGATTATTTTCATGCAACGCCGACATGGCTGTCAAATTATTGTATATAGACATCCCCATACCATATACGCCCCTTACTGGAAATTAATTTATTTTATTCATCCCACTAATCATGTTCATTGTACCATTCATCCTATGCTTTAGCAACAAATCTCTCATTTCAAATTTTTTTATTGTGGCTAACTGGAGAGTCTTTGATTTGTCAGGGGCTTTTTCCCCAGCTTATACAGCTCAACATTCACAGCATCCACATCAAAAATTCCCTCTTGAATAAAAAACTTCACCACAAGATCCTGTATCAGGGCAGTAGAAAAGGTATAACCTGCCTTAGCCATAAGCTCCTCTGCCTCATCCAAAGGCAGTTTCAAGGCTAGCACCATAGCCATGGTGGCAGATTTGGAGGGCTGGTAATCAACATTGTTTTTGATTTTGGAAAAATGCTCCTTGCTGATACCTGCCTTACGATAAAATTCAACCGGCTTCATTTCCTTCTCAGCCAGCAAATCCAGCAGTGATTCCGAAAAAGTCTTCTTGCGTCTTTCAAGAAATCCATTCAACATACCCAATCGGAAGCCAAGAGAACCACCGCTATAGGCAAAATAGCTTAGCTTGTTGTTCGCAATCAATTCATCTGCCTGTTCATCGCCACAGCCGGTATAATTTTCTTCCAGATAGGCACTGAGCTTTCGGCGCAATTCATCTATATCCATTTTTTTCATCTTTGTCATTCATTCACCTTCTTTCATACTATATTTATTGGCACAGTGCCTCAGACTGCATCGCCAGTTTCAATTTCATTACACAATTTGTCGATTTTTTCAGAAAGCTTTTCCAAGGATGCCTTACATTCTTCCTTTTTCTGTCGCTCATCTGCAATCTGGCGCAAACTGTCCTCCACACTGTCCAGCTCCTTGCCTACAGACTCTGCCAGTTTTTCACGCACATTGCGCATTATATCTCCATAAATGCTATTGGCATTTTCCTTGAAATTGGCTCTGATTTCTTCCTTTGCCTCCCGCAGTTCCTGTTCTTTTTGCTGGCGTTCTGCATCAGATTTGAATTTATCCCAAATAGTAAGCAAAAAACCTAATATATTTAATGCCGTCCCCACCCTGGCTAGATTCTTTGCCAGACCGACAGCTTCCCAAGGCTTGAACTTCACGCCAAAAAATTTACCAACATCTAAAATCGTGGTATGAATCATGGAACCGGAAAAATTTTTCAGTCCAGAATTGCAAATATTCCAAGTTGACATACCAAAAGCTTTTGAACCAGAAAGACCTGTTCCCAAGATAGCATCACTAACCGCTTTAACATTTGCTCCCACGCCTGCACTATCGACACTGCCCGCAGGTTCCATAGAAAAGTCTGTTGCGCTCTCCGCAGAGACAGAAATATTATTTCTAGCAAAGATTTTTTGCGCCGATGTGGAAGCCAGCTCCTTATCCATCTCACTCTGAATCGTATCTGCCAATCTGCCAAAGACACGCTCTATTGACTGGATGCAATCCTGTGTTGCCTGTTCTGCCCTTTTTCCCGCCTCATTCAGCTTTGCCTTGAACTCCTCCTCGCTTACACCTGGTTCTAAATAGCCTGCCGCTTCTCTGCCCAGTTCAATAATATCCTGCTGGCACTCCATGGTCAAGCCATTGATTTCCTCCTCAGCATCCCCCTGGCCGTTTTGCAGAATCCGCTGCTTCCGCCGTAGGAGACTTTCTGCATCATTCAGCATATTAATCTCTTCCGCCACAGATACATTTCTGACAGCCTCCTGCAAAGTATACAGGGGACGCTCTATTTTGGCTGTTACCTGCCTTGACTGTACAAAGGCGTTAAGATTGGCAATCAGCTGCTCCCGACCGCTTTCTGCCAGCAGTTCTGCCTTGATTTCCTCATCCTCCTCAGTGAGATATTCTTCATAGGACTGAGTAGAAATAAAGGATGTATAAACTTCCTCTGGAGTCATGGGAGCTAAAACCTTGCAAATATCATCTCTGATAATCTGCTGTTGATTGGCGGAATTCCCCTCTGGTGCTCTATCCATCTTGTTAATAACCAGCACCATATTACTGCCTCGCTTCTGGTCAATGGCCAGCTTGCGAAAATGCTCTCCCATATGCCGGTCAAATCCCTCATTGGTAACCACAAAAACCAGCAGTGCCGCCTTGCTTATCTGGTCATAGGTAATCTCATCATGGTCGGCACGCAGTCCAGCCTGAATCCCTGGGGTATCAATAATCTCCAAATCATTCCATTTGTAAACATGAGATTCCTGGGTGGTAATACCGGCGCCAATTTCCGTTTCAATCCCTGAAATCATCTTGATAATACTGGACTTTCCAGCACTGTACTGTCCCACAAAAACCAGCTTGATAGCACCATCATCAGGCTGCATAGCAGCTGGCAGTACATCTGTAGCCAGATTCAGCTGTTCAAAGGTTGCCTCTGTTTCTTGCCGAAGCTCCTCCGCTTTATTACTATAGATATTCAAAGAAAATTCATTCATGCCAATTTCTCCTTCATCTCTGCACCATAGGCATACCCAGATACTGATATACCAGTCTATACCTATCATTCGCCTTAATCTCTGCCAACTTGCGCTCTATAGGCTTAATGACAGTTACCTCTTCCTCATTAAAGACTTTAGCAAATGCCCCTACTTGTTCTATTTCAAATGAGTCAATTAATTTTTCCGTATTTTTTACCATTTCTCCATAGAATTTCCCAGCATTATCTAAAATCCGCAACTCCACTTTTTCCCCTAATAGCTTTGTCATTTGTGCCTCATAGCCATCAAAGCTGTCCACAGTATCATAGGCTACTGTTACTTCCCCCGGTATGCGGGCGATTCTATCTACAGATAACACCAGATTTTTACCCTCTTGAGCTGCTATATATCCTTCCGCCTCATGCCAAAGCTGGCAGTTAAGCTGATTAAGCAATACGCCCAATTTTTCTGCTCCAACGGCTTCTTCTTTTGCCAGGCCAATCAACATGGCATCCATCTTGGCAAGAGCATTATATAAGCCATCAACGCCCTTGTCCAAAATCTCCTCATACATGGTATTAGCTACGCCAGCCATTAATTTATCCACATACCCGCATTCATCCATGGCATCCTGTAATGCGTATCGAAGCTTTGCTTTGGCTTTTCTGATTTTTTCTTCCTTGCTGTCACCAAATAACCAAGTTCCTATTCCTATTACTATGCCTATCGGACCGCTAAAAATTATACTAGCACCAATAGCTGCTACGCTACCCAAAAATTGAGTATCGACTATGCTGCCCATGGAAATATCATCAAATTCTACATTAACACCAGCAAAATTCAGCTCTGTTTTCAGGGAATCCATCAACTCCCGTCTCTTGCGGCTGCATTTATTAGACCTTTCTTGCAGGAAACTCATACAATCAGCCTCCAGCTTCAGCTCTTTCTGCAAATATTCCTTCCAGTCCTCACCAGCATCCTCATTGGCATAATTATCCTCAGCAAAATCCCTAATGCCCCTAGCCAATTTCCTCTGTAAACGCTTACGAAGATTAGCCTTTTTTCTCTGGCTGTCCGCCTTAAAGGCTTTCTTCCACTCAGCCAGCTCCTGACATTTTTTTTGATACTCAAAGGCCTCTGTTAAGCTGCTGCCACTGTTTTCATACAGCATTTCCATCCGTCCCTGCAAGGGAATAATCACCCGATCCAGGAAGGTCTTAATCCGCAGGAAGCGTCCGTCACGCTGTACCTTGGACAAAATATAGGCTTCCACCGCTGTAAAATTACTTACCTCCCACAGCTCTGGATTTTTATCCTGTCCCAAATAAGCCGCCTTAAGATGTACTGGCACAAAGGTCAAATCGCCCCAATCCTGCTGGAAATTGCTAGCAAATTGGCGGAACTGGTTGCAAATAGTCTCAATCCGCTCCCTCTCGGCCATTTTATTCCGCAGTCTCTTCATATCCAGAGAGCGCACCTGCTCTGTAATACCCAGCTTAACATTGATAATGCCCAAAACCGGCTTGCCCAATCGGCGCAGCTCTGCCAGATTTTTTGCTTCCTCCTGCTGTACGCCATCGTCGGAAATCAAAAACAATATCAAATCTGCTGCCTTGGCTGCTTCAAGGGCCAGTCTATCATCCTCCCTACCATCAAAGGAAGCAATACCAGGCACATCTGTAATTTTCATGCCCTTCCAATGATAATCCCTCACATCTAGAGTTGTGCGCTGTGAACCGTTACCAATGCTGGCACCGCTGCCATGTGTCATAATCTCCATAAGCGTGGATTTACCCACCATTGTACGACCAAAAACCAACACAGAAAACTCCTTCTGCTGTTTTTGCAGATAGCTCAAATCCTGCTTCAGCTCTTTGTCCATTTCCATGAAGGAGGCTAGACCTTGCTTCTTTTTCTTGATTAATTCCTCATCAGCTAGGCGGGAAATCCTCCCCTGCTGTTTATCTACTTTTTTTACTTTTTGCTCTTCCGCCAACAGTGCTTGATGAATGGTATTCCAGGTATTGCTAGCAATATCATAACCCTTTTGAGCATAAGCCTGACACTCATGTAAAGCCTCTTCTATGTCATTATTCATAAAACATATCTCCTATTCATATTAAAATTTTTCTTTAGTTCGACTATTCTTATGTGATAAATTCATCCTCACTCTATTAAAATAACACATTTGCCCCCCGTACAAGACATATATCTCTCCCAAAACAAATTCTACTTTTCTACCTTGCCATCCCTTGATATGGATAGTGTACCACAAGCCATCCTACCATAGGTGACATAGCAGGCTACTTTGAAAAAATAAAATACAAACTACTTTATAAGAAAAAAATATGGCAGCGAGTGTGGATAACTCGCTGCCATATTTGTCTACGGTCTGAGGGCGGCAGCACTTTTTGCTGTCGCCCCTTAATCACCCACCAGCAATATTTCAAGATACTGTTTGCAAAATCGTACCTATATCTCCGTCAAGACATACTGACTGCTGCTTAATTTCGGTGGGTGCATAGGCGTCAGATAAATTAACACAGGAATATATTGCATTAGGATTTTGCACTGCCATTTTCCAAAAGGAATATTTAATGATAACAGGTGTATTATTGCCTACACCCAGTTCAAAAAGCAATAACTTTGAGCCTTTATGCCTGCGGACAAAATCCTCATATCGGTTATTCGCCTGATACCAGCCATCGTCTTGAACAAAAAAATTATCACACCGCAAATTCATTGTAATTGGTGCGCCGCAAACAGGACAATGGGGAATGAGTTCGGAAGGAATTTTCATGTTCTGTTGTTCGGCAATCATTTTTCGGACTACCGTTTCATTATCATACGTCTGTTGATGACACGCTTTTGAACACTGCCATAAGCCATAATCGCCTTGTGTGTAAAATAATCTCTTTTTATCAAAATGGTTGATTTGAAATAAATGGTCTACATTGGTCGTCAGAACAAAATAATCTTTGTCCTGTATCAATTTCAGCAGCATTTGGTACACTTCGTTTTGCGGTTGGTCGTAACGGTTACAGTAAATATGCCTTGACCACCACGCCCAGTATTCTTCCAGCGTTTCGTATGGATAGAAACCGCCGGAATACATATCAGAAATCCCGTATTTCTGGTTGAAATCAGAAAAATATTTCTGAAAACGCACACCGTCATAGGTATAACCGGCTGATGCAGATAGCCCGGCTCCTGCGCCTATCAGAATTGCGTCAGCATTGTGGATTGCCCGTTTTAGCCTTTTTATATTATCCGAATAGTTTTCGGTAGATTTCATAGTCCATATCTTTGAAAACATTAAATACCACCTTGATTTTACTTTGCGTTTGAGATTTATAGTTCCTAACTGCCTGTACCGCAATTTCCGCAGCTTTCTCATTTGGAAAATGAAATTCTCCTGTTGAGATACAGCAAAATGCTATACTGGTTACTCCATTCTTTTCTGCAAGTGACAGACAGGAACGGTAGCAGTCTGCAAGCAGTTCACAGTCAGATTGTTTGAGTTTTCCTTGAATAATCGGTCCGACTGTATGAATTACATACTGACTTGGCAAATTAAAGGCTGACGTGATTTTTGCCTGTCCTGTCTGTTCCTCATGCCCTTGTTGTTTCATCAGATTAGCACATTCAAGCCTGAGCTGTACTCCTGCAAAGGTATGAATTGCATTATCAATGCAGCCATGGCAAGGGCAAAAGCACCCTAACATTTGACTGTTTGCTGCGTTAACAACCGCTCCGCACTTTAACGTTGTAATATCCCCCTGCCATAAATATAAATCTTCTGTAATGGCAGTCAGACTTTCCATATCGGTAATCCCTTTGCCCCTAAGCTCTGCTTGCAGATATTCGTCCTGTATCTTCAAAAATTGAAAAGACGCTGGCATTGGCGGGCGTACATTTACAAGTGACCGAAATAGCTGAAATTGATTTTTTTCATCTTTTCCAAAAGAAAGCGCCTGCTTTTTGTATTGCGGCATTTCATTTAAGAGAAAAGAACTGAGTTCATATAGCCGTTCAAGCTGCGTCATAAGCTGCCACCTCTTTTCTCTATTGCACGTACAGGGCAGATTTCATAACAGTGGAATGAATTTCATCTACAATAAAGGAAAAATATTCTCGGATAGTCA
>DAVZHW010000040.1:0-15478 GCA_052273625.1 Candidatus Fimenecus sp. | reverse complement strand
TACTGGAAAAACATAAAAATATCATCTTGTAACCCTCCGATAATTCACTATTATCTAATGTTTATAACCATTATACACCAACATTAATTAAATTTCAACACATACATTCAAAAAATATCAACATCCACAAAAATATCTCCCACAAAATATACAAATAGACATAACCCGTGCTTCAAGATATAATAAAATCAAAACACTTGAAGCAAAGGAGCACCATCATGGACTTACAAAATCACATCTACACATATCTGAACTACTGCACAGAACAAAAAACGTTGAATTCCAAGACCACAAAAGCATACAAGACAGACTTGCAACAGTTTTCTGAGTTCTCGCATAACGAGTTCGCCATAGAATACATCAGAGAATACATATCACATATCCACAAGAAATTCAAGCCAAAAACCGCAAAAAGAAAAATCGCATCTCTCAAAGCGTTCACACATTATCTTATGGTGCAGGATGTCATCATTGCCAACCCATTTGATAAAATTGATACATCTTTCCGTGAGCCTGTTGTTCTGCCAAAGACAATTCCGTTTAACGTTATAACAGCTATTCTTTCCAACGCATACAGCTACAAGGAAAGCTGTCGGACAAACTATTCCAAAAAATGCGCTGTCAGAGATATAGCTGTTCTTGAAATCTTATTTGCAACAGGAGCAAGGGTATCAGAGATCTGCACCCTTACTCCTGACGCAATAGATTTAGACGAGCATACTTTAAAAATATTCGGCAAGGGTTCTAAGGAACGTATCATCCAGATTGAAAATCCTGATGTGCTAAAGGCACTAAAAACATATCACAATGAATTTTCAAATGAGATAGCTGCAACAGGTTTTTTCTTTGTAAACAAGCTGCACAATCGTCTTTCTGAACAATCCGTCCGAGCAATGATAAACAAATACACAACCGCCGCAGGATACGACCGCCATATAACTCCGCATATGTTCAGACATTCATTCGCTACGCTTCTTCTCGAAGAAGATGTGGATATACGTTACATACAAAAGATACTCGGGCATAGTTCTATTACCACAACGCAGATTTACACCCACGTCGCTATGGCAAAACAAAAGGAGATCCTTTCTTTGAAACATCCACGTAATAAGATAAAATTATGACAATGCTTATTAGTAAATTTTCAAGCATAAATCATTTTTTTAATTGTATTTATTCTTTCATTCATCTCCTGCACTTAATTGTAATAATAAAAACGTAGCTCTTAATCACAAAAGCTACGTTTTAGAGTTTATTTTAAATGTTTGGTGACGAAAGATATTTTTTTATAGTGTTTAATTTTTTATCATATTGTTTTTTCTCATGTTCGAATTCACTTGTGTCTACATTGATTAAACACATATATTGAGTAATATTATCGTTTATGTCACTCAATGAATTATATACATTTGATAATCTATATTTCGAAATCCCATCCTTTTTTCTTTCATTGTTTATACACGATTTCGAATTATATATAATCAAGAATACAATGTCAAGTGACTTTTTGTAATAATAAAAAGCTTCAATTATACAAAATGATTTTTCGTGTTCGCGACCGCTTTTTATTTTTTTACTCTTATCCAAAAAATCCCATGCCAATAACAAACTATCACATGCTATATGATCAAATTTATCAATAAGTCTTTTAGCTTCAACAGGAGTTAAAAATACGCCATCTGCTTCTTTAATTTCCTTTTTTGTTTTAACCTTACGATATATCTTAGCCAATATAATATATCGCATTAATAGATAGATTGAAACTGTCAACACGATTTTAAACAACGAACCCCATACACCTTCAATCTCTATAAACTCAATTGAAATGAATAGTGCAAGGATTGACGATAAAATAGATTTAATTATATCATCAATTTCATCTTTTAATGTTTTTTCAAGAGATTGATGAATATCATCAATCTTCTCTATTAAATAAAATCTCAACAATTCAATATATTTGTGTATATTCATTTCACCACCCACCTTTCTATTTTATCTTATATTCGCTCGAATTATTCCAATCAATATCATCAAAATAATGATTCATAAATGTGTTATAACCCGTAAGTAAAGAACTAAGTGTCTTATATTTTTCTATAAGTAGCGGATCAGACAAATGCATAATTCGATTGTCATATTCACGAGAAAAAATATCCGTATGACGTTCATATAAATAAGTGCCTATTGTCTTTTCGTTCATAATGCGAACATATTTTTCCTTATTAAAATTATTGTCATCAATTCTCTTTAATATGGTTAGTATAAAAAATAAAATTGATACAACATCAAAAGGGATTCGAATGTATTTTTCGTTACTATTATTAATCTTAACAAATGAACGTCTAATTGTTTTTATTTGAGTTGTTGATACCTTTTTTCTCCTAATAGATTTTCTTAATTTATTTAAATGCCATTCCCTATTAATTTCATCTTTAATCAGCGAACATATACCATTCAATCCTACATTCGGTTTTTTGAAATAATATTTGCCAATGTCTCTTAATAGATCATCAAAGTTCAAATTTAAAAATATTTCATCACACGCAAAGGTTGCGTAACGAATAGTAGGATTTATTACAAAACAGTATGAATCTATTTTTCTCATGAATAAATCTTCTCCTTTATATTATTCATAACATATATTTTACATATTAACACTATTCGATATAAAATTCAAGTATTATTGACAAAAAACATCATAGTGCACATATTGTTGCACCAGAAATTAAACAAGATTTCTAATAATTGTATTCTAATCCTGCTGAAACTCCACTGCTTTTTCAAACTCAATCGTACCGTTGATATGACTGACTTCATTAATACACATTGTATGAAGCTCTCTTAAAGTATCTTCGTCAACCTCATTGGCGGCAGCAATCATATGACATAGCTTGCCAAGCTCAACGGCTATCTTGAAAAGATTTCGGTTAATCCTTTTCTCCGAGCCGTGTACTACTGCATCCACAGATGAGGTTATCCTGGGTGCAAGATAGCTCACATTTCTTTCCTCGTTCAAAAAGCCAATATAGAATTTTACGGCTTTTTCTATAAATTCACTGGGTGATTTACAGTTATCCGATTCAAAGGTCTTATTTATCTGTTCTTCTGTGGACGGATATATCCACAACGGGATACGTTTTTTCGTTTCACGCTCCATATTACTCCTTTCAGCCACCTATACAGGTGTGAAACAATCGTGATAAGCGGTTATCGGGTGCACCAACAACTCTGAAAAAATCCTCGCACAGCCACCCAAATGCAGTTGCACAAAAGGCTTGAAAGCGGTCGGCTTTGCCGTCCGCTGTGATTGTCGGGTGCACCCGACTTTAACTTGCATAAAAATCATACCCTCCAACCCTGTGAAAAGTCGGAGGATAACTCTGCTCTGAAGCTCCGTCAGAAACCGCCCAAAAAGACTCGGAACATCTGCGGAGGTAAAGTTACCCCACCTTTGCCCGAAAGCCTCGCAAAAGGGCGGACGCGGCTCTCAAACGGCGAGCGTTGTTACATCGACATCATCGATCCCGATGACTGGCTTTGTTGCTGCGCCATCTGTAGCTCCTGCTTATTGTAGCAATAGCAGTAGCAGTCGTAGTCGCCAACCTGTGGATTACAGCGAAGAAGAAAAAGATGCTGCTCTGTTTCCACAGCAAAGCCTTGGCTTTCTCCAAGCGGAAGATGGCTGTTCTCGCTGCAGAATTTCATCATCTCGCTGCGGCTTTTGAGCAGCCCGTCACTGCGGAGTGCGTTTATTACATCGTCCAGCTCCTGACGGAATATATTTGTGTTCAGCTCGCTTTCGTTGCCCCACCATGTGCTGTAAAACTCGCTGCCGCCTCTGCCGAAATCCATCCGCAGATGACCCACGCAAGCCTCACGAAGCTCGGGACTGCAGTCCGAATAAAACATAGTTCTATGTTCTTCAGAAGCACATTTTATTTCAAATTTCATAGCCTCATCTCCTTTCTGCGCCTGCGTTAAATCCTCGCTCGGCTTTGCCTCAATCATAGAATACAAGTGTTCACCGCAGCGTGAAACTATGCCGTAGTCGGTGAGTATTGCTTTGTTCCTTGCGGCTATATCTCTGCCGAGATTTGCTGAACCTGCACTCTCGATTATCTCCCTATCGAAGTCGGGAGGGAGCATTTTTGCAAGATATTTCACGCTGTAGTCCGACAGATATTCTACGCTGCCGTCGAACTCATATTGGTCAAGGTTATTTAAGATATTGCTTGCAAAATCCAGATATTTTGGCGACTCGGATTCCAACACCGCCTTGTATTTTACTGCCTCTGTCCTCGGCATTTTCGCAATGGTTTCAGCCATTTCATTGAGGAGATAAATGTTCCCTGTGCCGTTTACCACCTCGTCCGTTATCTGCGGAATTGCCGATTCAAACCTCAGCCACACGCACTCGTCAATGTACTTAATACCAAGCTGGTTGGCGACATTTTTCATCTCCTCGTTCGTTGCGGGGAGAGTAAGGAACACCGTTTCTGCCTCCGAAATATCATCGGGTGCGGCGGCAAGCTCCATTCTGAAAACCCAGCCTTCAGCCTTTATGGGATTGCTGCTGTCATGCACGATCTTCGGCTCGTATGACGAAGGGACAATGTACCAGCCGTCCATAAAAATACCGCCCTCGCTCTCCTGCATAATATATCCGACCTTTTCTCTGTCAAGCAGGTCATAAATCTCATCGGGCAGCTTGGAAAACTCATCAAGCATATCATTTTCAAGGACGATTTCTCCGTACTCCGCAGCGTCCTTACAAGGATATACGGGGATTCCCTCCAGCCCGTAGGTGCGGTTTATTGCCTCATAGATATCCTTTTCGGGAGTACGCATCAGCGCACGATACGCATACAGCTTTTCATTCTCATCGGATATTTCCGCAAGCCGTTCCGCAAGGAAGTTAAGCTCTGCGAGGGTAGGTTCTTCCGTAAGCTCCATCCTTGAAAGCTCGGGAATGATTTTTGATGATATCTGCTTTACGGTTACATCGCCGTATATTTTCTCCCGTTCAAGCTCGTCAATTATTTCATGCATAGGCTTCGGCAGGAACACAAAGCTACCTCGGTCTGTGCCTTTTTCCTTGATGGATATCTGAATTACGTCAGTCATTTTTTCCTCCGATATTTTCCGCCGCAGTCTTGCGTTTCGGCTCGGGAGCTTCTCCCGTTGTCATAGCGATATACTCACGCACATTCTGCGGCACGTGCTTGTTGTATAGCTGCTCCGCATATTTTGACAGCTCGTCCTCGATGGAGGAGTTTTTCTGCCCCATATACATACGCAGAGCCGTCAGCTTTTCCTCGGGGATTGATACGGATATTGTTTTCTTCATTGCGGTTACCTCCTGTCGGTTAAAACAAAAACGGCATGAACTTTTTAGCTCATGCCGTTATAAATATTCGATTAAAGTTGTAATGACATTCCCATTGCTGCTCCAAAAGAAGCGTCATATATTTCTTTGATTTGCGGACATTTTTCGGAGAATATGTCCACATATTGCTGCTGTTCCACAATGCTGATTGGCGAAATGATTTCAGAAAACATATTGTTCATTGAAGTGTATTGTCGAGCGAATGCCTCTGCAGACGCTTTAATCATTTGCTCGGGCGACACCGAAGAGAAATCAACATGATATCCTGCTACTGCCGCCAGATATTCAATAAACACCCGTTGTGTACGACCGTTGCCCTCTCTGAATGGGTGCAGAACATTAATTTCGCTTAGATAGTAGGACAATTTCTGAACAATATCACTTTCATCCGTGTTTATCAAGTACTGTTCATTTTTTAGCTTGGAAAAGATACTTTCTGCATACATTTCAAGGTGTTGTGACATACAGAATATATTTCCCTTTGATATATCAACAATCCTTAACTGACCAGCCCAGGGGTATACATCGCTAAAAATTGATTTGTGTATCATCTTCAAATGAGCCAAATCAAAGCATCCTGTAATCGGCTTCGATTTTATCATCGATATATTAAGAGAAGTAATATCTCGCTCAGCGCAATGCAAATCTTCAGCGTTGGTTATACCCAACTTATTGATCAGCACATTCGAATCGGGGTAGCAGTATGAACCATCCCATTGATATTCATAGTAATAATCCATATCTTATACCTGATACTGTTGTGTATATTTAGAAATAATGCTTTTCTTTATTTCCTCATATCTGCTTGCATCGTTAAGACAAATGCGAATATTTTCCTTGTTTTCTTCGGTCAGAGCCATGCCCTCGATTTTCATCGAACCATCAACTTCATTTATAATCTGTTCAATACTTCCCATAGCTACACCGCCTTTCTACATTTTGATTATACACCATTATCAGAGAAAAATCAAGAGATGTTATTAAAATATCGCCTTTTAGAACAGCGTTAGCTGAACATATTCCTGCGGCTTTTGCGGAGCTGCCGCAAGCTCCGTCTGCTCGTCCTCGTCTAAGCTGCAATCCTCGTCATCGGTATTGTCATAGGATACGGTTTCAAGGCGCACAAGCACCTCTGTATTGCCCAGCTTTTCCGCCAGACTTCGGAATGCTTCGAGATAGTGGTCGGGACGCTCATACCGCCGCATTGTAACAAGGTCATCCTCGGCTATGGCTGTGCGCAGCTTTTCGGCATAACCTAAGACCGCAGGAACGCAGAGCTGCTTTAGCTGTTTTTCGCTCAGATTACGGGACTGCTCTCGGATAAATGCAAGGTTTTCGTCCTCGTCGATTCTCTGCATAGCGACGGCGGCATTGGCTTTGATTTCATCGGAGCGAGCCATATATTTGCTGTCCACCTCGGGCGGAAGCTCTCTGTAATATGCGTCGGGATAGCCGAAGAGATTATGCTCCTTTTCAAGCGCCTGCTTGTAATAAATTATGTGATTGCGGACGAGATTAAGATTTATTCCGTCCTCATAAAACGGATCGGAGCAGCCGTTTTCATACAGATACTCCCACCTTGCATAGCTTTCCTCTAATGCCGTACCGTAGTCTGTTTCACTCTTTTGTTTCTTCATAATGACATACTCTGCTGCTGTTTAAGCTCACTGTTCTGATTGCGAAAAACATAACCTCGGCTTGTGAGAACAGCGCCGTCCTGTTCAATTCTCCATTCGCCGTATGCTTCGTAATCTATGAAATCCTCCACTTCCATATTGAAATTTTGGTCGATATCATCTCTGCAGCATTCGTACAGAACAAAGTGTCCGTATTCGTCAGGACTGTCCACCTCAACGCAGTCGTAGCAATGGATATTCATTGCGATAGAAAGTGCGTCGTCTATGGTTTCAACATCGTCAACCTCCATAGCCGCCGCAAACACCTTGAGATAATACATATCCCCGTATTTCAGTTCACCGCTTGCCCAGCTTGCTATTTCATTCAGCGGAGTGAACCGCATATCGCACATTTCGGGTATATCATCAAGATATTCAATGTGACTTTGGATATCCGAAATTCGGCAATCATCAAGACGGTCAACATTTAATTTGCAACGCAGTTCTACTGCAGTCGCTTCGTTTACGGGGAGCTCGATTTCCGCCGTGTCTGTATCGCTGCAAATCGTTGCAGTCATTACGCACCGTTTCTGTCCGTTTTCGTCCTGTATCTCAATATTATTATCCTCAACCATTGTAACGCCGAAGCCTCTGTAGCTATCCATTTGTACGCTCCTTTCCGTCGGCGATCCAGCGACCCGTGTCGTCTGTTATCCTGCCGTTTTTGTCAATGGAGAGCTTCTTTCCCTCCATAAGCGCAAGGTGGATTACCTTGCAGTCCTCGGGCGTCGAGCCCACATGAGTTATACTGTTGTATTCCTGTTTGTTTGTCATTGTACCTCCAATTCCTGAATGAATGTGTATGCGTTTTGTATTGCGGAGCTGTGATTTGCGGTGAGCTTTATATATGCAAACTGCTCCGAAAGGCTCTCGGATATTTCGGGCAAGTTCGTTATGGTTTTCTCCTCAAAGCATAGGACAAAGGCTTCGTAATCTATTGGAAGCTCCTCGCCGTCGGCGTTATACTGCGGCTCGTAGCGAATATGAGTGCAATAGAAAACAGCCTTGACGAGTGATTCATCAAGGCTGTCAGTTTCTTCATATTCAGTCATTTCTTCTTCAAGCTCCGAGAGCCATAGCCGCATATTTTCGATTGCCGTCTGCTCATCCTCGGGCATATTCTGCGGAAGTTCCGCATCCGTAAAGCAGTATTCTATGACCGAATAGCTTGTAGCTTCTGCACTTGAGAATATCATCACAACGCAGATTATGAGGAAGATTACGGGCGTGAGCAAGGCTGCTATGAGGACGGCGAGGAATTTCCAGGTGCGTTTGTCCGTTGCTGCCGCAGCGATAGCCTTTAGGACAAGCGGGTGTACTGCCATATTCTTTTCCTTTCAAGCAAAATACCCGACAGGGCTGCTGTCGGGCATTGATTTATTCTTCTGTTTTCGAGGTCATCTCATCCTCTATGACCTGCATTATTTCATTGAGCCTTGCCTCGCCGACGCCCTTAACAGCGCCTATCTTGGTGCGAAGCTCATCGAAGTCTATGGCGGAGGCTTCAGCGTCCTTCTGTCCGCTTTGGTAGATGTCGCAGAGGAAGTCTGTGAGCTGCTCCTTGTTCATAGCCTTTATCTTCTTGTAGGTCGCTCGGTCAAGTATGATGTCTTTTGCCATTGGTGGTGGTCCTTTCATAACAACTTAGCCAAGTTTACTTATATCAAAATTAGAGTGGATTTATGATTTGTATACCTACATTGCAAAATATTATCCCTTATCAAACAAACTCATCAAATTTGTGCTCCCAATAGTATTATATTTCTTGTCTAGATGATAATGTTTGACTCTGTCACACCAGTAATTCTCGCCAATAACTATATCGCAATACGGTACAGCGACTCGCATATAAGCCAAATCGTTAAAATCGTGTTTGTGAACTTGTTTGTCTGGATTGTTGTAGAGTTCAAATGAAATTGTCAATATACCCTGACACATTTTCTTTCCAAAACTCAAAAAAGTATCAGGAAGTGCTCTCCGAACAGGAATAAATATCCATGAAGCGTAGCGAATGGATATTTATTCCTGTTCGGACGCCGCCGGCTCAGGCGGCTGTGGTCTGCGATTGATAATATTTCTTTCGCTTGACTGCCGGAGGTAATCCACCGTTTGCCGAGCATATCCTGCGGTTGTTCCAATAGCTCATATAGTACCGCCAAATCATTGTCTTCAGCTCTGCAATGGTATAGTTTTCTGATTTTCTGCTGCGACTGTAAAACAATTCTTCCTTTAATCTTGCCCACATACTCTCACAACGAGCATTGTCGTGACACCTGCCTCCTGAAATGTTCATACTCTGTATGAATCCTGCCGATTTTAATGCCTTACGGTATTTCTCGCTTGTATATTGACTGCCTCTGTCCGAATGGAGTATTGCTCCCTTTATCCCGGGATTGGATTTAATTGCATTCGTTATTGTTTCTATGCAAAGCTCGGTTTTCATATTTGTATCCATTGCAAGTCCTGCTACGGACACATCATAACAATCAAAGATTGCCGATACATACAGCTTGCCATCTTTTCCTTTGACCTCTGTAATGTCAGTTACGCATTTTTCACAAGGCTTATCTGCTTTGAAATCACGCTTCAGAAGGTCATCTGACTTCATTGCTTCACGATCTGCCTTGGTTATTCCGTTAGGCTTTCTGTTGGGCTTATGAATTATACCGATTTCCTTCATTATGCGATATATCGTACTCTTACTTGGAATGTCATTCTTATCGGAATGATGCTGAAGCAGAGCGTAATACATTCTGTCCCTGCCGTATGTATCGTTACATTCATCTTCGTAGATTATTTCCATCATTTCAGCCGCCGGCTCATCGTATTTCCATGGCTTGTCACGATTATCAAGATACTCGTAAAAGCCTTGCCTGGTAACCTCGAGTACTCTGCAACAGAAAGCAATTTTTCCCTTTTTCTTTCCATCATCGGTTTTCAGGGCGATAAATTTCATTCTTTCTTTTTTGCAGATTTCTGACGGCTCGCAGCGAAAAAAGCTGTTGCCTCCGCAAGAAACTCATTTTCTTCCTGGAGCTGTTTGTTCTGTTTGGCAAGCTCTTTGTTTGCTTTCCTCAGCTGCTGGATTTCATCTTCAAGCTTTGCAGAATTGCTTTCACTGCGGTGTTCAAGGTGTAATTCTCCGTTTCGGGCTGCCTTTACCCACCCGTACAGTGTGTTGTAGGATATTTCAAGTTCTTCACTTGCTTTCTTGCAGCCTTTCTCTTCCACTAGCTTTAAGGCTTCTTCCTTGTACTCTCTGCTGTATTTTTTCTGCTCTTTCATTTTCGACACTCTCCTTACTTCTTTTATTATATTTTAGTGCCCGGCGGGTGTCAAGTTTTATTATACAACATCACACCACCCATAATCAAAAGTCAATCCGCATCCAGTTTCTCCAAAAACACCAACACCTCCGCAATATTGCGAAGCTGTTCCGCCATAGACCGAGGCGACCTCTCACAGCAGGCAAGGATGGATGAGATATCCTCGGTCTGCTGTTCTTTCTCCTGAATTACCGTCCTCCTGCGCCGCCGAAGAGCCGTTCCTTGTAGTCGGGAGCGTGAACGCACAAGCAGTATCTTTCGTTGCCGCATTTGTAAAGGCATACGCCTCGCTGGGAATATCTCGTCAGCTCATATTCCGAGGGTTCGAGCTGTAGGCTGTCGATATAAAACTCCTTGTCCACCGTTCCAGCATGGAACAGAAACTGATGCGTTGGGATAGCGAACAGCGGCTTTGTAAGCTCTCGGATTCCTTCGAGATTGAAGTCCTCGAGGTTCTGCGAGGCAAGAATAACCGCCGAGTTCTTTTTTCGTACACGCTTCATAAAATTGCGGATGTACTCCACCGCAACGGGGTTTGTGAGGAATAAATAAAACTCGTCAACGCTGGCGACGGTGTTTCCCGTTGTGAGAAGATCGTTTGACATATACGACAGCACATTGAACAGCAGCGCACTGCGGATATTCTTGCTCGCCTGCAAAAGTCCCTTTACGCCGAAGGTGACAAAGCTGCCGTCAGTAATGTTGGTATGCCCGTTGAAGAACTTGCTTTCCGCACCCATACACATCGAGTGAAGTCCGAGGCATATATTCTGCAAGGTTTCGGCTGTGTAGATATTATTTTTCTCCTCGTTATAGTTTCGATACTCCTCCTCGATTATGGCGTATAGGTCGGAAAGAATGGGATAATCGGTGCGTTTCAGCTTGCTGAAATCCGTTTTATCGGAGATGCCAAAGCTGTCGTACAGCTTTATCAGCATAAGCTCGATTGTGTCAATCTCCCTGTCGGAGAAATCCTTGTAGCAGCGAAAGAAGTCACGCAGAAAGCTGATGTGCTGGCTGAGTCTTGTCGTGGCTGTGAACGCTCTCGGTACACTTTCGCCATCCGCACGAAGTGCGGAATTGACAGTGGGGTCACCCCACCCCTCGTCCCATGTTTTCGGTTCAAGCACGTTGATTATATATTCGCCCGACATAAGGTCAATAAAGCAGCCGCCAAGGTTGTCGGTAAGCTCCGCATATTCCAGCTCGGGGTCAAGGCAGATTATACGCTTTCCGCTTTCTCGGAGGTTGGTTAATATCAGCTTTAGGAGATATGATTTTCCCTGTCCCGAGTTTCCGAGGATTAGCATATTTGCATTGGTCTTGTCATCGGAGCGTTTATCGAAATCGACAATTATATTACTGCCGAACTTGTCACGCCCGAGGTAACAGCCATGCTCGTCAGTCTTGCCCGAAAAGCTGAACGGATAAAGATTCGCCGTACTGCTTGCGGGCAGAACTCTCTCAAACTGCTCACGGAACACATTCCAGCCGCCCGGCTTTATACTGTTGAAGCCTGACTGCTGACGGAGCATAAGCCTGTCTACATTCAGCTTTGAGCGTACAAGCTCCGTCTGCACCTCGGTCTGCATATTGCGGAGCGATTCGAGGGAGGGTGCAATCATCTCAATATATACGGCGGTGTGGAGGAGAGGCTCTCGGCTGCGGTGCATATCCGCTACAAGCTGAGTTACATCCTGCAGATTGCTTTCTGCGGTGACGGTCTGCTGCAGGTCGTTGGTGGAGCTTCTTTGCATACGGTTCTTGTTGGCGGCGTTGGCGATAATTCTTTTTTCCTCCGCAGGAGATACATGACGGGTGTAGATGTGGAGCGTTACGCCCTCTTTCTCGCCAAGATAGCGGAGGATAGCCTGTTCATTGGTGGAGGTGGGATATTCCCTTAACGCCCACACACAGCGAAAGGTGTTGCCGCAGATAAAATAATCGGTGTAGAATTTCACCGTTGAGGGAGCAATCATATCAAGGAAATCCTTTCCCACTTTTGTGTTAAAATCCTTTTCAATAGTATTTTTCTTCTTCATCATTCCGACCTCACATCCTCAGACTCTGTGTGGGACTTTGAAAAACCTCGCTCTCGGGCTTGAGATAGAAATCGTCACAGTTCCAGAACGAGATGTAATAGTCCTCGCCGCCGATGGTTACGGGGCGCTGCTCAAAGCCCTCACCCCAGCCGTCTGAAAGCTGTCCCGTTATCTCATTCGAAAGCTCTTCAAGCTCCGTTCTGCTCAGCTCGCCGTAGGATTTTACGGTTATTACCCCGTAGAGGTCATTGCCTATGGTTTCTACTGTGGGAAATACGGAGAACACCTTATGACGGAGATGCTCGTCATCCGACCAGGTCATAAAGCCACGCTGTTCTTCGTCCTCATCGCACATGGAATCTCTTATTTTCTTGTTTATCTCCTCATCGCAATACATAAGCTGACTTGAAGAAATATCTATCATATCGGTTTCATAATCGTCAGGCTCCATGACAATGGAGAGAGGGCAGATAAGGCGTGTTTCCACAAGCTCCTTTTTCACAGCGTGAAATTCTCCGTCCCTTATTTCCGCAGAGCCCACCTCGGGCATTGCCTGAAAAGCCTCGCATATAGAATCCTTTATGATTTTCCTGAAATCTGCATTAAGCAGAATTTTATCAAGCGAATAGCGCACTTCTGCGTTCTCACCGCTTTCGGCAAGGAGGTCGTGAGCTATCTCCTTTACAGCTCCCTGTAAATTTTTCTGTGCGGGAGTCATATCGTGCTGTGATATAATATCCTTTGCGTGGGGAATATACTGCGAGTATCTTGCATATCCGCTGCCCTCGGATTCAATAAGCAAGCCGTCGCCGTTCACCCTATCCACAGCGAGAATGCAGTGATACAGCTCTCCGTCGCAGTACATAAGGTCGGTGTTATTCTTGATGAGATAATGGTCGTCAAGAGGCTTGGATATGAGCCTTGAAAACGCTCCCGAGGACATTTCCACAACTCTTTCCACTATACAAGGCTTTGGCTCGTAGCAAGGCTCTTTGCGGAGCAGAGTTGTGTTGAGTGTAAGCTTATCGTTCATTTATTATCCACCTTTCTCCGTCATGGTTGTCGAATATTTCGGTCGTTACATTCTGCTCGTAATACACCGCAAGCAGAGTTTTTATATCCTCTCTGCCGTATCTGCGGACTGTAAAGCTGTTTTCTGTGAGTATCTTTTCAATCCTGTTGAGATGGGAATATATCTCCTTGTCTTTAAGATTGCGGAGCCTCACCACAAGCAGAAACTCTCGCGCTGTAGCCGTCTGCGCCTGAATATGGTCAAGATACTGTATATCCTGCTCCAGCAGACTGCGGACGGCGGGGTTGCTTTCGGCGGCTATGCGGCTTCGCAGAAAGCTCTTGTTTCCCTCAAAGCTCTCACGGCTGTTAAGGCAGAGGAATTCTATCTCCGCAACGCCTTTCAGCACCGACATGAGGGAATATATCTTTCCCGACAGGCTCTCCTCGGACAGTATCGAGATGTTGCATGGCTTTATACTGAAAAAGGCCGCCTCTGACGAAGCGGTCTTTAACGAGTATTCGGTTATCTCGGTTACGCCCATTAGCTGTCGGGTGGACATTTGCTCTTGGTTTTTCTTTTTCAATATTACCTCCTGACGAAAAAATCCCGACTGCAGTGCAATCGGGATTGTATTATATTACAATAATCTGTCGAAATCTCTTGCGCTGTATATAAACCGTCTGACCTCCATTACATCGTCTATAACAACATAGAAAAACCGTGTAGTTTCCCACATAGATTCTGTAATAGGTATCGGCTCGCTTTTTAGCGGAACGGTATGGCTCAAATGACAGCGGCATTTCAAGCCTTTCCAGTATGGCTTTTTCAACCTCGTTTACAAGCCTGTCTGCCGCGTCGGGATTATCCAGCCTGTGGGAGATATACGAGGCGGCATTATACAAGTCCTCCGCAAATAACGGAAGGTATCTCAATTTAAACTTCATTCAGCCTCCTGCGCACATCGCCGAACAGCTCGTCGTGGGAAAGGCGCACAGAGGATTCTGCGGCTGCCTTATCCGCCTCATCCAGCTTCGCCTCGATGTTTTCCGTAAGCTGCGAATAGTGTTCAAGGCTCATAACCACCATAGTGCCATAGCCGTTCTTGGTCAGATATACGGGCTGACCGCCGTTTACAACGCTTTCGATTTCGGGAAACTTGTTGCGTAAATCAGATACAGGTCTAATTTGAATCATAATATGCGCTCCTTTCGCTCTGATATTATTATGCTTTGTTATCTCAATTTTATTATAATTTTATCAGAATGTCAAGAGCGATAGTCATAACCTCCATCTGAATTCCTGCTGCTCCACGAAAAAGTAGCTTGCAGCGTATTTTATGAAATCAAGAATGCTGGTATCGTCAAAGCGTATAGCAAGAAACGCATACGCAAGAGTTACCGCCAACGGAACGGAAAATCCCATCTGCGCCATAGCGAAGATAGAAATCAACGCCCCGACGCCTATTACCGCAAGGTCCTTCAACCGCCATAGGAACAGCGTTGGTGCGGCTTTGAGGTTGTCGGGGTAGATATACATATTCATTGTAGCTGTCACCTCACTTTGCGACTGCCGTCCGTACCATCTGCGTGAGATGTACTGCGGACTGTGCGGTATTTATTACTCCGTTTATATTCGGTCTTGCCGCCGTTTCAAGTCCGAACATTCCCGCAATCCTCGGAATTTCTCCTGCGGCGAGCATAACGCCCAGCCCCATTATCCAGTGGTCCTTGAACAGAATCAGTCCGCACACCAGCATAACGGACTGCAGAAAGGCTGTAAGGCAGGAGGCTATGACCTGCTTTATCCACATAACAAAGCCGTCCGTAAAGCCTCTCGGCACGCTGAACATATACAATGCTCCTACGGCGATTTGTATAAGGAGAACGCCGCCTCGTTTAAGGCTTGAGAGAAATACCTTCACCACAGCGTAGCCAAACATAAAGATTATGATTATTGCAAGCATAGGTCCGAAGAGCATTTGCTCAATTGCACCGAGGCAGTCCAGCAAGAGATTTCCTGAGCTGCCCTCGGGA
>DAVZHW010000039.1:0-16752 GCA_052273625.1 Candidatus Fimenecus sp. | reverse complement strand
ATTGTGCAAAAAGATGTTGTTTTGAAGCAAAACTGCCTTATGAACACTCAGCCTTTCAAGCTCTTTTTTGTTGCTGATTTTCAATTAAATTATACAATCGGTTTAATTGTAAATTTGAACTTGATTTCGTAATCAAAAACAAATCTGTATTTTTCGAGTGTGTCAGGACCGCAACTGTTTGTACCGGAGCCTCTGTGGAAACCGTCGATTGAAACAAAGGTTGTATTTTCGTCTTTTAAATCCTCTCTGTGTTGAGCCTTGACGAGTGAAGCCTGAGTGTAATTGTGAACACTGAAGCTGAATTTCGGATGAGCGATAAATTCAACGCCCTTTCCGTCCTTGTTCGTGATTTTAAGATATTTTGTACCGCCGTGGTTGCCATTGTCCTGTGGTAAAATATACGGCTCGTGCATTTTTTCAACCGTTGACTTGTAAATGCCGATAAGAGCGTGACGGTTAATGTCACAAAGGTTTTCCTTTTCACCTCTGCCGTAGTATTCAACATATTTAAGCTCGGGCGGAAGCTCAAGCGTAACGCCGAATCTCGGAATATCTTTATCGGAGAACGGTTCTCTTGCAAGATTTGTCAAAACGGATATAGTGCCGTCTGCGAAAATTGTATATTTAATATCACTTCTGTAAAGCTTTTTCTTCTTGAAAGCAATCATATATTTTACAAGCACAACAACCGAGTCATCCTCGCTTTCAAAAGAGAGTGACATAAAGTTAGGCTTTGCGTTCGAGAGCTTCTTGACACTCCATTTCGGAGACGGACCGTGTGAGTCATTGTCAATCGGCGCACGGTAAACATTCGGCAAAAAGCCTTTTGTTCCGCCTGCGGGCATAGAATTTATAAGTTCATTTCCATCAAAGGTGTAGCTTACAAGCTCGCCTGTTTTCTTGTTGAATACAACCTTGCCGTTTTCAAAGGAAATTCCGACGCTGTCAGCTGTTTCCATAACGGTAAGCTTCTTTGCTTCGGGAACTTTGTATTCTTTTTCAACATCTTGAAGAATAAATTGCTCTTTAGCTATTTCAAAGCCTGTTTCGTCGGTATATGTAATGTTGAGCTGATAATCGTCGTTTGTGCTCGGTCTTGAATAGGGGATTTTAACAATTTCAAAACCTGTCGGAAGAACATCGTGCTCAAGCGTTCCGCTTTCTGTTTCAATACCGTTTTTCATAAGCGCCCAGTTAATTGTGATATAACCCGAGCTTTTGAACGAGTTTGTATTCCAAAGCTTAAATCTGTTCGGAGAAATCATCTCAAGTCGCAACGGACGATAAACGGTTTTCATTTCATAAGCGCCTGTGTGCGGAGTTCTGTCGGGATACATAAGACCGTCAACGCAGAAGTTGTTGTCGTGCATCTTTTCTTCGTGGTCACCGCCATAGGTGTATTCGTAAGCGTATTTGTTCTTCGGGTCTGACAAATCGTGCCATACAGCGTGATCTGCCCATTCCCAAATGCAACCGCCCATAAGATTGTTATATTTGTAGAAAACTTCCCAATAATCTTCAAGGCAACCCGGACCTACGCCCATAGCATGACAATATTCGCAAAGGAATAAAGGCTTTCCGATATACTTGTTGCCTCTTTCCTTTTTGCCCGTCTTTTCGCAGTTTTGCGAACTTGTGTACATCTCTGAAATAACATCATAGCCAACTCGCTTTGTTCTGATAGCACCCTCATATTGAACGGGGATTTCGGGGCACATACCGTTTAAGAACATATAGCAAATATCTTGACATTTATATCCGCCCGATTCGTTTCCGAGCGACCACATAGTGATAGACGGGTGGTTTCTGTCTCTGTAATACATACGGCAAACTCTGTCCATATATCTGTTTGCCCATTTAACATTATTGCTTATGAGATTGGGCTTGTACAGGTGATTCGGTCCTATACTTCCTGTGCCGTGAGTTTCAATATCAGCCTCATCAACAATATAAAATCCCATAATATCCGCAAGTGTTAAAAGCATCGGATCCGGCGGATAATGTGAAGTTCTGATTGCATTGACATTAAACTCTTTCATAAGAGTAAGGTCGAGCTTAATATCGTCGGCGGACATAACATATCCGTTCTTTTCGTGCGTGTCGTGGTGGTTGACACCTTTGAATTTAATTGATTTTTTATTGAATTTGAATATATCGGCAATGATTTCAACGGTCTTAAAACCTGTATAGTTTCTTATAATGCTGACAGTCTTGTTATCTCTTTTAAGAGTGATATACATTTCGTATATGTAGGGTATTTCGGCACTCCATTCGGTTACGCTTAAACTCGAAAAATCAAAGCAAACATGGTGCTCGGCAGGCTTTTCTTCCGATAAAATACATTTATCTTTATCGTAAAGTTCAAATTTTACCGTGCAGTTGTCCAATTCGCCGTGCAAATCAACGCAGGTGTCGAGGTCATAATTGGCACCGCCGACATTTTTAGTTTTTATCTCGTAGTCGTTTATAAAACAGCCGTCATATTCATAAAGCAATACATCACGGAAAATTCCGTTTTCTCTGAACATATCCTGACATTCAAGGTATGTTCCCGTTGACCATCTGCGAACAACGGCAACAAGCTCGTTTTCACCGTTTACAAGGAACTCTGAAATATCAAATTCCGCAGAGTTGTGCGAGCCCTCACTGTATCCGACAAACTCGCCGTTTACATACAAGTCAAGGCACGAAGCAACACCGAGAAAAGAAATTATATGTATCTTTTCAGCGTCTTTAATATTAAACTTCTTTCTGTATACACCCACCGCAAAATCATCGGGAAGTTCTGGCGGATATAGAGAAAATTCATATCTTGTATTGAGATATACAGGCGGACGATAGCCTGTTCTCTGCCAAGTTGACGGAACGGAAATTTTGTCAAAACGAACTCTGTCAGGCTCGAAATGTGTGGGCATAACGCTCATTTTGTCATAATATTTGAAATCCCATTCGCCCGAAAGCACGGTTACCGTATCGCTTTGGTATCTTTCCGTAAGGCAATCGGTTGCTTTCAATTTCTTGAGCGAACGGAACGGAATTGCATACGCTCTCGGTCTTAATTTGTTGATTTCAAAGATGTCGAAATCTCTGTAATTGTTGTTTTTAATTGAATATTCCATGAGATAATCCTCCTGATATACTGCTTATTTAATCTTAACATATATTATCTGTCATTACAATCAAAAATTTAATGAATATCATTATTTTTATTGACATAAAGTTGTGCGACTGTTAAAATATAGTGTATCAAATAAGACACTTTCGGAGGGCGTATGATAAAAAAATCGGTTGTCGGTATGGTTGACGCTTTACTCAAAACAGAATTATTTTCTTCGGTAAGTAAAGAAAAACTGATTGCGATTTGTGAAAATTACTGTCAAAATAAGACTTTTCAAAAGGGAAAAATAATTTTTTCAAAGAATACAAGTGAAAAGTCTGTCGGAATAATAGCAGACGGAACGGCAAGCGTAAAAAAAGAGCGTGTTGTCATAAGTCATTTGAAAGCGGGCGATATTTTCGGTGCCGTTACGCTTTATAATGATTGCGATGCGTTTGTAAATGACATTATTGCACAGACTGAATGCAGAGTGATTTTTATTTCAAAAGACGGAATTGACAGTTTACTTTCAAGAAGTCCCGAATTTGCCAAGAGATATATAAAATATCTTTCTGAAAGAGTGTATTTTCTAAATGAAAAAATCGAAGAATATACCGCACCGAGTGTCAAGGATAAACTGCTTTCGTATTTTAAAAAAAACGCCGTTGAAGGTTGCTTTATTTTGAATGAAAAAATGACCGAGCTTTCAAAACAACTCAATATAAGCAGGGCAAGTCTTTACCGTGCCATAGACGAGCTTTATGACAGTAAAAAGATTGAAAAGGACGGAAATATAATCCGTTTGTTATAAATTAAATTCAGGAGGTAATCATTTTGAAAATCAAGAAAATTTCAGCTTTAATCATTGCAGTAATTATGCTTTTGTCTTTTGCTTCTTGCACAATCGGAAATAAAACGCCAAAGGCAACGAATACGCAGGTAAATATTACCATGCTTAAAGGTCCTACGGGCATAGGTGCTGTTAAGCTGATGTCCGACAGCGATGCGGGTAACGCATTAAATAAATACACCTTTTCGCTTTCGTCCGACCCTACGGATATTTCGGGCGGAATTATAAACGGCAGTATTGATATTGCCGCTTGTCCGTTAAATCTTGCGTCTGTGCTTTACAAAAAGACAAACGGAAATGTTCAAATGCTTGCAATAAACACACTCGGTACGCTTTATATCGTTTCTAAAGACCCGACAATTACAAAATTAGCGGATCTTGAGGGTAAAAAGATAGTTACCGCAGGACAGGGAGCAACTCCCGAATATGTCCTTAATTATCTTTTGGAAAAGAACGGACTTACCGATAAGGTTACGGTTGAATACAAATCCGAGCACGCAGAGGTTGCAACGCTTGCGTTGTCGGGCGAAGCGGATACGGTGCTTCTTCCCGAGCCGAATGTTACGGCAGTTCTTTCTAAAAGTGACAGCTTTGCGGTTGCGGTCGATTTGAGCAAGGAATTTGAAAATGCTTCAGGCGTTTCTCTTGCTATGGGTTGTATAATAGCGAGAAAGGATTTTGTTGAGAATAACAAAGACGCCGTTAATGCATTTTTATATGAATATAAGAATTCAATAGAGTATGTTGCAAATGATATAGACGGAGCTTCCTCTCTTTGTGAAGCCTACGACATAATTCCGAAAGCAACGATTGCAAAAAAAGCGATACCGAATTGTCATATATCCTATCTTTCGGGCGAGGATATGAAAAAGACCGCCAATGAAAATCTTACTGTTCTCTTTAACGCCAATCCCTCGTCGGTAGGCGGAGAGCTTCCTAAGGATGATTTCTGGTACAATGCGAAATAAAAAGGCTTTCAAACGTGCTTTGATGGGAGCGATATGCGCCCTGTTTTGGCTCGGGGTATGGACAGTATTATATTTTGCCGTTGACAGGGAGGTGCTTATAGCGTCTCCCTTAAAGGTGTTTGTGAGGCTTTTTGAAATGCTCGGAGAAAAGCAGCTTTATATAAAGGTTGTAAATTCTCTGCTTGCGATATTAAAAGGGTATTTATCGGCGCTCGCAGTCGGTACGGCTCTTGCTGTTATGACTTCAAAAAGTGAGCTTTTATATTCAATATTTAAGCCCTTTATGAATGTTGTGCGCTCTACACCCGTGGCTTCGTTTATCATTCTTGCACTTGTTTGGATGAACAAGAGGAGCGTTCCTGTGTTCACATCATTTTTAATGGTTATGCCGATTGTTTGGTCAAATATATCGACAGGCATAAATTCAACCGATAAAGAACTTCTCGAAATGTCCAAAGCATATAAAGTGCCGAAGCGGAAAATCATCTCAAAGGTTTATGTGCCGTCTGTAATGCCCGAGGTTTATAATTCTGTAACGACAGGCTTGGGCTTTGCTTGGAAATCGGGTGTTGCCGCCGAGGTTTTGAGCACACCGCTTAATTCAATAGGCACAGAACTGTATAATTCAAAGGTCTACCTTGAAACAACGGATTTGTTTGCGTGGACTGCTGTGATTATAATTATGAGCGCCGTGCTCGAAAAAGCGGCTGTTTATTTACTTGGAAAGCTTTTTAACAAGTATAAGGGCGGTGAAGCGAAATGACCGTTACGTTGAAAAATATAAAGAAAAGCTACGGCGACAAGATTATATTTGATAATTTCAACCGTGAAATAGTGTTCGATAAGCCCGTTATCTTAATGGGCGAGTCGGGTGTGGGCAAAACAACGCTTGCACGAATGATAGCAGGACTTGAAAAATCGGACTTCGGCGAAATATCGGGAGTTCCCGAAGCGGTTTCGTTTATGTTTCAGGAGGACAGGCTTTTACCGTGGCTTTCGGCAAGGGAAAATGTCGAATATGTCAGCGACAAAGAAGCAGCCGATTTTTATCTCGAAAAAGTTGTTTTAGGCGGGGAAAAAAATACGCCTGTATCAGACCTCAGCGGCGGTATGAAGCGCAGAGTTGCCCTTGCAAGAGCATTGGCGTATAAAAGTGAGCTTGTAATTTTAGACGAGCCGTTTAAGGGGCTTGACATTGAGCTTAAAAAGAAAATGGCGGCGTTGATTTCAGAGGAAAAAAGACACTTTTTAATTATTACACACGAGGCTGAGGATGCGGCTTTACTCGGTGCAAATGTTATAAATATACAGTAAAATATTTACAAAATAAAAATTATTGCTATAATCTTATTTTATTAGATTATTAGGAAGTATGATAGATATGAAAAAATCCGGCTTTTATGACTGTTGCATATTTGTTGCCATCTTTATTATTGCAATAAGTATGGTTATAACATTGAAGCTGCAAATCGAAATCAACCGTCATATCGCAATTGCAACGGTGGCGGAGGCTGCGGACTCTTCTGCGGATTCCTTTTCTGCGAGAAATAATGTAACGCTGGAAGACAATGACACGGCTTCAATTCCCGAGACTACGGATATTCAGAGTGCCGCCAAAACAAAAGCTGTCAGAGCTGCTGCTCGAAGTGAGGTTCACAGTGCTGAATCAACCAAAAAAGCAACGGTCAATACCACTGTCGATACAACTGTTGCCGTTACCGAAATCGATACTGTTCTTGTAGTGAATAAAAATTCAAAGAAAATACACAGCTCAACATGCTCTTATGCGAAAAATATGAAGAAAGAAAACAAGGTTGTTATTTCTTCGGACGAGCTTCAGGCTTATCTTGATAAGGGCTATACCGTCTGCACTCGCTGCAAATGTTATAAGAGGTGATAAAATGAGCGATAAGAAAAATATCGATAACAGGAAAATTATTGCCGTTATGTGCGTAGCGCTTGCGTTTTTGAGCGTTTTTATTATGCTTCGCCAGGTAAAAATTTACAAAGAAATCAATGAGGGTAACGCCTCTGATAATTCCGACGTATCTGTTTCGTGGGTTGACGGCGGCGAGGCTGCAAGCATAACCGCAACCGACGCTCCGAACGTCACGGTGCAGGCGGATATGTATGTGTTAAACACAAACAGTAAGAAAATACACAAGCCCGATTGTCAGTACGCCAAAAATATGGACGACAAAAACAAACAAGTTATCTTCTGTGATAATATCGACGAATATTACCTGAAAGGCTATACCTCCTGTTCAAAATGCCTTGCCTGACTTGAAATATCGTCATTTTGACCAATGAAATATCGCTTGAAAAAGCCTTGAATATGTGGGAAGAATGAACTAATTTAACAAAAAAGCGGTCGGTTTTTGTTGAAAATGCAAACGAAAATAAAAAAATGTAAAAAAATCCTCTTGCTTTTTTGTGTAACATTGTGTAAAATATATAATAAATAAGTTGGCTAAATTGCATATACGGAGGCTAATTATGTCAAATAGATTGTTTCAAGGTATCGTTCATCAGATGACAGATTCAATAGACAGAGTAATAGGTGTTGTGGATGAATCGGGAACAGTTATTTCCTGTAGCGAGCTCGGAAAAATCGGCGAGGTTATTTCGTCGGAGGTTTCGGTTATATTTTCGGCTGTTTCGGAGAGCGTTGTAATTGACGGCTTCACATACAAATCCTTCGGAACGCACATGCACGCTGATTATGCTGTTTTTGTTTCGGGCGAGGATCAGCTTGCTCAGAACTATGCTTCGCTTCTTGCGATTTCCCTTTCGAGCGTCAAGCAGTATTACGACGAGAAATATGATAGGGGAAATTTCATAAAGAACGTTATTCTTGACAATATCCTTCCAGGCGATATTTATCTTAAAGCACGTGAGCTTCGCTTTAACAGTGAGGCTTCAAGGGCTGTTTTCCTTATCAGAATTGTTGACAAAATCGACGTTTCTGTATTCGAGGTCATTCAGGGCTTGTTCCCCGATAAGTCAAAGGACTTTGTTATCGACGTAAACGAAACGGATATAGCTCTTATCAAAGAGGTTAATCCGATGATTGAAACAAAGGACTTGGAAAAGCTTGCACGTTCGGTTATCGACAGCCTCGGTGCGGAGTTCTATTCTCACGTTCTTGTCGGTATCGGCACAACGGTTGAAAACATTAAGGATCTTGCACGCTCATTCAGAGAAGCACAGGTTTCCCTTGAAGTAGGTAAGGTATTTGACACCGAAAAGACTATTGTCAGCTATGACAATCTCGGTATTGCAAGACTTATTTATCAGCTTCCCACAACGCTTTGCGATATGTTCCTGCGTGAGGTATTTAAGAGAGGCTCTATTGAAAGCCTTGACCAAGAAACGCTTTTCACAATTCAAAAATTCTTTGAAAATAACCTTAACGTTTCCGAGACCTCGAGAAAGCTTTTTGTTCACAGAAACACTCTTGTTTACCGTCTTGAAAAAATCAAAAAGCTCACGGGACTTGATTTGCGTGAATTTGACGACGCAATTGTATTTAAGGTTGCGTTGATGGTCAAGAAATATCTTGATTCAAACCCGATAAAATACTAATAGATGTACTTGAACGACGGGATTTGACAATATATTGTATATCTTGCATATTTATTTTATGCGTTTTTGTGTAAATCTACGAATATTGTTAATTTTTATTTAATTGCGTTACATCTTGCTATATTTTATGGTATAATTTAAGGCAGTATATTGGGCGATTTATGCTCGGTACTGTCTTTTATTTTTTTAGATAACGAAAGAGAGGTCGTTAATGTGATAGAGTTTGATAACGTTTCAAAAACCTATGCAAACGGTACGGAAGCGTTAAAAAACGTAAGCCTTCGCATTGAGGACGGCGAGTTTGTTTTTATCGTCGGCTCCTCGGGTGCAGGTAAGAGTACGTTTCTCAAAATTATGATGCGTGAACAGGTACCTAACAAGGGTACTGTTATTATAAACGGTTTTAATCTCAATAAGCTTAAAAAGAAGCAAATCCCTATGTTCAGAAGAACACTCGGCATTGTCTTTCAGGATTTTAGACTTATACCGAATATGACTGTTTATGACAATGTTGCCTTCGCAATGCGAGTTATCGGTGCAAAGGAAAAGGAAATTCGAAAAAGAGTTCCCTATATTTTGAGCCTTGTGGGACTTTCCTCAAAGGCACGTCAAAAGCCAAATCAGCTTTCGGGCGGCGAGCAGCAGAGAGTTGCGCTTGCAAGAGCACTTGTAAACAATGCCGGACTTATCATTGCCGATGAGCCGACGGGTAATATCGACCCCGAGATGTCCTATGAAATTGTCGATTTGTTAAATCACATAAACGCGAGCGGCACGACAATCGTTATGGTTACGCATGAACATAACCTTGTCCGCCATTTCCACCACAGAGTAATTACAATCGATCAGGGCTATGTTGTATCCGACACGAGCGATTCCGATAAGCTTCCCGACGATTACTCAAAATATGAGGCTGTGCATCCGTCGGTTGTAAGCCCTGCTTCCGAGTCAGCATCAGATGAGGAAAGAAAAAAGATTGTTGAAGAAATAGTCCACGAGGATATTAAGGTTGATGAAAACAAATTGAGCTCATATTATGCGCCGCCGATGTCGGACAGTGAGCTTGAAGATTTTATTTCAAATTACGGCGTCAATACCGATGACGATACGGCGGAGGATGATATAGATTATTCGATTTATCTTGACAACCTTACCGAAAAAGCAGGAGGTGAAGATAAATGAAAGGCTCATCACTTGGATATTTAACCCGCGAGGGATTCAGAAACGTTTGGGTTAATAAGATGATGTCAATCGCTTCCGTTGCGGTGCTTATGGCGTGTCTTTTGATTATCGGCGTAGGTGCGATGGCTTATTTCAATATTAACTCGCTTCTTGATATTGTTGAGGCGCAGAATATTGTAATGGTTTATGTTTCGGACGAAGCCGACGATGTTAAAACCTCGGAATTGAGACTTTCGCTTGAAAATATGGACAATATTGCAAGCTGTGAGTTTGTGCCGAAGGAGGACGCTTTTCAGCGTCAGGTCGAGCTTATGGGCGGCGACTCTGCTTTGTTTGAGGGCTTTAAGACAAGTCCGCTTCCCGATGCCTTTAAGGTTACAGTTAAGGACCTTTCAAGATTTAAGGAAACGGTCAGCGAGATTGAAAAGCTTGACGGAGTGTATAATGTACGTGAAAACAGCGACCTTGCAAGTAAGCTTGTGACGGTGCGGCGTGCCGTTACAATTGTCAGCGCAGGACTTGTGTCAATGCTTTTCCTTGTTGCGTTGTTTATTATTTCAAATACAATCAGAATTACAATGTTTTCACGAAAGCTTGAAATCAACATTATGAAAGCCGTTGGTGCTACAAACAGCTTTATCAGATGGCCGTTTATGGTTGAGGGCGTTCTGCTCGGAATTATTTCGGCAGGTGTTTCGATATTACTGCTTTGGGGCTTGTATGAATTGATTATTTATGCTTTCTCTTCTGTTATTACAATGCTTGGCTTCAGCTTTGTACCGTTCCTTTCATATATTTGGTACATCTTCGGCGCATTCCTTGCAATCGGAATAGTAACAGGTAGTTTTGGCAGTATGGTTTCTATGAACAGATACCTTAAGGAGGAAAGGAGTGTCGTAACAAATGAGTAATATTAAATTTACACCTTTGTTTAGGCTCTTATCGGTCGTACTGTGTATTGTTATGACGCTTGCAAGCGTTTCCTTCGGCGTGTATGCGGAAAGAGATTTTCAGGCTGAAATTGATGCGCTTGAATCTAAAATAGATGCCAATAATGCAAAAAAAGAGGATAATCAAAAAAGTGCCGATGAACTCAATGAGGAAATTGATACCTTGCAGGAGCAAATCGACGTTTATAACGCACAGATTTCAGAGCTTAACTCACAAATTGCCGGCTATGATGCGGTTATCGATCAGCATGAGGCGGAGATTGCAAAGCTCGACGAAAGCATAAACGAAACCGGCGTTCAGATTGATAAGCTTAACGCTCAAATTGCGAGTACGCAGGAGGTTCTTGCGGAGCGTATGAGAGCGTCATATATGGCAGGCGAAACCTCAATTCTTGAGATTTTGCTTGACTCCTCAGATTTTGAGTCGTTCCTTACAAGGCTTGAGCTTTTGAGTGCTGTTGCAAAGCGTGATAACGAATTGATTTCTGCGTATAATTCGCAAATTGATGAGTCAAATAAGCTTGTGGAGCAACTTAATACTCAAAAGCAGGAGCAGGTTGACAAGCAGGCTGCCGTTGAGGCTGAAAGGGCAAAAATCGTTGATTCGAGAGCGAAAGTTCAGAGTGCAAGAAATTCAATAAGCAGTCAGCAGGCGAAGCTTGAAAAAAAGGTTGACTCATACAATTCAATTCTTTCAAATCTTGATAAGTCTTCTGCTCAGTACAGAGCACAGATGGAAAAGATTAAAAAAGAGCAGGCTGAATACGACGCTATTAAGCAAAACGGTATGTCCAGCGGCTCAGGTTCACTTAATAACGGCGGCGGAAAATCCGAAATAGGTAACTATCCCGTTTCTTCAAAGGGTATGATTGCTCCGCTTCAGTACAGCAATGTGTATGTATCTCAGCATTACGGTCACAACGGACACAAGGGCGTTGATATCTGCACAAGAGGTACAGGCTCAACAATGGGCAAGGAAATAAGAGCTGCTGCCGACGGTGTTGTATATTCGGCGGAATTCCACAAGAGTTGGGGAAATAATGTCTATATCAATCACGGCAACGGTGTATATACAAGATATGCGCATTGCAGTAAGATGATAGTTTCGGCAGGCGATCAGGTAAAGCAGGGACAGGTTATCGCTTACGTTGGAAATACGGGTAACTCATTCGGTGCGCATCTCCACTTTGAAGTATGGGTAAACGGAACAAGAACAAATCCCGAAGTATGGATTCCGGCGATGGCTGATAAATAAGGTTTGAGGTGGTTGTAAATGAACAAAAAAATATCGGTGGGCGTATCTGTTGCGATAACGCTTGTTGCGGTTGCGATTACCGTTGCCGTTACAATGTCCGTATCAATGAGAACCTACAACAGCCTTATTAAAGACTTGCCCAACAGGGCGCAGATGTATTCGTACATTTCCGAAATTGACAATATCGTAAGAACAAACTATTACGGCTCAGTAAACGAAATGCTTTTGAATACCGAGCTTTCAGGCGGATATGCGGCAGGACTCGGCGACAAGTACAGTAAGTACCTTACCGCTACCGAGTACGAAACGTATAAGAATGAGCTTAACGGCGAAAGGGTCGGAATAGGCATTATCGCTTATTATGACGAAACGGAAACGGCTATTTATGCGGCGGAGGTTTCCGAAAATTCTCCTGCTGCGCAAAGCGGTATTTCAAAGGGCGACAAGATAATTGAAATCGATGAGGAGCCTGTTACCGCATACAATTATAATGAGCTTATGGATAAGCTTACGGGCGGAAAACTCACAAGCGTCACGGTGCGTTTTGTGCATGACGGCGTTGAACAGTCCGTCGGCGTTGTAAAGGGCTACAGTGCACAGTCTGTTTATTACAGTGCAAACGGCTCGGTCGGATATGTTAAAATTACCGATTTCTATTCGACGACCGCATCACAGCTTAAAAAGGCTATTAACGAGCTTTCAAAGCAGAATGTTACAAGTGTTATCTTTGATTTGAGAGGCACTTCGAACGGAACTATTGATTATGCCGCAAAGGCTCTTGACGTTTTAGTTCCCGTTGCAAGTGAGGGCAGCGGTGCGATAGCAACGGCTCTCGATAAGGACGGTAATATTACCGATACCTTTACCACGGATGCTGACAGCGTTTCAATGCAGATGATGGTACTTGTAAACAATCAGACCTCGGGACCTGCGGAGCTTTTTGCATGCGACCTGAGGGACTTCGGAAAGGCTCAGATTGTCGGCACTACAACTAACGGAAACGGAACTATGCAAAAGGCATATCAGTTAAGTGACGGCGGCGCAATTATCCTTACCGTTGCGGAGATTAAACCTTATGTCAGCGCTTCGTATAATTCCGTGGGCGTTGTACCCGATTACGAGGTTAAGCTTGACTCGGAAAAGGAAGCAAAGCTTGCAATTCTCTCACAGGAGGACGACGACCAATACAAGAAAGCATATGACGTTCTTGTCGGCGAAAATTAACATTTTATCAAAGCACCTTGCATACAATTTCGTATGCGAGGTGTTTTTATGTTTGCCGTGTTGAAAATAATTCCCGAAGAAAAATCATTGTTAAAGAGAATTAAGTATTTTTTCTCTCCGCCGTCGCCGATACTCGAAAGGGTAAATGTCAAGGGCGCTGCACCGTTTTATAAGCTTGAAATCTACGAAAAGCAGTGCGGAGAAGATTGCTGCGAGGTTGCTAAAATGCTCGGCTTATGTTCAAGGGCGGTTATTTTGGCTGACGGCACAGACGCTTCAAAGACAGGTAAACTAAAAATATACAAGCCTGCCGTTTTACCGAATATAATGACAATAAATTCGGCGGAAAATTATCTTGAAAATAAAGAATATAATAAAACCGCTTTTACGCTTGGGATAAGAGATGAAAAAGGTGCTTTCTCGCAGTATCTTGAAAAATTTGTAAATCTTGCAGGGGAAATAAGGGTGTTTTCCAAAAATGAATTTGCCTATAAAAGCGTATGCGAAAAAATATATGAAAAATACGGCTTGTCGGTAATCGTTATAACCAATGAGCAAGGGCTTTCACGGTGCGATATGATAATTTCGCCCGAAAATGTCTTTAACCGATATTTCAACAACTGTATTCTCGAAAAGTGCGGCGAAAACGGCTATAACATATTGAAGGGATACGGGATAAGCTTGCCGAAATATCCCGAAAGTCTGTTGCCTGTCGGAGTCGATAAGCTAACCTTTGCCTCGGCACTTTATGAGGCTTGTGCGCTCAAAAGTCTTTCTGAACTAAAATATGACAAAATGAATGTAGTGTTTGAAAATGTTTTTCCGTTCGGCTCTATTGACATTAAATAAAATTTCCCGTATAATATTCATTTGTATATGGGCAAAAGCCGAAAGGAGTTTTAACAATATGTTACAGGAAACTTTGCTTAATGCCGAGGGCTATAAAGAATTACAGGACGAGCTTGAAAACTTAAAAACCGTCGGACGTAAAGAAGCTGCGGAAAAAATCAAGGTTGCAAGAAGCTACGGCGACCTTTCAGAGAACGCTGAGTATGATGAGGCAATGAGTGATCAGGCAAAGCTTGAGGCACGCATAAATGAGCTTGAAAATATGCTCAAAAACGCTAAGGTATTTGACGAGTCCTCATTGAGTAAGGACGTCATTCACATTGGCTCAAACGTTGTAATCGTTGATGACAAGAAAAATGAATTTTCATATAAGATTGTCGGCTATGCGCAGGCTGATCCCGATGCAGGCAAGATTTCTGACGAATCTCCCGTCGGCAAGGCTCTTTTGGGCAAAAAGGTCGGCGACGACGTACAGGTAGAAGCACCTATCGGTATTCGTAGCTTTACAGTTAAGGCTATTTCATAAAAATAAAATACTCGGGCGGCAAGTCCGCCCATATTTTTTAGTAAATCGGAAGTGAAAATATGGCACAGACAAACAATCAGAACAATGCGGCTCAGCAGGATGTCAATGAGCTTCGTCAAATCAGATTTGACAAATTAAAGGAATTGCAGGATGCAGGCAACGATCCCTTTGTTATTACAAAGTATGACGTTTCCCATCACAGCACAGATATTAAAGATAATTTTGACTCTCTTGAGGGAAAGACCGTTACCGTTGCAGGCAGACTTATGTCAAAGCGTGTAATGGGTAAGGCTTCGTTTTGCAATATTCAGGACTTAAAGGGCAATATTCAGTCCTATGTTGCAAGGGATTGCATAGGCGAAGAAGAATATAAGGCATTCAAGAAAATGGATATCGGCGATATTGTCGGACTTAAAGGCGAGGTTTTCAAGACTAAAACGGGTGAGATTTCTCTCCACGCAACTGAGCTTGTACTTCTCTCAAAGAGCCTTCAGATTTTGCCCGAGAAATTCCACGGACTTACAAATACAGACACAAGATACCGTCAGAGATACATTGACCTTATCATGAACGCAGACTCAAAGCAGACCTTTATCAAACGTTCAAAGATAATCAGCACTATTCGTCGTTATCTTGACTCACAGGGCTTTATGGAGGTTGAAACCCCCATGCTTGTTCCCAACGCAGGCGGTGCGGCAGCAAGACCGTTTGAAACGCATTTCAACGCTCTTGACGAGGATGTTAAGCTTCGTATTTCACTCGAGCTCTACCTTAAAAGACTTATCGTCGGCGGTATGGAGAGAGTTTACGAAATCGGCAGAGTTTTCCGTAATGAGGGACTTGATACAAGACACAACCCCGAGTTTACGCTTATGGAGCTTTATCAGGCTTATACCGATTATCACGGTATGATGGACCTTACCGAAAATCTTTACAGATTTGTTGCACAAGAGGTTCTCGGCACAACTAAAATCACTTATAACGGTATTGAAATGGATCTCGGAAAGCCGTTTGAGAGAATAACTATGCTTGATGCCGTTAGAAAGTATTCGGGTGTTGATTTTAATGAGATTGAAACACTTGAGCAGGCGAGAGCCGTTGCAAAAGAGCATCATGTTGAATATGAAGAAAGACACAAGAAGGGCGACATTCTCAACCTCTTCTTTGAGGAGTTTGTCGAGGAGCACCTTGTTCAGCCGACATTTGTAATGGATCATCCGATTGAGATTTCTCCGCTTACAAAGAAAAAACCCGAAAACCCCGATTATGTTGAGCGTTTTGAGTTCTTTATGAACGGTTGGGAAATGGCAAACGCTTATTCGGAGCTTAATGACCCGATCGACCAGCGTGAACGCTTTAAGGCGCAGGAGGAATTGCTTGCACAGGGCGATGAAGAGGCTAACCACACCGATGAGGACTTCCTTTATGCACTTGAGCTCGGTATGCCTCCCACAGGCGGTATCGGCTTCGGTATCGACAGAATGGTTATGCTTCTTACCGATTCTCCCGCAATCCGTGATGTTTTGCTTTTCCCCACGATGAAGTCGTTAGATAAGTAAACAATATAACAGCAATGGGCAATTCCAATTGGGATTGCCCATTTTCAGAAAGAAAAAGATAAATCGGAATTGTGAGGTGATTTACCTGTATGGATACTTTGGAGATAAAAAAAGTCGACAGAGGCACAGATTTGGCAGACAAACTAATCTGTTTTGTTGAAAATTTCTCATGGGAAGATGTAAAAAGCCATATGTTGAGCGAACTTCAGGCATGGACTTTTACGGATTGGGAGACTCCATTTGTAGCAATAATAAATGGTCAGATTGTAGGAATGGCCTACATCAGAAAGGAAGACTATTATTCGTTACCTGAAATATATCCATGGATATCAGGTATCTTTGTCACGGAAAAATATCGTGGACACAGGATTAGTGAAAAGTTGATTTCTTTTGCAAATGAGTATGCAAAAGAAAATGGATTCAACAAAACATATATTCCATCAATACATATAGGTTTATACGAAAAGTATGGATATTGCTATCTCCTAGATATTGTTAATTATGGTAATGGAACAGACAGATTGTATGTCAAAAAATTGAAATAATAATGAGAATTTGACAAATTCCAGTTTACCAAGCCCTTTGAGAGAGGATAAATCCTTTTCTCAAAGGGCTTTTTCTATTTATACGGATATTCGCAAACTTGGGGCAAGTACCTTTTCTTCATATAATAAAGCCAAAGGAAGGAGAGGATTTGATATGAGTAA
>DAVZHW010000038.1:0-16757 GCA_052273625.1 Candidatus Fimenecus sp. | reverse complement strand
CAAAATAGCATGAAACAGCACCACTGATCTTTTGAGGGTTTATTATAGTTGTATATTCTTCAATTATGCCTTTTTTCTCCGGAGCCTGAATCCGGGCTTTTACTGCCACTCCGGAAATACCGGTTTCTTTACCGATATCAGAGTAGGAAATACGTGCATTTTCTATAAGCAACCGGATGATCTTCTGATCCGGTTCATCTAAACCGTTCAGGTACATAAGTGTTCCTCCTGTAAAATAATATCCTCCGGATAGTAGTTTTTCTTAAATATCATATCATTTATGTTGCCGAAAGTAAATTCCGGCTTGACTTAGCGGCTGCAACTACATATAATTGTTTCGCAACGTAATTTAAAACTTACATTTTGAATACATGGAATAAATTTCGGTGAAGGAAAGAATAAGTGAAATTATAAAGCCTGTGGAGGAATATGATAATGTCAAAAGATGAATATTTGATCACAGATACACCTCTTAAAGCGTTGACAGTTTTTGCAATGCCAATGATTTTGGGCAGTTTTTTTCAGCAAATATACAATATGGCCGATTCTATCATCGTCGGCCAATTTGTTGGCTCCTCTGCACTTGCAGCTGTCGGGGCCTGCGCAGCGCTGACCAATGTTTTCATTTGTGTGGCACTGGGGGCAGGTGTCGGTGCCGGTGTGCTCGTGAGCCGCTATTTCGGTGCCAGGGAATATGGAAAAATGAAGACCATCGTGTCAACGTCCTTGTTTAGCTTTTTAATTCTAAGCATAGTCCTTGGTGTTTTTGGCTTTTGTTTTTCCCACTCGATGATGAGGATATTACAAACCCCCGACGATATACTGAATGATGCAGTGTTATATCTGCGGGTCTATTTTGTGGGCTTTCCATTTCTGTTTATGTATAACATTCTTTCCAACATGTTCACTTCCATTGGTGAATCAAAAATCCCACTGGGAATCTTGGTATTCTCGTCAATCTTAAATATTTTTATGGATATTTGGATGGTGGCCGGACTTGGTCTCGGTGTGTTTGGTGCAGCCCTTGCGACTCTTATAGCACAGGGGATTTCTGCGGTGTTTTCACTTTTTCTTTTCCTCAGCCGGATGCGTCGATATAAAAGTCGCTTTGATTGGTTTGACAGGCAGGAGTTATATTCCATGCTTCAAATTGCTGTACCTTCGGTTCTTCAGCAGTCTACAGTGTCTATCGGTATGATGATCGTACAGGCTGTTGTAAATCCTTTCGGTACACAGGCACTTGCGGGGTATGCGGCGACGATGCGGGTAGAGAATGTTTTTTCATTGATTTTTGTATCCATTGGCAATGCGGTTACCCCTTATGTTTCCCAGAATCTTGGTGCAAATAAAATTGAACGGATCAAAAAAGGATATCACGCTGCACTGGTGTTAGATGTATGTTTTGCAGTTCTTGCTTTTATAGTTATTGAAACATTGCATACTCAGATTTCCTCGCTATTCCTTGGTAAAGATGGAACTGCTCTGGCTTATCAGGTATCTGAGGGTTATATGAGATGGATCGGTTACTTCTTCATCTTTATGGGAATCAAAATGACAACCGATGGGGTTCTTCGTGGTCTTGGAATCATGCGTCCGTTCCTTATTGCAAATATGGTGAATCTGGCAATCCGCCTGTCGGTTGCTTTGATTTGTGCACCGCGTTTTGGCATTGAATTTGTCTGGCTTGCTGTACCGGCAGGTTGGTTTGCAAATTTTTTAATATCCTATGTGGCTCTTCGGAGATCATGGCCGACTGATAAAGAGGCGCAATCCCGATAGCCTAAATTAATTAAAAGGTCACCAAAAAAGGTGCCTTCCCGAACGAAAACGCACTCCTCAAGTTGCTCAATCTCAGAATTACCGAGCTCTGCAAAAAATGGAACGGCAGTAAAGTGCAGAATTGGGCTATGGTCAGAAATCAGCTTGCAACCAACGACAAAATTAAAATCTGTATTGAGAAATACGAGCATTTAATCTAACGCCGCTTTTGACCGCCTTTTTTTCACTACGCTCCACTCCAAAGGCGGTCAAAAGCATTATTTATCTAACTTCTTAAAAAACTTACACACTTTTATTGACAAAGCCGAAAAATCAAACATCAGTCTAATTTTAACAAAAATTAACCGGGACTCACAAAAAAGTGAATCCCGGATTTTATTTCGGCTGTTTTTTACAGCCCCTTTCTCTTTATATACGCTTGCTACTTAATAACCCTTACTCTTATAATATTATCAAGGGATTTGATAGCCTCAATCGCATCAACGGAAACTTCTGTATCCGTATCGAGCATCGTGTAGGCAAATTCGCCTCTTGACTTGTTTACCATATTGTCAATGTTGATATTCTCATTCGCAACTGAAGCCGAAATATTACTGATAACATTCGGTACATTTTTGTGAAGAATTGTAATCCTTGTTTTACCGCTTCTCGGGACGGATACGCTCGGGAAGTTAACCGAGTTTGTAATATTACCGTTTTCAAGGTAATCGACAATTTCATTTACTGCCATAACGGCACAGTTGTCCTCCGATTCGGGAGTGGAAGCGCCAAGATGAGGGAGTACGATAACACCGTTTGTTTCAAGCAATGCGCTGTTGCCGAAATCTGTAACATAAGAAGCAATCTTACCGCTTGAAAGCCCTCTTATAATATCGCTTGTTTCAACAAGCTCACCTCTTGAAAAGTTGAGTATTCTAACGCTGTCTTTCATTTTTGCAATGCTTATTGTGTTAATAACACCTCTTGTGGAGTCGGTAAGCGGAACGTGAAGTGTGATATAATCGCAAGTCGCATATATATCATCAATGTTTGTAACATGCTTTACGCTTCGTGAAAGATTCCAAGCCGCATCAACCGAAAGGTAGGGGTCGTAACCGTAGACCTCCATACCGAGCGACTGTGCCGCATTTGCAACAAGCACGCCGATAGCGCCAAGACCGATTACGCCGAGCTTTTTGCCCTTGATTTCAGGACCTGCAAAAGCAGATTTACCTTTTTCAACGCTCTTTGAGAAGTTCTCATCACCTTTAAGAGCTGCTTTTACCCATTCGATTGCAGGAACAATCTTTCTTGACGAAAGCAAAAGACCGCACAGAACAAGCTCTTTAACTGCATTTGCATTGGCGCCGGGGGTGTTGAAAACAACAATACCCTTTTTTGCACATTCGTCAATCGGAATGTTGTTGACTCCTGCGCCTGCTCTTGCAACGGCAAGCGTTTCGGGTGCAAACTCTGTTTCGTGCATTGAAGCGGAACGAACAAGTATAGCATCGGGATTTTTTATCTCATCCGAGCATTTATAATCGGAAGTAAAATTTTTAATTCCTGTTTCCGATATTTTGTTAAGAGTTAAAATATTATACATTTCAATTACCTCTGTTATGAATTAGCTTTTTCAAAATCAGCCATAAATTTAACAAGCTTTTCAACGCCTTCATAAGGCATAGCGTTGTAAATCGAAGCCCTCATACCGCCTACGCTTCTGTGTCCTTTAAGATTTACAAGACCGGCGTCGGTAGCTTCTTTAACAAATTTAGCGTTAAGCTCTTCCGAGTCTGTGACGAACGGAACATTCATAAGAGAACGGTCCTTTTTGACAACTGTGCCTTTGAACATTTTTGAATTATCAAGGAAATTGTAAAGAAGTTCTGCTTTTTTGATATTTCTGTCTCTCATAGCCTCAAGTCCGCCGTTTTCTTTAAGCCATTCAAGCACAAGCTTACAAATATAAATAGTGTAGCAGGGGGGTGTGTTATAGAGCGAATCATTATCAGCCATAAGCTTGTAGTCAAGCATTGAGGGGGTGTAGTCCCTCGCATTGCCGAGTAAATCTTCACGAATAATACAAATTGTAAGTCCTGCCGGTGCGACATTTTTCTGAGCCCCGCCGTAAAGCATTCCGAATTTTGACACATCAATCGGCTCTGACAAGAAGCAAGACGAAATATCTGCAATAAGCGGAACATCGCCCGTGTCGGGAAGCTCACGAATGATATTTCCGTGTACGGTTTCGTTCATACAGATATAGAAATAATCTGCGTCGGGACGGAATTCCTTTTTATCCATAACGGGTACGCAGGAGAAATTCTCATCCTTTGACGAAGCAACAATTTTAACATCACCGTATTTTGTGGCTTCCTTGTATGCCTTGTTTGACCATTGACCCGATACAACGTAATCAGCCTTACCGCTTTTATTCATAAAGTTCATCGGAATTGCCGCAAACTGAGTTGAAGCACCGCCCTGCAAGAAAAGAACCTTGTAATTGTCGGGAATGTTCATAAGCTCACGCAAAAGAGCCTCTGCACCCTTTATTATACCGTCATAAATCTTTGAACGGTGACTCATTTCCATAACGGACTGACCGCTGCCCTGATAATCAAGCATTTCATCTGCCGCTTTTCTTAAAACTGCTTCGGGGAGCATTGAGGGACCCGCCGAAAAATTATAAACTCTTGCCATTGATATACCTCCGATTATATATGCGATATTCGCAAAAAGATACTTATTTTAAGCTGCCGTACAGCTTGAATAGACTGTTAAAAACATAAACAAGTCATCTTCAAGCCTAAAATCCAATGCTTTATCGCAACGGCAGCTGTTTGGTATTATAACAGACTTAAATATCAAAAGTCAATAAATTGTTAAGAAGTTAACAAACATTTTCTCAAAAAGCCGAAATTATCAGCAAAAGTTGTTAGATATTTTAACAAAGTCTATATTTTCATTCTATTCATAACTAAAATCGGGTGTTAATTGTCTTTTTGCACATAAATAGCAATTTTTACCACGCAAAACTTTACAACCTTTTTCGTTTTTTTATTGCAGTAACCCCTAAAATATTATATAATTTTAATAATATTATCTAAAATTACGGAGTTGAATATATGGATTTCAAAAATACCGAAAACGCTTCTATGCCAATGGTCGCTTTGAGAGGTCTTGTGGTTTTCCCGAAGGAGACTCTACATTTTGACGTCGGCAGAAAGAAATCTATTGCGGCGGTAAAGTCTGCGATGGTTTCAAAGCGGGACGTATTTCTTATAGCTCAAAAGAATATACAGGAAGATTTAATAAACGAGAAAACGCTTTATTCCGTCGGCACGGTCTGCGAGGTTAAGCAGATTGTTCGCTTGCCGGGTACTGACGCTCTGCGTGTTGTCGTTGAAGGAAAATACAGGGCAAAGCTCGACAAAATCACAAGCGACAGACCGTATTTTACCGCCGATACCATTCCGCTTTTTGATAAAGTACCGCAAAGGCTTGACACATTCAGAGTTGATGCGATGCTTCGTGCGGTTAAATCGCTTTTTGACGAATATTCCTCGCTGTGTGCGAAATTGGCGCCCGACGTTGCGGTTTCGATAGCCGTGAACGACGATTCGGGCGACCTTGCGGATCTCATTGCGTCAAATATTCCGCTTGAATATCACGATAAGCAGAAAATCCTTGACGAGTGCAATACCTATAAGCGACTTGAAAAGCTTTGCGTAGTTCTCACAAAGGAGGTTGAAATTCTCCGAATTGAAAACGAGATCAACGACAAGGTTCAAGACCAGATGGACGATAATCAGAGGGAATACTATCTTCGTGAGCAGCTGAGGGCAATTTCCGTCGAATTAAACGGCGATGATTCTCCCGAGGCAGAGGCTGAGGCGTACAGGGAAAAAATCAGGAAAATCGACTTTTCAAAGGATGACGAGGAAAAGCTTTTGACCGAGTGCGACAGATTTTCACGACTTCAGCCGTCAAGCCCCGAAAGTGCGGTTTCAAGAACCTATCTTGACGAGGTGCTTTCGCTTCCTTGGAACAAATATACAAAAGATAATCTCGATATTAAAAAGGCTTCTGCCGTGCTTGAAAAAGAGCATTACGGGCTCAAAGAGGTCAAGGACAGAATACTTGAACTTCTTGCCGTAAGAAGCCTTGCACCCGACATTAAAGGGCAAATAATCTGCCTCGCAGGCCCTCCCGGTGTCGGAAAGACCTCAATCGCTAAGTCATTGGCGCACGCTATGAACAGAAATTTTGCACGCTTGTCATTGGGCGGCGTAAGAGACGAGGCGGAAATCAGAGGACACAGAAAAACATATATCGGTGCAATGCCGGGTAACATAATATCTGCGTTGAAGCGCTCAAAAAGTATGAATCCGCTTATCCTGCTTGATGAAATCGACAAGCTCGCAAGCGACTACAAGGGCGATCCGTCGGCTGCTCTTTTAGAGGCGCTTGACCCCGAACAGAACAATTCGTTCAGAGATCATTACATTGAAATTCCCGTTGATTTAAGTAAAGTGCTTTTCGTAACAACTGCAAATGACGTTTCGGAAATTCCCGCACCGCTTAGAGACAGAATGGAAATTATCGAAATTTTCAGCTATACCTTTGAGGAAAAATTCCAAATTGCCAAGAAGCATCTTATTCCGAAGCAGTTAAAGGTTCACGGCTTAAAAGCTTCGCAGGTTAAAATCAAGGATGATGCGCTCAAGGTTATAATCGACGGCTATACTAAGGAGGCAGGCGTAAGACGGCTTGAGAGAACAATAGCTAAGGTTTTGCGTAAGCAGGCTGTCAAATCAGCCGAGGGTTATGAAGGTAAAATCACAGTAGGAATTAAAGACATTGAGGACATTTTAGGGCCTGTAAAATATACCGACAGCGATTTGCTCAAAACTGACAGCGTTGGCGTTGTAAACGGTCTTGCTTGGACCTCTGTAGGCGGCGAGATGCTTCAAATTGAGGCTCTTTGCGTTGAGGGAACGGGCAAGCTTGAATTAACAGGCTCACTCGGCGACGTTATGAAGGAGTCGGCGAAGGCGGCTTACAGCTATATCAGAAGTGTTGCCGAGGATTATAATATCCCCACCGATTTTTATAAAACAAAGGATATTCATCTTCATTTCCCCGAGGGTGCAGTTCCGAAGGACGGACCGTCGGCAGGTATCGGCATTGTTACGGCTATGGTTTCGGCTCTTTCGGGTTATACGGTTAAATCGAGCGTTGCAATGACAGGCGAGGTTACGCTTACGGGCAGAGTTCTTCCCATCGGCGGACTTAAAGAAAAGTCAATGGCGGCGTATAAATCGGGCATTAAAACGGTAATTATTCCCGACAGGAATTTACCCGATATTAAGCAGTTCGACAAGGTTGTTACAGACGCTTTGGATTTTGTTCCCGTAAGCGATGTTGCGGATGTTTTAAGCCTTGCGTTGAATATCGAAAAAACGGAAAAGCACGACAAAAAGCAGCCCGTTATCCCTAAAGAAAAAGCAAATAAGCTGAATACGTGGCAGCAATAAGGAGAAAATATGGATTATTCAAAAGCGCAGTTCGAGAGGGCATACGGAACGTTCGAGCAGCTTCCCGCTTCGACAATGCCCGAGATAGTTTTTTCGGGTCGTTCCAATGTCGGAAAATCTTCACTTATAAACAAGGTGTTCAACCGTAAAAATCTTGCAAGAGTAAGCTCTGTTCCGGGAAAGACAATAACAATTAACTTTTATTCCTGCGGCAATGACGCAAAAATCGTCGATTTGCCCGGCTACGGTTATGCAAAGGTTGCCAAGAGCGAAAAAACACGCTGGGCAAATATGATGGAGCAGTATTTCAATTCGGGCAGAGATATAAAGCTTGTTGTTCAACTCGTCGATATGCGTCATCCGGCAACCGCAGACGATATTATGATGATGGAGTTTCTTGAACACGCAGGCATTGATTATATCGTAGTGATGACCAAGAGTGATAAGCTCAATAAGGGAGAATATAAGAGCAGAGTTGAAAATTCAAGACAGGAATTGAACTTTGTTGACCCGGAAAATATAATCCCGTTTTCGTCACAGACGGGCGAAAATGTCGATAAGATAAAAGCAATAATAGAATCTCGTTTGGAGGCAAAATAATGACAAAAACACCGTTTCTTACAAAGGAAAAAGCAGAGGAGATAGCAAGCGTTTATCCCACCCCTTTTCACATTTACGATGAAAAGGGAATACGTCAGAATTGTGAAAATCTTTATAGGGCGTTTTCTTGGAATAAGGGCTTTCGTGAATACTTTGCGGTAAAGGCAACACCCAATCCGTTTTTGATTGATATTTTGCGTGAATACGGTTGCGGTTGCGACTGCTCGTCAATGACCGAGCTTATGCTCTCAAAGGCTATCGGCGCTACGGGTGATGCTATAATGTTTTCTTCTAACGATACACCGACGGAGGAATTTAAATATGCAGATGAGCTTGGAGCAATAATCAACCTTGATGATATTACGCACATTGATATTGTTGAAAAAACGCTCGGCAAGCTTCCCGAAAAGATGTCTTGCAGATATAATCCGGGCGGATATTTCAAAATTGCCAACAACATAATGGATAACCCCGGCGACGCAAAATACGGTATGACAACCGAACAGCTTTTTGAAGCTTTCAAAATAATGAAAGAAAAGGGTGTTAAGGAATTCGGTATCCACTCTTTCCTTGCAAGTAACACAGTTACGAATGAATATTATCCGACGCTTGCAAAAACTCTTTTTGAAGTTGCGGTTAAGCTTAAAAATGAAACAGGCGCAGATATTAAATTTATAAATCTTTCGGGCGGAATCGGTATTCCTTATCGCCCCGATCAGAAGCCCAACGATATTTTTGAAATCGCAGAGGGTGTAAGACAGGTTTATGAAGAAGTACTTGTACCCAACGGTATGGGAGATGTCGCACTCTATACGGAGCTTGGCAGATTTATGATGGGACCTTACGGTGCGCTTGTTACAAGGGCAATTAACGAAAAGCATACCCATAAGGAGTATATCGGAGTTGACGCTTGTGCGGTTAACCTTATGCGACCTGCAATGTACGGCGCTTATCATCATATAACCGTACTCGGAAAAGAGAATGAAACACCTACTAAAATGTATGATGTTACAGGCTCGTTGTGTGAAAACAACGATAAGTTTGCAATAGACAGAATGTTGCCGAAAATTGATATGGGCGACCTTATATATATTCACGATACAGGCGCGCACGGCTTCTCAATGGGATATAACTATAACGGTAAATTGAAATCGGCTGAGATTTTACTTAAAGCCGACGGAAGCTTTGAGCTTATCAGAAGAGCGGAAACACCGAAGGATTATTTTGCAACCTTTGATTGCTTCGATTTTTATAAAAAAGTTCTCGAATAAGAGGTAAACGAAATGTCGTTTGTTCATTTACATTTGCATACGCAATACAGCTTGCTCGACGGTGCTTGCCGTTTTGGGCAACTGTTTGATATGGCAAAAGCGAACGGACAGACGGCTGTTGCAATTACCGACCACGGCAATATGTTCGGTGCAATTGAGTTCTACAAAGAGGCTAAAAAGCACAAAATTAAGCCGATAATCGGTTGCGAGGTGTATGTTGCCGTTCGTTCAAGGCATGACAAGGTACACTCGATAGACTCCGAAAGACATCATCTTGTTTTGCTCTGCGAAAACGAAACAGGCTATAAAAATCTTATTAAAATGGTGTCGGAATCGTGGACTTCGGGCTTTTATGTTAAGCCGAGAGTCGATAAAGAACTTTTGGAAAAGTACCACGAGGGAATTATTGCGCTTTCGGGTTGTCTTGCGGGAGAAATTGCGAGAAAGCTTGTCGCAAAGGACTATGACGGCGCAAAGCAGACGGCACTTTGGTATAACTCTGTTTTCGGGCAGGGAAATTATTACCTTGAAATGCAAAATCACGGCTTGAAGGAACAGCTTGAGATTATTCCTATGCTCGCAAAGCTTTCAGAGGAGACGGGAATACCGCTTGTCGCCACAAATGATGTTCATTACGTCAAAAAAGAGGATGCAAAAACTCAAAAAGTGCTTATTTGCATACAGACTAACCACACCATTGACGAGGAAACAGGTATAGAGTTCGGCACGGATGATTTTTATTTGAAGAACGAAGCGGAAATGCTCGAACTTTTCAATGATTATCCGCAAGCTGTAAGAAACACGCAGATAATCGCAGACAGATGTAACGTCGAATTTGAATTTCATAACACAAAGCTTCCGCATTTTGATGTTCCCGACGGCAGAAACCATTTTGATTATTTCAGAGAAAAATGCTATGAGGGACTTTATAAAAATTACGGAGAAAACCCTGACAAAAAATATATCGAACGCCTTGACTATGAGCTTTCGGTAATTAAAAATATGGGCTATGTGGACTATTTTCTTATCGTAGCCGATTTTATAAACTATGCAAAATCAAAAGACATTCCCGTAGGTCCGGGCAGAGGCTCAGGTGCAGGCAGTATCTGTGCATACTGTATGGGAATAACGGGTATTGACCCGATGAAATATAACCTCATTTTTGAACGCTTTTTAAATCCGGAAAGGGTAAGTATGCCCGATATTGATGTCGATTTCTGCTATATTCGGCGTGAAGAGGTTATCGACTATGTTATAAGAAAATACGGAGCCGACCATGTGGCACAGATTGTAACTTTCGGTACTATGGCGGCTCGTGCGGCAATAAGAGATGTCGGCAGAGTGTTGGGAATTGCATACAATACGGTTGATGCGGTATCAAAGCAAATTCCCCGTGAACTTGATATTACAATCGATAAGGCTTTGAGAAAAAATGCAGAGCTTAAAAAAATGTATGACACCGATGCTAAGGTGAAAGAGCTTGTTGATTTGGCAAAGGCTGTCGAGGGTATGCCGAGGCACGCCTCAAAACACGCCGCAGGTGTTGTAATTACAGATAAGCCCGTCAGCGAGTATGTTCCGCTTGCAAAAAATGACGATTCGGTTGTCACTCAATACACAATGACTACCATTGAGGAGCTCGGACTTCTCAAAATGGATTTCCTCGGACTTCGTACACTCACGGTTATTGACGATTGCGTTAAGGCTGTCAGAGAAAGAGAACCGTCTTTTTCAATTAAAAATATTCCGCTTGACGACGAAAAGACCTATGACCTTTTCAGAAACGGCGACACATACGGTGTTTTCCAATGCGAGTCTGCGGGACTTCGCCGTGTTCTTTCAAGGCTTAAACCAAATAATCTTGAGGATATTATAGCGGTAATTTCTCTTTACAGACCGGGACCGATGGACTCTATTGACACATATATTGAAAATAGACACAATCCCGAACGCGTTAAATATAAAACGGAAATGCTTAGACCTATTCTTGAGGTTACAAACGGCTGTATGGTCTATCAGGAGCAGGTTATGGAAATTTTCCGTTCGCTTGCAGGCTATTCGCTTGGTAGGGCGGATATTGTAAGGCGTGCAATGTCAAAGAAAAAGCACGATGTTATGGAAAAGGAGAGAACGACCTTTGTCGAGGGCTGCGGTAAGAACGGTATTTCAAAAGAAACCGCAAACAGTATCTTTGACGATATGACTTCGTTCGCTTCTTATGCTTTCAATAAATCTCATTCGGCGGCTTATGCCCTTGTTGCTTATCAAACGGCGTATCTGAAATGTCATTATCCGGCAGAGTTTATGGCGGCTTTAATGACAAGTGTTATCGATTGGACGGATAAGGTCACAATGTACATTTCCGAATGTAACAGAATGGGAATTGAGGTTTTACGACCCGACGTCAATTTCTCACAGGCTCAATTTACGACCGATTTCGGCAAAATAAGATTCGGACTTTTAGCCGTTAAAAATCTCGGCAGAAATTTCATTGACGCTATCTATAAAGAGCGTTGCTTAAACGGAAAATACACCTCGCTTTACGATTTCGTGAAAAGAGTGTATTCAAAGGATTTCAATAAGCGTGCGGTTGAAAGCTTGATAAAATGCGGTGCGCTTGACTCTTTCTCGCTAAACCGCAAGGAAATGATGCTGAATCTTAGCTCGGTAATTTCTTCGGTTGAGGCGACAAAACGCAGAAATATCGACGGTCAAATCGGACTTTTTGATTTGGGCGGAGTTCGGGATAATTCATCTCCGGAGATAAATCATACAGAGGAATTTGACCGACTTGAAATGCTCGGATATGAAAAGGAGACAACAGGTCTTTATATTTCAGGGCATCCTATGGCAGAATATTCTGAACTTTCAAAAAGAATAAAATCCAGTCGCATTTCTGATTTGCTCGAAGCGGCAGGGGATGAGGTAAGTCTCTATAAGGACGGAGCCTATGTAAAGGCTTTCGGCATAATTTCTTCCGTTAAAAAGAAAATTACCAAAAACGACTCCACAATGGCCTTCATAACGCTTGAGGACGTAACAGGCTCAATAGAGGCTATCGTGTTCCCGAAAGTATATGAAAATTTCGGAAATATGCTCACGCTCGGAAATATTGTGGTGCTGAAGGGCAGACTTTCCATACGTGACGACGAGGACTCAAAAATTATAGCGGACTTTTTTGAACCTTGTCCTAAGGATGAACCAAAGGCTAAAAAAAGCGGAGCTTTCCTGCGCTTTAATTCCGAAAGTGACCCGAGAATTCAACAGGCGCTTGCCGTTCTCAACGGCAGCAGCGGCAAAATTCCTGTCTATTTCTTCTTCAGCGACACCCGAAAATACGTAAAAACCGAATTTTCGATTTCGCCGAATGATGGGAGAAATTCAAAGCTAAGCGAAATTTTAGGCGAATCAAATGTCGTAATTCAATGAATTTTGCGACAAATGGGCGAGTTAGCCTTGACTATTTTTTCTTTTAGTGTATTATATATGTTGATTATTTATGAGGTGATAATATGAAAACAATAGGTGTTTTAACAAGCGGCGGAGACGCACCCGGCATGAATGCGGCTGTTAGAGCTGTTGTTCGCTCAGGCTGTGAAAACGGTATGAGAGTTATGGGTATTCGCAGAGGTTACAACGGTCTTATGTACGGAGATATATATGAAATGAATCTCCGTTCTGTTTCTAATATAATAAATCGCGGCGGTACAATCCTTTATTCCGCAAGAAGCCCCGAATTCAAAACAGAGGAGGGACTTCAGAAGGCTATCAATACCTGTAAGGAAGTAGGAATGGAGGGCGTTGTTGTTATCGGCGGCGACGGCTCCTTCAGAGGTGCGAGGGATCTTTCACTCAGAGGTATTCCTTGCGTCGGCATTCCCGGTACAATCGATAACGATATTGCTTGCTGCGACTATACAATCGGTTACGATACAGCTATGAATACCGTTATGGAGATGGTTGACCGTCTCCGTGACACAACAGAGTCTCATGACCGTTGCTCGGTTGTTGAGGTTATGGGCAGACGTGCAGGCTATATAGCTCTCAATGCAGGTATAGCTTGCGGTGCTACAACAATTCTTATTCCCGAGGTTGATTTCGACTTTGAGCGTGATGTTATCGAGAGAATGAGAAGAACTCAAAAAGCAGGTAAGAGACATTTCATTATCGTTGTTGCAGAGGGCATCGGCGGTGTTGATGAAATGGCAAAGAAAATTCAAGAGGTTACGGGAATTGAAAGCCGTGCTACAATCCTCGGTCACGTTCAGCGCGGCGGTTCTCCCACGGTTCGTGACAGAGTTGTAGGCAGTCAGATGGGATATAAGGCTGTTGAGCTTCTTAAAGAGGGCATAGGCAACCGTGTTGTTGCTATGCAGAAGGACGCAATCGTTGACTATGACATTTTCGAAGCATTGAATATGAAAAAGACAATCGACCTTAACCTTTATAAGCTTGCTCACGAAATCTCAATCTAATGAAAAATATTGTTTTAATCGGTATGCCGGCCTCGGGCAAAAGCACCGTCGGCGTTGTCCTTGCAAAGACTCTCGGTGTCGGCTTTGTCGATACGGACCTTGTTATTCAACAGCGTGAGGGCAGGCTTTTGCAGGATATAATAGATAAGGACGGGCTCAAAGCTTTCCTTGAAATCGAAGAAAACGCATTGCTTTCTTTGGACTGTGAAAACAGTGTTATTTCAACGGGCGGCAGTGCCGTGTTCGGCGAAAAGGCTATGGAAAAGCTCAAAAAGAATGCTGTTACTGTGTTTATAGACGTTTCTCCGAGCGTGCTTGAAAAGAGGCTTTCAAACATAACTACTCGCGGAATAGCCGCAAAGCAGGGCGAGAGCGTTGAGGATATTTTGAAGGAAAGACTTCCGCTTTACAAAAAATATGCCGATTTTACAATTTCAACGGAAAACGAAAACGTTGAAAGCTCGGTTGAAAAAATTGTTTCATTATTAAAATTAAATAATTAACGAAAAAAGACTTTTTAGATTTTAGGATTTACATTTTGTCCATAATAATCTAAAAAGTCTTATTTTTTCCGCTTATAATTTTCCGAATAAATCACAAATTATAAAAGCGACGATAAGTCGCAGGTGCGGAGGTGAAAAATGAAATATTTTTTCAAAATAATAAGCTTAATCGGGCTTATGATAACCTCTGTCATATTCGGTATGGTTATATTTGCTCAAAAGACGATACCCGACAGTATTCACCTTGTCGAAAGCGAAAAAATAATGATCAGCGAGATATTTTCGTTAAACGTAACGCAAAATGAAGACTATGTGTCTGCGAATACGCAATCAAATGTTATTGACGATCGCTGCGAGGATAAGGAATATACTCTCGATATATCGCTTCTCAATACCATACCGGTCAAATCTTCTTCGGTAACCGTTTCAAAAAGGCAGTATGTTGTGCCCGGAGGCGATGTTTTCGGCATCAAGCTCTATACGAACGGTGCTGTCATTGTCGGCATGGACGATGTTCAGACCTCGTCCGGGGCAAGAAATCCGGGTAAGGAAGCAGGACTTGAAACGGGAGACGTGATAACAGCCCTAAACGGCGAAAAAATCACAACGGTAAATGAGCTTACAAAATTTTTCCAAAATACGAATGATAAAGCTGTCAGAGTTACGGCGGACAGAAACGGGAAGCCGTTTGAAGCCACATTAACTCTTGCCGTGTCAGAAAGCGACGGAAGAAACAAAGCAGGCTTGTGGGTAAGAGACAGTACCGCAGGCGTAGGCACAGTTACCTATTACAACAAGAACACAGGCGTTTTCGGCGGACTCGGACACGCAGTTTGCGATGTCGATACGGGAAAGATGATGCCCTTGCTTTACGGCGACGCTATGTCCGCAAGAATAAGCGGCTGCTACAAGGGAACTCCGAGTGCTACGGGAGAGCTGTGCGGAGTATTCACAAACAAAAAGACGGGTGATTTGAAAATCAACTGTGAGTGCGGTATATACGGCATTTATAAAGAAGCTGTAAACGGGCAGGAAATACCCGTTGCCGCAAAGCAGGAGATTACCGCAGGTCCTGCACAGATAATATCCACCGTGGATATTAACGGGCCTAAGTATTATGACATTGAAATAGTAAAGGTTTTCTTGCAGAATGACTCGAACAATAAGAATATGATAATAAAAATAACCGATTCCGAATTGATTGAAAAAACAGGCGGTATTGTGCAGGGAATGAGCGGAAGCCCTATTATTCAAAACGGTATGCTCGTTGGAGCAGTAACCCATGTGTTTGTAAACGACCCTTTGCAGGGGTACGGTATTTTTGCCGAAAATATGCTGAAAATTTCAGATTCCGTAGAAGATGAGATAACTCGAAAAGCTTCCTAAAGGAACGTCCGAAAGGCAGTTGCAAAATTGCTTTTCGGGCTGTTTCTTTATTCGACTGAATTTTTTTAATGCCGACAAATAGTATTGACGCTTTGAAATGCTTATTAACTCTTTCGCTGTCATTTGGTCGATTTTTGATAAAGTTTCAAAAACTTTTAGTAAATTTCTGAATATGCTATTGCCAAAATTATACTAAAATGGTAAAATATGGCAGAAATCAAAAAACGGAGGTAAAATATATGGAAAGAAATCTTAAAGTGGTGTTGACAGCAGAAGGAAACGAATTCGGGGCGAATTGTGTAAAAGCCCTTGCTTCCTATGGCTGCGAGGTTAAGCTTGTTAAAAAGGACGGCAGAAAGCTGCTTGAGGCAATCGAAAGCGAAAAACCGAACGCAGTTGTTATGGATGCGTTTTTATCGAACATAGACGCACTCGGCGTCGTTGAAAGGATTAAGGGCAGTAAGAAATTTGACGATATGCTTGTAATGGTAATGTCGGGGGTTGACAATCAACGCTTTGAGCAGGAAATTTTATCGGCAGGGGTTGACTATTATTTCAGAAAGCCTTTTGATGTGAATGTAATGGGCGAGAGAATACGCAGAATGTCCGACAGACCGCAGAAATTAAATGCACAACATAATGATCTCGGCGAGCCTTTGGATTTACAGGTAACCGTCAGCGAAATTATGCACCAAATCGGTGTTCCCGCACACATAAAGGGTTATCAGTATCTCCGTGAGGCGATTATTCTTTCAATCGACGATACGGAAATGATGAACTCTGTAACAAAGGTGCTTTATCCGACGGTTGCAAAGAAATTTTCGACTACACCGTCAAGAGTCGAGCGAGCAATTCGACACGCAATCGAGGTTGCGTGGGATAGGGGAGATGTTGATGTTTTGTCGTCGTACTTCGGCTATACAATCCAGTCAAGCCGTGGTAAACCCACCAATTCCGAGTTTATCGCAATGATAAGCGACAAGCTCCGCCTGAATATGAAAATTTCGTAAAATTAAAGCCCTTGATTTTTCAAGGGCTTAATTTATTGGATGCGAATTTAATATCATACCGCAAGGGTTGTCCCTACGGCTGTGTGTGAAATTTATATCTGCCGCCCTACTGTGTGGGATATCAAATTCAATTCGTGCTTTCGCCCCATCCTTGAGGGGGCTGTCATTTTGTCAAAAATGACTGAGGGAGTTTTACAAAATTGTATAAAATCAA
>DAVZHW010000037.1:0-17995 GCA_052273625.1 Candidatus Fimenecus sp. | reverse complement strand
GAAATTTCAACCGATTTTTCAATTTGATATTAACCAAAAACAGTAATATATTGCTAATTTCCACGGCGGGAGCAAGCCACCCGCCCTACCTTGTTTGATATAAAAAATTGCCGCAAGCGATATGTAGCTTGCGGTGGTGTAAAGGCTTTGTATGATTTATTATAACAAACGACGCTTGATAATTATTAAGCAAATATGTAATTGAAAAACAAACCCGAAACTGGGTGGTAGCGAAACAAAGCCGTCGTGAGGGCGTTTACAACCGAACAGGCGACTTGAGCGTGACCTGTTTCGGAAAGGAGGAGCAGCGAAATGAGTGCGAGGCGATAAAAAATCGCCGCAAGCGATATGTAGCTTGCGACGACGTGGCTGGGGTGGCAGGATTCGACAAGGCAAGCCTTGTCGCTTGCAATGATTTATATGTCCCTTTTGCTTCGCAAAAGACGGACTAATCGGTTCGAATCCTGCCTGAAATCTAAACAAAAAACAGCAGATGCAAAAATGCATCTGCTGTTTTTGGCTGGGGTGGCAGGATTCGAACCTACGAATGCAGCAGTCAAAGTGCTGTGTCTTACCGCTTGACGACACCCCAATATTAAGTTTGTTATTTATTTTGATTATCCCAAAATATTCAAATATTCCGAAAAGATATTTGATAGTGAAAACTCCGCCAAATCTTATTGACAGGCGGAGTTAATCAGTGGGGTGGATAGTCGGATTCGAACCGACGGTCTTCAGTGCCACAAACTGACGCGTTAACCAACTACGCTATACCCACCATACAGCATTGGCGCGCTGAGAGGGACTCGAACCCCCGACCCTCTGCTTAGAAGGCAGATGCTCTATCCAGCTGAGCTATCAGCGCATTTTTCGAATGCTTGAATATTATATATGTGTTGAGGCGATTTGTCAAGGCTTAAATTACTTTTTTCTTTATATAATCACAAATCAAAATCACATAATGCACTATGATACCGCCGTCTTGAAATATGCTTTTATCTTTTTTATAATATGCTGTATACATATAAATTCTTTTGTGACGGTGTGAATGAAACCTCTTATGTTGCCTTATACCGACGCTTTTCAACCTTCTTCGAGCGCGTACAATGATATTTTAGCAAAAAACCTTATAAAAAATCAATACTACATTTAACAATATTGCACCGTTGTTTACCGTCTATTTTGACAATATGAACAAATTGTAAAAAAACAATGAAAATTTTAAAAAAATAATTTGACAAATTTAATATGAGTTTTTATAATCTATTTAATATTTAAGGGAAGGCGCTTTTTAATGCTTTCCGCCTTGATATTATGAATATTTTGCAGTGTTATGCTGAAAAATAAATTTTTAGAAAAAGAGGTTGCACAAATGAAAAACTTCAAAAAAGTAATCGGCGTATTATTGACACTCGCAATAGTTGTTACTTGTTTTGCTGCTTGCGGCGGTAACACAGGCAAAACTACGGGCGACAAAATCGTTGTCGGCGGAACAGGTCCCTTAACCGGTGATGCTTCTTCATACGGCATTTCGGTACAGCAGGGCGCACAGCTTGCTATTGACGAAATCAACGCAGCAGGCGGTATGAACGGAATTCAGCTTGAATTTATTATGAAAGATGATAAAGCTTTGGCTGCCGAAACTGCAACCGCATACGACCAGTTGATGGACGCAGGTATGCAGATTTCAATCGGCTCAACCACAACAGGCTCTTGTGAGGCTTTTGCAGCAAAGGCTGTTGAGGACAATTTGTTCTTCATCACTCCCTCAGCTTCCGCAGCTTCCGTAATCGAAGGCAGAAAGAACGCTTTCCGTGTTTGCTTCGGCGACCCCGACCAGGGTGTGCTTGCGGCTGACACACTTGTAAACGACTACAAGATGAAGAATATCGGCTGCATCTATGATACCTCGGATACATATTCAACAGGTGTTTACGAAGCATTCAAGGCTGAGATGGATAAGCTCGGTGTTTCCTTTACAACAAAGACATTTGACGCAGAAAACAAAAAGGACTTCTCAACACAGGTTGAGGCTCTCAAGGATTGCGACGTAATCTTCACTCCCTTCTATTATACAGAGGCAGGACTTGTTGCACGTGCTTGCACAGCTAAGGGCGTAAACGCACTCATCTTCGGTTGCGACGGTCTTGACGGTGTTGCTAATCAGATTGACTCTTCTGTTACAAACGAAATCAAGTACATCACTCCCTTTGACGTTGAGAGCACAAACGAGAATGTTGCTAAGTTTGTTGCAAGCTACAAGGCTAAGTACAACAAAGCTCCCGACCAGTTCGCAGCTGATGCATATGACGCTGTTTATGTAATTTACAACGCTATGCTTAAAGCAAACATTACAGACGCTAACATTTCAGCTTCCGAGCTTTGCGACAAGGTTGCGGCTGTTCTTACAGGCGGTATGGAATTTGCAGGAACAACAGGTACAATGACCTGGAACGCAGACGGTGCACCGAACAAGGTTCCGACAATCGTTACCGTTAAAAAGTAATTGTTTCTTGACTAAACAGCAAAAACTCATTTAAGCAGTCGGAGGGGATTATTATATCTTCTCCGACTTCAACGATTTTTAGGAGAGCCGTAAAACACGGCTTTTCTGCGAAAATCGGCTGAAATCACGCCCTTGACGGCTACACTCGGGCAAGTGATATACCTTGTAGCAGAAAGGCTATGTGAATTATATGAGTATATTATTGGACGGGCTCAGCTTAGGTGCTGTTTATGCACTTATTGCGCTCGGATATACTATGGTTTACGGTATTGCCAAGATGTTGAACTTTGCGCACGGAGATGTTATAATGGTCGGTGCGTATGCTATCTATTCAACAATGGCGCTCAATACAAATCCGTTTATAGCAATGGCGGTTGCAATTGTTGTTTGTACGGTAATGGGAATTGTTATTGAAAAATTCGCTTATAAGCCCCTGAGAGGCGCTTCTCCCCTTGCGGTCTTGATTACCGCTATCGGCGTGAGCAATCTTCTTCAAGGCATTGCGCAGTTGATTTACGGCTCGACCTCAATAGCATTCACGGTTGCAACCTTCAAAACCGTTCATATTTTAGGCTCTGAAATCAGCGTCGGCACAATTCTTACGCTTGTTGTCGGTGCGATAATTATGATCGGCCTTACACTGTTCGTTAAGAAAACAAGAACGGGCAGAGCTATGCTTGCGGTTTCCGAGGACAGCGGTGCGGCTCGTCTTATGGGCGTTAATGTTGACAAGATAATTATGCTGACCTTTGCAATAGGTTCAGCTTTGGCTGCCTTCGCAAGCCTTTTCTATATTATTCGTATTCCGTCGGTTACTCCGACCTTAGGCGCAATGCCCGGTATCAAGGCGTTCACCGCTGCGGTTATCGGCGGCATCGGCTCTATCCCCGGCGCTATGCTCGGCGGAATTTTGCTCGGAATGATTGAGCAGATATGCAAGAACAATCCGACGGTTGAGGCTTACACAACGGCGATTGAATTTTGCTTACTTATCGTGATTTTACTTGTTAAGCCTGTCGGCTTGCTCGGTAAACGCAGAAGGGAGAAGGTATAATGGGATACGTTTCAAATGTAAAAAAGACCTTCAAGCTCAAATACTGCTTTAACTATATCGGCGTTGCGGCTTTCCTTGTGCTTATGATTATTTTAAGCTCAACGGGAGTTCTCAGCCGTTCGGCAGTAAATCTTCTTCCGAAAATCGCATACAGCATTATACTTGCGGTTTCGCTCAACCTTGTAGTCGGCTTCCTCGGCGAGCTTTCGCTCGGTCACGCAGGCTTTATGTGCGTAGGCGCATATCTCGGCTCGTATTTTTCGATTTTCTTGCACAATTTCATTGACAATTCGCTTGTCTGCTTCCTTATTTCGCTTATCGTAGGCGGACTTTTGGCGGCTGTTTTCGGCTTTATAATCGGACTTCCGGCATTGAGACTTAAAGGCGACTATCTTGCAATAGTTACGCTTGCTTTCGGAGAAATTGTCAGAAATGTTTTCAAAAACCTGAACTTCTTCGGCGGTGCAATGGGACTTAAAACCGATAAAATCAAGCTTCAATCCTCAACGCTTTATATCGTTGCGTTTATACTCGTGCTCGTTGTGCTTTTCCTTATTCAGAACCTTATCCGTTCAAAGCACGGCAGAGCGATAACCGCTATCAGAGACAATGAAATTGCGGCAAAGGCTATGGGCATCAACGTTACGTATTACAAGCTCTTCGTGTTCGTTATTTCCGCATTCTTTGCAGGTGTTGCAGGCGTTATTTACGGACATTACTACACACCTATCCTCTATTCCGCATTCGACTATAACTATTCGATTGAAATTCTTGTTATGGTAGTTATCGGCGGTATCGGCTCGATAAGCGGCTCGATTATTGCTGCGACGGTTATCACATATATCAACTTCCTGCTTCAGAACAACCTTTCGGGCGACCTTGCGGCAGTAAGGCTTCTTGTATATGCGATTATCCTTATTGCAATCGTTATTTTCAACAACGCACCGGCACTCAAGCCCATTAAGGATAAGCTCAACTTCAAAAATCTTTCGGCTAAGCTCTTCAAGAAAAAAGAGTCAACCATTGTTGACGACGATGTTGCTTGGAACAGAATCGAGTCAAAGATTAGAATGGATGAGCTCCTTTCCGTTGATGTTAAAAAGCAGGACGGAGAGTTCAGCGACCCTGACAAACCTACGAAGGAGGGCAAATAATATGGCAGATATTATGCTTAAAACCGAAAATCTCGGTATTTCTTTCGGAGGGCTTAAAGCAGTTCAAGACCTTGATATTGAAATTAAAAAGCAACAGCTTTACGGTCTTGTAGGTCCTAACGGCGCAGGTAAGACAACCGTGTTCAATATGCTCACGGGCGTTTATCAGCCGACAACAGGCACATTTTACCTCGACGGCGAGGAGTTAAAGGGCAAAACGCAAGAGCAGATTAACCACAAGGGTATCGCAAGAACCTTCCAGAACATTCGACTTTTCAATAATATGAGCGTTGTTCGTAATGTTATGGTCGGACTTCACAATCAACCCGAATTCAAGTGCAATCCCTTTGTGAGTATGCTTCGCTTGCCCGGTCATTTTGACTCTGAAATCAGAATGAGAGAGAGAGCAAAGGAAATCCTCAAGGTTTTCGGACTTTATGAGGAGAGAAACAATCTTTCGTGCAATCTCCCCTACGGTAAGCAGAGAAAGCTTGAAATTGCGAGAGCGTTGGCTACAAATCCGAAGCTTTTGCTTCTTGACGAGCCTGCTGCGGGTATGAACCCTCACGAGACAAAGGAGCTTGTCGATATTGTTAAATATATCCGTGATGAATTTGACCTTACGATACTTCTTATCGAGCACGATATGAAATTCGTTTCGGGTCTTTGCGACGAAATAACCGTTCTTAACTTCGGAACAGTTCTTGCTCAGGGCGAAACCAAAAAGGCTTTGAGCGACCCCGAGGTTATCAAGGCTTATATAGGAGGTTAAATTATGGCATTACTTGAAGTAAAAGGTCTTGAAGTATATTATGGCGTAATTCAAGCTCTTAAAGGTATTGATTTTGAGGTAAACGAGGGCGAAATCGTAACTCTTATCGGTGCGAACGGCGCAGGTAAAACTACTACCATGCAATCGGTTATCGGTCTTATTCCGCCGAAAGCGGGAACGGTTAGCTTCGAGGGGAATGAGATAACCCATCTCCCCTGCCACAAGATAGTTTCGCTCGGTATGTCGCAGGTACCCGAGGGCAGACGAATTTTCCAAGAGCTTACCGTTTATCAAAATCTTCTTATGGGCGCATATATCCAGAAGGATAAAAGGTCGATTAAAGAGGATATTGAAAAAATATATGCACGTTTTCCGAGACTTGAGGAACGTAAAAATCAGATTGCAGGTACTCTCTCGGGCGGCGAGCAGCAGATGCTTGCTATGGGCAGAGCGCTTATGAGCCGTCCCAAACTTCTTATGCTTGACGAGCCGTCAATGGGACTTTCTCCGTTGCTTGTAGATGAGGTTTTCACAATTATAAAGGACCTCAACAAGGAGGGCACGACCGTTCTTTTGGTTGAGCAGAACGCAGGTAAATCACTTGCGATTTCCGACAGAGCCTATGTCCTTGAAAACGGTAAAATCGTGCTTTCGGGTACGGGTGAGGAGCTTCTTCAGAGCGAGGAAGTCAAAAAGGCGTATCTCGGCGGTTAATTCAGTTTATTATTTTATGAAAGAGTGATTATATGGTTTACCCAATGACTGTTGCAGGAGTAAAAAGAGATTTACCCCTGTGCAAGCTCAACGACAACCTCACGATTGCGGCGTTTGTAATCTTCGGCGATGTTGAGCTTACCTGTACATGCGCAAGGGAATTGCTCAAAAAAGCTCCCGAATTTGATTATATGGTTGCACCCGAAGCAAAGGCTATTCCGCTTATTCATGAAATGGCAAGACAATCGGGCAGGAATGAATATTTCCTTGTCCGCAAGAAAAAGAAAGCGTATATGAACGGTGTTTTTGAGACTGTTGACAAGTCAATTACCACCGAGGGCGAGCAGAAGCTCTATATGGACGGAGCAGACGCCGCTAAGATGAAGGGCAAGAGAATTCTTATTCTTGACGACGTTATTTCCACAGGCGGATCTATATCGGCGGTTGAAAATCTCGTTGAGCAGGCAGGCGGTAAGGTAGTCGGCAAAATGGCAATTTTGGCAGAGGGCGACGCTGCAAACAGAGATGATATTATTTATCTTGAGCCCCTACCCTTGTTCAACTCCGACGGTACAACGAAATAATTGTTGTATTAGGAAAAATCTCATAGTATAATTAAGGCAACAGGGCAATGCTTTGTTGCCTGTTTTTTTGAGATGGGGTGATTTATTGGACGCCAAAAGAATTGCGGAAAGCCTTGACCGACTTGAAAAGCTGAGAAAATCCATGCGAAATTCGATAGTGTTTTTTATTGTAATCATATCGCTGTCGTTTCTGCTGTTTTTTATAGAGCCTGATATATTATTTCTCATTGGCAGCAGCTATGTGTTTATAGGCATTATTTTCGGCTCTACGATAAACAAAAAGAAAAGGGTTTACAAAAAGCTTTACAACGAGGTTATTGTAAGGACGGTTTTCGAGCGATACTTTGACATCAGGGAATTTAATTCGGACTACGGAATACCTTATTCGGCAATAAAAAATACCCGTATGATGAAAATGGGAAACACCTATTCCTCAAATGATTTTCTATGTGGGGAATATAAGAACATCGCCTTTTCCCAATCCGACGTTACAATCGGCGAGGAGCATTACACGGGACGGCAGAAAACCTCTATAACCTATTTCAAGGGCAGATGGATGATTTTTGACTTCAACAAAAATTTCGACTGCGACCTTTTAGTTCACGACAAGAGCTTTAACTATGCCGACCACAGAAAGAGCCTGTTTTCAAAGGAGTTTGAGAAAATCCGATTTGAAAACATTGAATTCAACAAGACGTTTGAATCCTACACAAACAATGAGCAAGAGGCTTTTTACATTATTACTCCGCACATTATGGACTCAATGACAGAGCTTCATAATAAGACGAACGGTGCATTGATATTTTGCTTTTACAGAAATCAGCTTCATATCGGCGTAAACAACCACCGAGACGCCTTTGAGCCGCCGATTTTCAGAACTATCGACGTCGAGTCCGCAATTTCGGATATTTCGTATGATGTGAGCATTATAACTCGCTTTGTTGATGAGCTGAATCTCGACAGAAAGGTATATAAAAAATAAAATTCTTGCAAAATATAAAGCTATATATTAAAATAAAACTAACATAATTACAGGAGTGGTTAATATGATTTTTGGAATAATCTTGGCAGTTATCCTTGTACTTTTGATAGCTTGGTACATAAGCGTTATGAACAAAATCAAGACAACTCAGGTTAAAATCGCCGAAGCTCGCTCGGGGATTGACATTGCCCTGACGAAACGCTTCGATATTTTGACAAAGCTGCTTGATATTACAAAGGCTTATGCAAACCACGAGAAATTTACGATTATCGAGACTATTAAAATGCGTAAGGGTATGAGCGTTGCCGAGTGCTCGGAAATAAACGCAAAGCTCAACGAAACCGCAAATGCTATCAATATGGTTGCCGAGGATTATCCCGAGCTTCGTTCAAGCGAAAACTTCAAACAGCTTCAAATTACCGTTGCGGACGTCGAGGAGCACCTTTCGGCTTCAAGGCGAGTTTACAACGCAAATGTTTCGTATTATAATCAGCTTATCGTTAAATTCCCGTCGTCTATCGTCGCAAATTCAATCGGTGCAAAAGCTGAGGAATTTTTCCAAGCGGATGACGAAAAGAGAAGTGACGTTAAAATGGACTTCAATTCCTAAAACAAACGGCAATGTACATTTATTTGTGCATTGCCATATTTTATGTATTGACAGCGAACAAATGTTCTGTTACAATATACTCACCTAATAAACAAGGGGGCAGTTTTACGGAACGCTCGATTTTACATTGTGATTTGAATAACTTTTACGCCTCTGTTGAGACTGCTCTCAACCCCGAATTGAAAGGCAAGCCCGTTGCGGTCTGCGGTAAGGCGGAGGACAGGCACGGAATTGTGCTTGCCAAAAGCGAAGCGGCGAAAAAATACGGCGTTAAAACGGGCGATGTCATTTGGCAGGCTAAAAATAAATGCCGTAATTTGATAGTTTTAGAGCCTCATTTTGACGAATATGTAAAGTACGGCAAGGCGGCAAGGCGAATTTATTACGATTTTACCGATATGATAGAGCCGTTCGGTATGGACGAGTGTTGGCTTGATGTTACGGCGAGCGAAAAGCTTTTCGGCTCGGACAGAGAGATTGCATATAAAATAAAAGAGCGTGTGAAAAAGGAGCTTGGCATAACGCTGTCGGTCGGCGTTTCATTCAACAAGACCTTTGCAAAGCTTGGAAGCGATATGAAAAAACCCGACGCCATAACGGTTATCAGAAAAAGTGAATTCAAAGAGAAAATCTGGAATTTGCCTGCCTGCGATATGCTGTGGGTCGGCAGAAGCACATACAAAACGCTCAAAAGATACGGGATTTTAACCATAGGCGATATTGCAAAAACGCCCGTCGATACGCTTGTTTCCCTTTTGGGCAAAAACGGCGAGCTGCTGTGGAAATGTGCCAACGGATATGAAAATTCCGAGGTTTCCGACTTTTTAAGCACCCCCGAAATAAAGAGCGTGGGCAGAGGCATAACCCTTGTCTCCGATATCACGGAAAATGACGAGATTTACAGAGTTATTTTGAGCTTGTCGCACGAGGTTTCCCATGAGCTTCGCAAGCACAGGCTTTCGGCAGGCGGAGTGCAGATTTCCGTAAAAAGTAATGAGCTGAAAAGCGTTCAATTTCAGAAAAAGACGAATTTTCTCACGCAAAACGCAAGGGAAATAGCCGACCTTGCCTTTTCGCTGTTTGATGAGCGATATGACAGGGAATTACCCGTCAGATCCATAAGCGTAAGGGCGTTTGACCTGTTAGAGAGCGACTGCGCTGTTCAGCTCGATATGTTTTTTGACATTGAAAAGCATATCAAGCGTGAGAAAATTGAAAAAGCAATGCTTTCGATAAATGAAAAATACGGCAAAAATACCGTCAAGGAGGCAACGTTGTTTTGCGATACGAAAATGCCGAAGGGCAAAACCGATTGCATCCTTTTGCCGAAGTCAAAGGTAATGGGATAAAGTAAAAACCGCAGTTTCAGCTCAAGCAAAACTGCGGTTTATTTATTATTTGTTGTTATTTTGCACTTGGTCGTTTGTGACGGTTTCCGTTTGTGTTGCGGTTTCGGTAACGGAATTTTGACGCTCCGTTTCCGATGTTGCCGCTTGAGCTTGCGTTGTTTTGGGGATAGACGCATTATTTGCATTGCTCTCCCCTGTCGCTTGCTCGGGTATTGACGGCAAGGGCATATTCTCATTTGTAACGGGGACTTCTGCCGTCGGCGGTGTGCCTCCCGTTGTGCCTGAAGCTGTAATTTCATAGTAGAACTCCTCGGTCGTATCCTTTTCAGAATACAATTTATATGTAACGCAACTCGGCATATCACGCATAAGTCCGTCACAACGGTTATATTTGTTCGTTATATTTCAAGCCATACGCCTTAAAATCGAACTGTTTCGTCGTTTTAGTGAATTATACACAAGGGCGTGTCCCTTAATTGTCACATTGCGCAAAAATTTCAAAAAAAAATACGGCAACCGCAAAAACGGTTACCGTAAATTTGTATTTAATTATTTAGTTTTCGGATAAAAACGAGGATATTTTTTCTGCGTCACTGTATCCTTTTTCATACAGCTTTTGTAATGAGGATTTATTCTTTACAAGCGTATCAACTCCGCAGGTATCGTCGGGCGAAATGATAATCGCCTTGCCGTCCTTTGCATACTCCTGAGCCAACGCCACGCCCTCATTGTAGCGTTCCGCCCTCAATTCAAGCTGATGTGCCGCTTTCGGGTATTTGCTTTGGAACATTTTTGCAAGTATTTTTTCATTGTCGGGCGTTTGAATTAAAGACTCCGGCTTTGTCAAAATGAGCACAAGCTTATCGCAGCCGTCCGCAAACGCCTTTTTGACGGGAACGGGATTTCCCAATGCGCCGTCAAAGTACGGAACGTTGTCGATATACTGCGGCTCGCACACAACGGGGATTGCACTCGAAGCCTTTAATATACTGTAATCATCACGCTTAATATCGTTTCGGTCGAAATAACGAGCCTCGCCCGTTATTGCGTTGGTACCTGCAACATACCACTCCATAGGATTTTTCATAATACCATCGTAATTCAGCGGATTTTCGCCGTCGGAATTGCTCAGCGTACTGTAAATATAGTCGAGATTTAAGAACGAATGGTGGTGCAAAAGCTCGCCGAGCCCCATATACTCCTTTCGTGACGAATAATCACGGTAGAACACATAGTTTCGACCCCTTTGCCCGCCGACATACGAAGCCAAATTAGCACTTCCCGCCGAAATTCCGATACCGTAGCCGAAATTTATCCCCTTGTCAAGACAGTAATCAAAAACGCCCGTCCCGTAAATTCCTCTCATTCCCCCGCCGACATCTATAACGCCTGTTTTCATATTTCAATCTCCTAAAGCATACGGCTGCAATTTCACAGCCTTACCGTGTTAAAATTACCGTTTTGATATTCAAGCGGTTATCTATGTAATAATAACGCAAATCCGCCGAGAATTCAACAAATTTTTGACAGATAATCAAATATATTCGTTTATCGGAAGCTTAACACCGTTATTGTGCAAAACAGGCAGTGACAAATGAAGTCACTGCCTGTTTTTTAAGGGGAAATTTAGGTTTCGGTATTATTTTACTTTACCCGTTTTTTCTTTTTATCCGCCATACCGAACAGAGTAACGGCGCCGCCGCTGAGTATTGCCATTGTAAGCCACAATGCAAGGCTGTTTGTGTTGCCTGTCTTTGGAATGTTCACATTCGTTACACTTTTGCTTGTCGCCACAATTCCGTATTGGCTCAAATGAGCTGCTTCAAATACGATATAGCCGTCCTCAACCGTTGCGGGAATCGTTTCTTTTATCTCTCCGTTTAAGATGTATACAACCTCGTATTTTTCATAGCCCTTCAAGCTTTCGGGCAATGCAAATCTGATTTTCATTTTGGTATCGCTGATTTTTACAACCGAATCGCCGTCCAAAACATTGATGTCCGCAATGAATTTTACGTTTTTGTCCGCCAAGTCCTTTTTGACTTCAACCTCACGAATGTCCAATCTGTAATTTTTGTTTATTCCGTCCGGAAATTCGATAACCGCCTTTGTTTCGCCCGTGCTTTCGAGTTTATTTACCGTTTCGGAAGCAGGAGGCGTAATCGGTGTGGGTGGTTCAGGCTTTTCGGGCTTTTCGGGCTTAGTCGGTGCGTCGGCATCTTTGGTCCAAGAAGCATAAAGAGTTACGTTTTTATAGCGCTCATAACCCGATTCTTCTGTAATCAAAGTATCTTTATCGAATACATTATTTGTTACCTCGCTATTATCCCAAATTCTCCAATGAACATACTTGTAATTATTTCCGCTGCCGTCTTTTTTGTTGTTCCAGCCGTTAAAGGTATAGCCCTCTCTTACGGGAACATAGGGCAAAAGAGACATTGACGCTCCGGAGTCTCTGCCGCCTATATAGTTGTATTTGCCGGACTCTTTTCCGTCAAGCGTTCCGCCGTTAGCGTTTAGAGTTAATGATATATATTTATCGTCAAAGGTATTATTGATATATGTTGCGAGAACCTTTACAGCGTCGCTTTCCTTAAAGCAATCAGCCGATATTTCCGTTACAAACTCGCCGTTCAAATCCCAGCCGACAAAGGTTAAGCCCTCTCTTACGGGAACATATTGAGTTAAATCAACCGTCTGAAAATCGTTTGAGCTGCTTGTCAGGGTCATTTCATATTTGCCGTTTACTTTTCCGCCGACGCCGTCAAGCGTCAAATAATATGTTCCTGTTCCTTTTAACTCTTCCTCGGAGAATATTGCGTAAATCGAAAGACCGTTGGTGTATTCCACATCTTTGTCTTCTACATAAAAGGTACCCTTAGAGTTGAATTCGGACAAGGGTATATCCTCCGGAACTCTCATTTCGCCCTTCCAATCCGTTGCCCAATAAGCAAATTGCGTTTCGCCGTTGAACGGAAGGAGACCCGCAGTCAATTCGGATAAGCTTACCGTTGTGTCGCCGTCTGCAACGTCAAACTTTATCATTTTTGTATAATCGCCGTCAATTGTTCCGTCCGCCATGCAAGAGAGAAGCAGGGTATATTTTCCGTCGTCCTTGATTGTAAGTGCATTAACTGTCATCACACTTGAAATTACGAACATTGCCACAAGAAAAATCGAAAGTACCGTTTTAAATTTTGAACTGACTTTTCTCCTTAATCTTTTTTGGTGATCCATAAGATTTCCTCCTTTATTTAAGCCTTATTTCAAGGCATTTTTACTTTTCTTCCCGCTTGCAATGCCAAACACAGTCAGGACACCGCCGCTGATAAACAGCAGAGCGACCCACAGGAGCATATTGCTGTTGTCGCCGGTTTTCGGGCTTGTTGTTTCACCGGTTTTATTGCCCGTGGGCTTGTTCGGATTCGTAGGCTGTGTTGCAGAGCCGGTAGCCGGAATCTCAACTGCCGCCTTCTTGTAGCCGCAGACCGTGCATTTCTCGTGCTTGGATCCTTTTTCGGTGGCAGTCGCTTCCTTGTCGGTAACCCACTTAAAGCTGTGTGCAGTTAAATCTGACTTATCGCCGCAGGAGCACTCGTGCCAATGGTTGGTGGAATCGTATTTCCAATCCGTACTGTAGCTGTGTGTATGTCCGTCTGCGGCAGGTGTCATAGTAAGGTCGGTTTCGACCCAGAAACTCTGAGTGTCATTCTCATCGCCTATACGAGTGTACTCCACTTCCCGGCCGTTGATCTTTAGCTTGGCATCGGGGGAGATGTCGGCAGTATAGGCAGTCACATATACACCGTAGTGATAGGTCTTTCCGGCTTCAAAAGCGGTGATTTTGTTTTTATAAATGTCGCCGCCCCACTCCGGCTCTGTGGAAACAATGCCGGTATTCTCGTCTGAGCTCCACCACTCGCAACGGAATGCATACTGATCGTTTTCAGGCACCGTTCCGGTAAATACCGGCTTATCTCCGTCCTTAAAGCTGACGGTGACATCATTTATCTCAATCAAGTCAATTGCCGCTGGGTTGTCCGACTCGGTCGGTATCATCGTTTTAACAGCGGGCAAATACAGATAATCTCCAAGAAAGCTTGACGTACCGACAAATACGCTTTCCCCATTCACTGTAACAGCGGTTTCGCTGCTAAAGGAATATCCGTCCTTCGGCTTCAGCATAAGGAAATATACATATTTTTCCCCGCTTTCAAATTCCGTGATGGTCGGAAGAGAACCGTGTGCGCCGTTATCGGAATACCAGGCGGCAACGGGTTCGTTGCCTTTGAACTGCTGCCAGCATTCATAGTCGATCTCATATTTGTCTGCATCGGCAGGCGTTACCTGTGCCGTTGCCTGCGGTGCATCACCCGGCTGATAGCTGAATTCTGCATTCTCAATCGTCGCCGCAGTAATGACGCTTGCCGGCTGGCTGTTTTCCTGCACGGTCAGGTCATAGGTGTAATCATATTTCTGATATTCGTGAACGTCAATTAATTCAGTGAAAGTACCGGCTGCATCCGGATGCTCACTGAAATACTGTTTTGCTGCGTCTAAATCCGTGCTAAACTCAACCGGATCACCGGACGTGGGAGCGAAAGTATAAAACGTCGCACTTTCAAAATGGTCAAATTCCGGCTGCTCGGCCCCGTCTCCGCGCGTAACAGTTCCACCGGCTTTATACGGTGCTTCAATCTCGTCCTGAAGATTTGCAAGTTCGGTCTGTAATTCGCCTACGCCGCCTTTTAGAAACTCTTCGGTGCTTTTGGTAACCTGTTTGGTTTCAAGCACCATGCCCTCTGAATCTTTAACGGAGACATTGGCGGTTACATTAACCTGTGTGTGATATGCGTGATTGTAGTCAACAGAATATGTTACTCCGTCCGGAAGGAAATCGTGCCTTGCGGCAAACGCCGTGATCGGTGCCAGCGACAGCACCATGCACAAAGTCAGCAGGACTGTCAGCAATTTTGTTTTAAGTGTACGTTCTTTCATATACGTTCCTCTCCTTCTTAAAGGCTGAATATATCGGCTTATTTTCACTGCCTTTGCTTATCATTATATCGGAGGATAGCTGTGTAGTATATAAGGGAAGTCCGCCAATCTGCGAAAATGGGGTGGCGGAAGTCCGCCAATATGCAAAATCAGGCAAAAAAACACCTCTCATAAAAAGTGAGAGGTGTCAAACGGAAATTATTAAATTATGTATACTATCTATTATTATTGAAAAGAGAAATCAGTCCGATTCGAGTTTTCGCACCCGTTTTTTCGTATATTGCGGACACATAACGCTCTAAATTTCGTCCGAAAATGAACAGATTGTCGGCAATCGTATGTAAGCCGTCCTCGGTACTTACCAACAGACCGAAAGCCTCTGCTTCTCTCGGCGTAAATGAGAATTTTTCCGAAATTCTTTCAAGCCTTTCGCTGCTGCTTACAGCCTCTTTTTCAGCGGTATCGAGTTTTTCAAAAAATTCTCTGCGCCTTACGGTAGAAAATCACAGAACCGTCCCCTGATTTTCTTACAATGCGCTGCAAACAGCCACTATCATGGCAAAAAGCCAAAACAGAAGGGGAATTAAAAAGGAAATTCCCATTGTTATTAAGGAAATTTTCAGGCACTGCTTGGCGGAAACCGGTTTTTTATCCTTATCAATGCAGTACAAAATAATGCCTATAATCGGAAAGAAAACACACGCAACCTTTAACAGCGTGTCTGCTTCCTCATAAGAAACAGGCGGCGGTGGCGGCGGATAGCCCATACCGTACGGCGGCGGTGGTACTTGCTGCCCGGCATAGCCGTATGGCGGTTGTACGCCTTTGGTAGGTGCGCCGCAGTTTTTGCAAAAATCTTCTGTTTCGGGTGTGATCGGTGCCCCACAATGCGAACAAAACATAAGCATTCCTCAAATCAATAGTACATACCAACGCCGATAACTGTACCGACAATGGTGTACACAAAGCTTAAAGCGATATTGACGATGATGCTGATCAGTGCTGCTTTGCCACACTGCTTTGCATAAACCGGTTTTTCGTCTTTTTTCACGAAGTACAGAATAATGCCGACGATCGGGAAAAACCAGCAAAGCACGCGAAGACCCATGGAAGCCGGTTCTTGCGAAACCATCGGTTGTCCCGGATAGCCATACGGCTGTTGCGGTGCGCCGTAGGGTTGTTGCGGTGCGCCGTAGGGCTGTTGCGGTGCGCCATAGGGTGCTTGCGGTTGTGCGCTGTACGGATTTCCCGCGTTCACGGGCGGCGTTTGCGGTTGCGCGGCGTTACCGGCAGAAAACCCCTCCACAGGTGCGTTGCAGTTCGCACAGAACAAAGCGCCATCTTCTAACGGTTGTCCACAGTTTTTACAAAACATAAAAAAATCCCCCTTTTTATTTATTATCAACATCATAACATAGAAATGACCAAAAAAACAATTTCTCTTTGCCTTTTGTATAAAAAACTTTCCGCGTCTTTTTTGTGCATAATTGCCATAAAAATCAGCAAAAATCAGGGGACGGTTCTGTAATTTTCCCAAATCATAGTTTCCCATAGAAAATCATAGAACCGTCCCCCGTCTTTTTATCAGCACAAAATTCAGAATGAGAAACAGTTATAATGCAAACTATATAATATTTACGGTATGCACATCTCAACTGTTTCTCACTCCTTTCAACACTTAGAGCTGTCCCCAGTGTTATCGAACCGTCTACTGTGTTATTGTATCTTTGTCCATTTATCAACATCAAGTAATTGTAAAACTTGAAAATTATAAGGTATTACAATTTGCTTAGCTGTATTATAATGCTGAATAAATCTTACTTTTGCAAAACCGAATGTTTCTTGATAAATAAAAGGATCATTGGAAATCGCAATAAATTCTGCTCTATTAACCCCTTGAGGCGTTGAAAAAATTGTGTAGTAAATTTTCCTTTCGGTAGATACAGAACATAATTCTCTCGAAAAGAATGAAAACGATTTAATTTTTTTATTGTCAATTATTATATAAGTTAAAAAGCGTTTTGAACACAAGAAAATACCTGTTAACACCAATATAAAATAAGCCGAACACAGTACAAAAATGTAGTCTTCTCTGTCATTGCTCCAAATACAAAAAACTATTGTTCCGAGTATTATAAAAACAATTGACACTAAAAGCAGATATCCTGTTTGGCGCCAATAATTTGATAAATATATTTTCATTTTGCCCTCCTCAGAATAAATCAAATATACCTTGAACTATAGAAATATTACCGCCCAAAGCTAAATTAGCAATTATTTGAGCTGTCCTATTAGTAAATCCAGTTTCAAGTGCACCACAAAAGGCACTGTTTACTACACAATTTGCCCCAATACTTGCAACACTAAAAATAGCAGAAGTAACTCCTGTAACAACAATACTTTGTCAAGACATAGATCTGTCCCCTGTCTTTCTCCTATTTTGCTTTTGTCATGACAAAAGCATTGCTTGCAAGAGCGAGAGACAAGCAATCAGAATTCATTGTGATAAATAATCGCATGGGTCTCTAAAAACTCAAGATCTTCTTTAGTGGGATTTAACATAAAGGAGATTTTTTCATGCGTGATTGATGCAAACCATAGCTTGCCCTGACGATAAAAGCAGATATCTTCCGGCAAATCATATTCTAAAGATGAAAATAAGTTTGGCATTTTTAAAAGTTCTTTACGGCTTTCTTTGCAGCAACGACAAATTATCATTATTTGATGTTTAAGTTGCCCAAGAAAATCAACAGGCCAATCTTTTTTATCAGAAATAAATTTAGTGGCGAAAGGGGTGATCTGCTCGTTATACTTAAAAATAGGAGGTTCTTGAGAATACGGTTTTCTTATTATCGCAGTAAGCGAAAATGCATCCGAATGTTTTGAAAGAAATTCAATAAGCATTTGCTCATTTTCCACAATGCCATTATAATCTATATTAATTTTATTAAACATAGAATATGTGCCCTCCTATTCGTCTTCCGCCTCTTGTCGCATAAAAGACAGGGGACGGTTCTGTGTCTCCTGATATATTCCGCTTTCGCTTTTTTGGCGTGCTTGTCTTGGCATAGTTTATCACCCGCAAAAATCATATCAAGTATGCACACCTTTGTCAAAACATAGAACCGTCCCCTGTCTTTTGATATTGCCAACTACATCATAGCCGGGAACACGATTGCTATGAGACCGTATTTAAACTGAGAGTTTCACAATTTTCCGCCCATTTTATGGGCTTGCTTTGCTGTGCCCTTTTTTCCTTGTGACCACCCTCG
>DAVZHW010000036.1:0-18031 GCA_052273625.1 Candidatus Fimenecus sp. | reverse complement strand
CTCCCTTGTGTAAAGGGAGGTGCCGAACGAATGTGAGGCGGAGGGATTGTAAGGTTGATTTTATATGATTTCGTAAAACTCCCCCAGTCATTTTTGACAAAATGACAGCCCCCTCAAGGATGGGGCGGAAGCACGAATTGAATTTGATATTCCACACGGTAGGGCGGGTGGCTTGCTCCCGCCGAGGAAATTATTTAATATATTAAAATTATCGGGTGTTATCAAATTAAAAAATATATTGAACCGTAGGGACAGCCGCATTTTCCGCCTCCCTTGTGTAAAGGGAGGTGGGTTGCCGTCAGGCAACTCGGAGGGATTGTAAGGCTGATTTTATATGATTTCGTAAAACTCCCCCAGTCATTTTTGACAAAATGACAGCCCCCTCAAGGATGGGGCGGAAGCACGAATTGAATTTGATATTCCACATTCACGGACAACCGCATATTCAGATGCAAGGGCTGTCCCTGCGTCGTACAAATGCCCATTTGCAATTTTGCATAAATTTTTCTGTGAACAAACTTTTAATTATTATATTTTTATGGAAATTTTTTGTTAATTGTGATACAATAACAAAGTATATATTTTTATGGCAAGAGAGGTTTGCAATATGGCGTTTATTGAGGTCCGTAATGTAACAAAAACATATAAAACAGGCGAGGTTGAGATTAAAGCCGTCGATGAAATCGGCTTCGGTATCGACAAGGGCGAATTTGTCGTAATCGTAGGTCCGTCGGGTGCGGGTAAAACGACAATTCTTAACATTTTGGGCGGAATGGACACGGCGACTTCGGGTACTATTTTCGTCGATAACGCCGATATTACAAAATATAACGAGTCACAGCTTACCGCTTACAGGCGTGATGATGTCGGCTTCGTTTTTCAGTTCTATAACCTTGTGGGCAACCTCACGGCACTTGAAAATGTCGAGTTGGCGTTGCAAATTTCAAAAAATCCGCTTGACGCTTCCGACGTTTTGAAAGAGGTAGGTCTTTCAAACAGACTTGACAACTTCCCCTCACAGCTTTCGGGCGGTGAACAGCAGAGAGTGTCTATTGCCCGTGCGCTTGCGAAAAGTCCGAAGCTCCTTTTGTGTGACGAGCCGACAGGTGCGCTTGACTACATAACCGGTAAATCAATCTTGAAGCTTTTACAGGACACTTGCCGTGAAAAAGGCGTTACGGTTGTTGTAATCACTCACAACTCGGCGCTTGCACCTATGGCGGATAAGGTAATCAAGGTTAAAAACGGCAGGGTTGACAAGCTTTTGCTCAATGAAAAGCCCACTCCCGTTGAATACATTGAATGGTAAAGGAAGAAAGAAATGACAAAATCGTTAAAAAAAGACTTCGCTCGTGAAGTCAAAAGCAGTTTTGCGAGATTTCTTTCTATCCTTTTGATAGTAGCTCTCGGAACGGCTTTCTTTTCGGGAATTAAATCGGCAACTCCGGCTATGAAATCCTCCGCCGACAAGACCTATGACTCTGAAAATATGATGGATATTTGCGTTCAGGGTACGTTGGGCGTGACGGCAAAGGACATTGTCGAGATACTTAAAATTGCGGGCGTTGCGGACGCAGAGGGTGCGTACAGCGGCGATTTTCTTTGCTCGGGACACGACAGCGAGCTTGTAACCACCGTGCTTTCGCTGACTGACAGGATAAATCTTGTCAAGGTCACAGAGGGCAGATACCCCGAAAAATACAATGAGTGTATCGCAGATAAGCTCTTCCTTGAAAAGTCGGGCTATCAGATAGGCGACACCGTAAAGCTCACAATGGGTACGGATGACGAGCTTTCGGACACGCTTGCGACCGATGAATTTACAATCGTCGGCGTGGGTAATACTTCATATTATTTGAGCGATGACAGGGGCACGGCTTCTATCGGCAACGGTACTGTTGACGCTTTCCTTATCATTCCGAAAGAGGCGTTTACACTCACTGCTTTCACAAAAATATTCGTAACGGTCAACGGCGCTTCGGCACTTAACTGCTTCTCGGGTAAGTACGAAAAGCTTGTTGACAGTGTTGCTTCAAACATCAATACAATAGCGGAAACACGCTGTAACGTCAGATACGACGAGTTCAAAAATGAGTCGGGCGAGCTGATAGACAAGGCTGAAACACGCTTTAAGGAAAAAAAGCAAAAGGCTATGAAACAGCTTGAAGGCGCATATCAGCAGCTTTCGGATGCAACGGCGGAGCTTAATTCCGCACAGGCTGAAATCGACTCACGCAAGCAGGAAATCGAGGACGCACAGGAGCTGCTTGACTTGCAGGAGGGCAGCCTTGACGAGAACAGGCAAAAGGTCGAGGAGGCTAAAAAGACTCTTACCACGCTTCGTGCTCAATACAAAACCACCTCGGCACAGCTGGATCAGGTTTCGGGCGCAATCGCCAATATGGAGGAGGAGCTTCGTAAAAATGCAGGCAATATGACCACCGAGGAATATGCCGACGCAGCCTTTCAGGTGTATAGCTATAAGGCTATGGCACAGCTCTATCAGGGTCAGCTTGCGGCGTTGAAATCGGGAATAGAGCAGGCTGAAGTTCAGATAGCAACCGCAGAGCAGATACTCAACGGCAGTCCCGAGGCAATCGCAGAGGCAAGGGAGAAGCTTGCACAGGGCGACGAGGCTGTCAGGGAAGCGCAAAATATCGTTTCCGATAAAAAGGAGCAGCTTGACGCAGCTACCGAGGAGTACAATCTTTCAAAGGAAGAGCTTGTTGCGGAATTCGATTCGGCACAGGCAAAGCTTGATAAATATAAAGAAAAAATCGCAACCACGGAGGTTCCCGTTTGGTATGTAACGGACAGGGAAGCGGTAGCGTCTTTTGCTTCGTTTGAGAGCGACGCAAAGGGCATAAACGCAATCGGCACGGTGTTCCCGATAATCTTCTTCCTTGTTGCCGCATTGGTAAGCCTTACGACAATGACAAGAATGGTTGAGGAGAGAAGAACGCAGATAGGTATGTTCAAGGCGCTCGGCTATTCAAAGGAAGCTATCGTTTCAAAATATGTGCTTTACGCTTTCATAGCAACGCTTGCAGGCGGAATTCTGGGCGTTGTTTTGGGCGAGGCTCTGATCCCCGAGCTTGTTGTCAAAACGTATAAGATTATGTATGTAAACCTTACAAAGACAGCAAGCTTTGTAAACATTCCCTATGCGGTAACGGCGGTAGCTCTTGCGGTGCTTTGCACAACGGGTGCGGCGCTGATTGCTTGCCGTCGCTCGTTGAGAGAAAATCCCGCTTCTCTTATGCGACCGGAAGCTCCAAAGACGGGCAAAAAGATATTCCTTGAAAAATTCAAAGGCTTCTGGTCAAGACTCAGCTTTTCGCAAAAGGCGGCTCTTCGAAACCTTTTGAGATACAAAAAGCGACTTTATATGACGCTTTTCGGTGTTGCGGGCTGTATGGCATTGTTGCTTGTAGGCTTCGGTATTCGTGACTCTGTTTCTTCAATGACAAAAAATCAGTTCAACAAGATTTGGAACTATCAGGGTACAATTACCGTTGACGAGAGCCTTACGAGAACAGAGCGCCGTCATTTGCTTTCGGAGGTTCAGAAAATAGACGGTGTTGACGATTATCTTCAGACCTTCAGAACCTTTACTTATGCAAACGCAAACGGAAAACAGCAGAACGCATATATCCTTGTTCCGCAGAATGTCGATTTCCTTTCGGAATACATCACACTTAAAACGAGAGTCGGACGCAAGCAGGTAAATATTACCGACGACGGCGTTATCATAACCGAAAAGCTTGCGAAAATGCTCGGCGTAAAAGAGGGCGATACCATTTCCTTTAAGACTGAAAAGGAAGGAAACTCGACAGCCGAAACAAAGGTGCTTGCAGTTGTCGAAAACTATATTTATCACTATATTTATATGACGCCGACAGCGTATAAAAACCTGTTCGGTGACTCGGCGGCGCTCAATACGCTTCTTCTTCGCAGCAGCGCACAGGATAACAGCGAGCTTTCAAAACAGCTTTTGAAAATAGACGGTATAACCTCGGTTACAATGAATATCGACACTCAAAAGCAGGTTGACGAGGCTATGAACAACCTCAACATAATTGTCGCATTGATGATTATATCGGCAGGGCTTTTGGCTGTTGTCGTGCTTTATAACCTTAACAATATCAATATCACAGAGCGTAGGCGTGAGCTTGCAACCTTAAAGGTTTTGGGCTTCTATGACGGCGAGCTTGAAAGATATGTTTTCAGGGAGAATATCATTCTCACGGTCGTGGGTATGATACTCGGTATAATAATCGGCGTAGTGCTTCATTTCTTCATAATGCGAAGCGTTGAAACCGATACTATGATGTTCGGCAGGCAGATTAAGTGGTACAGCTACATTTTCAGCATTGTACTGACTGTTGCTTTCACGATTTTGGTCAATACCTTAATGTCGATAAAGCTCAGAAAAATCGATATGATAGAATCACTCAAGAGTACGGAATAACAAAGGAGAAATACAATGTTAAAACAGTTTGCACAAGTTAAAGAGGGCGAAACGGTTGCCACAATGAAAACAAATATGGGCGACATTAAAATCAAATTTTTCAAAGACGATGCACCCAAGGCGGTTGAAAATTTCCTCACTCACGCAAAAGACGGATATTATGACGGCTTGATTTTCCACCGTGTAATCAAGGATTTTATGATTCAGGGCGGAGATCCCAACGGCACAGGTACAGGCGGAGAGAGTATTTGGGGACATCCTTTTGAAGATGAATTTACCCCCGAGCTTCACAATTTCAGAGGTGCTTTGTGTATGGCTAACGCAGGCCCGTCAACAAACGGCAGTCAGTTCTTTATCGTTCAGGCAAAAGAGGTTTCCGACGATATGCTTGACCAGCTTCGTTGTGCAGATGAGAGATATTTCCCCACAGAGTGCATTGAAATGTACGAAAAAGAGGGCGGTACGCCGTGGCTCGACTATCATCACACCGTGTTCGGACAGGTAATCGAGGGTATGGATGTTGTCGATAAAATCGCAGATGTCAAGGTTGACTACTTTGCAAACAAGCCGTCAAAAGATGTAGTTATCGAAAAAATCGAGCTTGAAACAGTATAAGAGGCACTTATGTTATTTGAAAAAATCGGCATAATCAATGAAAATTTTGATTATCAAAGCGATATGTATGTTTTAACGCAGGGCGACAGGATAACCTATATCGGAAAAACAAGACCCGACGGCGAGTTTTCCGATATTTACGACGGAAGAAACAAGGTTTTGTTGCCCGGCTTTGTAAATGCTCATACCCATTCCACAATGACTCTTTTGAGGGGATATGCGGAGAATTTACCGCTTGAGCGTTGGTTAAATGAAAAGGTTTTTCCGTTTGAGGACAGGCTGAATATCGACAGAGCCTATTACGGTACGCTGCTTTCGGCGGCTGAAATGCTTGCCTGCGGTACTACCTCGTTTTCAGATATGTACTTTTTTCAGGACGGAGTTATCAAGGCTGCCCGTGAAAGCGGAATGAAAATCAATTTCGGTAGGTCTATTTCCTCCTTTTCCGACGAAAAAAGCTTCCTTGACAGCTACCGTGTAAAAGAGGCGCTCGACGGCGTAAGACAGTACCATAACACCGAGAACGGCAGAATAAAAATCGATATGTCGCTTCATTCGGAATATACAAATATGCTTTCTATGATTGAGCAGTTCGGCGAGTTTGCAAGGGAAAACGACTTCGGACAGGTCAATCATATTCATGTTTCGGAGACAAGAGCAGAGCACGAGAATTGCATAAAGAAATACGGCAAAACTCCCACAAGGCTTTTCTATGATGCAGGCGTGCTCGAAAGACCGACGGTTTTCGCACATTGCGTATATGCGAGCGACGAGGACAGGGAGATTATCAAGGAAAACGGCGTCAGCGTTGCACATTGTCCTGCAAGCAACTTGAAGCTCGGCAGCGGCGTTTGCGATACAAATGCCTTGCTTGAAAGCGGCATAAACGTTGCAATCGGCACGGACTCCGCATCAAGCAACAACGGACTTGATATGCTCCGTGAAATGTACCTTGCGGCTATTCTTCCAAAGGGAATTACGGGCAGACCCGATGTTGTTTCACCGAAAACAGTGCTTAAAATGGCAACCTATAACGGCGCACAGGCACAGCACAGGCTTGACACGGGACTTATCAAGGAGGGGTACAAGGCTGATATTACGGTTATCGACACCGATAAGCCGAATATGTACCCGTCCTTTGATGTTGTGAGTAATATTGTTTATTCAGCTGAAAAATTGGACGTCGTTTTGACTATGGTTGACGGCAGGGTTTTATACAAAAACGGCGAATATACGACCATTGATATTGAGAAGCTCGGCTACAAGGTAAATAAAATCGTGGCAGAGGTAGTCTCGGAGGTTCAAAATGGATAAAATCGAAAAAATGCTTGATTTTCTTAAATCAAAAATCGATATTTCCCCCGAAACAGGCATAATTTTAGGCTCGGGACTCGGCTCGCTCGGCGAGAAAATCGAAAATCCCACCTATATTGACTATAAAGACATTGACGGCTTCCCCGTATCCACCGCACCCGGTCATAAGGGCAGGTTTATCGTGGGTACTCTTTCGGGCAGACCTGTTATCTGTATGCAGGGCAGATTTCATTTCTACGAGGGATACGATATGAAGGATATTGTGCTTCCCGTAAGGCTTATGCACTTGCTCGGCGTTAAAAATTTGATTGTAACCAATGCCGCAGGCGGTATAAACAAGGATTTTTCCGTCGGCGACCTTATGCTTATCAATGACCACATCAATTTTATGGGTACCAATGTGCTTATAGGCAAGAATGATGAGCGTTTCGGTGTCAGATTTCCCGATATGAGCTATGCCTACAACCCCGATTTGCGTGCGCTTGCGAAAAAGTGCGCCGAGGCTGTCGGCGTTGAGCTCAAGGACGGCGTTTACATCGGTTGTACAGGTCCTTCGTATGAAACGCCTGCTGAAATCAGAGCTTTTCGTGTTTTAGGTGCTGACGCCGTCGGAATGTCAACCGTTCCCGAGGTCATAGCGGCTAATCATTGCAAAATGCGTGTTCTTGCGTTTTCTCTTATTTCAAATATGGCTTCGGGTATCCTCGACCAACCGCTGACAGAAGAGGAAGTTCTTGAAGCGGGCAGGAAAAAGGCTGAGGAAATGCAAAAGCTAATTATGAAGATAATCGGAGAGCTGCCGAATGTTTGATTTACACGGCGAAACCGTCGCCTATGATACCGAAAACAATAAGCTTGTAATAATCGACCAAACAAAGCTGCCCAATGATACGGTTGTGCTTTCTCTTGATAAAAAAGAGGATATTTACACCGCAATTAAGGAGCTGAAGCTGAGGGGCGCACCCTGTATAGGCGTTTCTGCTGCTATTGCGCTGTCAGTACTTGCGAACGAGAGCAAGCAGTCGGACGAGGACGGCTTTATTTCGGAATTTTTGGAGAATTGTGAGTACCTTTTGTCCTCAAGACCTACCGCAGTCAACCTTTTTTGGGCTGTTGAGGAGATGAAAAAAGTACTTTTCTCCTGTAAAGGTGAAAGCCTTGACAACATCAAAAAAGCCTTACAAATCAAGGCTTTGCAGATACACAGCGACGACATTGAGTGCTGTAAACGAATCGGAGAGTACGGTGCGAAGCTGTTAGAGGACAAGAGCGCCGTTTTGACTCATTGTAACGCAGGCAGACTCGCTTGCGTGAAGTACGGAACGGCTTTGGCGCCCATATATATTGCCAATGAAAACGGTCATAAGCTGAAAGTCTATGCCGATGAAACCCGCCCGCTTTTGCAGGGGGCAAGGCTCACCTGCTATGAGCTCAACGAGGCAGGAATTGACACAACGCTCATTTGTGACAATATGGCGTCTTATGTTATGAAAAACAAGCTTGTTGACGCCGTGCTTGTCGGTGCGGACAGAATTGCCGCAAACGGCGATACCGCAAATAAAATCGGCACTTCGGGGGTTGCGGTTTTGGCAAAGCATTACTCGATACCGTTCTATGTGTGCGCGCCCGTATCGACCTTTGACAAAAACGCTCTCACAGGCGACGGCATAAAAATTGAAATGCGTTCGCCCGACGAGGTAACCGAAATGCACTATCAAAGGCGTATGGCGCCCGACGGCGTTTCTGCGCTCAACCCTGCGTTCGACGTAACCGACGCAGATTTAATAACAGCATTTATTACAGACAAAGGCGTGTTCTCTGCCTGTGAAATAAATAAAATTTTATAACCCGAGGAGGAAGCCAATGGCAAAATTAAAAGAATTTTTAGATTCGAAAATCGTCAAAAAGGACGTGGGCGAGGAGACTTATCTCACATGGAGAGAAACGATTTCTTATGCTCTCGGCAGAGGCGCACAGGGTATGTTTACCTCAATGACAGGCTCGAAATACCTCAACTACTTCTTGACAAACGTATTATTTTCAAGGTTCTCAAACCCGATGGGAATTGCCTCGAAAATCAGACTTTACTGCGGTATATTCGACGCTATCAATGACCCGATGATGGGCATTATCGTCGATAAGACACGTACAAAGGAAGGTCAGATGAGACCGTATATCCGCCGTGCTCCGTGGTTTATCGCAGCAGTAATGATTTTGTTCTTCGTGGGCATTCCCTCACAGATGCCCGATTGGATGTGCATTGCGTGGACAACCCTGCTTTTTATAGGACTTGACGTTACATATACGGCGTTCGATATTCCTATGGGCGCATTGGCGTTTGCTATCACTCCGAACGGAATTGAACGAACAAAGCTTTACGGCGTGGCGTCGATCGTGCGTTCCGTTTCCGGTGTTTTGCCCGGTCTTTTCGTTGCGTGCGCAGGTTGGCTTCCTTACTTTAGCACCCACACCGCAAAAGCTTACCTTACGGGCGGTTGCGTTTCGGCAATCGGCATACTTGTATTCACACGCTTTACGTTTAAGAACACGACGGAGAGGACTGTTCATCACGAGGAGTCGCCGTCTGTTGCGGAGTGCTTCTCGCTTCTTTTCTCAAACAGACCGCTTCTTATGCTATTCCTTGCAAACATTTTCTTCCTTATCGTAAAGGTAACAAATCAGGTTTCCTTCTACTTTGTAGCGGACCTTATGTTTACGACGAAATACAACGTTTTCATCGATGTTATCACATTCCCCGGCTTCCTTATCGCAGGTATCGGCGTTCCGAAGCTTGTTGAAAAGCTCGGCACAAAATCAGACCCGAGAAAGTTCTTCAGAGCTTGCTGCATCATAGCAATCGTGTTCCACGTTTTGTTCTATGTTACCTGCCGCAACGGCTATCTCGGCAAGGAAGCAGGCGAAATAGTTTCGCTTCCGATAGGTATTCTCACGGTTATTTTCACGGGTCTTACCGCTATTCCGCTTGAGTGTAAAAACCTTATGCAGAAGGAGATGGAGGCTGAGACCGTTGACTACGTTGAGTGGAAAACAGGCACAAGAGTTGAGGGCGTTATGCTTTCTCTTATGTCCTTTACGGGCAAAATTGAAAACTCCGTTTCGTCTGCTATCGGACTTGCAATTCTCCGTTTTACAGGCTATATCGTTCACACAGAGGGCTCAATGATACAGAATGCGGCAACAAACAAGGCGTTGTTCTTTATGACTACGCTTTTGCCTGCAATCGGCTACGCTCTTATGCTTATCCCGATGGCATTCTATAATATTTCGGGCAAGAGCCATCATATAATGATTGAGGAGCTCAAGGCAAGACACGAAAAGGAAGCTCTTGAGAAAGCAAATGCAAAGCAGTAATAAAACAACGCTCACCTTTATTGCCGACACGCACCACTATTCCGAAACGCTCGGAACAAGCGGCGAGGCATACGAAAGGCGAAGCGGAACAGATCAAAAATGCTTGAGGGAAACGGGAGCTATTATCGACGCCGCACTCGAAGAGATTAAAGGGATAAATCCCGACGCACTTATGATAATCGGCGATATATCCGACGACGGCGAAAAGGCGAGCCACCTCGAGATGATTGAAAAGCTTAATAAATTTTCCGAAAAAATACCCGTTTGCGTTACCCTTGCAACCCACGATTGGTGCTGTGACGGCAACGCAAGGCGGTACGTCGGCGACAGGGGTTACCATGACGTCGAGACCGTTACAAGCGAGGAATTGCACGAAATGTATTTTAACTTCGGACCGAATATGGCGAAGGAGGAATACATAACCCACCTCGGAACTTCGTCGTATATTGTCGAGTTTCCGAACGATGTCGTGCTGTTTTCGCTTATCGACGATCAGGACGGTGAGGGTAATTCCGGCTTTATGCCCGAGCACCTCGAATGGATAACGGACAGGATTAAAAAAGAGGCTGACAGCGGCAAATTGGTTATCGGTATGGAGCACCATCTGCTCTATCCGCATATTTCTCCGCTTATAACGGATAACGGCACCTGCTGTAAAAAGCACGAGATGTATATCGAAAAATTTGCCGAAGCGGGTATGCGTTTTCTGTTTGTCGGGCACAGCCATATTCAGCGTATTGATAAATATGTTTCTCCTACGGGCAAGGAGCTTTATGAGATAAACGTCGGCTCACTTGTCGGCTATCCTGCGCCCATTGTAACCCTGACGGCTGATGAGGACACGGTTAAAATCGAAACCCGAAAGCTCTCGGGCTTTATCTATAACGGCGAAAAATACACCTCACGCTACTTTGAAATTCACGCACAAAATCTTGTCGGCAGAATATTATCCTCCGCAAAAAGCTCCGATAAGGAGTTTTATATAAAGGATATGAGGGAGTACGGTATGGGCAGGAAAACGGCTCTCAAGCTGCGCCCCGTGCTAAAGGCTCTTGCGTGTACAGCCGATAAAATGTCCGTCAAGACTCTCGGCAAAATCGTAAACGCCGTAACGCTCGGCACGACCTTTTCAAATTCCGACCTTGACGAATTGGCTGATAAGAGGATAATCGACATAGTAAACGAGCAGCTTTTATCGGTGCTCGACGGTGCTTGTGTTAAGCATCCCGAGGGCTCGGCGTATTACAATGCGGTAACGGGCTTCGTCGGACTTCCCGACAGGGCGGTAAAGAGGCTTAAAATCAAGGATGAAAAATTAAACAGGCTTACCTCCTCGCTCAACACGGCGATAAGGGAAATTCTGACGGGCGGCGATTTGGACAATGAAACCCTCACGGTAAAAAGATAATCGACACAATAACGGTAATTGACAATAATCAATGCGCAGGCTTGAAAAAGCACGGCGGCTTTGGTATAATTGCATCTAAGGTAATTAAAAAGATAGGTAAGGGTAATTTAAGGCGTAACAGCCGAAAATTTGCAAAGAAAAAGGAGAATTACAATGTCAAAGCTTGACTCAATCAAACTTGCAGATTACACCCGAACCGAGGACTGGATAAACTCGATAAGCCATATGGTCGGAGGCGGACTTTCCGTTCTCGCAACCCTCCTATGCATTTACAAGGCATTTAAGGCTTGGTCGTGGCAGTATCTTGTATGCGCTTTAATCTACGGACTTACAATGATTGCCATGTACACCTGCTCGGCGGTTTATCACGCACTTCGTCCCAACAACGGAAAAAAGGCAATGAGAATGGTTGACCATTCAATGATATACCTTATGATAGCCGGAACGATAACCCCGTTTGCCTGGCTTGTCATAATGCCCGTGAACTTTAAGGCAGGCGCAGCGGTCTTGGCGGTTGCGTGGATAACGGTCGTTATTGCAATGTTTATGACCTTCTTTTTGTTCAACACAACGAAAACAATTCAGATGATACTGTATCTTGCGCTCGGCTGGATGATTATCGTCTGCGTGAGGATACTTTGGAACTGCATTGACCACAGGGCAGTTTATTTGCTCGTTTCGGGCGGTATAGCTTATACGCTCGGTGCAATACTCTACGGTATCGGTGCGAAGAAAAAGTATTTCCACAGCGTGTTCCACTTCTTCGTGCTTGCAGGCTCAATACTTCATTTCTTCTCGTTGTTCCTTTATGTTTTCGTGGCTTAATCCAAAACAAAAAATTATTACTAACAGTGCAGGACAGGGTTATCCCTGTCCTATTTTTTATGGAAAATATTGCATATTATTAAACTTTACAATTTATGACTATATATGGTATAATTAATTGTTTATAAACGGGAGCGTGATAGAATGAAACTTAACGGCAAAAAAATTAAAAATCCAGACACTAAAGGCACTGAATTTGATAGACAGAGTCAAGAAAAAATCAGCGCTTCAAGGTCTGCTGAAAACGAGTGCGTTGTTTTCACTCCGAACAGCGATGATAATGCCGTAAATGAAAAAGCTGCGAAATCTCTCGACGCTGTAAAGAGGGCGAGAATGACCGGCGCTATCAGCACGGCGGTTGTGATCGTAACTGTTTTTGCCGTAATTTATACGCAAATCTACGCTGCTCCCACACCGAAAAAAGAACCTGAGGGTCCCGTCATTGCCGTTGAGGAAACCGTTACCGAAACAGAAACGGAGACTGAAACAGAGACCGAAACCGTAAGCGAGGAAACAACCGAGCCTGCAACAGTAGTCGAAAAGAAAAAGCTTAAAAGAGATAAGAGCGTTACCGCACCTGTTGCTTCGGGCAACGATAAAGTTGATGAGGACGCAGGCGGAAACAAGGTGAACGATTCTTCCACAAAGGATGAAGCAACAATTGTCGTTACCGCACCCTCAATTAAAGAGCTTGTTCCCTTCGTACCCACAACGAAACCGTCCGAAACAAAGCCTCCCGAAACGCAGGAATCCGGCACTCAACCGCCTACCGACAATCCGTCGCAGGAGGGCAATTTGATTACAAAGTTGAATTATATTGTGTCGGGCGGACTTCAGGGCTTTTATAAAGTAAACAATTCCGTGTTCTGTTTTGACGGCAATTCAAATCTTTTGAACGGTCATCAGTCAATAAACGGTATAAGATATTTCTTTAATAATTACGGCGCACAGGCTTCAAGGACAGGCATTGATGTTTCCAAGCATCAGGGCAAAATTGATTGGGCGCAGGTTAAATCCGCAGGCATTGACTATGCTATTTTGAGAATAGGCTACAGAGGTTACGGCTCTGAGGGCAAAATGAAGCTCGATATTCAGTTTGAAAACAATATCAAAGGCGCAAAGGCAAACGGAATTGATGTCGGTGTTTATTTCTATTCGCAGGCAACGACCGTTGACGAGGCTTTGCAGGAGGCTGACCTTGTTCTCAATACGCTCAACGGCAGAAAGCTGCAGTATCCGGTTTATTTCGATACCGAGTACGCAAAGGGCGACAGAACGGGCAGAGCCGACAGGATTTCAAAGCAGACAAGAACCGATTGTGCGGTTGCGTTCTGTGAGAAAATCAGAGCAAACGGTTATAAGGCAGGCGTTTATGCGAGCAAGTCATTCTTCGATGACGAACTCCGGTTCTCAAGGCTTTCGGGATATGAAATTTGGGTTGCTCACTACCCTAAAAATGTTATGAATGTTACAGACTTCAGACACCCTTACAAGATGTGGCAGTATTCCAAAAAGGGCAGAGTGCCCGGAATTTATAACGATGTCGACCTTGATATTTCACTCTATGACTATAAAGCAGGCTCGAATATGAGTAAAAACGGTTCTGATGTTATAATTGCAAATAACGATTCGGAACTCGAAAAGAGCAAACTTGCCGAGGGACTTGTAAATAAATATAAGGACAATCCCACTTCGGAAAATTATAATTCTGCGTTTTCGGCTGTAAATTCCATTGCAAATGCCAGAACTGTTGCAATTCTCACGGGAAGGCTCAACGGCTGAGTCGGAATACACAGTCTAAAATCGGCGGTTTTCAATATTTCTCTTGACAAAACCTTACAACGCTGTTAAAATACTATTGCCGCATATTAGGGGGCAGTGCGTCTAAACGCACTATAAAGCGATTTTTCCGCCCTCAATAGCGAGACTATATTAAGGTAGGTAAAAAAATGTACGCAATCATCGTAACCGGCGGAAAGCAGTACAAGGTAGAGAACGGCGACGTTATCTATATTGAAAAGCTTGACGCAGAAGACAATGCTGAAGTAACCTTCGACAAGGTTCTTGCAGTTGGTGCTGACGACGGTATCAAGGTAGGTGCTCCGTATGTAGAGGGCGCAACTGTATCAGGCAAAGCACTCAAGACAGGCAAGGGTAAGAAAATCACAGTATTTACTTACAAGTGCAAGAAGAATGAAAAACGCAAGAAAGGTCACCGTCAGCCCTATACTAAGGTTGAGATTACCGGTATCAACGCTTAATTTCGTTCTATGATAAGAGCAAAATTCATTTTCGGTGCAGACGACTGTGTTACAGGCTTCTCAGTTAAAGGTCATTCGGGATATGCAAGTCAGGGCGAGGATATAGTTTGCGCAAGTGTTTCCTCCGCCGTTTATATGACGGCTAACACTATAACGGAAATTATCAACGTAACCCCCGACACACTTTCCGAAAGCGACGGTTTAATTGAGCTTCGCTTGAACGACGCTGATGCCGAAAAATCAAAAGACATTTTATCGGGCTTCCTGCTTCATATGACAGAGCTTGAAAAAATGTATCCGAATTTTATTAAAATCGAAAGAGGTGCTAAATAATGCTTAAAATAAACATTCAGTTGTTCGCTCATAAAAAAGGTATGGGTTCTACAAAGAACGGCAGAGATTCAGAGTCAAAGCGTCTTGGCGTTAAGCGTGCAGACGGTCAGTTCGTTCTTGCAGGCAACATCCTTGTAAGACAGCGTGGTACTCACATCCATCCCGGCGAGAATGTAGGTAAGGGCTCTGATGATACCCTTTACGCTAAGATCGACGGTACAGTTAGATTTGAGAGAATGGATAAGAACCGCAAAAAGGTTAGCGTTTACGCTGTTGAGCAGTAATTTTTATCCTATGGAGTTAAGGCAAGAAGTAATTCTTGCCTTTTTTCTTTTCCTAAAAATTATATGGATTTGTAAGATATATTTTGTACGTTCTCATAACGCCCGTGCGAGCTCGGTGCAAAAGCTGTGCGATTTCAAGCTCCTTGAACGCCTTAATTGCCGTGTTGCAGCTGCAATTTAATATCTCACACGCCGTTTCAACCGTGCAAAAGACAAATACCTCGTCATCCGTATCGCAAAGCCCGTTTTTAGCCGAAAGCCTTGTCCTGTCAAACAGGAAAATATAAAGCAGCCTTGCATTTGAGGAAAGTGCGGTAAATCGCTTGTCGGTAAAAAAGCATTTCGGACAAACGGCAAAATTCAAATACGGATACCAAACCTCACTTTTTTTCAACCGATCATCTCCCTTCTATAAATAGTTATAACAAGGGTATGATGTAAACCGAAATGCGTTACATTTTCGCAAAAATCAAAAAATAAATTTTTATAATCAGCTTTTGACTGCAATTAAACATATATTCTTATGTTAGAAGGATATATATTTTTAATTTATTTATTTTATTTTTAATAGTACGCAAAATTTGAGTTTTCGCCGATTAAAATATAAAGCTTGCTTGAGTTTTGAACATTCCTTAGTGAAAACGAAAAAGATTTCTAATAGAATATTGTTGATTTTTATCAAATAAAATTATATAATATATAAAACTGTCAAAGGAAACAATTTTATGCAGATAAATATGGTTGCTCCCTGTATCTTTGGCTTGGAAAGCCTTGTTGCAGACGAGCTTAAAAAAATGGACGCCCAAAATGTAACTGCCGAGAACGGCAGGGTCTTTTTTTCAGGCGACGAAAATATATTGGCAAGGGCAAATATACGCTCAAGGTTTTCAGAGCGTATTTACATAAGCTTAGGCTCTTTTGAGGCGCATAGCTTTGAGGACTTGTTTCAGGGAACGAAGAAGCTGCCGTGGGAGCAGTGGATTTCCGAATATGACGAGTTCCCCGTAAAGGGCTTTTCCGTCAATTCCGACCTTTTCAGCGTGAGCGACTGTCAGTCTATTGTCAAAAAGGCTGTTGTCGAGAGATTAAAGAGCGTATACAATATTGATTGGTTTGAGGAAACGGGCGCAAGGCATCAAATCGAGTTTTCCATAATCAAAAATAAGGTCAATTTGTTGATAGACACCACGGGCGCAGGACTTCATAAGAGAGGCTATCGACCTGTTGCAAACGACGCACCGCTTAAAGAAACGCTTGCGGCGGCAATGTGCAGTTTGTCGAGGCTTCGTCCGTATCACACGCTCTATGACCCGATGTGCGGCTCGGGAACAATTCTTATCGAGGGCGCAATGCTTGTTCACAACATAGCGCCGGGCGTTAAAAGGCATTTCTCTGCCGAACGCTTTGAGCAGATTGACTTTTCTGTTTGGGACAGGGAGAGAGAGCTTGCAAGAAGCCTTGAAATTCACGAAAGCGATTTTAAGGCGTATGGCTCGGATATTGACCGCAACGCACTTGAAATTGCTCGTCAGAACGCAATGAGAGCAGGAGTTTCCGATTATATCGAGCTTCGCCGTGCCGACCTAAAGGACTTCAAGCCCGTAACCGAGAGGGGAACGGTAATTTGCAATCCCCCTTACGGCGAGAGAATGCTGTCGCAGGGTCAGGTCAGCGAAATCATTAAAATTATGGGAAGGGTATTCCCGAAAAAGCATGGATTCAGCTATTCGATTATCAGTCCGTCGGAGGACTTTGAGGATTTGTTTGCAAGGAAAGCCGATAAGCGCAGAAAGCTTTACAATGGTATGATAAAATGTCAAATGTATATGTATTTCAAATAAGCGGAGGCGTAAAATGAAGCATATTTTTATTGTAAACCCTACCAGCGGTAAGGGCGTTAAGGTAAAAAAATTCATTCCAACGGTTGAACAGTATATAAAAAAACACCCTGAGCTTGATGCGGAGATTTATATTACAAAAGCCTGCAGAGACGGTATGAGCTATGTTAAAAAGATGGCTCAGACGGGCGAGGAGATAAGATTTTATGCCTGTGGCGGCGACGGTACGCTCTATGAGGTTGTAAACGGCTCTTATGAGTATCCGAACACGCAGGTTGCCGTAATTCCGCTTGGCTCGGGCAACGATTTTGTCAGAATCTTGGGCGATAGGGAGCAGCTTATCAATATCGACGCACAGGTAAACGGCACCGTTACGAAATTTGACCTTATCAAAGCAGGGGACAGCGTTGCTATCAACCAATGCTCTATGGGACTTGATGCCGAAATATGCGCAAAACAGGCGGATATGAAGAAAATACCGGGCGTAAACGGCGAAGCGGCTTATACCGTGGCACTTTTCTATTGCCTTGCAAAACGCCTTAATTCGTATTTTAAGGTTACTGTTGACGACGATAAAACTTATGAGGGCAAAATGCTCTTTTCATTGTGTGCAAATTCCCGTTGGTACGGCGGCGGTTATATGGGAGCACCGAAGGCGATACCCGACGACGGCTTGCTTGATTGTATTATAGTTGAGAATACAGTCAGCCGATTAAAGCTTGCGGGCCTTGTAAATCAGTACAAGAACGGTCAGCATTTAGGTTGGGATTTCACAAATTTTGTAAGAGGCAAGAAAATGCACATTGAAAGTAAAGAGTTGGCAGCGGTTAATGTTGACGGCGAATGTCAGTATGTTACCGAGGCAACCTTTGAGATACTTGAGGGTGCGGCAAATCTCGTTATCCCCACAACCTCGGATTACCTTGAAAGAAAAGCCAAAGGCGAGCTTTGATAAAATGAGGCGGTATGAATAAAAACGCAATTCACACCGCCTTTTATAAAATAACAGTTGACAAATATAGGGTAAAATGTGTATAATACTTTAGCGTTGTTAAATACGCTGCTATGGCTCAGGTGGTAGAGCACATCCTTGGTAAGGATGAGGTCGGCAGTTCGAGTCTGCCTAGCAGCTCCAAAAAAGCTAAGTCCTCGGACTTAGCTTTTTTGTTTTGCTTTGAATAATTAAATATCCCACACGGTAGGGGCGGGTGGCTTGCTCCCGCCGAACAAATTAACTGATATATGATAACTAACGGCTGTTATCAAATTTAATAATTGATTAAACTTCAGGCTCCCTCTGACGAGGGAGC
>DAVZHW010000035.1:0-18265 GCA_052273625.1 Candidatus Fimenecus sp. | reverse complement strand
TCTGAAAAAAGAAAAAAAGAAAAGCAAAGTTCCTTGTGTGGTTTGCATGGTGCTGTACCTCATTATAGCACTTGCGATATGTGCATCATATTCCGCAAGAGGCGGTACGGCAGGAACCCTGAAATATAAGGTGCTGATTAAGGCAGCAAGGGGATTGTTGCACGGAGAGTTTTTTTATGGGTTTAAAAGCTTACAGGATATTAAGGCTGGAATAATAATGTTAGCTCAAACGTGGTATGTACACGTTATGGTTATCGGTGCGATGTTAGTGGCGTTTATGGGAAAGGTCGAGTATTCTTTCAAGGGAGTTGAACAAGGCTCTGCTCGTTGGGCAAGTGACGACGAAAAGAAAAAATTTGCAGACCCCGAAGGAGTTCCCATTGCAAAGGGTATGTATGTGTCCTTTAATTCGGGCAAGGAGATTAATAAAGTAAAGCAGGCGGCAATTACAAACACAAATAAGGTAGTTATATCCACATCGGGTGGTGGTAAGACCGAAGGTGTTATTAAGCCAGATGTTATGCAGATGATGGGAAACTACTTTGTGATTGACCCGAAAGGATCTGTTTATCAAGACTGCGCACATCTCTTAAAGAAAAATGGATATAACATAAGGGTGCTAAACTTTTACGATGTGGACTTATCTCATCACTATAATCCATTTGCATATATTCAGAGTGAGCTTGATGTAATTAATCTTGGCTCAGACTTTATGAGCGCCACAAAAGAGGACGGTGAGCGAAATGACTATTGGAGCGGAGCAGCAGAAGATTTTTTTACTTCTATTATACTGTATATCTACAAGTCCAAAGATGAACCAATCAAGAGTTTGGAACGAGTAGTACAGATAATCACAGGTATTGATTATCAGGACAGAAAACTTAGCCCAGTGTGTGAATACTCGCTGCTAATGGAGAAATATGCAATAGACCGTGAAAATGAAGATTTAGGCGAGGACAAAGTTGTACTCAACTATAAGGGAATGAAAGGACTTCCACAAGAGACCCTTGGCGGTGTTGTCGCAAACCTACAAAAGAGGTTAGGACTGTGGTATACAGAAGTTGTGTCACAATTCACTCTTGAAGATGAAATGGAGTTTGACAATTTTATAAAGCCAAATTCAAAAGAGGCAATTTTCGTAATATATCCGATAGGTTCGACCACATTCAAACCTATCATATCAATGTTCTATCAGCAGTTTCTTTCAAGAATGAAGTATATGGCATCGCAAAAATGCGGCGGCAGCCTTCCAGTTTTATTAAACATTGAGGCTGACGAGATTTGTCAAATAGCAAAAATAAAGACGCTGAAAGACGATATAGCTACTATACGTTCACTTGGTATGAGAATGACTTTCGTTTGTCAATCTCTAACGCAGTTGGAGGCGAAGTACGAAAAAGAGGCAAAAGATATACTTGCTAACTGCGGTATCATTTGCTTTTTTGGTTCTCGTGACGATAAGATAAGAAAATGGTTATGTGAAGAACAGATAGGCTATACTACTTTTAAAACGGAAAACAAGTCTTACAGTAAAAACGGTACTAATGAAAGTGAGCAAGGGCAGAGACGTTTGCTTGTCACACCTGATGAACTTGATATACTTTGTAAGGAAACCGATGATCACAGAGGAAAAGGCGTTTTCCTAGTTGGCTTTGGCAGACCGTTTAAAACGTGGAAGATACGAGCTGATGAATTTCATCACGCCGAAGATGTTTATTTTAGCTGGCAGCCTGAAAAAAGAGAATGTTGTTTTACTGATATTGAAAAAGAGTTTCTGCCTGTGAAAGAAGCAAGAGAAAAACGAAAGTCAGAGGCTAAGGCAGAAAAAGCAAGAGCTGTCAACAAACAACTTGGAGAACAGTTTGAACGAGATTATAACGGTGCCGATTTAGTGGCAGTTACTGATGAAGATTTCTTTGAAGAACTCTATGGCGAGGCGACTGTTCAATATGTTAAGCAGGAAAAGAAAGAAAAGAAAAAGAAGGGGGCTGTCAAAGTTGAATATGATAAAGATGCTCTCTTTCAGCAAGTTGCAAGCGAGATAGAAAACAGAGATTAATATATGAAAGGGGAATGTGAAAATGTCAGACCAGTCAGAGAGTTTGGGTAGTGTTTGGAGAGTTCTTCAAACTGCAATACAGTTCTATTTTCAGTTTAAAATGAACAGGAGATTGGCAGGCAAACAGGATAAAGCAGGAAAAGCACAAGAGAGAAAGGCTCAACAACGTTTATATAAAGCTAGGAGTAATGCGGCAGAAGAGTTATTTAGAAAGCAACCGTTTCAGTTTACAGGGTTGCAAAGTGATTTGTACTATTTTTTGCCGAATGACCGACTTAGTTTGCAGTATGTAAAAAACATACCTGATGCGAAGTTGCAGTCAAACGTTATGGACGTTCTCAAAGAGTCGGAAAAAAAAGGTCTTATAAAATATGACCCACGCTTTGACGATTTTTATGTTACAGAAAACGGACTGAATTGGTTGTGTGTCAAGTCGAATGTAAATATGTATAAAGAGTATATGAGCGCATACAGAAAGCACGAGAGCATGACACATATGTCACAAGAGCAGGAAGCTGCAAAAGAGACTGTAAAAGCTGAAAGTGGAGTTGCTGAAGTTAATGGGGCAACAAGTGCAAGAGATGTACAAGGCACAACAGCGCAAGCTTCTCAGTTAGGAGCTTCGCAGGCTGTATCAAGTGCTACAGTAGCGACCGAACAAACTACAGCACAAGCCGCAGGACAAGCAACAGCACAGGCAGCGGCAGGGGCGGCGACTGGTGGTGGTGCTGCTGCCACAGCTGCTGCATCGGTAGCTAAGAATATTGTAAGTTCAGCGGCTCAATCTTCTGCGCCTTCTCCTGCACCAACAATGACAATGACGATGAAGTAAGGTGAGATTTATGCTGTTATCCGTACAAGGGGTAGGAAGGCTCGGACAAGATGTTCGACTTACAGAAACGATTATAGGCGGTAAACCAATGAGGGTGGTCTATAACTCACTTGCTATTTTTCAAAATGCAAGCGAGCCGTTTTGGATAGACATAAGGATAATGCCGCCGTACTCGTTGAAGTTTCCAGACTTCTTTAAGAAAGGCGACAGAATATCTTTTACGGGTGTTCTTGAAAACCGAGATAAAATGGTTGGAATAATGAGGGTTAAAGATGTGATTTTAAATGTTCAAAAGTGTGAACATTTGAAATAGTAAAATTACTTGAAAGGAAGTGAAATAATGCTGAATAGTGCAATTATGGCATTGATGCCACGAATTACGAAGGTTGCAAGCGATATAACCCTTTTGGTTACAGCGGAAGATGCTAACGGCTACATAGCTGATATCGCAACACTCATATTTTGGGCAATCAGAATATACATAATCGTAACACTTGTTGAGCCACTCAAAGACTGGTGGCAAGGTGAGAACGAAGAAGAAGAAAGAAAGTCCAAGGGAGCTAAGAGAAAGCTCATTATGGGTGTAATTATTGTTGCCGCAACAGTAATGCTTGAAGTAGGCGTTAAGTCTATGCTGTCGGGCGAAGGTATGCCGAGTCTGTTCGGATCAGGCTCTTAAAAGTCAGAGAAGCCCCTTTCAAGGGGCTTTCTTATTATAGGAGGGCGATATGAATTGAAGAAAATACTGTGCATTTTTCTTGTGTTTGCCGTGTGCTTATTTAGCTGTACAGCAGGAAAGGTGCTTAATTATAACAGCGTAGGAGTAATACAGGCATACGCTGATGATGAAAGCAGCAGCGATAGTGAAGAAGATGATGAGGGCTTTTTTGAGACGATAAGTAATGCACTGAGTAGCATCTCTGATACGATAGGAGAGGTTGTTGATGCCATTGTAAGTCTTGTCAGTTCAGATACAAACCTTGCCGCTCCGTTAATAGCGAGTTGGTTTGATACGCTTTTTTTATCTCTCACTGCTTTATGGAGCGGCATAATGGACGATGTTGTCGCTGATGAGCTATTTAGTTCCAATACACTGTATGGTAGCGGTCATTTAGTTGCAAATATTGCTACTATTCTTTCTCTCACGGCAGTGGGCATATGGTCGATTGGTGTTGCACTTGAAATTAAGAGTGAAATAAAAAGATCTGAGGACGGAGAACTGACACTTAAACGATTTACAAATGCTTTAGCAAGGTCATTTCCGTCATTTGTTTTTATCCTCTCAAGCTATTGGATTTGCAAATGTATTGTATATATCAATGAGGGTATGGTGAGCTGTGTTGCAGATTTATTTCCGAGTATGGACGAGCTTTTTGATACTTGGCAATTATCATATGACTCATATGAAATATTCGGATCGGGAGTAGGAATTGGATATATAGGCTATTTTGCAGACCTTCTCATGGGCATGGTAAATGTTCTTCCTATTTTAATATCAGTAGTAGTGCTGATTGTAATAGGTTGGTGCGTGAACATAAAGCTAAAAATGAGGCAAATTGAGGTAAGCTGTATGATAGCTGTATCTCCACTATTTTTTGCTTGTGCAGGGTTTGAGTCATTGTCAGAGTATTTTAAGAAGTTTATAATGACTTTTATCTCTGCGGTTATTCAGACCTTATTTATGGCTATAGTTATTCTTATTGGAATGACGTGGTTTAACGATGAAATTGCAGATATGGTGAACAATGGTGAAACGATTTTCAGTATAGGCGGAGATAGAACAATAGGTGACTATTTTGCAGATATCTTTATTTTCATTGCAATGGGCATAATGCTTTTAAAACCACCGTCAGTATTGCAAAACTTAGTGAAATCATAATGTGCTACATATAGCACATTGAGAGGGGGAATAAAATGAAGAAGTTAATGGTGAGCGTTGTATTCACCATACTCATGACATTGCTTTTTCCTCAAATATCTGCCTATGCCGACGATGCTGACAACGAGCCTATACAGGGAATAACACAGACTACGGACGAGCCTGTGTATATTGATGATAGATGCTATCCCTTGACCGCAAACAAGGAAGAAAAAAATGACGAGGACGGAGTGTTTTATTCCTTTAAGTTTGCCGCCGATCGTGGAACAACAAGAAACATTTATGCTGTTATGGACGGCTACATTCTTGATATCCAGTCTGATTATCTATGGCTAGAGGATAATGAAGGGGAGATACAGACTGTATATAGTCCACAGATAAGTGGCTCAATCGAATGGCTTGTGTCGCCTGATGATGATGTAGAGGCAGGCGATGTTATAGGTAGGATATCATCGCAGGGAATGGACTATCAAAATCTTTATGTGCGGTTTTTGAGAGAGAATATTGGCGATGATGAGCAGCCGTACTTTACTTGGAGTGAAATTTTCAATGGTGAGGCTGACGATATTGGAGAGGAAATATCCATATATGACCGTTGGAGAGTTTATACAGAACAGTTTGACCGTGATAATTGGCAAAGTATTATAGACAGCTTTAATTACATAATTGGAGTTTTCACAGGTGAGACAGATTTAGCAGGAGACGTGCTTGAAGAACTTACAGATTTCTGCGATAGATTTGTGGAAATATCGTCTTTTGGTTTTAACTATTTTCGGAGACAATTGACAAAGGAAAGACTGTTTGATGATAACACATTCACAATGGTAAAAAACATATACGTTTCACTATATCCATTTGCTATATTTATAGGGATAATGATATGGTACATTGATGTGTATAAGCAAATAGCATCATCTAGTTTTGATGGCTTTAGCAAGCGTGAATTTAAACAGCTTGTGTGGTCTTTCTTAGGAATAGTTTTTTGGATCACCAATGCCTTTGGCTTGTGTATTATAATACTGAAAATTGAGTCAGGTGTAGTTTCAAAACTGGTTACTAATGACGACCTAATAATTAGAAGCTTTGAGTCAACGGTTGAAAGAAGCGATACAGGAAATGTTTTTGGAGACTTCATATATACAGTGTTTGCTTGGTTGAGCAACTATATGACTTTTATTCTGCTGAATTTAATAATGTTAGTTGTATCTCTTTGCCTTGTGTGCAAGCTGACAGTTCGGCAGATAGAGTTATGCTGTATGGTTTCAGTATCATCTGTTTTCTGTGCGTGTATGCAGATGAAAAGTATGAAATGGCTTTTTAAAAAATTTTTTAAATCGTACATCTTTTTAGTATGTCAAACGATACCAATGGCGTTGATGTATTTAATAGGTCGAAACTGGGTGAATGAAAGAATGAGCCAGTTTGCATTTATGAATTTAGACAGCATTGTTATTGTAATCGGGTTAGGTTGTCTAATGCTGAAAAAATCGTTTCTATATAGGATATTTGAATAAGGGGGAATGAAACTTGGCTGAGATAAAAGCGAAAGTAATCAGCATAAAGTACGTTAGATCGGAGAGTGAAAAAAGCAAAGGAACATTTTCCATCAAAGATTTAACCGTAATCGCCGTTACGGCGGCGGCGGTTATTGCAGAAATGCTGACTTTCGGCAAGCTGTTTGGAATGGGCTTAGTGCCGAGAGCCATAATGGGTGCGTTAATCATCATTGCTTCTATTTTCGGTTTTATAATCGAGGTGGACAATGAAATGCTTATAACACACATAATTAATACGAGAAGAAACAGAGTGGATATAAGACCATATTGTAAGAGAGGCACGTTTGACGTGCCGATTGGCACAGAAGCATCTTTAAGTGACACCAAAAAGGTCGAAGGAATATTCATTGTAGGAGAGGACGAAGCGGAAATGAAGAAGAAAAAAAGTAAGTATGAGGGCAAGTCGATTTGTGTGCCAAAGACTGCACAAGATACACTTCCTTTTGAAGAAGTTTACGAGGACGGAATTGTGAAGGTGCGTGAGAATGTGTATGCTTTGGTATTTGCATATACGGATATCGAGTACAATAAGCTGACGCTCGACAATAAACGAAGAATGGTAGACCAGTACCACGAACTGCTGAACTCTTTGCCACAGAATGTAACGTATCAGGAGCTTATAGTGAATAAGCCTGTTGACCCTAAACGCTATGACAGAGAAATGATGCTTAAAACGAAGGATAACCAAGACCAAGAAGAACTCGTTGACAGTATGAACGATATCATTTCATACTATGTTTCACAGTCTGCAAAGTCAACGGCTGAACATTTAACGTACATGGCTCTTTCATACGAGCTGCTTAACAGCAAGGACGATCTGACAACTCTACATAACACCTATGAGGATATCAGCAACGTGCTTGAAGCACTAGGCTCAAAGACAAAAATCCTAGAGCCTGAAGAAACATTTAAGCTAATGCACGATATCTATTATCCTTATGAGGAGTTCAAGCTTGCGAAGGATATCTATGCAAGGGGAGAGAATATTCGAGATTATATTGCTCCAAATGGCTTCAAGTTTACGAGAAAGTACATAGAACTAGGCGACAACCACTTTATGAGAGTGTTGGCAATGAGACTTGCTTATGATGTGAACGAGCTTACTGACAGCTTCATCGCAAAGCTCCTTGACAATCCTTATAGGGTATGTGTATCAAAAATCGTTACAAGACTTGATAAAAATTACGCCTTGAAACAGATAAAAAATGATTACGGTGATGCAGTTGAACGTCAGGATCAGATTGAAAAGGAAAACAGTCAGAAGGGCGTTACTGGTATGTCATACACTGTATCGTCTAGAATTAAAAACCTCAGAAATGTTCTTGACGAGGTGAATAAGACTGAAAACGAACTTTTCAGAATTGCACTGTTTGTAACCATAAGTGCAGAGAGTCTTGAAGAGCTTGACAGTCTTACGGACTATATCAAGCAGAAAGCAACAAGTAGTCAGGTCGCATTGAATGTAATATCAGGCGGTCAAGAGAAGGGAATACATTCTGTTATGCCGTTTGCAGTCAATCATTTTGACGGCAGTAAAACAAGCTACACTACAAACCTTCTTACTGAGGCAGCATCGGTGCTTATACCTTTCTCAACGAGAGTATTCTACAATCCGAATGGTGTATGTTACGGCTTTGAAAAGGTCAATAAAAATCTTATCGCTATTGATAAGGACGAAGGAATGAACGCTAACACGATGATGTTCGGTGCATCGGGATCAGGAAAGTCTATGCTTGAAAAGCTGACATTTATTCAGATGTACCTGAAACACCCTGATTATAGGTCAATATTTATTGACCCTGACGGAGAGTATACACATCTCCTTGAAGAAATGGGCGGTGTTCAGATAAACATTACACCGTCCTCGAAAACGAAAATTAATATATTTGATATAGATTTGAATTATGTTGATAAGGACACTCAGCAAGACCCTATTTCTATGAAAATAGACTTTATGCTTATGGTTGTTGAGCTTGCAAAGAAATCACCTCTTACCTCATCGGAGACAAGTATACTGAATAGGTGTATCAAGCAGCTATATCAGCCGTATATAAAGAGTGGAGACGAGAAGGACAAACCAGTATTCAGTGACCTGTACAAAATGCTAAACGGACAAGACGAGGACGATGCGAAAAAACTTGCCCTTGACCTTGAATTTTATGCGGATAGTGATTACTTCTTTGATGGTCACACAAACATTGATATGAATAATAAGCTTATCCAGTTCAATGTTAAGAATATCGAAAAGGACAAAACAATGTCATTGCAGATAATTCTTGAGCTTATTTGGCAGACCGTAAATAAGAATAGCAAGAATGGCTACAGGACGATATTTGTCAACGATGAAGTTCAGACAATGCTCACAGACTATACAGGACAAGAGGCAACGAGAAGCAGTAAATATTATGAGGAAACATACCGCCGTATTCGTAAACTTGGCGGTATACCGACAGCTATCGTTCAGAATATTTCAACGTTCTCTAAGTCCACGGTCGGTAATGCGATGATGGACAACGCAAGTATGACGATACTTTGTCAGCAGGGCGAGGCTGATATTGAAGTGGCGGCGGCAAGATTTAAACTTACACCCGAAGAAACTAAATGGGTATCATCGGGAGTTCTCGGAACAGGCATCATAAAGGTAGGTCAAAAAAAGGTTATGTATGATATGCGTATTCCTCGAAAAGTCAGAGCCAATTCATTGGTTTATGAGCTTTGCGCTACTGACCCAAGCAAATAGAATAATGAAAATAGCAGAGAAGTCCAAAACCTCTGCTATTTTTTATGTGCTACATATGTCACGTCAAGCATTTTCACAATTTTCTTATCTATATGCGAAAAAGCACTTGACAAATTGCTCATAATATGATATAATGTATTCATAGAACACAATATGAAAGAGGTTTCATTTTATGAAGATCATAAAGAACATCAATGACCTTGCACCGAGAACTCCTGCGGAAAAGTCAGAACTGGATAAGGTCATTTCCCGAAAGATAAACATAGGTAGTACGCTTGAACATAAGGGTGCTTACTACATCTTAAACAACGCCTTTTTTACAAAAGAAAGAGGCGGCGACAGAAGAATAGTAATGGGCGTTCTTGTAGGCGTGAACAGCACCACACTGAATATCAACCTCAATGATAGCACGATCAAGTATGCGGACATTCTGATGCAGACCTGTAGCGATGGTTATGATATTCTTGCTATGATCGGCGCAAAGTGCTTGAAATGCGGCAACAAAACAATATACGATAAGGCTTATGAGATTGCTACACCTTATCATAGTACGGCTAACATTTTTTATTATATAAAAGAGCATTATGTTGAATGGACTTCTGATAAGTCCGAACTTGACTTTATTGCAGCGTGGATAGCAGACCACGCAAGTCGATATCCCGATGTACTACGTTCTCACCTTGATGCCAAGAAAATGAGTGATATGATAGCAGAGGGTAAACGCTATGCGGATATAGGGCGTATGTATAATACGTCAAGAGAGTTCGTGAGAGTCCTTGCAAAATCTTATTCTGAAAAATATCCCGACCTTACCTTATCGCCGATAAAGAAGAAAAAAACTATAACCAAGGAAGTTTTCAATAACGTCCTTGTGAGAATAGCAGTTTCCGAGCGAATGAAGAAAGCCATTGATGATTACTTCGCCGACAATGAAATAATCGGTCATACACAATATGTGGGCTTTTGGCAGCCTGTTCTTGAAAGCTTTCTGAACGATCCAACAGAAATAAAAGGAGAGTATCTTGTGAAAAGCGACTCAGGTATGCTGTCTGAGGAGCGTAAAAGACCAATTAAGGTGCATTTCTACATTACTCAAGAAATGAAAGAACGCCTTGACAATTATGTGAAGGCATACAATGAAACTCACCCACAGCATATCCGTGGCAAGGGGAAAGTTGTTTTGCAGGCACTTGATGATTTTCTGATGTGACACATATAGCACATTTACTGATATGTGTTGACTTATGTGCATTTAAGGTGTAAAATTTATAATGAGGTGAGTGTGTTGAAGTCAGAAGAAAGCAGACTGTTGTTTTTCGATAAAAAGAATGGTGAAGAAGCTGCCGAAAAAGAAAAAAGAACGATAGACCATTCCGTAAAAATGAAGAATAATTTGAAAGCCGTTGGAGAGTGGATAGTTAAGATATTCAGTTCGTTTGTTGTATGCCTTGTGGCATCACTGCTTGTTACTATCATTTTCAACTCAGTGCAGGAAGATGTGTCATTGGCTAGTTCCTTTGATATGGTTATAGGCAAAATAAAGGAATGGATTGAAATGTACTTATAGATGTAGGAAGGAAAGTATACAATGAATGTAGTTGTTGTCTGCAATAAGCTTAACAGAAAGACAATGAAGGAATATCTGCCAAGCAAGAAACATAACATCAATGTTTTGGGCATCATCATTTCTGTAAAAAATAAAGACGAGCTTATTCGCCAAATCACAGAGGTTTACAATCCTCACGCCTTGTTTTGGGTAAACGGCGTTCCTTGCGGCTCGAAGAACAAAGAGATAAGCGAGTTGGAGATACTCACAGATTTAAAAAAGGCTGACCCTAATCTTAAAATTTTCTATAGCGTTGTGAATAGGGTCGAAATAGACAATTACGATGAATTTGTGACCGAGCTTATTCGCAATGGTATCTATGATATTATCACTGGCGTAAGGACGGTTGACGATTATCATAGACATTTGCTGTCACCGATAACAAATGCTGAGGCGGCGTTTAAGCTTGCAAAGGTGGAAATGCCTGAGAATTTTACAAATGAGGATATGGAACGTGAGGAGCAGGAACAGCTCTCGGCAGAGTTTGAGGAAACATTCAATGAAAACGAGTTTTATCAAAATTCTCCTTCTGTTGCGGCAATATCTCCTGTTAATATAGGCAAGAAATACGGTGATAGTGGCTCGGACGAATATGGCAAAACAGAAGAACTGAGCCACCCTGATAGCGTTGCGCCCGATGAAGAAGTTCCTGACTTTACAGGTGAGGACATTGACGAGCTTATCGCCAACTCCAATAGTGAAGAATACTTTTCGGATAAGGAAGAGATCACAGAGGAAACACCCGATACAGCGGACACAGACGAGGCAGAGGACGTTCCAATCGTAAGCTTCGATGATGAGCCACAAGATTTTGAAGAACTCGTTACAGAGGCGCAGAGCAGTGCTGATAGCGTTGCGCCCGATGAAGAAGTTCCTGACTTTATAGGTGAGGACATTGACGAGCTTATCGCCAACTCCAATAGTGAAGAATACTTTGCGGATAAGGAAGAAGCCGCAGAGGAAACACCTGATACAGCGGACACAGACGAGGCAGAGGACGTTCCAATCGTAAGCTTCGATGATGAGCCACAAGATTTTGAAGAACTCGTTACAGAGGCGCAGAGCAGTGCTGATAGCGTTGCGCCCGATGAAGAAGTTCCTGACTTTATAGGTGAGGACATTGACGAGCTTATTGCCAACTCCAATAGTGAAGAATACTTTGCGGACAAGGAAGAAGCCGCAGAGGAAACACCTGATACAGCGGACACAGACGAAGCAGAGGACGTTCCAATCGTAAGCTTTGACGATAAGCCACAAGATTTTGAAGAAGGCATTACGGAAGAACTGAGCCGCCCTGAGAACAATGCTTCTCACCATGCTGCTCTTGTATATGAACAGCCAAAGGCAGCTTTTGAAAATGCCACGGCAGAGCAGGGCAAATTTAATTTTGCAATGCTTACGGCACATATCACCGTGGCGGTAAGTCAGCTTATACACCGCACAGGCTGTACGCACGTTTCTGTAGAACTTGCTTCGTTTCTGAAACAGAAGTATTCAGTCGGCGTGGTTTTCTCAGACAATGAAACATATCTGAACTTTGCAGATTATCTAAACGTTGAGTGCAGTATCAATGACGGTTTTAAGTATAACGGCGTTTCGTATTATTCTCCTGCTTGCCTGAGTATATCTCAGGGAAATCACGAAATAACCATAAAAGACTTCGGTATAGTTTCTGATGATGAACTGACAGAGTATGAAAAGTGTCCGTATAAGCTTATGGTTGCGGACTTTGGCTTTTGGAATGTTTCAGTAATAGAACAGTATATAGTGAACAGTGCTATGTCATATGTACCTCAGACGTATTTTCTCTTCAATCTCATTGGTGAAAACAGATTTACAGATAAGATACTTCCTTTGGCACAGAAGGGATATAAGGTATTCAGGTTGTCCGCATCAGAGAGTTGCTTTGAATATTCGGTGCATAATGCAGAGGTGTACGGTAAAATTTTTAATCTTGCTGATGCGCCACAGCCTAAGAAAAAGCAGGGTATATTCAAAAGGCGTAAAAATAATTAGCGTGACATATGTGTCACAATTGGGAGAAGAAAAAATGAAAATGCAAAGCAATAATAGAAGTTAGAAAACCTGTAAGATGTAAGTCCTGCGGAGAGATTTTGACGTGGGAACGTGTAAATCTATTAGCACAATCAGAAAGGAACTAAAATGCAGATAGGCTTGATAAACTCTTTGGAGTTGGTCGAAATAAGCTTTAAGTCACTCCGACCTCATTATGGAACAGGCATGACTACAACAAACGTGGGTGCAGACGGTAAGAAGAAATATTCGTATAGAAATGGCGTTATGACAAGTCAGGGTGATATACTTGAAACCGTATGGGTAGCAGCCGTTGAGCTTTTAGCCGAGAAAAATGGTGAAACGACCTTGCTTGAAAAGCTTAAAGATGCGCAGTTTTCGGGCTGTGCAAATCATACGGAGTATCTGATAACTCGAGAGGCGTGCAGACTTTATGCTTACCGAATATTTGATAACAAAGGGTGGGTCGAGTACGTTAGGTTTAATAAGCTTGTCAGACCAAGTGTTTTAAAGGATAAGGACGTTATAAACGTTCTTCCAAAGTGCTGTAAAGAGTTGTGTAAGACAACAAAGCAGATCATATCAGCTTCCTATGATGATATGATACCGTGTCCGATATGCGGTAAGAGAACGGAATATATCGGGGCTTATGAATGAATATAAAGGGAGAGATACCATGAAGAACAGCATTAAAAGAACAACAGCAGCTATACTGGCGACCATGATGATAGGCACAGGAATGTATGCACCTATCGCCGATCACTACAATCTTTTTTCTCAAACGTCAATAACCGCAGAGGCGGCAAGTGTCGGTAAGGTAACAGGTCTTAAATCTAATACTTTAAGCAACAGCGAGATAAAGCTTAAATGGCGCAAGGTCAAGGGTGCAAGCGGTTATACCGTGTATATGCGTAAGAACGGAAAATATAATAAGGTCGCTGATACAAAAAGCACAACGTACACCGTAAAGAAGCTTCCAAATGCCACGAGAGAGAATTTTAAGGTAAGGGCATATAAGAAGGTAAAGGGTAAAAAGGTATATGGCTCTTATTCTTCCAATTGGAACACCGCCACAAACCCACAGCCTTGCAAAGGATTGAAAGTATCTTCTGTAAATTCAGACAGCATTAAGCTTTCGTGGACGAAAATTGGCTGTACAAACTATCGTGTTTTCCAATACATAAGCGGTGAGTGGAAGGAGATAGGTAAGACCACAGGAACGTCCTACACCATTAAGAAACTCACGCCACAGACAGAGTACAAGTTTAAAATAAGGGCTTGCAAGAAGGACGATAAGAAGAAACGCAATAACCATTATGGTAAACATTCAAAAGTTGTTGCTGCCACAACGAGCGTTGCAAAGGTAACAGGTGTACAGTCCAACACTTTGAGCAACAGCGAGATAAGCTTATCATGGAATAGCGTAAGCGGAGCTGACGGCTATTCAGTCGGAATGAGAAAGGACGGCGTGTATAACGAGGTCGCAGACGTAACAGAAACAAATGCGGTAGTTTCAGGTCTGCCAAATGCCACAAGAGAGAGCTTCAAAGTCCGTGCTTATTCTTTTGTAAACGGCTCAAAGCAGTACGGTAATTGGTCTGACGGCGTGTCAACAGCGACAGCTCCCCAAAAGGCAAGAGGACTTAATGTATTGTCTGTAACTGAAAGCAGCATTACTCTTTCGTGGGATAAGATCGGTTGTAACGAGTATGTGGTATATAAGGATAATGGTGAAAGTTGGGCTGAGATAGGCAGAACGGCAGACACTCAGTTTACTGTGAAAAATCTTAATTCAGAAGCTTCGTATAACTTCAAAATTCAGGCTGTCAAGATTGACGATGCAAAGGTTGAACATTACGGTGAAGAAAGTGATTTTGTGACAGGCATGACAAGCAGAAGTGACAAAATAACACAGGCTGACATAGATGCTATGAAGGCAGAACTTACAGCATATTCAAGAGAAAAGGCGGAGTATATCAAGGAGCATTATACGGAGTTTTGGAAGTATGGTATAGATTATAATACGGTAGAAGAATATTTTTCAATGCTAGAAAATAAACTCACACCTGAAAAAGACAGCTATAATGATGTATATACAATACTTTTTGACAATAAGAATATTGATGATATGACCAAAATCTTCAAGGAACAGATAGACTATGAGTACAAACAGGATAGCGACGTTTATTACGTTGTGTATGTGGAAACCTGTCCTGACGGACATAGAACAAATCCAAACCCTTGTTGGGCTGTGTATTTCCTTTATTAGTGGACACATATAGCACAAACGTAAATGAAAGGTTACAAATAATGAGAAGTAAAACATATAACGAAATGTATGATCTGTTGACACAATCTATGTCGTTAAACCATAAAATGATTGACAAGATTGAGGAACTTAGAGCGGAAAACACAATTCTGTATAGACAAATTGAGGAGTGTAGAAATACTTTAAGAACATTGATGACGAGAGATTATGAAAAACATAATGGCAAGGAGAGTAATTGATATGAAAAACACGGTAAAGATTATAGCAGCTATATTGGCATTTACAATGTTTACATCTTGCGGTCAGCTAGATGATACATCAAAAGCTGAAACAAAGGCTACAAGTGCCACAATTACAACAACGATTGGAACGTGGAAACCGTCTTTTGAAAATGCAACTACGTTTACCACAACGACAAGTGATACAATCACTACAACAACCACACCGACTACTAAGAACACTACTACAACAAAAAAGACAACTACCACAGTTCAAAATAATAGTAACAATGGCAACGGTGGTTTTGCGTATTATCCATCACAGGATAACAATGATTATCACTATGAGGATAATCAGCCTTCGTATAGTGAGGATAATAGTGATAATGATTATTCTTATGAACAACCACAGCAAACAGAACAGCCTCGACAGACAACTACAACTAAGAAAGAGGCTCAACCATCTAAGCCAAGCGGTAATAAAATTACGCAAGCAGACATAGATTCTATGAAGGCAGAACTTACAGCATATTCAAGAGAAAAGGCGGAGTATATCAAGGAGCATTATACGGAGTTTTGGAAGTATGGTATAGATTATAATACGGTAGAAGAATATTTTTCAATGCTAGAAAATAAACTCACACCTGAAAAAGACAGCTATAATGATGTATATACAATACTTTTTGACAATAAGAATATTGATGATATGACCAAAATCTTCAAGGAACAGATAGACTATGAGTACAAACAGGATAGCGACGTTTATTACGTTGTGTATGTGGAAACCTGTCCTGACGGACATAGAACAAATCCAAACCCTTGTTGGGCAATCTACTTTTTATATTAATAATTTATTGTTTGAAAGGATTGTTTAAAAATGACTATTTCTAATCGTGTTTCTTTGAATAATTATGATTTAAAGCCTTGCCCATTTTGCGGGAATAAAGCTGTGATTAAATCAAGACCAGATGCATATGGTTTAAGATACTACGTTATGTGTGGTAAATGCGAAACTAAAACATATATGTTTGAAAAATGTGAAGCTGCCGTTGAACTATGGAATAGAAGAATAAATAATGATTAAAGCAGTGTAAGTTGTGACACATATAGCACAATTTCATTCAAACGTGTTGACTTTTGCGCATTTCAGGTGTATAATATAGGTAACTGATAGAACTGAAATTTGTGCTACATATGTCACAAATTTAGAAGGAGAGGATCTTAATGAAATCAACAGGAATAATCAGAAGAATAGACGAACTCGGAAGGCTTGTTATTCCGAAAGAGATAAGAAGAGTGTATGGACTTGATACTGGCGTTGGCGTTGATATATACACTGACGGTGATATGATTATTTTGGAAAAACACAGAGAAACGTGTGCCTTCTGTAACGAGCATCAAGAAGAGTTTCACGATTTTAAGGGTGTGAAGATATGTAACGAATGTTACAATGGACTGACAAAGAAATAAAGAAAAAAGCCCCCATTTATATAATAGGGGCTTTTTGAGTTAAGGGAGAGAATGAAATGCTTAATTATACACCGCCGATCGGATTGACTAGAAAAAGAAAAAGACAGATAAAAAAGGCTCAGAAAAAGAATAGAAAACCCTCTAAAATTTACTTTGCCGCCTATGTTACTTTCTTCATAGGACTGCTTCTATATAAATATATCGGCTTTGTCGGACTTGTAATGTTAGAAGCAGCCGTTATAGGTGCAGGCTTTTGGCTTAGTAGGAATGAGATACGTCTCAGAAAGCACACTGAAAAAGCAAGCGGTATGAAGGCTCTCGATATTATGTCAGATGCAGACTTCAAACTTGCAATTATAAATAAGTATTATAGTGATGATAATTATGAGTGTCTCGACAAAGCAGAGGACTTTTACACGGACAGAGATATGAGCCACTTTGCACTGTATCACGATAAAGATAACGATAAAACATTTCTCCTTGCTTGCTTTCGCTCACCCGAATACATAACGATCCGCCAAATGGACGAAATTCTTGATATGCGAAAACACTTTGATACAGAAAACGTTATGCTGTATACGAATGGCTATGTCGGTGACAGAGCAAGCGTACTTATGGACGAGAATATTAAATTCAAAGACAGAAAAGAGTTACTGTATGAGTACACAAGGGAAGATGTGAAGAACGTGCAGGAACTTATTGAGTTTAGCTATGTTAAGTCTTGCCCATACTGCGGCGGTCGCTTGACCTTAAAGCCAACGCCAATAGGGGAGTATTATTTCTGTACTTCTCCTTCTTGTAGATTTAAAGTCCGTAAAAGCACATTACAGTAAAAAAACGAACACGATTGGCTGATAGCCCATTGATAAATAGAAAAACATATGATAAAATAAGAGGGGATATTATTGACTGTTATAATAGTTGAAAAACAGAGCGTTGCAAAGAAAATAGCTAAAGCTCTTGGTGCAGGAAAGAAAGTGACATATGTAGCACATTCAGATATCTATTACTGGGAAACCATTCTTAACGGCGACAATACCATGATCGCCTATGCAAAGGGAAGATTATATGAGCTGGCTCCTGCTTCTGCTTACGGCAGCGATTTTAACAAATGGAGCAGTAAAGCCTTTCCTTGTATACCTTATCAATTTAAATATACGCCATTAAAAAATAGTGAGAACAATATAGTTTCTTCCTACATTGAGTGCCTTGACGAGGCTTTGAGCAAGGCGGATAAAATCATATGTGCTACCGACAATGACGATAGCGGTGAGAACATTTTTTCTTACATATATATAAATTTAGGACGAGGCTTGCCTGTTTACAGAGCCGTTATAAATAATCTTAATGAAAGCTCCATAAGGAGTGCATTTAACCTGAGAAATCTTCAAAGCATTGAGAACAGAGCTTCTATTATAAGAGCTGCAAGGTGCAAAGATATCACCAACTGGCTGTGGGGCATAAATCTCACAGTGCTTGCTACACAGGCGTATGGAAACAGAGAGAAGATAACCATAGGTACAGTGCAAACACCAACGCTTGCCGCTGTAGTTGAAGTTGAAAGAGCTATCAAGGAGCATAAGAGTAAAAGCAGCTTTGCAA